>NZ_JBVJFP010000009.1:43424-310677 GCF_055587785.1 Streptomyces sp. NPDC046379
CGCCGCTCCCGCCGCTCCGCCTGCGTCACCCGTCGAACACCCCGGCTGCCCGAGCCCACCCCGGCCGCACGTTCACGTCGGCCGGGTGGTGCGGACGGTGTGGCGCGGAGCCGAAGCGCGGGTGGCGCGGGGGCGGAGATCGTGCCCTGACGGGTGGCAGGTGGACGTGCGGGGCGGGGCGTCGTAACGTCGCCTCGAATCCGTGAACTAGCGTCGCTAGTTTTGAGCCGCCGGAGGGTGCTCGTGTCCGCGAAGTTGCCTGCGTTCGATCCGTCCGACCCGCTCGGCATCGACGATCTGCTCGAGCCCGAGGACCTCGCCGTCCGGGACACCGTCCACGCCTGGGCGGCGGACCGGGTACTGCCGTACGTCGCCGACTGGTACGAGAAGGGGGAGCTGCCCGGGATCCGTGAGCTGGCCAAGGAACTGGGCGGCATCGGGGCGCTCGGGATGTCGCTCGACGGCTACGGGTGCGCCGGGGCGAGCGCCGTGCAGTACGGGCTGGCCTGTCTGGAGCTGGAGGCCGCAGACTCCGGGATCCGGTCCCTGGTGTCCGTGCAGGGGTCCCTCGCGATGTACGCGATCCACCGGTTCGGCAGCGAGGAGCAGAAGCGGCGCTGGCTGCCCCCGATGGCCGCCGGCGAGGTCATCGGCTGCTTCGGGCTCACCGAGCCCGACCACGGCTCCGACCCCGCCGCGATGCGCACCCGGGCGCGGCGCGACGGCGGCGACTGGGTGCTCGACGGGCGCAAGATGTGGATCACCAACGGCTCCGTCGCCGGGGTCGCCGTCGTCTGGGCGCAGACCGAGGAGGGCATCCGCGGTTTCGTCGTGCCCACCGACGCCCCCGGCTTCTCCGCCCCCGAGATCAAGCACAAGTGGTCCCTGCGCGCCTCGGTCACCAGCGAGCTGGTGCTCGACGGGGTACGGCTGCCCGGTGACGCCGTGCTGCCCGGGGCCGTCGGCCTGCGCGGACCGCTCAGCTGTCTGTCGCACGCCCGGTACGGGATCGTCTGGGGCGCGATGGGCGCGGCGCGCAGCTCGTTCGAGGCGGCGCTCGACTACGCGCGCTCACGGGAGCAGTTCGGGCGGCCCATCGGCGGCTTCCAGCTCACCCAGGCCAAACTCGCCGACATGGCGGTCGAACTGCACAAGGGGATTCTGCTCGCCCACCATCTGGGGCGGCGGATGGACGCCGGCCGCCTGCGTCCCGAGCAGGTCAGCTTCGGCAAGCTCAACAACGTACGGGAGGCCATCGACATCTGCCGTACGGCCCGGACCATCCTCGGCGCCAACGGGATCTCGCTCGAATATCCCGTCATGCGGCACGCGACCAACCTGGAATCGGTGCTCACCTACGAGGGCACCGTCGAAATGCACCAGCTCGTGCTGGGCAAGGCGCTCACCGGACTCGACGCCTTCCGGTGAGCGGCCCTGCCTCAGCTCTGGTTGAAGAAGCCGTCCGCCCGGTGGGCGGCGGGCTCCCCGCTGATGATCTCCGTGTCGGCGGGGGTCAGCAGGAACACGCGGTTGGACACGCGGTCGATCGACCCGCGCAGTCCGAAGATCAGACCGGCCGCGAAGTCCACCACGCGCTTGGCGTCCGCGGCCTCCATCGCGGTCAGGTTCATGATGACCGGGACGCCGTCCCGGAACAGCTCGCCGATGGCACGGGCGTCCCGGAAGCTGTCCGGGGTGACCGTGCCGATCCGGCGGCCCTTCTCCTCGGCCGTGTCCGTGGCCACCTTCACCCGCGGGTCCGTGACCCAGGCGTCCCCGGACCCGGTCTCCTCGGAGTACTCGTCGTCGTAGTAACGCTCGTCATCGTTGTCGTCGACGAGGCCGAGCCACGCACTCGCCTTGCGCACCGATCCCATGGACGCCTCCTCTCACAGCGGTCTTTCTTGCTTTCCGCATCCCTATCGTCATCCATGATGCGGACGGCGCGCCAAGTGGTTAGACGCCGCGCGGGGGGTTTGTGACGGTACTGGTGCACGACGAATCCGTCGAGAGCCCGGATACCCCAAGGGTGTTGACACACACAGCTGCTGACTGTGAGTGAAATATGATTCTTCGTGCCGGACGGGTGATCGGCGGGGCGTACGGGTGAACCGGGGCGGTCGAAGTGGTGTGAAAATCTGCCTATACGATGCGGCCGTTCGGCAACGCACACGCCGCGTTGTATACGGGGGATACGGGGGATCCAGGTGTTCGGAATCGTCAGACCGTGCCGTCATCGGCTGGGGGAGAAGCTCGGCGCGCAGTGGATGGCCCACTTGTGCGGGCTGTGCCTCGCCCTGGGCGGGGACCACGGACAGTTCGCCCGGGTGGTCACCAACTACGACGGACTGCTCGTCTCCGTGCTGACGGAGGCTCAGTCCGGTCCGGGGCGGGAGGCGCGGCGTACGGCGGGGCCGTGCCCGTTGCGCGGGATGCGCACCGCGTCCGTCGCCCAGGGTGAGGGCGCCCGGCTCGCCGCCGCCGTCTCGCTGGTGCTCGCCGCCGCCAAGGTCCGCGACCACGTCGCCGACGGGGACGGGCTGCTCGCCCGCCGTCCGGTGGCGCTCGCCGCGCGCCGGGTCGCCGACAGCTGGGGGCGCGCCGACGCGCGCGGCGGATCGGCCGTCGGGTTCGACACCGCCGTCCTTCTCGACGCCGTCGACCGGCAGTCCGGCCTGGAGGCGCTCGCCGGGCCCGGCACCCCGATCCTCGCCGTCACCGAGCCCACCGAGACGGCGACCGCGGCGGCCTTCGCGCACACCGCGGTCCTGGCCGGTCGGCCGGGCAACGCCGAGCCGCTCGCCGAGGCGGGCCGGCTCTTCGGACGGCTGGCGCACCTCCTGGACGCCGTGGAGGACCGGGAGGCCGACGCCGCGTCCGGCGCCTGGAACCCGCTGACGGCCACGGGCACGTCCCTGGCCGAGGCCCGGCGGCTCGCCGACGACGCCGTGCACGGCATCCGGCTGGCGCTGCGCGAGGTGGAGTTCACGGACGGACGGCTGGCGCACCGGCTGCTGGCGCACGAGCTGGCCGCCTCGGTGGACCGGGCGTTCAAGACGACGTCCTGCCGGCACGGCCACGGCGCCGGCGCGGTCCCGGCTCCGCCCGTGCCCGGACTGTCCCATCCGTACGCTCCGCCCGGCGCGCCCGGTGGAGCGCCGGGCGGCTTTCCCGGCGGACCGGGCGGCCCCGGGGGCCCGCTGCCTCCCGAGCCGCCGCGGCGCGGCCGGCGCGGGCTGCTCGCCGGGTGCGCGGTGTGGCTGGGGCTCGCCTGCACCTGCCAGATGTGCTGCGGCGAGTACCACGATCCGTGGACCGGGGAGCCCAAGCGCGGGCTGTGCCCGCACAACTGCAGCGACGGGTGCGAGGGCTGCTGCCAGTGCTGCGACTGCTGCGGCAAGGGCTGTGACTGCTGTGACTGCTGCGACTGCGGGTGCAACTGCTGAACCGTCGGCCGGCGCCTTCCGGAGGGGCGAATTCCGGCCACGCGAGAAAAGCGGCGACGGGGTGGGCCCGTGAGGTCCACCCGGTCGTCGATCTCGCCCGGGGGCAGGGGAGTTGACCCTTCCGGTACCCGCGACGGACGCCCCCGGGAAGCCCGCTTTCCATAGCTCGTTCAAAGGCGTACGGCCGAAAGGAACCCTTGCGTCCCTCCGCCGTGCAGCCGAATACTCCCCCTCAGCGCTTGTCAGGGGCACGGCGAGTCCGAAATCCGGACGACGGCCGTGCCGCCTGACTGCGCCTCACGGGCCCCGACCCCACGCGGGCCCCCGACTTCCCATGTGGAGGAACGAGAAGTGAGGATCAAGCGCACCACCCCCCGCAGCGGCATTTCGAGACGGTCCCGGCTGATCGCCGTGTCCACCGGACTCGTGGCCGCCGCAGCGATAGCGGTCCCCAGCGCCAACGCGTCCGACCCCGCGACGTTCAGCGCCGCCGAGCTGAAGAGCGCCAGCAGCTCGGTGCTGGCCGCGGACGTCCCGGGCACCGCCTGGGCCGTCGACAGCAAGACCGACCGCGTGGTCGTGACCGTCGACAGCACGGTCTCCCAGGCCGAGATCGCGAAGATCAGGAAGCAGGCCGGCGCCAACGCCGACGCGCTCACGATCAAGCGCACGCCCGGCAAGTTCACCAAGCTGATCCAGGGCGGCGACGCCATCTACTCGGGCAGCGGTCGCTGCTCCCTCGGCTTCAACGTCCGCAACAGCGCGGGCACCGTGTACTTCCTCACGGCCGGCCACTGCACCCAGGGCGCGGGCACCTGGTACGCCAACTCGAGCCGCACCACCGTGCTGGGCCCGACCGCCGGCTCCAGCTTCCCGGGCAACGACTACGGCCTCGTCCGGTACAGCAACACGTCGATCAGCAAGCCCGGCACCGCCAACGGCGTGGACATCACCCGTGCGGCCACCCCGGCCGTGGGCACCACCGTCATCCGTGACGGTTCCACGACCGGCACCCACAGCGGCCGGGTCACCGCCCTCAACGCGACGGTCAACTACGGTGGCGGCGACGTCGTCTACGGCCTGATCCAGACCACGGTCTGCGCCGAGCCCGGCGACTCCGGCGGCCCGCTCTACGGCAGCAACGGCACCGCCTACGGTCTGACCTCCGGCGGCAGCGGCAACTGCTCCTCCGGCGGCACGACCTTCTTCCAGCCGGTCACCGAGGCCCTGAGCGCCTACGGCGTCACCGTCCTCTAGTCGCTCGCTGCCGCGGTCCTCGTCGCGGCTTCCGACGGCTTCCGCCCCCCCCGCACGCTCCCTGCGTGCGGGGGCTTCGTCGTGTCCGCGCCGGTCCACGCGGTTGAACGATTCGGCCACCCCATGGGTGATTTCAAGACAGGTCTAGACCTCACAGGGCGAGACGGGTTACTCGCCCGTAGTGTTTGCTGAGAAGTTTGCGGGTGAATTCGCACGGCGTGACCGTGGACGGTCAAGGCAGTCGCGACATAGAGGGCGTGCGGGCGTTGCCGGGGGCCCGTCCTGAAGTCGGCCTTGTGTGCTCCCCGCGGGGATCGGAATAGTGGGCGCCCAGTTCATACGCCTTCCGGCCCGTCAGGTCCCCACAACCTCCGGGCCGTCCCCCCACAGGAGGACGTGAGTTGAAGCACCGACGCATACCCCGGCGGCGGGCCGCCGTGGCGGGTGCGGGCATCGCCGCACTGGTCGCCGCGGGAGTCACCTTCCAGAGTGCGAACGCCAGTGAGACCCCGGACGCACCCGCGCTCAAGACCCTTTCGGCCGTGGAGGCCACGGATCTGGCCACGACGCTCGGCCGTGACCTCGGCGCGGACGCCGCCGGGACCTACTACGACGCGGACGCCGAGCGCCTCGTGGTGAACGTGCTCGACGGCGCCGCCGCCGAGATCGTGCGCGAGGCCGGCGCCCGGGCCAGGATCGTCGACAACTCGCTCGCCGAACTGCGGAGCGCCCGCGGCGCGCTGCGGCGGGACGCGAGCATCCCGGGCACCTCCTGGGTGACCGACCCGACGGCCAACAAGGTCGTCGTCACCGCCGACCGCACCGTCTCCGCGGCCGAGTGGAAGAAGCTGACCGAGGTCGCCGAGGGACTCGACGGCACGGTGGAGCTCCGGCGGACCGAGGGGAGGTTCACGCCCTTCGTGGCCGGCGGCGACGCGATCACGGGCGGCGGCGGCCGCTGCTCGCTCGGCTTCAACGTCGTCAAGGGCGGGGAGCCGTACTTCCTGACGGCGGGTCACTGCACCGAGGGGATCACCACCTGGTCGGACTCGTCCGGGAACGTGATCGGGGAGAACGAGGTCTCCAGCTTCCCCGGCGACGACTACGGGCTGGTGAAGTACACCGCAGGCGTCGAGCACCCGAGCGAGGTGAACCTCTACGACGGGTCCGTGCAGCGGATCACCGGCGCGGCGCAGGCCACGGTCGGCATGCCGGTCACCCGCAGCGGCTCGACCACGCAGGTGCACTCCGGGACCGTCACGGGCCTGGACGCCACCGTGAACTACGGCAACGGCGACATCGTGAACGGCCTCATCCAGACCGACGTGTGCGCGGAGCCCGGCGACAGCGGGGGCTCGCTCTTCTCGGGCAGCAGTGCGATCGGGCTGACGTCGGGCGGCAGCGGTGACTGCTCCTCCGGCGGGGAGACCTTCTTCCAGCCGGTGACCGAGGCGCTGTCGGCGACCGGGACCGGGATCGGCTGACCGGACCGCCCGCTCCGACGGAGTCCCGTCCCCTGCGTATGGGGGGCGGGACTCCTGCGTTTGCGCGGGCGGCGGCGCGTGTGCCGTCCGGCGGGGCAGCGCCGGCCGGGGAGTGCCGTCCGGGGGGTGCCGGCCGGCAGGGCGGGCACCGGCCGGGGGTGCCGTCGGGGGGTGCCGGCCGGCGGGGCGGGCACCGGCCGGGGGCGTCCCCGGGGGGCGCCGTCCGGCGGGGCGGTTTGGGGTCGATGGGTGGCTTTCCTGCCGTTCGGTGACGCGTTTGCGCAGGTGGGGCGGGGGGTGAAGGGTGTCGTACGAATGTTCGAGAATTGGTCTATGGTGGGGGTGGGGCGATTGGGAACTGATGTTCGAGGAGGTGTGTGTGCCGGGTTTCACGCATCTGCACACCCTCTCTGGGTTCTCCCTGCGGTACGGGGCCTCGCACCCGGAGCGGCTGGCCGAGCGCGCCGCCGAGCGGGGGATGGACGCCCTCGCCCTCACCGACCGGGACACGGTCGCCGGGGCCGTGCGGTTCGCCAAGGCCTGCGCCGGGGCGGGGGTGCGGCCGGTGTTCGGGGCCGAGCTGGCCGTGGAGGAGAGCGAGAGCGCCCGGGAGAGGGCACGGCGTCGGGCGCCGGTGCGGGGCGGGGTCTTCGTCGACGAGTCGACACCGAGGGCGACCTTCCTCGCGCGGGACGGCGCTCGCGGCTGGGCCGACCTGTGCCGCCTGGTGAGCGCGGCCCACGCCGGCCCCGAGGGGCCGCCCCTGGTGCCGCGGTCCGCCAACCACGGGGACGGGCTGACCGTACTGCTCGGGCCCGACTCCGACGTCGGCCGGGCGCTCGCCGCGGGACGGCCGGACCGGGCCGCGCGGCTGCTGGGGCCCTGGCGGGAGCGGTACGGCGACGCCCTGCGGCTGGAGGCCGTCTGGCACGGGCGCACCGGGACCGGACCCGGCTCCCTGCGGCTGGCCGCCCGTACCGTCGGCTTCGCGGCCGAGCAGCGGGTGCGGCCCGTGCTCGCCAACGCCGTGCGCTACGCCGACCCCGGTCAGGGGCCGGTCGCCGACGTCCTGGACGCCGCCCGCAGGCTGGTGCCGATCGACCCGTCGAAAGGACTGGACTCCGGCGAGGCCTGGCTGAAGGACCCGGTCGCCATGCTGCGCGCGGCCGAGCGGGTGGTGGAGGCCGCCGGGTTCCGGCGGGACACCGCCCACCGGCTGCTGGAACAGACCCGGGAGACGGCCGCCGAGTGCCTGGTCGACCCCGAGGACGACCTCGGCATCGGCGCCGTGCACTTCCCCGAACCGCACCTGGTCGGCGCCGGGCGGCGCACCGCGCAGCGCGTGCTCGCCTCCCGCGTGGCGGCGGGCATGGTGCTGCGCGGCTACGCCGGGCGGCGCGCGTACTGGGAGCGGATGCACCGGGAACTGGAGATCATCGAGTACCACGGCTTCGCCTCGTACTTCCTGACCGTCGCCCAGGTCGTCGACGACGTGAAGCGGATGGGCATCCGGGTCGCCGCGCGCGGTTCCGGCGCCGGCTCCCTCGTCAACCACCTGCTGGGGATCGCGCACGCCGATCCGGTCGAGCACGGGCTGCTGATGGAGCGCTTCCTGTCCAAGCGCCGCATGGTGCTGCCCGACATCGACATCGACGTGGAGTCCGCGCGCCGGCTGGAGGTCTACCGGGCGATCATCGGCCGGTTCGGCGCGGAACGGGTCGCCACCGTCGCGATGCCCGAGACGTACCGGGTGCGGCACGCGATCCGGGACGTCGGGGCCGCCCTGTCCATGGACCCGGCCGACATCGACCGCATCGCCAAGTCCTTCCCGCACATCCGCGCCCGGGACGCCCGCGCCGCCCTGGAGGAGCTGCCCGAGCTGCGGCGGCTCGCGGGGGAGAAGGAGAGGTACGGCAGGCTGTGGGAGCTGGTCGAGGCGCTCGACGCCCTGCCGCGCGGGGTCGCCATGCACCCGTGCGGCGTACTGCTGTCCGACGCTTCCCTGCTGTCCCGTACGCCGGTCGTGCCGACCAGCGGCGAGGGGCTGCCGATGGCGCAGTTCGACAAGGACGACGTCGAGGACCTCGGGCTGCTCAAGCTCGACGTGCTCGGCGTGCGGATGCAGTCGGCGATGGCGCACGCGGTCGCCGAGGTGGAGCGGGCCGCGGGGGAGAGGGTCGACCTGGACGCGGTGCCGGAGGGCGACCCGGCGACGTACGGGCTGATCCGCTCCGCCGAGACGCTGGGCTGCTTCCAGATCGAGTCGCCGGGCCAGCGCGACCTGGTCGGGCGGCTCCAGCCGAGCACCTTCCACGACCTGGTGGTCGACATCTCGCTGTTCCGGCCGGGGCCGGTCGCCGCCGACATGGTGCGGCCGTTCATCGAGGCCCGGCACGGGCGGGCGCCGGTGCGGTACCCGCACCCGGATCTGGAGGAGGCGCTGAAGGAGACGTACGGGGTCGTCGTCTTCCACGAGCAGATCATCCGGATCGTCGACATCCTGACCGGCTGCGGACGCGACGAGGCGGACCGGGTGCGGCGCGGGCTGTCCGACCCGGAGTCGCAGGGGCGGATCAAGGTCTGGTTCGCCCAGCACGCGGCGGCGCGCGGATACGATGCAGAAACGATTCGTCGCACCTGGGAGATCGTCGAGGCCTTCGGTTCGTACGGCTTCTGCAAGGCGCACGCCGTCGCGTTCGCTGTGCCGACCTACCAGTCGGCGTGGCTGAAGGCCCATCACCCGGCCGCCTTCTACGCGGGGCTGCTCACCCACGACCCCGGCATGTACCCCAAGCGGCTGCTGCTGGCGGACGCGCGCCGGCGCGGGGTGCCGGTCCTGCCGCTGGACGTGAACAAGTCGGGGGTCGCTCATCGGATCGAACTGGTGTCTGATTCAAGGGATTCCGATTCGCGGGATTCCGGCTCGCAGGGTTCTGGTTCGCAGGGTTCTGGTTCGCAGGGTTCCGGCTCACGGGGTTCCGGGGCCGTCTGGGGGGTGCGGCTCGCGCTCTCGGACGTGCACAACATCAGCGAGGCCGAGGCGGCGCGGATCGCCGCCGGACAGCCGTACGCCTCGCTGCTCGACTTCTGGGAACGGGCCCGGCCCAGCCGCCCGCTGGCGCAGCGGCTCGCCCAGGTCGGCGCGCTGGACGCGTTCGGCGCCAACCGGCGCGACCTGCAACTGCACCTGACCGAGCTGCACCGGGGCGCCCGGGGCGCGGGCGGCGGCCAACTGCCCCTCGCCGGCGGACGCAGGACCGCCGCGGCGGGGCTGCCCGACCTGACCCCGGCGGAACGGCTCAGCGCCGAGCTGGGCGTGCTCTCCATGGACGCCTCGCGCCATCTGATGGACGACCACCGCGCCTTCCTCGACGAGCTGGGCGTGCTGTCGGCGCGTCGGCTGCGCGACGCCCGGCACGGGGAGACGGTGCTGGTCGCGGGCGCGAAGGCGGCCACCCAGACGCCGCCGATCCGGTCCGGCAAACGGGTCGTCTTCTCCACCCTGGACGACGGCACCGGCCTGGTCGACCTCGCCTTCTTCGACGACTCCCACGAGGCCTGCGCCCACACCGTCTTCCACTCCTGGCTGCTGCTGGTGCGCGGAGTGGTGCAGCGGCGTGGCCCGCGCAGCCTCAGCGTCGTGGGCGCCGCCGCCTGGAACCTCGCCGAACTGCTCGACGTACGCCGGGAGGAGGGCCTGGAAGGGGTCGCGGCCCGGCTGGCCGGCACGCCCGGACCCGGCCCCGTGCCCGACGACGGCGGGGGACCCACGCGCGGGCGGCTCGCCGGCTCCGAAGGGCTGCCCGCGCCGGCCGGTTCCGCCGCGCGGGACCCGATGGAGGTCCGGCGGTCCCGGGCGATCCGCATGCCCACGGGGTACGAGCTGCACCCCTGGGCCGATCTGCGTCCCGCGGGCGAAGGACCGGCGGGCGGAAGGAAGTTGTGGCACCAGAGCCCGGGGAGTGCGGGATGACCATTCTCTGCGTACGTTTCCAGCTGCCGCCCATGTACGAGGCGGCCCTGCCGGGACTGCTCGGCCTGCTGGAGGAGTTCACGCCGGTCGTCGAGGCCCTGCCGCCGGACGGGGCGCTCGCCGATCTGGGCGGCGCCGAGCGCTACTTCGGCCGCGACGCCGTGGAACTGGCGTCGGTGATCCGGGTCCGTGCGCTCGCCCACCACGGGGTCGACTGCGTGATCGGCGCCGGCCCCGGCCCGATGCTGGCCCGCGTCGCCCTGCGGGACGCCGTGCCCGGGGTGACCCGCGCGGTGCCCGACGACCCGGACGCCATCGCGGAGTTCCTCGCGGGCAAGCCCGTCGCCGTGCTGCCCGGCGTCGGCGCCGCCACCGCCCGCACCTTGGGCGACTACGGCCTCGACACCCTCGGCCGGGTCGCCGCCGCCCCGCTGTCCACGCTCCAGCGGCTGGTCGGCGCGAGGGCCGGCCGCGAACTGCGCGAGAAGGCGAACGGCGTCGATCGCGGCCGGGTCGTGCCCAACGCCGTCTCACGCTCCCTGGCCGCCGAACGCCCCTTCGACCGCGACGAACTGGACCCCGGCCGGCACCGGCGCGCCCTGCTGTCCGCCGCCGGGGAACTGGGCGCCCGGCTGCGCGCCATGGACCAGGTCTGCCGCACGCTGACCCTCACCGTCCGTTACGCCGACCGGTCCTCCACCACCCGCACCCGCACCCTCGCCGAGCCCACCGCCCACTCGCCGGCGCTGACGGGGACGGCGTACGGCATGTACGAGGCGCTCGGCCTCCAGCGGGCCCGGGTCCGCGCGTTCGTCCTGCGCGCGGAGGGCCTCGGCGCCGCCGAGCACGCCTCCCACCAGCTCACCTTCGACCCGGTGGACGAGAAGGTGCGGCGCGTGGAGGAGGTCGCGGACCGGGTGCGGGCGAAGTTCGGGCCGCGTGCGGTGATGCCGGGGTCGCTGGCGGCGTGAGGGTCCACGGGGCCCGGAGGAACGGCGCGGTCACCCGGTCCGGGTGCGCGGTCACCGGGCCCAGGGCGGCGCGATCCGGGTGCCGTCGGCGAGTTCGGCCTCCAGGCCGAGGGTGGTGGTGACCCAGGTGGTCGCGGTGCGGTCGGTCGGGTTCTCGACGCCGAAGGCCGTGCCCGGGGTGACGATCAGGGTGTCGCCGGCGGCGACGCGCTCGGTGCGGCCGTCGAGGGTGACCAGGAGTTCGCCGTCGAGGACGTGCAGGATCTCCTCGCGCGTGACGGTGTGCACGGGGGCCCTGGTCCCGGCGGGGATCTCGCCGCGCCAGGCGCACAGTTCCCTGCTGCCGGTGCGGGGGGTGGCGTACGAGACGAAGCGGGCGCCGTGCATCTCGTGGACGACGGCCTGGGAGGGGCGGACGACGGGCATGGGGCTCCTTTTTTGCAGATGGTCAAGTAGATTGACTATATGGTCAAGGTTCTTGACCAATTCGTCAAGGATCCTCCAGACACGGGTGCTTGAATGCGTCCGTGCGCAACTCCGAAGCCATGGCCCTGTCCGCCACCCTGCTCGCCGTCGCCGCCGAGCTGACCCGGCGCATCCACGACGGGGTGACCGCCCGCGGCTTCGAAGGGCTGCGGCCCGCGCACGGGTTCGCCTTCGCCCGCATCGCCGCCGGCGGAGCGACGGTCACCGACGTCGCCGCCCACCTCGGGGTCACCAAGCAGGCCGCCAGTCAGCTCGTGGACGAGCTGGTGCGCAAGGGGTACGTCGAACGCCGGGCGCACCCCGAAGACGCGCGGGCCCGGATGCTCGTGCTGACCGAGCGAGGGCTGGCCTGTACGCGGGCCGCGGAGGAGGCGGCGGCGGAGGCCGTGGGCGCGTGGGCCGGGGTGCTGGGGGAGGGGGAGCTGAGGGCGCTGGGGGAGCGGCTGGCGCGGATGGCGCCCGGGGGGCCGGTCCGGCCCGTCTGGTGACGGGCCCGCCGTCCCCGTCGGCCGCCGGGGCCCGGCCGGCCTGAGCCGCCCGCCGGGCCCCGGAGTCCTGGGTCAGCGGCCGTGCCGCCCGCGCCGCCGCACCGACGCGAACAGCGCCGCCGCGCCGAGCGCCAGCGCCGCGGCGCCGCCCACCGCCAGGTACCCGGTGCCGGCGTCGCCGCCGGTCTCGGCCAGACGCGTCGGGGAACCGGCCGCCACGGGCCGGTTGGCGTCCGGGGCCGCGGTGGTGCGGTGGTCGTCGTCGCCGTGGCCGTGGTTCTCCACGGTCGACTTGCCGGCGCCGGCCCGGATCTGCTGGTCGGTGGGGGCGGAGGCGGCGGGGGCGGGGGCGTCCTGGGCGGGGGTGGAAGGGCTCTCCGTCTCCGACTCCGTGCCGGTGCCGCTCCCGGTCCCGCCCTCGTCGGTGTCGGCGCCGCCGGCTTCCGTGTTCGATCCGCCGAACGTGACATCCGAGCAGGAGTAGAACGCCTCGGGGCTGTCCGAACGCTGCCAGACCGCGTACAGCAGGTGCTGCCCCGTACGCTCGGGAAGCGTGCCGGAGAACGTGTAGAAGCCGCCCGACGCGGCAGGGTCGGTGACCGTCGCCACCGGGGCGGCCAGATCCAGGTCGTCCCAGGCGAGGGGCTGCGACGGGTCGTAGCCGGGCTTGGTGACGTAGACCTTGAAGGTGCCGCGGTGCGGGGCCGTCACCCGGTACTTGAAGGTGTACGGGCCGCTGCTCACGGACGTCGCGGGCCAGTCGGCGCGGGGCAGGTCGAGGCCCTTGAACGCCTCGTCGTCCGCGCTGCACAGCCTGCCGTCCGGGATGAGCTCCCGGTGCCGGCCGGCCGCGTCGCCGATGCGGACGCCGTTCCAGTCGTAGAGAGCCTGGGTGCCGCCCGCCGCCACCGCCGCCCGGCACGCCGCGGAGTCGGGGCTCTCGGGGCCCTCGGCGAAGCACTGCGACACGCGGCTGACCGGGTCGCCCATGGAGCCGTGCGCCGACGCGGGGGCGGCGGACAGGGCGGTGAGGGCGAGCGGGGCGATGCCGAGGGCGGCGACGGCGGCGGCCTTGCGGCGTGCGGGCATGAGGGAACTCCTCGTGACGGTTCTTCGGTCGGATCCCGTGGGGGCGATCCGAAACTAGCCCGGAGAAACCGTGGAACCGCCTGCTGGAGGCGGGTGAGGGAGATCCTTATGGCGCCGTTAAGGGAGGGCTGAGCCTGCGCTCAGAAAGCCGCCGCCGGGGCGGGTTCTCAGCCGTCGGGCCACCAGGTCCGCGCGATGTCCTCGCGGATCTCGCGGCGCTCGGCGGGACGCTCGTCGGCCTCCTCGCGGAGTCGGCGGGCGTCCGTCTTCCGCTGGGGCTTGGGCACTGTGACTCGGCGCATGGCTGCCTCCTTCAGTGCCTACCGTGTTCCGTGTTCTCACGGAGGTAGACCCTTTCGCCGAGACTTCCTCATCACTGCCGAGGTGTCAGTGGCGGTTGTCACGATTCGGATGTCAGTGTCGGGTGTCACTCCGTGGGGCATGACGTGCGGTGACGACGTGGGCCGGCCCGCCGGGCGTGACGCCGTGTCGCCGGCCGGTGACGTGCGGCTGGGGGAGGGCGGTGGGCGACGAGCGGTACGCGGGCGTGGTGCGGGTGAGGGGACGGGCTCAGGCGAGGAGTGCCGTGAAGTCCCCGCCGCGGGCCAGGGCTTCCAGTTCGTCCAGGGCGCGCACCGCGGCCTCGGCCGCCTCCGGGTCCGTCTCCGTGAGGCCGCTCGCCGCGAACTCGTCCTCGTCAAGGCGGCGCACGTCCGTGCCGTCGGGCGAGCGCCACAGGTCCAGGTCGAGGTCCTCCACGACCAGCTCCGTGCCCGCGAGGACCGCGGGGCGGGCGATGTCGCAGTACCAGCCCTTCAGGCGGCCCCCGGGATCGCGGACCTCCATGACCGCGTACCAGCGGTCCCGCCAGTAGTACTCCGTGAAGACGTCGCCCGGCTCGAAGCGCACGAAGCCGAAGTCGCGCACGCCCGTGCCCGCGAAGGGCGCGCGGACGACCACGCGGTTGCCGTCGTCCTGGAGCAGCTCGGCAGGGTAACGGATCTTCGTCCGGCCCGCCTTGAGCAGGACGACCTCCACCTCACGGGCCGATTCGGCCGAGTTCACGGGCATACCGCACCTCCGTCGCACAGATGGTGTAACCGAACCAGTCGTTGATCGCGAGCATCGGCCCGTTGCCCGTGTCGTTCCCCGTGAACGCCTCCGTGCAGCCGGCGGCGCGCGCCCGGTGCAGCGAGTCGTTCTTGGCCAGCTTGGCCAGGCCCCGGCCGCGGAAGGCGCGGGCCGTGCCGGTCATGGCGCTGCCGTAGCGGCCGTGGCCGTCGGTGTGGGCGACGCTGAAGGCGACGGGGCGGCCGTCGGCGACGGCGACCGAGGTGAGTTCCAGGTCGAGCAGCGGATGGCGCCAGGTCTCCGCGAGCCACGCCTCGTAGTCCGTGAACTCCGCGCCGACGTCGCTCGGTTCGTCCGCCGTGGCCTCCGCGTCCAGCTCGAACAGGGGCCGCGGGTCGTCCGCGTAGTCGGCGGCCGTGCGCAGCTCCACGCCCGGCGGCGGATCCTGGAGCGGAGGCAGGGCCCCGTGCGCCAGGTCCAGCCGCAGGAAGTGCGCCGAGCGCCCGGGACGGTAGCCGTGCCGCTCGGCGAACGCCCGGTTGCCCGGCTCGTCCGGCACCCACGCGAACAGCCTGGTCGCCCCGGCGCCGGCGAGGTGCTCCTCGGCGGCGCGCACCAGCAGCGAACCGGCGCCGCGCCCCGGCCTCCCCGGGTGGACGTACACATTGAGGTACCCCTGGCCGGGCAGCGGGCTGTCGTGGGCCAGGCCGACCTGGGCGGTGCCGACGATCTCCCCGTCCTCCTCGGCGACGAGCTGCCGGAACCGGGCGTCCGGATGGGCGTGCGCGAGCTGGTGCAGCACGGAGTCCGGGGTCGACAGCATGAAGGGCAGGGCCAGCCGGCGGATCGCGCTGAAGGCCGCCGCCTCGGCCGGCGCCTCGGGACGGATGTCGCGGACGATCATGCTCATGAGGGCGCACGCTACGCCGGGGAGGGGCCGGACGCCTCTCATTTTCCGTCGGGTACGGGACAATCGGCCGGTGACCTTGAAGATCCACATCGATGAGGGCGCCGCGGCGGCGCCGTACGAACAGGTGCGCGCGCAGATCTCCGCGCAGGCGCGGTCGGGCGAGCTGCCGGTCGGCCACCGGCTGCCGACGGTGCGCGGGCTCGCCGAGTCGCTGGGGCTCGCGGTGAACACCGTCGCCAAGGCGTACCGGGCGCTGGAGACGGACGGCGTGATCGAGACGCGTGGACGCAACGGCACCTTCGTCGCCGCCGCGGGCTCGGCGGCCGAGCGGGAGGCGGCGACGGCGGCGCAGGCCTACGCGGAGCGGGCGCACCGGCTCGGATTGTCGCGGGACGCGGCGCTGGTCGCGGTGCGGGACGCACTGCGTGCCGCCTACGGCGAGTAGCGCGTGTCGGCGGGGCACGGGCGAGCGGGGGTGCGCCGGCCCGGGTGGTCACGTGACACGGCGCCGGCCGTCGCACGGGACGCCGTGCGTTTTACGACGAGTGGTGTGCGCCTTACGGCGACTGGTGCGCGTCGGCTGCGCGGAGTGGGCGGGGGCGCCGACGCGGGACGAGGCGCCGGCCGCCGTACGGAAGGGGCCGCGCGCCGCCCACGGCGAGGGGCACCGGTCGCCGACGAGGGCGGCTGCTACCGCTGCCCCACCAGTTCCCGCGGGGTCCGGGTCACCGTCAGGCCCGCCCTCCTCGCCAAGGACGCGAACGTCGACGCGTCGCCCACCGCCGCGCCGCCCGGGTCGTTGTTGAAGTACGCGTAGACGTCCCGCCCCCGGGGGAACGCCTCGGCGACCCGCCGGACCCAGGTGCGCAGCGAGCGCTCGCCGTAGTGCGGCCACGGCCGGGCGCGGCCCTGGTGGAAGCGGACGTAGCCCCAGTCGGCCGTGCGCCACAGCGGAGTCGCCGGACGGGCCAGCACGTCCGCCCAGCACAGCGCCGCGCCCCGGGAGCACAGCACCTCCTCGGTCTCCGGCGTCCACCACGACGCGTGGCGAGGCTCCACCGCGACCCGCGCTCCGGCCGGGAAGCAGGCGAGGCACGCGTCCAGCAGCGCGGGGTCGGCGCGCAGCGTGGGCGGCAGCTGGAGCAGGACGGGGCCGAGGCGGTCGGCGAGCCCGGCGGCGTGGCTCATCAGCCGCTCCACCGGCTCCTCGGGCTCCCGCAGCCGCTTGATGTGCGTGAGGTAGCGGCTGGCCTTGACCGCGACCACGAAGTCCGGCGGCACCCGCTCCCGCCACGCCTCGAAGGTCTCCCGCGACGGCAGCCGGTAGAAGGCGTTGTTGATCTCCACCGTCGCGAACCGCCCCGCGTACTCCTCCAGCCACAGCCGCGTGGGCCGGTCGTCCGGGTAGAGGACGCCCCGCCAGTCCTTGTACTGCCAGCCCGAGGTGCCGACGAACAGGGTCATACGTCCATGAAAGCACCCTGGACGCGCCGGGCCCTGCCGGCGGACCGGCCTTCAGCGGCGACCCGGCCCCGGCGGATGACCCGGTCATCGCGGCGGCCCCGGCCCTACAGGTACAGCCCCGCCTCCGCCCCGCCCCGCGGCTCCGGCAGCGACGTCGGGGACGTGCCGCGGCGCAGCGCGAACAGCTCCGCCAGGGTCGCCCCGTCCCGCCCGACGCCCTCCTCGGTGCCGAGCCAGTCGACGGCCTCCCGCCGGGTCAGCGGGCCGACCTCGATGCGGGCCAGGCAGCGGCCGGGCCGCACCACGGCCGGGTGCAGGCGTTCGAGGTCCTCGTTGGTGGTGACGCCGACCAGGACGTTGCGACCCTGGCCGAGCAGGCCGTCGGTCAGGTTGAGCAGCCGGGACAGCGCCTGGCCGGCCGTGTGCTTGGCCTCGCCGCGGATCAGCTCGTCGCAGTCCTCCAGGAGCAGCAGCCGCCAGCGGCCCTTGCCCGTGGAGTCGTCCTCGCCGATCGCGATGTCCATCAGATAGCCGACGTCGGAGAAGAGGCGCTCCGGGTCGAGCACGCAGTCCACCTGGCACCAGTCCCGCCAGGACCGGGCCAGCGTGCGCAGCGCGGAGGTCTTGCCGGTGCCGGGCGGACCGTGCAGGAGCAGCAGCCTGCCCGCGATGTCCTCCGGCGTCGTCTTCATCAGCCGGTCCATCGCGTCGGCCACCGGCGCGGTGTAGTTGGGCCGCACCTCGTCCCAGGTGCCGGCGGAGATCTGCCGGGTGGTGCGGTGCGGGCCGCGCCGCGGGGAGACGTACCAGAACCCCATGGTGACGTTCTCCGGCTGCGGTTCGGGTTCGTCGGCCGCGCCGTCGGTGGCCCGGTCGAGGACGCTCTTGGCGAGTTCGGCGCTGGTCGCGGTCACGGTGACGTCCGCGCCGCGGTTCCAGCGGGACACCAGCAGCGTCCAGCCGTCGCCCTCGGCGAGGGTCGCGCTGCGGTCGTCGTCGCGCGCGACGCGCAGCACCCGGGCGTCCGGCGGCAGGAGCGTCGCCCCGGACCGTACGCGGTCGATGTTCGCCGCGTGCGAGTACGGCTGCTCGCCCGTCGCGAAACGGCCGAGGAACAGCGCGTCGACGACATCGGACGGCGAGTCGCTGTCGTCGACGTTGAGCCGGATCGGCAGTGCGTCGTGTGGGTTCGGGGACATGCCGCCATGATCGGGCACCCGGCCGCCGCGTGCACCCCGTTTCCGAGGTGCGCCGCGGGTCGGTACGGAGATCGGCGAGCGGCTGCCCGGACGCGGGAGGTTCCCGGAGCCGGAAAGGTTCCCCGGAGGCGGCCGTGGCCTCCGGGGAACCCTCCGTCACATCGGCGTCCGCGGCGCGAGTCCTACGGGACGAGCTTCAGCAGGCGGTTCGGGGAACCGGTGCCGGGGCTGGTCACCTTGCCGGTGGTGGCGCCGGCGATCAGGGCCGAGGCGACCTGGGCCGGGGTGGCCGAGGTGTGGCCGGCCAGGTAGACGGCGGCGGCGCCGGCGACGTGCGGCGTCGCCATCGACGTGCCGGAGATGGTGTTCGTGGCGGTGTCGCCGGTGTGCCAGCCGGCCGTGATGGAGGAGCCGGGCGCGAAGATGTCCAGGGCGGAGCCGTAGTTGGAGTAGCTCGCCCGGGCGTCGGTGCTGGTGGTGGCGCCGACCGTGATCGCCTCGGCGACGCGGGCCGGGGAGGACGACGAGGCGCTGGTGTTGCTGTTGCCCGCGGCGACGGCGTAGGTGACGCCGCTCGCTATCGAGCGCCGCACGGCCGCGTCCAGGGTGGTGGACACGCCGCCGCCGAGCGACATGTTGGCGACCGAGGGCCCGGAGTGGTTGGCCGTGACCCAGTCGATGCCCGCGATCACGCCGGCGGTGGTGCCCGAGCCGCTGTTGTTCAGCACGCGGACCGCCACGATCTTCGCCTTCTTGGCGACGCCGTAGGTGGAGCCCGCGACGGTGGTGGCCACATGGGTGCCGTGACCGTTGCCGTCCTGCGCGACGCTGTCCCCGTCGACGGCGTCGTAGCCGTTGACGGCGCGGCCGGTGAGCTGCGAGTGGCTGATGCGCACGCCCGTGTCGATGACGAACACGGTCACGCCGCTGCCCGCGGTGTCCGGGTAGGTGTAGGTGCCGGACAGCGGCAGCGAGGTCTGGTCGATGCGGTCCAGGCCCCAGGGGGCGTTGGACTGGGTGGCGACGGCCTGGACGCGCTGGTTCTGCTCGACGGAGGCGACGGCCGGGTCGGCGGCGAGTCTCTTCGCCTCGGCCGCGGAGAGGGTGGCGGTGTAGCCGTTCAGCGCCGCGCCGAACGTCTTCTTCACCGCGCCGCCGTACTCCTTGATGAGGCTCTTGCCCTCGCTGGAGGACGCCTTGAAGCCGGCGTCCTTCTTCAGCGTGACGATGTAGCTGTCCTTGACGGCGGTGGGGGAGCCGGCCGCGAGGACGGTGCCCTGGGCCGGGGCGGCCTGGGCGGGCAGGGCGGTGAGCCCGCCCAGCAGGGCGGCGGTGGCCACACCGGTCAGGGTGGCGAACCGGAGCTTGTTGCTACGCAGTTGTGCCATTACGAGGGAGTCCTCCTGTTGGCGGCGCGTGCCCGGGTGAGGGCGCGCGTCTGTGGGGGGTGAGCGCGTATTCGAGCCCACGGCCGGGGGCGTCGCGTGCCGCCCCGGGCTGCGGTACAGCGTGGGCGATCTCCGCCGTGGGGACAAGGGAATTGAACGCCTGTCAACAAATCTGTCATGAACACGAAATCGAACGCAAGGCGAACGTGCAGGCGAATGCCCGGCTACCTACGGAGGTATGGCCGGAAACTTTTGGCATGGACACTTCCATTCAACACGCGTAGTTGATACCAACGTTCCGATGGAGTTGCTGTTATAGGGAGGTTCCATGAGACGTTCCCGCATTGCCGTATACGTCAGCTCGTTGCTGCTGGCCGCAGGCGCCGCTCTCGGCGGCGCGGCGACCGCGCAGGCGGCCGAGACCGCCGCCACCGGCTATGTGGCGCTGGGCGACTCCTACTCCTCGGGAGTCGGCGCCGGCAGCTACATCAGCTCCAGCGGTGACTGCAAGCGCAGCACGAAGGCGTACCCCTACCTGTGGGCCGCCGCCAACTCACCCTCGTCGTTCACCTTCGCCGCCTGCTCGGGCGCTCGTACGGATGAAGTTCTCGCCGGACAGCTGTCGTCGCTCGGCGCCGGCACCGGTCTGGTCTCCCTCAGCGTCGGAGGCAACGACGCCGGTTTCGCCGACGTCATGACCACCTGCGTCCTGCAGTCCGACAGCGCCTGCATCTCCCGCATCAACACCGCCCGCGCGTACGTCGACACGACCCTGCCCGGCAAGCTCGACTCCGTGTACACGGCGATCCGCAACCGGGCGCCGTCCGCCCGCGTCGTCGTGCTCGGCTACCCCACCTTCTACAAGCTCGGCACCAGCTGCCTGGGCCTGTCGGAGACCAAGCGCGCGGCCATCAACCAGGCCTCCGACCACCTGAACAGCGCCATCGCCAGGCGTGCCGCCGCCCACGGCTTCACCTTCGGCGACGTCCGCACCACCTTCACCGGCCACGAGATCTGCTCCGGCAGCTCCTGGCTGCACAGCGTCAACTGGCTCAACATCGGCGACTCGTACCACCCCACCGCGAACGGGCAGTCCGGCGGCTACCTGCCGGTGTTCCGCAACGCGGCCTGAGCGCCCGTCACCAGTCGTACGAACCCGTTCAGTCGCTGACGGAAGGCGACGGCGACGCCGAGGTCCCGCCCGTCGGGGTCCCGGCCGCCGTCGCGCAGCTCACCGAGAACGGCACGGTCCGCGACCTCGTCTCCACGGGTGACCGCACCTGCACGCCGATCTCGTTCTCGTACGTCCCACCGCCCGCGTACGCCGTCACGGTCACCCGGTCCTGGCGCGTACGCGGGCCGTCCTTCGAGAAGGACAGCGTCTTCCAGCCACCGCCGGCCACCTCGCCGTCGCGCGTCACCCAGCGGTAGTCGACCTCCGCCGGCAGCCGGCCCACGGTGAACGTGGCCGTGAACGCCGGCGCCTCGGCGCCCGGCGGCGGACAGGGGCCGGAGTAGGCGGTGCGCTCCCCGGAGACGGTCACCGTCACCGACTGGGGCGGCGCGGTGGCGCTCGGCGCGCTGCGACTCGGGCGCGGGCTCGGGGCCGACGTCTCGTCGGGGGCGCTCTCCCGCCCGGTCGCGCTCGCCGGGGCGCTTACCCGCGCCGACGGCGTGGCGGTGCCGCCGCCCGCGGTCCCGTCGCCGTCCCCGTCGTTCAGCAGCGTGTACGTCAGCCCGGCCAGCGCCAGCGCCACGGCGGCGACGCCCGCGACCAGCACGGGGACGGCGCGGCGGTCGCGCGGTGGTGGAACGGCCGTGCTCCCGGTCGCCGGGGCGGGGGCCGGAACAGGTCGCGTGGGCGCCGTCGACGGCGGTTCCGCGGCCGGGGTCGCAGCGGCCGGGGCGTACGGCGTCGTCGGCGGGGCGTCCGCGCGCGGGGTGCCGCCCGCGCCGACCAGCCGCAGGTCCTCCTCGGCCCGCTCCGCCGGGATGCGCTCGGCCGGGTCCTTGCGCAGCAGCCCCGCGATCACGGTGGCCAGCGGCCCCGCCCGGCGCGGCGGCGGCAGCTCCTCGTCCACGATCGCCCGCAGCGTGCTCAGCGGGGTGTCCTGCCGGAACGGCGTGCCGCCCTCCACCGCCGCGTACAGCAGCACCCCGAGCGACCACAGGTCCGACTCCGGCCCCGGCCTGCGGCCCAGCGCCCGCTCCGGCGCGAGGAACTCGGGGGAGCCGATCAGTTCGCCGGTCATGGTCAGCGCCGAGCTGCCCTCGACCATGGCGATGCCGAAGTCGGTGAGCACCACCCGGCCGTCGTTGGACAGCAGCACGTTGGCCGGCTTGACGTCCCGGTGCAGTACCCCGGCTCCGTGCGCGGCGCGCAGCGCGGCGAGCACCTCGGCGCCGATGTGCGCGGCCCGCCGGGGCGTCAGCGGCCCCTCGGCCTCCAGCAGCTCGGCCAGGGAGATCCCGCGGACCAGCTCCATCACGATCCACGGCCGGCCCTCCTCCGCGGCCACGTCGTACACCGTCACCACGTTGCGGCTGGTGATCCGCGCCGCCGCCCAGGCCTCGCGCTCCAGCCGTGCGTACATCCGCTCCACGTCGGCGGCGGGCAGCCCGGCCGGGGCCCGCACCTCCTTGACGGCCACCTCGCGGTGCAGCACCTCGTCGCGGGCGCGCCACACGGTCCCCATGCCGCCCTCGCCGAGCGGGGCGAGGAGACGGTAGCGGCCGGCGATCACACGTTCACTGCCCGGTTGCACGGACACGGGCGCCCCCATTCGCGTCCTTCCTCCCCAACGTAGCTCAGCCGAAGGCGGATGCCGCCCCCCTGAACACCGGTCCGGCGCCGACGGCCACCACGACGCACGCCGCGCCACCGGGCCGCGCGACGGACCGGCCCCGCCGCCGGGGCCGCCGACCGGCGGGGCCGGCGCGCTGGGGCGGACGCCACCGCTCGGAGAGGCGTCCGGCCCGCTGCCGCCGCCGCGTCGCCGAGGTCGCGCCCTGTCCGAGGACGCCCTGCGGCCGGCCCGGTCCACGGCCGCCCCGGCGCGGCCCGCCCTGCGCGATCGGGTCATGGCCGCCGCGCGCGCCACCCCGCAGAAACCGCGCCGACGGCCCGCAGGCGCACGCTCGCGCTGCCCGTCGCCCCTCCGGGGGACACGGCCGCTCCCGCGCACTCGTACGCCCCGGACGCGTCCCGTGACCCTGCGCGGACACGGCGAACCGCGCGGCGGGCGCGTCCACCGGCTCCCGCTCGGCGTCCGCGGGAGCGACCGCGCTCCCGCGGGCTCCTCGACGGCGACACGCCCCTGGTCGCCGCCGGCCTCGGCCCCGCCGCCACGTCACTCGCCGTGACCGTCGAGCCCGGCGGGTCCGAGCGGCCCACCAGCGGACCCCATGTCCAACTCGCCCTGGATTCTGCCGGATTCGGAGAGTAGTCGAAGAGGCGTCGTCAACACCCTTACGGGGAACGTGTTTCCTGTGAGGCCGATACACGAGTGCCCCGGCGGGGCGATAGGGTTACCCTGCCCGGGCCGGGTGGACTCGTACGGGTGGGGAGTGACATGGAACAGATAACAGTGCGCAGCAGGGCGAGGGTCCCTGCCATCACCTGCGGGAGCAGCGCGACCAGTTCGCGCCTCGACCGCCATCTCTCGGTGCTCGCGGGGCCGGCGGTCCCGCAGCGGGAGGCGGCCGAGGCGACCTCGCTGATGCGTGAACTGACCGCGCGAGAGCCCGCGCACACTCCCAGCGCCAGGGGTGCGCGAGTGAGCCGTGTGTCGCTCTTCGCTCCGCTGCGCCGGCTGCGCCGCACCCTCTTCGGCGGCCACTGACCGGCGTCCGGCCCTCCCCGAGGGCCGCTTCGGGAACCGTGCTCAGGCGGCCACACCGTCCCGGCGCAACGCTGCGATCTCCTCGTCCGTCATCCCCACGGCACGCAGCACCGCATCGGTGTGCTGCCCGAGCGCGGGTACGTCCCCCATCCCCGCCTCGTCCCCACCCGGCAGCGTGATGGGCGGCAGCAGCGTCTTCAGCGGCCCGGCCGGCGAACCCACCTCCCGCCACCGTCCCCGGGCCGCCAGCTGCGGATGCCCGGCCAGCTCCCGCACGTCCCGCAGCCGGGCGCACGCGATGCCCGCGCCCTCCAGCCGGGCCAGCGCCTCGTCGGTGTCCAGCGCGCTCAGCGCCCGCGCGACCCGTGCGTCCGTGCGCTCCCGGTTCGCCACCCGCGCCGCGTTGGTCGCGAACGCCGGATCCGCCCCCAACCCCGGTTCTTCCAGCACCCGTTCGGCGAGCCGTCGCCACTCGCGGTCGTTCTGCACCGACAGCAGCACCCGTCCCCCGTCCGCCGTCGGATAGGCGTCGTACGGGGCGATGACGGCGTGCGCGAGACCGGTGCGCGCCGGGGGCGTGCCTCCGTGCAGGGCGTGGTGCAGCGGATGCCCCATCCACTCCGCGAGCGCCTCCAGCATCGACACCTCCACCGGACCGCCCCGGCCCGTGACGCCGCGCCGCACCAGCGCCGCCAGCACGCCCGAGAAGGCGTACATGGCCGCCGCGATGTCAGCCGCCGGGATACCCGCCTTGACCGGCCGGTCCGGCGTGCCGGTCACCGACACCAGCCCCGCCTCGCACTGCACGAGCATGTCGTACGCCCGCTTGTCCGCGTACGGACCCGACGACCCGTAGCCCGAGATGTCCACGGCGATCAGGCGGGGGTGCGCGGCGCACAGCGTGGCGGCGTCCAGGCCGAGCCGGGCGGCGGCGCCCTGGGCGAGGTTCTGCACGAACACGTCCGCACCGGCGACCAGCCGCCGCACGGCCTCCAGGCCACGCGGGTCCTTCAGGTCCAGCGCGACCGATTCCTTGCCGCGGTTGCACCACACGAAGTGCGAGGCCAGTCCCCGCGCGGCGGTGTCGTAGCCGCGGGCGAAATCGCCGCCGTCCACCCGCTCCACCTTGACCACCCGGGCGCCGAGGTCGGCGAGCTGACGGGTCGCGAAGGGGGCGGCGACGGCCTGTTCGACGGCGACGACGGTGATGCCCGCGAGGGGCGGCGGCTGGCGTTCCATGGCACCGGATGATGGCAGCGCCGCTCACAGCAGCGCGAACTGGCCCTCCGGGCCCTCCTCGCGGTGGTCCAGCACCGACGCCGGCCGGCGCGCGGAGGGCGGCGCCGGCAGGACGCCCGCCGCACGCAGGTCCGCCGCGGTGACCGCCGACCCGGGCTCCGGCGGCCGTACTTCGGACAGCAGGGCCAGGACCGTGATCAGCTCCAGCAGTTCCGACGTCCACGACTGCGGCCAGGTCGCCGGGCGGACGGCCCGCAGCGTGCCGGGCCCGGCCTCGGCGGTGCGCGCCGCGAACCACTGCTCCAGCACCCTCGCCCCGCCCGCTTCGAAGTCCCACGCCTCGGGCGGCACCGGGGATATGCGGCCCTCGTCGACGTACAGGGCCTCCTCCTCGCGGTCGTAGCGCAGGGCGAGCGGGCGGGGCGGGAGCGGGGCGCGGACGTAGGGGCGGCGCCCGCCGGGCAGCTTGGGGCGCTCGCCGTCGCGGCGCATCAGCCACAGCATCCGGCGGCCCGTGCGCACGCCCTCCGCCCAGAGGTCCGGGTCGTCGGTGAGGGGCACGGAGAGGTCCGGGCGCACGACGGCGAGGGTCCAGGCGAGCACGTCCACCGGGTCGGGGGCGTGACCGAGGCGGGCGGCGAGGTGGTCCAGGAGGCCGGGGGCGAGGTTGGGCTCGGCGGCGCCGGGGCGACGGTAGAGCGGGCGGACGCGGCCGGGGCGCAGCAGCGGGACGCGGGAGGTGGCCAGCAGACGGGGACCGCCGGGGCCGGGCGCCTCGACGGCGAAGATCTGGTGCTCGTCGGCCGCCCGCCACAGCTCGGGGCGGGCCGCGTCGATCAGACGGTGGTCGGGAATCAGCCACTGCTCGTCGAAGGGCGCGTACAGCACCCGGACCGGCTCCGCGCAGGGGCCCGAGGCCCGCGCCAGCTTCTCCGTGCCGCCGCCCCCGCCCGGCAGCCGGCCGACCGCCGTGTGCAGGGTGCGCGCCCGCGACGGTTCGAACAGCGCCTCCCGGTCCGGCCCCTCGGCCTTGATCAGCGCCTCCCACCGCGCCTTCAGCGAGCCCGGGTCGGGCGCCGCCGGCCACCCCCGGCCGAGCCGCGGCGGTGCGACGGACCACGGCATGAGGTCCGCGAGCAGCGGAGCATCGTCGTGCGTCACGCCCGGCATCGTACGACGGGCGGCCTGCCGGCGGGCGGGGCGGCGGGCGGCGCGGGCGGTGCGCCCCGCGATCCGCCGGTCCCGCGATCCGCCGGTCCCGCGATCCGCCGGTCCCGCGATCCGCCGGTCCCGCCGGCCGCCGCAGACCTACGCGTCGAGGGTGACCGTGAAGGAGAAGCGGTCGCCGCGGTAGTGGATGACGGCCACGTCCAGGGCGCGGCCCGTGCTGTCGTGGGTGACGCCCGTGTAGTGCAGGATCGGGCTCAGCAGCGGGACCTGGAGGAGGCGGGCCGTCTCCGGGTCCGCGAGGCGGGCCTCCACCGTGTCCGTGATGCGGCTGATGTCCGCGCCCACCACGTCCCGCAGCACCTTGGTCATCGGCCAGCGCGCCAGGTCGTCCAGGTCGATGCGGGCCGCCAGTTCCGGGCGGACGTAGTTGACGGCGTGGTTGGTCGGCTCGCCGGTCTTCTCGTCGCTGCGCAGCCGGTGGTACCTGGCCACCTCGGCCAGATCGGGGAAGGTGTCGGCCAGTTCGGCCGGCACCGGCGTCCGGCCGTGGCCCAGCAGCTTCGTCGTCATGCCGGACTGCTGGGCGACGATCGCGTCCACCGAGCCGAGCAGCCGTACCGGCGCGCCCCGCAGGGCGTCCGGCTCGATGAACGTGCCGCGCCGCCGGTGCCGGGTGATGAGCCCCTCGTCCTCCAGCTCCTTCAGCGCCTGCCGCATCGTCAGCACGGACACGCCGTAGTGGCCGGCGAGCTGTTCCTCGGTGGGCAGGCGCAGCGGGTCCCTGGGCGAGCGTCCGAGTATCGAGGCGCGCAGCGACTGCGACACCTGGTACCAGAGCGGCAGCTTGCGGTTCAGGACGATCGAGTCCGGGGCGAAGGAGGTCACGGGGCCATCCGTACCGGCAGGGGATGTTTCAGTGCAAGGGGCGGAAGTGCCGCTCCAGGCCGAGCCACACGTCGTCGTAGCGCGACTGCAGGTGCTCCGCACCGGCCGCCTGCGGCGTCAGGGTCACCGGCCGGCGGGTCTCGAACATGAACGCCAGCCCGTCGTCCACCTTCTGCGGACGCAGCTCCGCGGCGCTCGCCCGGTCGAACGTCTCCCGGTCGGGTCCGTGCGCCGACATCATGTTGTGCAGCGAGCCGCCGCCCGGCACGAAGCCCTCCGCCTTCGCGTCGTAGGCGCCCTCGATCAGGCCCATGTACTCGCTCATCACGTTGCGGTGGAAGTACGGCGGCCGGAAGGTGTCCTCGCCCACCAGCCAGCGCGGCGCGAAGACCACGAAGTCGGCGTTGGCCAGACCGGGCGCGTCCGACGGGGACGTCAGCACCGTGAAGATCGACGGATCCGGGTGGTCGTACGAAATGGTGCCCAGCACATTGAAACTGCGCAGGTCGTAGACGTAGGGCACATGGTTTCCGTGCCAGGCGACGACGTCGAGGGGCGAGTGGTCGTAGGTGGCCGACCAGAGGTTGCCGCAGAACTTGTTGATCACCTCGACCGGTCCCTCGACGTCCTCGTACGCGGCCACCGGCGCGCGGAAGTCCCGCGGGTTGGCGAGGCCGTTCGCGCCGATCGGGCCGAGGTCGGGGAGGCGGAAGAAGGCGCCGTAGTTCTCGCAGACGTAGCCGCGGGCCGTCGCGTCGAGCAGTTCGACGCGGAAGCGGACCCCGCGCGGGATCAGCGCCACCTCGCCCGGACCGGCGTGCAGCAGCCCGAACTCGGTGCGCAGCAGCAGCCCTCCGCGCTCCGGCACGATCAGCAGCTCGCCGTCCGCGTTCCCGAACACCCGCTCCATCGAGGCGTTCGCGTGGTACAGGTGCACGGCCATGCCGGTGCGCTCCGCCACGTCGCCGTTGCCGCCGAGGGTCCACAGGCCGGCCAGGAAGTCCGTGCCAGGCTCCGGGGCGGGCAGCGGGTTCCAGCGCAGCCGGTTCGGGTCGGGCGCCGTCTGGTGGAACGGGGCCGTGCGCAGCGCGCCGTTCCGCGTCCGGGTGAACGCCGGGTGCGCGGCCGAGGGGCGGATGCGGTACAGCCACGAGCGCCGGTTGTGCGCCCGGGGCTCGGTGAAGGCCGTGCCGCTGAGCTGCTCCGCGTACAGCCCGAGCGGCGCGCGCTGGGGTGAGTTGCGGCCCTGTGGCAGCGCCCCCGGGACGGCCTCGGAGCTGTGCTCGTTGCCGAATCCCGTCAGGTACGCCAGCCCTTCGGCGGTCTTCCGCGCGTCCGCGCCCATGATCGCTGCTCCCTTGCCAAGCCGATTCCTATGCATCACCGTAGGATTGTGATCGCGGGCGACGCAAGGGGTCGGCGCGAAGCCGGGCCGGCGCGCCGGGCGCAGGCCGCCCCGCAGGCCGCCCCGCAGGTCGTCCCGGTCTGCCCGTGGGTCGCCCCCGCAGGGCGCCCCGTGTGCCGCTCAGGTACCACGCGCCTCCTCTCACCGGACGACAACGAGGCCGACCGGAACCAGACTTCAGGGGGATTCGAGGTGTCGGACCCGTGTTCTAGGCTCCCGGACATGTCGTGGACGCGCCGATGCGGCGCCGCGCTCGCCGTCTGTGTCCTGCTGCTGACCGGATCCGCGGGCTGCGGCGCCGGTGATACCCAGGAGCCCCAGTCGCCCCCGCCGTCCTCGGGGCCGTACCGCGAGATGGCGGAGGACGCCGACCCCGAGGTCGGCATCGAGGTGCAGCCCGACGGCGCCGACTGGGCCGTGCGGCTCACCCTGCGCGACTTCCGCCTCTCCCCGTCCGGCACGCCGTCGCGGGCCGCCCCCGGCCGCGGCGTCGCCCGCCTCTACCTCGACGGCCGCGAGATCGCCGTCCTGCGCACCCCCGAGTACCGCCTGCCCGCCTCCCTCGTCCCGCGCGGCACCCACGAGGTCACCGCGCGCCTGTACGCCGACGACGGCAGGGCGTGGGCCGTGGACGGGGAGCCGGTGCAGGCCACGGCGGACATCACGGCCTCGGGGAGCCCCGGAGGGCAGGCCGGCACCGAGGGCGCGGGGGAGCGGCCGCAGGGAGCGGACCAGCCCTGAGCGTGCGCCTCTCGCGGCGCGTACTCCGGGGTGTGGTTCACCCGATCGCCGCGGAGAGGCATCATGAAGCCCGTGCCCCATCCCACGCTTCGCCGTGCGCCGGTCCAGCGCCGCAGCGCCGAACGGCTGACCAGGATCCTCGACGCCTGCGCCGACCTCTTGGACGAGGTGGGCTACGACGACCTCAGCACCCGTGCGGTCGCCGAGCGCGCCGGCGTCCCGATCGGCTCGGTCTACCGTTTCTTCGGCAACAAACGCCAGATGGCCGGCGCCCTCGCCCAGCGCAACCTGGACCGCTACGCCGAGCGCGTCACGGAACGGCTGCGCGACGCCGAGCCGGGCGACTGGCGGGCCGCGATGGACGCCGTACTGGACGAGTACCTGGCCATGAAGCGCACCGCCCCCGGCTTCTCATTGGTCGACTTCGGCAACCAGATTCCGGTCGGCGCCCACGGGACCGAGCCCAACCACCGGGTCGCCGACCGGCTCACCGAACTGCTCGCCGGACCCATCGGCCGCGAGCCCGACGACGCCCTGCGCCGCACCTTCCTGATCGCCGTCGAGACGGCCGACGCCCTGGTGCAGCTGGCGTTCCGGATCGATCCCGAGGGCGACGCGCAGATCATCGGCGAGACGCGGGAGATGCTGCGGGCGTATCTCGCGCGCGTTCTGGACTGACCCCCGGCGCGGCGGGGCGGCGCCCGTCGTCACTTCGGCGCGGCGGCCGGCGGGTGGCCCTCACCCCGCCTCGGGTCCTGTGTCCCGCCCCCTCCTCGGATCCCGTGCCCAGGCCCCGAGGCCGTACGCCCGCCGTCCCCGAGTCCGTACGCCCCCCACCACCCCACCCCTTCGCCCCCCTCCCCGCCATGCCTACCGGTCGGTATGCTCGGCCCCGACCCGTGCGTCACCGTCGCCGCCGACCCTCCGGGAGGACCCCGTGCCCCGCACCGCTCTGCGCATCTGCCCCCTGTGCGAGGCCACCTGCGGCCTGACGCTCACCATCGAGGGGACCCGCGTCACCCACGCCCGCGGAGACCGCGACGACGTCTTCAGCCGGGGGTTCGTCTGCCCCAAGGGTGCCTCCTTCGGCGCCGTCGATGCCGACCCCGACCGGCTGCGCACCCCGCTCGTGCGCCGGGACGGCGAGCTGCGCGAGGCCACCTGGGAGGAGGCCTTCGACGCGGTCGCCGCCGGTCTGCGCCCGGTCGTGGAGCGGTACGGCCCGCACGCGGTCGGCGTGGTCCTCGGCAACCCCAACGTGCACACCATGGCCGGCGGCCTCTACCCGCCGCTCCTGATCGGCGGGCTCGGGACCCGCAGCGTCTTCAGCGCCTCCACGGTCGACCAGATGCCCAAGCACGTCTCCTGCGGCCTGCTCTACGGCGACGCCAACCTGATCCCCGTCCCCGACCTCGACCGCACCGACCATCTGCTCCTGATCGGCGCCAACCCCCTGGAGTCGAACGGCAGTCTGTGCACCGCCCCCGACTTCCCCGGCCGGCTCAAGGCGCTCAAGGCCCGCGGCGGCGCCCTCACGGTCGTCGACCCGCGCCGCACCCGCACCGCCGCCCTCGCCGACCGCCACATCGCCGTACGGCCCGGCACGGACGCCCTGCTGCTCGCCGCGATGGCCGCGACCCTCTTCGAGGAGGACCTCGTCGCCCTCGGCCACCTCGCCCCGCACGTCCAGGACCTGACCGAACTGCGCGCCGCCCTCGCCGAGTTCACCCCGGAGGTCGTCGCGGACGCCTGCGACGTGGACGCCGCCCTCATCCGCACCCTCGCCCGCGAACTCGCCGCCGCCCCCACCGCCGCCGTCTACGCACGCATCGGCAGCTGCACCGTCCCGCACGGCACCCTCGCCAGCTGGCTCGTGGACGTCCTCAACATCCTCACCGGCAACCTCGACCGCCCCGGCGGCGCCCTCTTCCCGCAGTCCGCCACCGACCGCACCCCCCGCCCCGCCGGACCCGGCCGCGGCTTCGCCCTCGGGCGCTGGCACTCCCGCGTGCGCCGACACCCCGAGGCCAAGTCCGAGCTGCCGATCGCCGCGCTCGCCGAGGAGATCGACACCGTCACCGGTGACGGCGAGCCGATCCGCGCCCTCGTCGCGATCGGCGCCAACCCGGTGCTGTCCGTCCCCGACGGCGACCGCCTCGACAAGGCCCTGGACTCGCTGGAGTTCATGGTGAGCGTCGACCCGTACCTGAACGAGACCGCGCGCCACGCCCACGTCGTCCTGCCGCCGCCCCCGCCCGCCCAGAGCGCGCACTACGACTTCGCCTTCAACACCCTCGCCGTCCGCAACCAGGCCCGCTACACCCGCCCCGCCGTCCCCCTGGAGCCCGGCCGGATGCCGGAGACGGAGATCCTCGCCCGGCTGATCCTCGCCGCCACCGGCATGCACGGCGCCGACCCCGCCGCCGTCGACGCCATGGTGGTCGACCAGACCCTGGCCAAGGCCGTCCGCGAACCCCACTCCCCGGTGCACGGCCGCGACCCGAAGGAACTCGCCGCACAGCTCACCGGCGACGACGGCCCCGAGCGGCGGCTCGACCTGATGCTGCGCCTCGGCCCCTACGGCGACGGCTTCGGCGCCCGTCCGGACGGGCTGACCCTGGCCAGGCTGCTCGCCCACCCGCACGGCATCGACCTCGGCCCCCTGACGCCCCGTCTGCCGCAGCCGCTGAAGACCCGCAGCGGCACGGTGGAGCTGCTGCCCGGCCCGATCGCCGACGACCTGCCCCGCCTGCGCGGGGCCCTGCGCGAACGCCCCGCCGGACTCGTCCTGGTCGGCCGCCGCCATCTGCGCTCCAACAACAGCTGGCTGCACAACGTGCCCGCCCTCACCGGCGGCACCAACCGCTGCAGCCTGCACATCCACCCCGACGACGCGGCACGGCTCGGGGTCCGCGACGGGGCCGCCGTCACCGTCAAGGGCGCCGGGGGAGCGGTGACCGCCCCCGCCGAGGTCACCGACACGGTGCGCAGGGGCGTGGTGAGCCTCCCGCACGGCTGGGGCCACGACCGCCCCGGCACCCGGATGCGGCACGCCGCCGCCGACCCCGGCGTCAACGTCAACCAGCTCCTCGACGGCAGTCTGCTCGACCCGCTGTCCGGCAACGCCGTCCTCAACGCGGTGCCCGTCGAGGTCGTCCCGGCCGCCGAGCAGCACACCGCGCTGACCTGAGCAGAGCGGTGACCTGGAGTTTTGCGCTTATTGCTCGCAGGCGGACGTCTTGTTGACGCGGCTTGGCGGGACCTAACGTCCAACGCACCGCCGGCTCAGGTGGGAGTTCAAGGGCGAACGTTAGGTAACCACTCATGCTGACCCTCCTCGGCTTCGCCATGATCGCGACCTTCCTGGTCCTGATCATGATGAAGAAGATGTCGCCGATCGCGGCGCTCGTGCTCATCCCCGCGCTCTTCTGCGTCTTCGTCGGCAAGGGCGCGCAGCTGGGCGACTACGTCATCGACGGCGTCACCAGCCTCGCCCCCACCGCGGCGATGCTCATGTTCGCGATCGTCTACTTCGGCGTGATGATCGACGTGGGGCTGTTCGACCCGATCGTGCGGGCCATTCTCCGGTTCTGCCGGGCCGACCCGATGCGGATCGTGGTCGGCACGGCCCTGCTGGCCGCGATCGTCTCCCTGGACGGCGACGGCTCCACCACCTTCATGATCACCGTGTCGGCGATGTACCCGCTGTACAAGCGCCTGAGGATGAGCCTGGTCGTGCTGACCGGCGTCGCCGCGATGGCCAACGGCGTGATGAACACGCTGCCGTGGGGCGGCCCGACCGCTCGTGCCGCCACCGCCCTCAAGGTCGACGCCGGTGACATCTTCGTGCCGATGATCCCGGCCCTCGCCGCCGGCCTGCTGTTCGTGATCGCCCTGTCGTACGTCCTCGGCCTGCGCGAGCGCCGTCGGCTCGGCCTGCTGACGCTGGACGAGTCGCTGGTCGAGGAGCAGGAGACGGTGCTGGTCGGCGCCGGCGGCTCGACTGCCGGCCCCGCGCCCGAGTCCCCCGCGCCGAGCGGCGGTCGTGGCGAGGACGACGACTTCCGGGGCCTGGACCAGAATCGCGACACCCTGCGCCCGAAGCTGTACTGGTTCAACGCGCTGCTCACGGTGACCCTGCTCACCGCCATGATCATGGAGTGGCTGCCGATCCCGGTGCTGTTCCTGCTGGGCGCCGCCCTCGCGCTCACCGTCAACTTCCCGCGCATCCCCGACCAGAGGGCCCGCCTCGCCGCCCACGCCGACAACGTCCTCAACGTCTCCGGCATGGTGTTCGCCGCCGCCGTCTTCACCGGAGTGCTGCAGGGCACCGGCATGGTCGACGGCATGGCCACCTGGCTGGTCGACATCATCCCGGCCGGCATGGGCCCGCACATGGCCCTCGTCACCGGCCTGCTGAGCCTCCCGCTCACCTACTTCATGTCCAACGACGGCTTCTACTTCGGCGTTCTGCCGGTGCTCGCCGAGGCGGGCGCCGCGCACGGGGTCTCGCCGCTGGAGATCGCCCGCGCCTCGATCGTCGGCCAGCCGCTGCACATGTCCAGCCCGCTCGTCCCGGCCGTCTACGTCCTGGTCGGCATGGCGAAGGTGGAGTTCGGCGACCACACCCGGTTCGTCGTGAAGTGGGCGGCCCTGACCTGCCTGGTGGTCCTCGGGGCGGCCCTGCTGTTCGGCATCGTCTGAGGCATCCGGCGACAAGTCGAGAAACCGGCACAGACAGGGCGTCGAAAGCAGGGCGCGAAAGACAGTCGTCGACAAAGGGACGTCGACAAAGGGACGTCGACGAACGGACGTCGACGAAGGGGTCACGTCGAAGGGGCCCGTCGAAAGGCTCGTCAAAGGGGCGTCGTCCGACGATTTCGGCCGGCACGCAGGGAGGACACGACCATGGGGCCCGGTGGGAACCGCGGCTGGCTGCTCCGCCTCGTCATCGCCTTCGGCTTCGCGCAGGGGGCGGTGTCGATGGCCCGGCCCGCCGTCTCCTACCGGGCCCTCGCGCTGGGCGCCGACGAGCGGGCGATCGGCGTCATCGCGGGCGTCTACGCGCTGCTGCCGCTGTTCGCCGCGGTGCCGCTGGGCCGCCGTACCGATCACGGCCGCTGCGCGCCACTGCTGCCGGCCGGCGTGGTCCTCATCGCCGCCGGCTGCGCGCTCAGCGGCGTGGCCGGCTCGCTGTGGGCCATGGCCGTGTGGAGCGGGGTGATGGGCCTCGGGCACCTCGCCTTCGTCATCGGCGCCCAGTCGCTGGTGGCCCGCCAGTCCGCGCCGCACGAACAGGACCGCAACTTCGGTCACTTCACCATCGGCGCCTCGCTCGGCCAACTGGTCGGCCCCGTCGCCGCGGGCGTGTTGACCGGCGGCCACGACATGGCCCGCAGCAGCGCCCTCGCGCTGGCCGTGGCGGGGGCGACAGCCGCGGTCGCCTGCTCGTCGCTGTGGCGCGTCGAGGACCGTACGGCGGCCAAGTCCCCCACCCTCCAAGGGGAACGGGTCCCCGTACGGCGCATCCTGCGGGCGCGGGGCGTGCCCGGCGGCATCCTCGTCAGCCTCTCCGTGCTCTCGGCGACCGACGTCCTCACCGCCTATCTGCCGGTCGTCGGCGAGCGCCGCGGCATCGAACCGGCGGTCGTCGGAGCGCTGCTGAGCCTGCGGGCGGCGGCCACCATCGCCTGCCGGCTGGCCCTCACGCCGCTGCTGCGACTCCTCGGCCGCACCGCCCTGCTGACGGCGAGCTGTCTGCTGGGCGCGCTGCTGTGCGCCGGACTCGCGCTGCCGGTGCCGGTGTGGGCGCTCGCGGTGCTGCTGGCGGTCCTCGGGTTCTGCCTCGGCGTGGGCCAGCCGCTGTCCATGACGACCGTCGTCCGGGCGGCCCCGGAGGACGCCCGCTCCACCGCCCTCGCGCTGCGGATCACCGGCAACCGGCTCGGCCAGGTCGCCGCGCCTGCGGCGGCCGGTCTGGTGGCCGGCGCGGCGGGCGTCGCGGCGCCGTTCGTGCTGCTCGGCGCCCTGTTGCTGCTCTCCTCGGGGGCCGCCCTGCGGTCGCCCGCGCGGCCCGCCGGGCCACCGGAGGAGACCGCGGAGGAGAGCGCGGAGAAGACCGTGGGGGAGGGCTCCGGGGGAGTGCGGACGGGAGGGCTCCGGGGGAGTACGGGCGGGGCGGCCGGTGGGCCGAAGGGGTGATGTCCGACGGGGCTTCCGGCGCGGTTGTCGCGCAACGCGGGTCGAGGTGACTCACAGTCAGGTGCAGAGTGATTTGTATGAAAATCGCCTGAACTGAAGGGATGTCCATGTCCACCTCGGTCCGTACGCGCCGCGCCGCCACGCTCGCGGCCCTCGCCGTGGCGGGGTCCGCGTTCGTCGCGGTCCCCACGGCCGTCGCCGCCCCCGGCGACAACGGAGACATCAAGATCCACTCGGTCGGCACGCCCGCCGACGACCCGCGCAACGAGCCGAAGGTGTGCAAGTTCTACCTCGCCGCCTTCAACTTCGACACCATCCAGCAGGTCGCCTGGACCATCCAGACCCAGCCGCTCGACCCGAACGGGGCGACCCGCACCGGCGCCCTGACCCTGGTGACGGGCACGGGCCGGTCGCCGGACCTCTCGCTGCCCGACGGCACGTACAAGCTCACCTGGACCTTCGCGGGCCAGCAGGGGGCGGCCAAGCAGAAGGTGTTCAAGGTCGACTGCCCGACCGACCCCTCCGCCCCGCCGAACGGCGGCCCGCCCGCGGGCGGCGGCGGCCTCGCCCGCGGCGACGCCTTCACACCGGTCGCCGGCGCCGCCGGCGTCGGGCTGGCGGCGGTCGGCGGAGCGGTCTGGCTGCGCTCCCGTCGCCGTTCCCATGGCGCGGCCTCCTGAGTACCGCGGCCGGCCCCGCGGCCGGACGCGCGCCTACCGCCTGACGCGGACGGCCCTGCTGGCCCTCTGTCTGGTGGTCGGCGGCGTCTGGTGGGCGCAGGACGAGGAGCCCGGAGCGGCCACCGCCGCTCCGGGCCCGGCGGCGGCCCGCGCGGGCGCCTCGGCGCCGGACCGGACGGCGCGCCCGGACTCGCCGCCGGGCGTGGCGTCCGGGCAGGGCGGTTCCGGGCCCGCGTCGTCCGCGTCGCCGGCCGCCCGGATGGGGGCCGCGGAGCGGGGTCCGGGCGCCCGGCCCGACGGTCCCGACTCCCGTGCCGGGGCCGGACGGCCGCGCTCGAGTCCCGGGTCCGGCGGTTCCGGGGCGCCTCCCGAGGCCGGCGGTCCGGGGGCTCGTCCCGGTTCCGGACGGCCGGGCGCACACGCACAGTCCGGCGGTCCGGGCGCCCGCCCGGGGGCCGAGGGGCCGGGTTCCCACGCGGGCGCCGGGAGCCGGGGTCCCCGGGCAGGCTCCCCGGGCCCGGGCGCCCGTACCGGAGCGGCCGTTCCGCGCGCCCCGGCCCGCCCCGCCGCCCCCCGCCCGCTGCCGCCCTCCCGCGCCGCCCGGCTCACCGTCCCCTACCTCGACATCGACGCCCCCGTCGTCGGCATCGGCCTCGACGACCGCCGCCGGATGACGGCCCCGCCCGACGACGACCCCAACCTCGTCGGCTGGTACACCGGCGGTCCCACGCCCGGCGAGAACGGCACCGCCGTCGCCGTCGGCCATCTCGACACCATGAAGGGCCCCGCCGTCTTCGCCGGACTCGCCGAGCTGAGGCCCGGCCGCAGCATCGAGGCCCGGCGTTCCGACGGACGGACCGCCGTCTACACCGTCGACGCCGTGAAGTCGTACACGAAGGAGGACTTCCCCTCCCAGTTGGTGTACGGCCACCGGGGCCGCCCCGAGCTGCGCCTGATCACCTGCGACGGCGATTACGACCGTCGTTCCGGCTACTCCGGAAACCTGGTCGTCTTCGCCCATCTCACCCAGATCCGGGAGCCCGGACGAGCACCCGCGCGTGGCTGAACTCCACCGTCCGCTTCATCGCCGACTGATCCGGAGCGCCCGATCCCGCCCGATGTCTTCCCCCAGGTGGGCACATTCCGTTAACTTCCGTGACCCACAGGCCCCGCACGAACCGTGCGGGGCCAACCGACCGCGGAGCACCAGCGCTCAGTGAGCCCACGGGGGCACCTCTCATGACACGCGCCATCTCCCTGCACGACGTGAGCAAGTCCTACACGCGCGGCGTTCGCGTGGTGGACCGGATATCGCTCGACATCTCACCCGGCGAGTTCCTCGTCCTGCTCGGCCCGTCCGGCTGCGGCAAGTCCACCGTGCTGCGCATGATCGCCGGGCTGGAGGAGATCGACGAGGGCGAGCTGCTGCTGGACGGCGAGTTCGCCAACGGACAGGCGCCGTCCGAACGGGACATGGCGATGGTGTTCCAGAACTTCGCCCTCTATCCGAGCATGTCCAGCCGCGACAACATCGGCTTCCCGCTGCGCATCGAGGACCCGGGCGCCGACCCGCGGCCCCGGGTGGACGCCACCGCCCGGATGCTCGGCATCGAGGACCTCCTCGACCGCTACCCGGGCCAGCTCTCCGGCGGCGAGCGCCAGCGCGTCGCCATGGGCCGGGCCATCGCCCGGCACCCGTCGGCCTTCCTGATGGACGAGCCACTGTCCAACCTCGACGCCAAGCTGCGCAACCACCTGCGCGCCGAGATCTCCGCGCTCACCCGCGAACTGGGCGTCACGACGGTGTACGTCACGCACGACCAGTCCGAGGCCATGTCGCTCGGCGACCGGGTCGCCGTCATGCGCGGCGGGGTGCTCCAGCAGGTCGACACCCCGCGCATGGTCTACGCGCTGCCCCGCAACGTCTTCGTCGCCGCCTTCATCGGCACCCCGCGCATCAACCTGCTGCGCGGCATGGTGCGCGCGCCGCTCGGCGGGGCGATGACCATCTCCCTCGGCAAGCAGTACCTGCGGCTGCCCGAACCGCTGTCGCGGGACCACCAGTTGCTGCGGGTCCAGCAGGGCCGCGAGATCATCGTGGGGCTGCGCTCGGAGGCCATCCGGATCGGCAAGGCGGAATCCGCCCGCCCCGGCGAGGTGCCGATCAACGGCCTCGTCGAGCACGTCGAGTACCAGGGCCACGAGAACCTCGTCCACTTCAACACCGGCTCCGTCCCGGCCGTCGTGCCGGAGCTGGAGGCCCCGCGCCCGTCCCGTCCCACGCGGCGGCGACGCCGTGACGGCACGGTGCTGGATCGGCTGCGGGAGAAGGCGGGCGCCCTGCGCTCCGGGTCCGTCGCGGTGCTGGACCGCCCGTCCGAGGAGCGCCCCCAGACCTCCGCCTCCGTCCCGCGGCTGCCCGGCGACCTCATCGTCCGCACCACCCCGGACATGGCCCTGCGGCACGGCATGCACGTCCCCCTCCTGGTCGACCTCGCCCACATGTTCGTCTTCGACCAGGACGGGGAACGCATCTGCCCGGCCCCGTCGCGGCTGCCCGACCTGGAGGCGTGAGCGGTATTCCGCGGGCGGCGTGAGGCGTGCCATGGAGGCGGCCCCTGGTGCCGAAAAACTAACGGCGCTAGTTTGGGGTCGGACGACGAGGCCCGCCCGGAGGGAACGCGATGAAGGCACATGACGGCATGTACATCGACGGCGCCTGGCGCCCGGCCGCCGGCCGGGACGTGATCGAGGTGGTGAACCCGGCCGACGAGCGGATCGTCGGGCGGGTCCCGGCCGGCGCCGCCGAGGACGTCGACGCCGCCGTACGGGCCGCCCGCGCGGCCCTGCCCGCCTGGTCCGCCACGCCGCCCGCCGAGCGGGCCGCCCGGATCGCCGCCCTGCGGGACGTCATGGTGGCCCGCGCGGACGAGATCGCCGAGACGGTGACGGCGGAACTGGGCTCGCCGCCGAAGTTCTCCCGGGCCGTGCACGTCGGCACCCCGATCGCGGTGGCCGGGTCCTACGCCGAGCTGGCGGCCGCGTACCCGTTCGAGGAGAAGGCCGGCAACTCCACCGTCTACCAGGAGCCGGTCGGTGTGGTCGCCGCGATCACCCCGTGGAACTACCCCCTGCACCAGATCGTCGCCAAGGTCGCCCCGGCGCTGGCCGCGGGCTGCACGATCGTCGTGAAGCCCGCCGAGGACACCCCGCTCACCGCCCAGCTCTTCGCGGAGGCGATGCACGAGGCGGGGGTGCCGGCGGGCGTGTTCAACCTGGTGACCGGGCGGGGCTCGGTGGCCGGCCAGGCGCTCGCCGAGCACGCGGACGTCGACATGGTCTCCTTCACCGGCTCCACGGCCGTCGGCCGCCGCATCGGCGCGCTCGCCGGAGCCGCCGTGAAGAAGGTCGCCCTCGAACTGGGCGGCAAGTCCGCCAACGTCATCCTGCCCGGCGCCGACCTCGCGCGCGCGGTCAACGTCGGCGTCGCCAACGTGATGTCCAATTCCGGGCAGTCGTGCAACGCCTGGACGCGGATGCTGGTCCACCGCGACCAGTACGACGAGGCCGTGGAGCTGGCCGCGACGGCTGCCGCCAAGTACGGCGAGCGCATCGGCCCCCTGGTCAACGCCAAGCAGCAGGAGACGGTGCGCGGTTACATCGACAAGGGCGTCGAGGAGGGCGCCCGGCTGGTCGCGGGCGGCCCCGAAGCGCCCCGCGAGAAGGGCTACTACGTCAGCCCGACCGTCTTCGCGGACGTCACCCCCGAGATGACGATCGCCCAGGAGGAGATCTTCGGCCCGGTCCTCGCGATGCTGAGGTACGAGGACGAGGAGGACGCCCTGCGGATCGCCAACGGCACGGTCTACGGGCTCGCGGGCGCCGTCTGGGCCGGGGACGAGGCACAGGCGGTGGCCTTCGCCCGCCGTATGGACGCCGGCCAGGTCGACATCAACGGCGGGCGCTTCAACCCGCTCGCCCCGTTCGGCGGCTACAAGCAGTCCGGCGTCGGCCGTGAGTTCGGCGTCCACGGACTGACCGAGTACCTCCAGACCAAGTCCCTCCAGTTCTAAGGGAGTCACCCGACATGGCCGTCCGTGCCGCCGTACTGCCCGCCATCGGCGCGCCGTTGGAGATCACCGACATCGACCTGCCGGAGCCGGGGCCCGGCAAGCTGCGCGTCCGGCTCGCCGCCGCCGGCGTGTGCCACTCCGACCTGTCGCTGACCAACGGCACCCTCCGACTCCCGGTCCCCGCCGTCCTCGGCCACGAGGGCGCCGGCACCGTCGTCTCCGTCGGCGAGGGCGTCACCGGCTTCGCCCCCGGCGACGGCGTCGTCCTCAACTGGGCGCCCTCCTGCGGCGACTGCCCGGCCTGCGCGCTCGGCGAGGTGTGGCTGTGCGCCAACGCCCTGAACGGGGCCGCCGAGGTGCACGCCCGCCGCAGCTTTGACGGCGCCGAACTGCACCCCGGGCTGAACGTGGCCGCGTTCGCCGAGGAGACCGTCGTCCCCGTCTCCTGCGCCCTGCCCGCCCCGGCCGGCGTCCCGCTCACCGACGCCGCGCTCCTCGGCTGCGCGGTGCTCACCGGCTACGGCGCCGTCCACCACTCGGCCAAGGTGCGCCCCGGCGAGACCGTCGCCGTCTTCGGGGTGGGCGGCGTGGGCCTGGCCGCCCTCCAGTCGGCCCGCATCGCCGGCGCGTCGCGGATCGTCGCGGTGGACGTCTCCCCCGCGAAGGAGGAGCTGGCCCGCGCCGCCGGCGCCACCGACTACGTCGTCGCCTCCGACACCACCGCCCGCGAGATCCGCGCCCTCACCGGCAAGCAGGGGGTTGACGTCGCCGTGGAGTGCGTGGGCCGCGCGGTGACCATCCGCACGGCCTGGGAGTCCACGCGGCGCGGCGGCCGGACCACGGTCGTCGGCATCGGCGGCAAGGACCAGCAGGTCACCTTCAACGCCCTGGAGATCTTCCACTGGGGCCGCACCCTCTCCGGCTGCGTGTACGGCAACTGCGACCCGGCCGAGGACCTCCCGGTGATCGCCGGGCACGTCCGCTCCGGCCGCCTCGACCTCACGGCCCTGGTGACGGAGCGGATCGCCCTGGAGGGCGTCCCGGCGGCCTTCGAGAACATGCTCGCGGGCAAGGGGGGCCGGGCGCTGGTGGTGTTCTGACCGGCCGGCGGGGCGAGCGGACCGTCAGTCCTCCTCGCCCCGCCCCGCCCGCTCGTACTGCTGGGCCAACCCGTCCAGCAGCGCCCGCAGACCCGTCTCGAAGGCGCGCTCGTCGATCTTCTCCTGGTGACCGGCGAGCAGATGGGCCTGCCCGAGGTGGGGGTAGTCGGCCGGATCGTAGGCGCTCTCGTCGTTCACGAAGCCGCCGGCGAACGAGCCCAGGGCCGAGCCCATGATGAAGTACCGCATCAGCGCGCCGATGGACGTGGCCTGCGCCGGCGGCCAGCCCGCGTCGACCATCGCGCCGTAGACGGCGTCGGCCAGGCGCAGCGCGGCCGGGCGGCGGCCGGGGCCGCGGGCCAGGACCGGGACGATGTTGGGATGGTCGCGCAGGGCCGCCCGGTAGGAGACCGCCCAGTCGTGCAGCGCGGTCCGCCAGTCCCGGCCGTCGTCGAACATCGACAGGTCGACCTGCGCGCTCACCGAGTCCGCGACCGCCTCCAGGATCTCGTCCTTGGTGCGGAAGTGGTTGTACAGCGACGGCCCGCTCACGCCCAGCTCGGCGGCCAGCCGTCGGGTGGAGACGGCGGCCAGGCCCTCCGCGTCCACCAGCGCCCGCGCCGTCTCGACGATCCGGTCGGTGCTCAGCAGGGGCTTGCGCGGTCGGGCCATGGCGCACATAGTAGGGACCACCTTGAAACTAGCAGTGCTAATTTAAGTCGGTATGAAGGTCGGCAGTAGGGGTGACGCGTCATGAACCTGGAGCTCAGCGAGGAACAGAGCGCCGTACGGCAGCTCGCCCGGGACTTCGTGCAGCGTGAGATCGCCCCGCACGTCGTCGCCTGGGACCGCGCCGAGGAGGTCGACCGGGGCATCGTCGAGAAGCTCGGCGAGGTCGGCTTCCTGGGCCTGACGGTCGACGAGGAGTACGGCGGCTCGGGCGGCGACCACCTCGCCTACTGCCTGGTCACCGAGGAACTGGGGCGCGGCGACTCCTCGGTGCGCGGCATCGTCTCCGTCTCCCTCGGGCTGGTCGCCAAGACCGTCGCCGCCTGGGGCGACGAGGAGCAGAAGCGGCGCTGGCTGCCAGGGCTGACCTCCGGCGCCTACGTCGGCTGCTTCGGTCTGACCGAGCCGGGCACCGGCTCCGACGCCGGGAACCTCACCACCCGCGCGGTGCGCGACGGCGGCGACTACGTGATCAACGGCAGCAAGATGTTCATCACCAACGGCACCTGGGCCGACGTCGTCCTGCTCTTCGCCCGCTCCACGGACGCTCCCGGCCACAAGGGCGTCTCCGCCTTCCTGGTCCCGGCCGACACCCCGGGCCTGACCCGCCGCACGGTCCACGGCAAGCTGGGCCTGCGCGGCCAGGCCACCGCCGAGCTGGTGCTGGAGGACGTCCGCGTCCCCGCCTCCGCGCTGCTCGGCCCCGAGGGCAAGGGCTTCTCGGTCGCCATGTCCGCCCTCGCCAAGGGCCGGATGTCGGTCGCGGCGGGCTGCGTCGGCATCGCCCAGGCCGCCCTCGACGCCGCGGTGCGGTACGCGGGGGAGCGCGAGCAGTTCGGCCGGACCATCGCCCACCACCAGCTCGTCCAGGAGCTGATCAGCGACATCGCCGTGGACGTCGACGCGGCGCGGCTGCTGACCTGGCGGGTCGCCGACCTGATCGACCGCGGGCAGCCGTTCGCCACCGAGGCGTCCAAGGCCAAGCTGTTCGCCTCCGAGGCCGCCGTCCGCGCCGCCAACAACGCCGTCCAGGTCTTCGGCGGCTACGGCTACATCGACGAGTACCCGGCGGGCAAGCTGCTGCGCGACGCCCGCGTGATGACCCTCTACGAGGGCACCAGCCAGATCCAGAAGCTGCTCATCGGGCGGGCCCTGACCGGGGTGTCGGCGTTCTGAGCGGCGCCTGCGGGGCCTGTCATCTGAGTAGCGGCTGAGTATGCGGGCGGATGTGGCGCGGGCCATGTCCGCCGATCCTGGTCGGCATGAGTGACTCATCGGTCAAACAGCAGAACACGGCCGCCTTCTACGGCCAGGCCGTCGCCTCGTTCGCCGTCGCCATGGCGGCCACCGCGATCGGCGTCTACCGCCTGGACGCCAACGCCTGGGTCCGCGGCTTCCTCGCCATCGCCGTCCTCTACCTGGTCACCTCGTCCTTCACCCTCGCCAAGGTCATCCGGGACCGGCAGGAGGGTCCGCGCCGCTCCCTCTAGATCCGCCGGGGCCGTCCCTAAGCGCCCGCTCACCCGTGGCGGTATGGTGGTGCCCTGGTCGGCAGAGGTGTGGCAGAGGATCGGGGCGAGGGCAGCGATGAGTACGGCGCAGGAGACGGCGGGCGGCGAGGCGCAGCCCTGGGCCGAGGTCACGCCCGACGCGGCCCGGCGGCTGCTGATCGCCGCCGTGGAGGCCTTCGCCGAGCGCGGCTACCACGCCACCACCACCCGGGACATCGCGGGCCGGGCCGGGATGAGCCCCGCCGCGCTCTACATCCACTACAAGACCAAGGAAGAGCTGCTCCACCGGATCAGCCGGATCGGCCACGAGAAGGCCCTGGACATCCTGCGCACCGCCGCGCGCGGCGAGGGCGGGGCCACCGAGCGGCTCGCCGACGCCGTCGGCTCCTTCGTGCGCTGGCACGCGGGAGGCCGTACCACCGCGCGCGTGGTCCAGTACGAACTGGACTCGCTCAGCCCCGAGGCCCGCGCGGAGATCGTCGCGCTGCGCAGGCAGTGCGACGCCGAGGTGCGCGGGATCATCGAGGACGGCGCGGCGACGGGCGAGTTCGACGTGCTGGACGTACGGGGCACCACCCTCGCCGTGCTGTCGCTCTGCATCGACGTGGCCCGCTGGTTCAGCGTGGACGGCCCATGGACGCCGGAGGAGGTCGGCGCGATGTACGCCGACCTCGTCCTGCGGATGGTGGGGGCCAAGCGGAGCCCCGAGGGCCCGGCGCGGCCGTAGCCGTACGGCGCCCAGGGCCGACGGCGCCACAGGCGTACGGCGCTCGGAGCCGTACGGCGCTCAGAGGTAGTACCGCGACACCGACTCCGCCACGCACACCGGCTTGTCCCCGCCCTCGCGCTCCACGGTGAACGCGACGCTCAGCTGGACGCCGCCGGGCACGTCCTCGACGCCGGTGATCGCCGCGGTGGCGCGCAGCCGGGAGCCGACCGGGACCGGGGCGGGGAAACGGACCTTGTTGGTGCCGTAGTTGACGCCCATCCGCACGCCCTCGACCGCGATCAGCTGCGGCCCGAACAGCGGCAGCAGCGACAGCGTCAGATAGCCGTGCGCGATGGTCGTGCCGAAGGGGCCGGCGGCGGCCTTCTCCGGGTCGACGTGGATCCACTGGTGGTCCCCGGTGGCCTCGGCGAACAGGTCGATCCGCTTCTGGTCGACCTCCACCCAGTCCGTGTGCCCCAGCGGCTCGCCCACCGCCGCCTTCAGCTCGTCGACGGACGTGAAGATCCTCGGCTCTGCCATGTCCCGGCCTCTCGCGTAGCAAGTCGCAGTGTCTAAGCAACTGCTTAGCATGGTGGGGCGAGGGGCCCCTGTCAACGGACCGGCGCCGCGCGGGGGTGGGTAGTGTTCGGGGGTGCCCCAGATTCGCGAGACGATCCACGAACTCACGGTCGGCCAGCTCTCCGCGCGCAGCGGCGCCGCCGTCTCCGCCCTGCACTTCTACGAGTCCAAGGGACTGATCAGCAGCCGCCGGACCGCGGGCAACCAGCGCCGCTACAGCCGCGACACCCTGCGCCGCGTCGCCTTCATCCGCGCCGCCCAGCGGGTCGGGATCCCGCTGGCGACGATCCGGGAGGCGCTCGCCGAGCTGCCCGAGGAGCGCACGCCCACCCGCGAGGACTGGGCGCGGCTCTCCGAGAACTGGCGCTCCGTGCTCGACGAGCGCATCCGGCAGCTCAACCGGCTCCGCGACCACCTCACCGACTGCATCGGCTGCGGCTGCCTGTCGCTGGACGCCTGTGTGCTGTCCAACCCCAACGACGTCGTCGGCGAACGCCTCGCCGGCTCCCGCCTGCTGGCCGAACCCCGCGGAGGGGCGCCGGCGAAGGAGCGCCGGACGTGCTGACTCACTCGAACTCGGTGCCGCCCTTGCGGGTCAGGTACGCCGGGCTGACCGCCTTGGCGATCGCCCTGCCCCCGGTCACCGGGCTGTACCGCTCGACGGCCGGGCGGATCACCACGCCCTCCCGCAGGTGCAGCGCGCGCCCCGACACCGTCTCGCGGCCACTGGCGACCTCCAGCACCCGTCCGACGTCGTACGGCCCCTCGTACAGCCGCGGCGTCAACGGCAGCTCGCCGTCGAGCAGTTCGGCGGCGTCCAGCCAGCGGACCCGGCCGTCGATCTCCGCCGCGACGTCGAACACGGCGTACCCGAGGGTGGCGTCCCGCCCGTCCGCGCCGTACGTCAGGTCCTGCACGCCCGCCCCGTAGACCTCCGCGAAGACGCCGACCCGGCGCGCCCCGAGCTTCGCGGCGAGGCGCGCCGCGACCTCCGGGACGCCGTGGCCGCGCACCGCGCGCCAGTAGAGGTTGCGCGGATCCTCCTTCAGGGCCAGGGACTTGGCGCCGAAGCCCTTGGAGGAGACCAGCACCCGGTCCTCGTCCGCGAGATACGTCACCAGGCAGGCCGTGCCGTGCAGCTTCTCGGTCAGCACCACGGGCTCGCCGGGCGTGAAGACGTCCGGGTAGCGCTGGATGTTCTCGACGTCCACCCAGGGCAGCAGTTCGGGCGCGGACTCCACGTCGCCGTTCATCGTCGGCGGGACCGGCGGCACCCACTTGGTGATGCCGAGCCGCTCGGCGAAGTCCGTGCCGTCGGCCGCCGCCCGGGCCAGGTCCACGTCCGCCAGCGCCTTCGGCCGGCACACGATGCCCTGCGACAGCTCGCCGCGCAGCCGTACCGCCTTGACCCGGTCCGCCCCGCTCCCGGCCAGCCGCCCGGTCAGCCCCAGCTCCTCGATCAGCGCCGCCGGGAGCACCGACTGCTCGGGGATGTAGAGGGCGACGTCGCCGGTGCGGTAGGCGCCCTTGGCGACGACGGCCCGGTACAGGCCCACCTGGGCCAGTTCGAGGGCGTCGGCATGGGGGTGTTCGTGGACGGTCAGCACCTCGGCGGTGACGCGCAGCGTCGACATCGGGGATCTCTCCTGCTTCTCGGAGCGGTTCGGTCGGTGGTGAACACCGCCAACTGTCCGGACAGGAAAGGGGTGGAGCGAGCGGATTCCCGGCTGGTACGGTCCCGTGCCGTGCGGGGCAGGGCGTGCCGTGTCCGCCGCGCGGCAGCAGTGGGGGTGCGGCATCCCCTGCGCACCCCCGTGGGACGCCCCTCGGTCAGGCCGACGCCGACACCAGCAGGCGTTCGCGCCGGGACCAGGCGAGGGCCTCCGGTGTGAGCACGGGACGCGGGACGAGGATTCCGCAGTCCGCGCAGACCGGACCGGACGAGGGCTCGTGGTCCAGGCCGTACTTCCACACCAGGTGCTCCCCGTCGCACACCGGGCAACGGGAACCGGGCTCGCGCTCCAGGGCGGCGATCAGCCGGCGCAGCACCTCCGCCAGCGGTTCGCGCGGATGCAGCCGGGGGTCGTCGCACCAGGCGACCCCGAAACCGCCCCAGGTCAGCCGGTGCCAGTCGTCCACACTGCCCGGCCTGCGCAGCCCGTCGTGCTTCTCCTTCTTGCGGCGCTCGGCGAAGTCGACCTCATACGCCAGCCACACCGCCCGCGCCTCCTCCAGCTCGTCCAGCGCGGCCACGAGCCGCGCCGGGTCGGGAGAGCGGTCCTCCGGGCCGAAGCCGGCCCGGGAGCACAGATGGTCCCAGGTCGCTCTGTGCCCGTAGGGGGCGAACCGCTCAAGGCACTTGCGCAGCGAATAGCGCCGCAGTGCCAGATCGCACCGCGGGTCTCGTACTTGTCTCGCCAGACTCCGGAAACCGGCCATCGCCCTGCACCTCCGTCACACTGCCTGTACTTCGGTCACCTCGGCGTCGTCGCACGGACGTCGTCGAATGGACGTATCGACATCCGATTCGGCTCCCTCCGTCTTCCTGCCGACATCCGCCCGTTCCTCCAAGTCCCCCGAAACTGACGCATGTTCATCTTCGAACTCGGGGATAACCGCCGGTAACGTCCGGCCGTCCCCCGTAGGGAGGAGCTGCCATGCCATGGCGCGCCCCACGTAATGCGCTCGACAGACTGAGAACTCCCCACACGGCTTTCGGGTTCCTGAAGACCGCTTCCGTATGCGTCCTCATTGCCGGCCTTTTGTCCCCGCTGTCCCCCGCGCTCGCGGCCCCGGCCCCGGCCGCGTCCGCGGCGGCGGCCGTCGCGGACCACTGCGGCAACCGGTGCTCCGACATCCTGCCGCCCGGCCAGAACGGCAACGCCACGCTCGCGCAGATCCTGCTCCACCAGGCCTTCGGCAGCCGCCCCGCGCACTCCGCCGACCAGCTCGGGCCCTACGCCAACCTGGCCACCGGCTACCCCTCGCTCACCGACGCCACGCTCGGCAGCTTCTTCAACGACGCCTCCTTCGGCGTCCCCGCCGACCAGGTCGCCTCCACCCTGCGCCCGGCCGGCCGCACAGACGTCACCATCGTCCGGGACAAGAAGACCGGCGTGCCGCACATCACCGGCACCACCCGCTACGGCACGGAGTTCGGCGCCGGCTACGCGGCGGCCCAGGACCGGCTCTGGCTGATGGACGTCTTCCGGCACGTCGGACGCGGCCGGCTCACCCCCTTCGCCGGCGGCGCGCCCTCCAACCAGGGCCTTGAACAGGAGTTCTGGCGCAACGCCCCCTACACCGAGGCCGACCTGCAGGCGCAGATCGACAGCGCCGTCGCCAGGGGCGGCGAGCGCGGCCGACAGGCCCTCGCCGACGTCAACGCCTACGTCGACGGCATCAACGCCTACATCGCCGCCTCCGACAGCGGCCGTTACTTCCCCGGCGAGTACGTGCTGACCGGCCACAAGGACTCGATCACCAACGCCGGCGCCATCGAGCGCTTCAAGCCCACCGACCTGATCGCCCTGGCCTCCGTGGTCGGCTCGCTGTTCGGCGCGGGCGGCGGCGGAGAGGTGAACAACGCGCTGTCGCTGCTGGCCGCCCAGCAGAAGTACGGCGTCGTGGAGGGCACCAGGGTCTGGGAGTCGTTCCGGATGCGCAACGACCCGGAGGCCGTCCTCACCGTCCACGACGGCAGCTTCCCGTACGGCGGCAGGCCCGCGGACCCGCAGGGCGGCGCGCTGCCCGACGCGGGTTCGGTGACCCGCGAACCGCTGGTGCACGACCGCACCGGCAGCGCGGCCTCGGCATCGGCCGCCCGCGCCTCGGCCTCCGCCGCCGCGGGCGCCGTCGCCTCGGCGCGGCGGGGCATGTCCAACGCCCTGGTGGTCAGCGGCGAGCACACCGCGAGCGGGCACCCGATCGCCGTGTTCGGGCCGCAGACCGGCTACTTCGCGCCGCAGCTGCTGATGCTCCAGGAGATCCAGGGCCCCGGCATCAGCGCCCGCGGCGCCTCCTTCGCGGGCCTGAGCTTCTACGTCCAGCTCGGCCGCGGCCAGGACTACGCCTGGAGCGCGACCACCTCCGGCCAGGACATCATCGACGCCTACGCCGTCGAACTGTGCCAGGACGACCACCACTACCTCTTCCGCGGGACGTGCACGCCCATGGAGAAGGTGGAGCAGAGGAACGCCTGGAAGCCGACCGTCGCCGACGGCACCGCCGCCGGTTCCTACACCATGCGGGTCTGGCGCACCGCGTACGGCCCCGTCACCCACCGCGCCACCGTCGGCGGCAAGAAGGTCGCCCACACCACCCTGCGCTCGTCGTACCTGCACGAGGCCGACTCGATCATCGGCTTCCAGATGCTGAACGACCCCGGCCACGTCACGGGACCGGAGAGCTTCCAAACGGCCGTGCAGCACATCAACTTCACCTTCAACTGGTTCTACGCCGACTCCGAGGAGACCGCCTACTACAACAGCGGCGACAACCCGGTGCGGGCGAGCGGCGTCGACGCCGAGTTCCCGGTGTGGGCGCGCCCGGCGTACGAGTGGCGGAACTGGGACCCGGACGCCAACACCGCCGCCTACACGCCGCCCGCGCAGCATCCGCAGTCCGTCGGCCAGGACTACTACGTCTCCTGGAACAACAAGCTCGCCCGCGACTACACCGCCGCGTCCTGGGGCAACGGCTCGGTGCACCGGGGCGACCTGCTGGACGACCGGGTGCGCGCCCTGGTGCGGGCCGGCGGGGTGACGCGGGCCGGGCTGGTCCGGGCGATGGCCGAGGCCGGGCTCACCGACCTGCGCGCCGAACAGGTGCTGCCGGGCCTGCTGAAGGTCGTGAACAGCGCGCCGGCGACCGACCCGGCGGTGGCCGACGCGGCCGGCGAACTCGCCGCCTGGGTGTCGGCGGGGGCACGGCGCCAGGAGACCTCGCCGGGGTCGAGGACGTACGCCCACGCGGACGCGATCCGCATCCTGGACGCCTGGTGGCCGCTGCTGGGGAGAGCCGCGTTCGAACCGGGGCTCGGCAGCGGGCTGTACGGCGCCTTCACCGCCAACCTGCCCGTGGACGAGTCCCCGTCCGCCGCGCACGGGCCGACCGGCTCCCACGCCGGAAGCGCCTACCAGTACGGCTGGTGGAGCTACGTCGACAAGGACATCCGCAGGGTGCTCGGCGAACGGGTCGAGGGACCGCTCGCCCGCGCGTACTGCGGCGGCGGTGACCTCGCCGGCTGCCGGGACGTCCTGACCGCCACGCTGAAGGAGGCGGCGGCGAGGACGCCGGCCCAGGTGTATCCCGGCGACGAGCACTGCGCGGCGGGCGACGAGTGGTGCGCCGACGCGATCGTGCACCGGGCCCTCGGCGGCATCACCCACGGCCCCGTCAGCTGGCAGAACCGGCCGACGTACCAGCAGGTCGTGGAGTTCGCCTCGCACCGCTGACGGCGGCCGACGGCCGGTGGGGGCGGCGGACCGCCGCCCCCACCGGCTCACCGGTAGAGCAGGTACTGCGCCCGCGTGCGCCGGAACGCGGCCAGCTCCTCCCGCCAGCCGGCCACCACCTCGTCCGGCTCCGCGCCCGCGTCGATCATCGTGCGGACCAGCGTGGAGCCGGTGAGCTTGTCGATCCAGTGGTCGGAGCGCCAGGCGAACCCGCTCCACGCCCGCTTCGCCGTCACCAGCAGCGCGACCCCCGTGCGCACCGGGTCGAACGCGGCCCGGTCGTGCACATGGAGCTGCACCCCGCCGACCGTCTTCCCCTGGAACTTCGAGAACGTGGGTGCGAAGTACGCCTCCCGGAACCGCACCCCGGGCAGTTCGAGGGCGTTCGCGGCGGCGGCCCACCGCCCGTCCACGCCCTCCGCGCCCAGCAGTTCGAACGGCCGGGTGGTGCCCCGCCCCTCGGAGAGGTTGGTCCCCTCGAACAGACAGGTCCCCGAGTACACCAGCGCGGTCTCCGGTGTGGGCATGTTGGGGCTCGGCGGCACCCACGGCAGCCCGGAGGCGTCGTGGAAGTCGGAGCGCCGCCAGCCGGTCATCGCCACCGTCTCCAGCTCCACCGGCGCGCTCAGGAACTCCCCGTTGAACAGCCGCGCCAGCTCCGCGACCGTCATGCCGTGCGCCTGCGCGATCGGCTGCCGCCCGACGAACGTGGCGAACTGCGGGTGCAGCACCGGCCCTTCGGCCGACCGCCCGGACACCGGGTTCGGCCGGTCCAGCACCACGAACCGCTTGCCCGCGAGCCGCGCCGCCTCCATGCAGTCGTACAGCGTCCAGATGTACGTGTAGAAGCGCGCGCCGACGTCCTGGATGTCGAAGACGACGGTGTCCACGCCGGACGCGGTGAAGACGTCGGCGAGGGGCCGGCCGCTCTTGAGGTACGTGTCGTAGACCGGCAGGCCGGTGGCGGGGTCGTCGTAGCGGCCCTCGGAGCCGCCCGCCTGCGCGGTGCCGCGGAAGCCGTGCTCGGGGCCGAAGACGGCGGTCAGGTTCACCCGGTCGTCGGCGTGCATCACGTCCACGATGTGGCGGACGTCGCGGGTGACGCCGGTGGGGTTGGTGACGACGCCGACCCGTTCGCCGTCGAGCGGGGCGTACCCGGCGGCGGCGAGGCGCTCGAAGCCCGTGCGCAGGGGCCGGCGGCCCGCGGCGGGGGAAGGGGGTGCGGCGGCGGTTGCCGCCGGGAGGGACACGGCGGCTGTGGCCGTGGCGAGCAGACCGCGTCGGGACAGGTGCATGGGTGACCTCCGTGACCGTGGGGCGGCTGGCATGGGCACGCTAGGCGCAGCGGAGGGGGAGGGGAAGACGCCGTCCGGGCGAGGCTTCTTCTGCCTGGCCGCGACCCTTCCCTCCGCACATACCGACTGGTTAGTCTGTCGCCGTCCGGCCGCATGCCCGGTCGCATGCCCGGCCGCACGTCCCGCCGTATGCCGGGACGGACGGCGGTCGTGGTCGGGTGGTGGTCCCGTGGCAGTCCAGTCGTAGTCGTGTGGTGTCGTCGCGTCGAAGGAGACCGATCGTGGAAGCCGTGCAGGATGCGGGAGTGGTCGTCACCGGTGCGGGAGGCGGCATCGGCGCCGCCCTGGCCCGCCGCTTCGCCGCCGAGGGGGCCAGGGTCGTCGTCAACGACCTCGACGCCGGCCGGGCGAAGGCGGTCGCCGAGGAGATCGGAGGCATCGCCGTGCCCGGCGACGCCTCCGCGATCGTCGCCGACGCCCGCGACGCCCTCGGCGGAACGGTCGACGTGTACTGCGCCAACGCCGGGGTCGCCTCGGGCGGCACGGAGGCGGCCGGCGAGGACGTCTGGGCGCGCGCCTGGGACGTCAACGTCATGGCCCACGTCCGCGCGGCCCACGCGCTGCTGCCCCAGTGGCTGGAGCGCGGCGGCGGCCGGTTCGTGTCGACGGTCTCGGCGGCCGGGCTGCTCACCATGATCGGCGCGGCCCCCTACAGCGTCACCAAGCACGGAGCCTACGCCTTCGCCGAGTGGCTCTCCCTGACCTACCGTCACCGCGGTCTGAAGGTGCACGCCATCTGCCCGCAGGGCGTGCGCACCGACATGCTGACCGACGCGGGCAGCGCCGGCGAGCTGGTGCTCGTGCCGACCGCGATCGAGCCGGAGGACGTGGCCGAGGCGCTGTTCCGGGGCATGGCGGAGGACCGCTTCCTGATCCTGCCGCACCCCGAGGTCGCCGAGTACTACCAGGCCCGGGCCGCCGTCCCCGAGCGCTGGCTGGCGGGCATGAACAAGGTCCAGCAGAAGTGGGAGGCGTCCCGGTGACCGCGGCGGGCTCCCGCTACGCGGCCAAGCCCTGGCTGGACCTGCTCAACGACGTCCAGCGCGCCCCGGTCGACCCCGCCGACTCCCTGGTCCACGCCCTGCGCCGGGCCGCCGCCACGACGCCGGAGCGGGTCTTCCTCGCCTACTTCGACGGACGCCTCACCTACCGCGAGGCGGACGAGCTGAGCGACTCCGTCGCCGGGCACCTCGCCGCCCGCGGGCTGGAGCGCGGTGACCGGGTCGCCGTGCTGCTGCAGAACTCGCCGCACTTCGTGCTCGCCGTGCTGGGCGCGTGGAAGGCCGGCGCGGTCGTCGTCCCGGTGAACCCCATGTACAAGTCGGGCGAGGTCGGGCACGTCCTCGCCGACGGCGACGTGGCCGCGCTGATCTGCTCGGACCGGGCCTGGGAGTCGTATCTGCGCGGCACGGCGGCCGGCTCACCGGTGCGCATCGTGCTCACCGCCTGCGAACTGGACTTCCAGGAGCGCGGCGACACGCGCGTGCTGACCTTCGAGCGGCTGCCGCAGGCACCCGACGCCGACGACCTCACCGCGGTCGCCCGGCACGGCCACCCGGCCCCGGCCGGACGCGAGCCGGGCCCCGGCGACACCGCCCTGATCAGCTACACCTCCGGCACCAGCGGCGCCCCCAAGGGCGCCACTAACACGCACGGCAACATCATGTACAACGCCGAGCGGCAGCGCACCGGCCTCGGTCTGCCCGAGGCGCCGGTCTACTACGCGCTGGCGCCGCTGTTCCACATCACCGGCATGGTCTGCCAGTTCGGCGCCTGCCTGAACAGTTCGGGCACCCTTGTGCTCGGTTACCGGTTCGAGCCGGGGGCCGTGCTGGAGGCGTTCGCCGAGCACCGCCCGCACTACACGGTCGGCCCGGCCACCGCCTTCATGGCGCTGGCCGCCCACCCCGCCGCCACCCGCGACCACTTCTCCTCCTTCCGGATCATCTCCTCCGGCGGCGCCCCGCTGCCGCCCGCCCTGGTGGAGAAGTTCCGGGCCGGATTCGGCCCCTACCTGCGCAACGGCTACGGGCTGACCGAGTGCACCGCGCCCTGCGCCGCCGTCCCGCCGCACCGCGAGGCGCCCGTCGACCCCGGGTCCGGGACGCTCGCCGTCGGCGTGCCCGGACCCGACACGGTCGTCCGGATCGTCGACGAGAACGGCGACGAGGTCCCGTTCGGCGAACAGGGCGAGATCGTCGTCGGCGGACCCCAGGTCGTGCCCGGCTACTGGCGGCGACCCGACGCCACCGCCGAGACCTTCCCCGGCGGCGAGCTGCGCACCGGGGACATCGGGTTCATGGACGCCGAGGGCTGGCTGTACGTGGTGGACCGCAAGAAGGACATGATCAACGCGTCCGGCTTCAAGGTGTGGCCGCGCGAGGTCGAGGACGTGCTGTACACCCACCCGGCGGTGCGCGAGGCGGCCGTCGTCGGCGTACCGGACGGGTACCGCGGCGAGACCGTCAAGGCCTACATCAGCCTGCGGCCGGGGGCGGATGCGGACCCGGATGCGCTCGCCGCGTACTGCAGGGAGAGACTGGCCGCCTACAAGTACCCGCGGCAGGTGGAGATCCTGCCCGACTTGCCGAAGACGGCGAGTGGGAAGATCCTCCGTCGGGAGTTGCGTTCCCGTTCCCGCGCAAGTCGCTAGGACATCACGAAAGGCAGGTGGCGGCAGTGCCCAGGACGACGGACGGAGACGGCACTCCGGTGCCGCAGCGGCTCCTGGCCGCCGCCACCCGGCTCTTCGCCGAGCAGGGATACGACCGCACCTCGGTGCAGGAGATCGTCGAGGCGGCCGGCGTCACCAAGGGGGCGCTGTACCACTACTTCGGCTCCAAGGACGACCTGCTGCACGAGGTGTACGCGCGCGTGCTGCGCGTCCAGCAGGAGCGGCTCGACGCGTTGGCGGACGCCGACGAGCCGATCGAGAAGCGGGTGCGGGCGGCGGCGGCCGACGTCGTCGTCACCACGATCGAGAACCTCGACGACGCGTCCATCTTCTTCCGCTCCATGCACCAGCTGAGCCCGGAGAAGAACAAGCAGGTGCGTGCCGAGCGGCGGCGCTACCACGAGCGCTTCCGGGCCCTCATCGAGGAGGGCCAGCAGGCGGGCGTCTTCTCCCGGGCGACGCCGGCCGACCTGGTGGTGGACTACCACTTCGGCTCCGTGCACCACCTGTCCACCTGGTACCGGCCCGACGGCCCGCTCAGCCCCCAGGAGGTCGCCGACCACCTGGCCGACCTGCTGCTGCGGGCGCTGCGGCCGTAGGGGCCTGCTCGCGCGGCATGAGCAAGGGGCCAGCACGCGGCGCGAGCACGCGGCCCGAGCACGCGGCCCGAGTAAGGGGCGTCGGCCACGGCCGGCGCCCCTTACCGCTGCTCACCGCCGGGTCACACGTACTTCTTGAGCTCCCGCCGCGCCAGCGACCGCTGGTGCACCTCGTCCGGGCCGTCGGCGATCATCAGCGTGCGCGCCCCCGCGTACAGCTCGGCCAGCGGGAAGTCCTGGCTCACCCCGCCCGCGCCGTGCAGCTGGATCGCCCGGTCGATGATGTCGACCACCGCGCGCGGCGTGGCGATCTTGATGGCCTGGATCTCCGTGTGGGCGCCCCGGTTGCCGACCGTGTCCATCAGCCACGCCGTCTTCAGCACCAGCAGCCTCAGCTGCTCGACCGTCACGCGCGCGTCCGCGATCCAGTTGTGCACCACGCCCTGCTGCGCCAGCGCCTTGCCGAAGGCCTCGCGGGACACCGCCCGCCGGCACATCAGCTCGATCGCCCGCTCGGCCATGCCGATCAGCCGCATGCAGTGGTGGATGCGGCCCGGACCGAGCCGCGCCTGGGCGATGGCGAAGCCGCCGCCCTCCTCGCCGATCAGGTGGGACACGGGCACGCGCGCGTGGTCGAAGATCACCTCGGCGTGGCCGCCGTGCCAGTGGTCCTCGTACCCGAACACCTGCATCGCCCGCTTCACGGTGACGCCCGGCGTGTCGCGCGGGACCAGCACCATGGACTGCTGGCGGCGGATGTCCGGCCCGTCCGGGTCGGTCTTGCCCATGACGATGAAGATCCTGCAGTCCGGGTTCATCGCCCCGGAGATGTACCACTTGCGGCCCGTGATGACGTACTCGTCGCCGTCCCGCTCGATGAGCGTGGTGATGTTCGTGGCGTCCGAGGAGGCCACCTCCGGCTCGGTCATCGCGAACGCGGAGCGGATCTCGCCGGCCAGCAGCGGCTCCAGCCACTGCTTCTTCTGCGCCTCGTCGCCGAACTGGGCCAGCACCTCCATGTTCCCGGTGTCCGGGGCGGCGCAGTTGGTCGCGGTGGGCGCGAGCTGGGGGCTGCGGCCGGTGATCTCGGCGAGCGGCGCGTACTGGAGGTTGGTCAGGCCCGCGCCGTGCTCCGCGTCGGGCAGGAAGAGGTTCCACAGGCCCCGGCGGCGCGCCTCGGCCTTCAGCTCGTCGACGACCGGCGGGGTGTCCCAGGGTGAGGCCAGCGCGGACCGCTGCTCCTCCATGACGGCCTCGGCCGGGTACACGTACTCGTCCATGAAGGCGAGCAGCTTGGCACGCAGCTCCTCGGTGCGTGCGTCGAACGCGAAGTCCATGGCGTCAGCCTTCCTGGAGAGTGTGCAGTCCGTGCTCGATGAAGACGGGCACCAGCTCGCCGATGCGGTCGAAGCCGCGGCCGACGGTCTGGCCCAGCGTGTAGCGGTAGTGGATGCCCTCCAGGATCACGGCGAGCTTGAACCAGGCGAACGCCGTGTACCAGGAGACGGCGGACACGTCGCGCCCCGAGCGCTCGGCGTACCGCTCGATCAGCTCGGCCGGGGCGGGGTGGCCGGGGGCCTCGGCGGTGGTGGAGACGGGCGACTTCGGCATGCCGAGCGGCCTGCTGTACATCACCAGCAGACCGAGGTCGGTCAGCGGGTCGCCGAGGGTGGACATCTCCCAGTCGAGGACGGCCCTGATCGTGTCGTCCTCGCCGATCAGCACGTTGTCGAGCCGGTAGTCGCCGTGCACCACCGCGGGGGCGGGGGAGACGGGCAGCTCCCGGCCGAGCGCGGCGTGCAGCTCGTCGATGCCGGGCAGGTCGCGGTTGCGGGAGGCGTCCAGCTGCTTGCCCCAGCGGCGCAGCTGGCGGTCCAGGAATCCCTCGGGCCGGCCGAAGTCCGCCAGGCCCACCTCGGCGGGGTCGACGGCGTGCAGCTCGACGAGCGTGTCGACCAGGTTCAGCACGGCGTCCCGGGTGCGCTCGGGGCCGAGCGGGGCGAGCTGACCGGCGGTGCGGTACGGCGTGCCCGCCACGAACTCCATGACGTAGAACGGCGCCCCGAGCACGTCCTCGTCCTCGCACAGCAGCACCGGCCGCGGCACCGGCACGCGCGTGGGGTGCAGGGCGCTGATCACCCGGTGCTCGCGCTTCATGTCGTGCGCGGTGGCCAGGACGTGGCCGAGCGGCGGGCGGCGTACGACCCACCGCGAGACGCCGTCGGTGACCGCGTAGGTGAGGTTCGACCGTCCGCCCTCGATCAGCCGGCCGGTCAGCGGGCCGCACACCAGCCCCGGCAGCTCACGGTCGAGCAGACCGCGCAGCCGGTCGGGGTCGAGGCCTGGCGGGTGGTCGGAAGCCATCGTCGCTCCTACGGACGCGTGAACGGGACGCCTTCATGATGCCGACCGGTCGGTATGCCGTCCAGAGTGTCGCGCGAACGTGATCGGAGCCACGATAGGCCGAAAGTCGTGCGGCCGGTCGCCGACGGGCGTGCCGGCGGGCGCGGGACCCGGACGCCCCCGTGTCCGGTCAGAGGACCAGGGCCGCCGCGCACACCGCCAGGGCCGCCGTGCACAGGGTGGCCGCCGTGGCGTGGCGGGGCGCCATGGCCGCGGGGCGGCCGGTCGCCGCCAGGGTGCGGATGCGGGCGTGGGCCAGGAGCAGGAAGCCCAGCCACAGGGCGCAGCACAGGGCCGCGGCGACGACGCGGGCGGGCGACGGGCCGGCGTGCAGGGCGCTGCGGACGGCCAGTACGGCGGCGACCGTGCCGGACAGCGTGGTGCGCCGCCAGGCGAGCCGGGTCCGCTCCGGCTGCAGCCCCGGGTCCCTGTCCCCCTCCGTCGTCCGGGACCGGGCCCCGGCTTCCGTCGCCGCCGGTCCCGGGTCCCTGTCCCCGCCCGTCATCCCTCGCCGCCCGCGAGCACCACGACGACCATCGCGACCGCCACCACGGCCACCACCAGGCTCAGCAGCGCCGGGAACCGCGACACCGGCAGGTCCTCGCCCCGCCGCATGGCCCGCTCGCACCGCACCCAGTGGTTGACCGCGCGCAGCGCGCACAGCACGCCGGACGCCAGCAGCGCCAGCGCCAGCCCGATCCGCCAGCCCCGGCCCAGGTCGGGCAGGAACTGGTCCACCGCGAAGCCGCCGCCGATCAGCGCGAGCGCGGTGCGCAGCCAGGCCAGGAAGGTGCGCTCGTTCGCCAGCGAGAACCGGTAGTCGGGCGTCTCGCCCTCCTCGCCGACCTGTCCGGGCGCGAACCAGAGCCGGACGTTCCGCACGAGTTCGATCACGCGTCCGACCCTATCCGGCCGTTTCCCGCCGGGCCCGGAGACGTTCGTAGGCCGCCAGTCCGTCCGGGACCCACTCCCACTCGGGGAGCCGGCGCTCGACCTCCTCCTCGGGAAGGAAGGCGTGCCAGGCCACCTCCTCCGCCTGGGGGCGCACCGGCAGGTCGCAGCGGACCCGGTAGACGGCCGACCACCAGCTGCCGCCGGCTCCGTCGTAGCGGAACTTGAACAGGAACTCGGGCCGGGGCAGTCCGTCGACGCCCAGTTCCTCCTCGGCCTCGCGCAGCGCCGCGTCGTCGTAGGACTCGCCGGCGCCGACCACTCCGCCGACGAACATGTCGTACAGCGAGGGGAAGACCAGCTTCGTCGGCGTGCGGCGGTGCACGAAGACCCGGCCGGCCGCGTCGCGGGCCAGGACGAAGACGCAGCGGTGGGTGAGGCCCCGCGCGTAGACCTGCCCGCGCGGCAGCCGGCCGACGACGTGGTCGTGCTCGTCGACGACGTCGAGGATCTCGTCAGCGGCGCTCATGGACCCATCCAAGCAGGCCGCCGGTTTCGGCCGGGCGCAGGGCGGGGGTCCGGGCCGGCGCCGGGCAGCCCCTGCGGCATCGCGGGGTGCAGGCCGAGCAGGACGATGCCGGTGACGACCGCCGCGAGCCCGCCCGCCTCCCAGGCCAGGGCCCCCGCGTCGGTGCGCAGCCGGTCGCCGAGGAAAGCGACGCCGCAGACGATGCCCGCCAGCGGCTGGGCGGCGGTCAGGGCGGGCAGCGAGGCGCGCAGCGGGCCCGCCTCGAACGCGCTCTGCACCAGGATCAGCCCGGTCACGCCGAGCAGGACGACGCCGTACGGCTGCCAGCCGGTCAGCAGCGCCGGGAGGCCGCCCGCATCGAAGCGCTGCCCGCTCAGGCGCGTCAGGGCGTCCTGCACGCCGTACAGCAGGCCCGCCGCCAGGCCCAGCAGCACCGGGGCCGATCCGGGGCAGCGCCGCGCGCGGGCCGTCAGCAGGAGGGCCAGGGCCGTCATCGCGCCCACGACGGGCCAGGGGCGGACCGCGTCGTCGGCCGGGGTGCCGCCGTGGGGCTGCCCGGCCACCAGGAACGCCGCCACCCCGCCCGCGAGCAGGACCAGCCCCGACCAGCCCTGCCGGCCCAGCGGCTGCCGGGTCCGGCGGCGGGACAGGGCGAGCGCGAACAGCAGGTTCGTCGCGAGGAGCGGCTCCACCACGGAGAGCCGGCCCGCGCCGAGGGCGGCGGCGCCCAGCGCCGTCCCGGCGATCATCAGCGCGATGCCGCCGAGCCAGTGCGGCACGCGGGCCAGGTCGAGCAGCAGCCGCGGCGAGAGGAAGTCGCCGCGCGGGGCGTGCCGGGCCGCCTCCTGCTGGAGGACGAAACCGCATCCGAGGCAGCAGGCGGCGCCGAGCGAGAGAGCGAGTACCAGGAACGACAAACCGCTTACCTCGATGGTCACCCGGCCGCGCCGATGCGCGCCGGTCGGCGGGCTCGGCCGCGGCGCCCGGCATGGCCGGAGGGCGGCGCGCGACCGCCCGGCCATCGTGGGCGCCGGCCGGTGAGGACGCCATGACCTGGGTCACGCCGGGGTCCCGCGGAGCCCTGGCGACTGCAAAGATCCCCTCGGCCCGGCGCATCGGCGGGTCGATCAATTCCCGCCATTCATCCGGTGGTTGAAGCCTGTCATATTCCGTTCGAGCTTGACGGAAAGCGTTGGCTATGGATTTGCTGTGCGGGATCGGCGCAGGCGGCCGATGACCGCGATCGTCACCTCGAGGAAAGTCCGGCGTGTCCCCACCCCCACCACTTCCGGGCCGCGGGCGCAAAAGCCCCGAGCGGGCGTTCGACGCGGCGCTCGACGACGGTGAGCTGGGCGCCGCCCGCGCCGCCCTGGCGCAGGGGCGCTGGCAGGTCGCCCGCTCCCTGCTGGCCCGCACCGGCGACGACTGGGACCGCCGGGGCCACCGCGTCGCCGTCCTCGCGTCGGAACCGTACTGCGCCGCCTGGACCCGCGCGTGGCTGCTCGCCGAACCCGACTCCGCCGACGCCCCCGTGCTGCTCGCCCTGGCACAGGTGCGCCGGGCCCTGCTCGGCAAGGAGGAGCCGGTGCGCGCCCGCGAGTCCTGCCGCGCCGCCGCCGAACGCCTCCCGGCCGACCCGACCCCCTGGCTCGGCCTGCTCATGCTGGAGCGCGAGCTGGGCCCCGAGGAAGCGGTGGTCCGCGGCTTCGAGGAGGTGCGGGCCCGCCACCGCGAGCACCATCACGCCCACCACCTGATGGTCGCGCGCCTCGCCGAGCGCCGGGCCGGGGCCGGGTCCGACCCGCTCCACGAGGTCTACGACTTCGCCGACTGGGCCGCCGAGCAGGCCCCCGCCGACTCCCCGCTCGCCGTCCTGCCGGTCGTCGCGCACGCGGAGCGCTACCGGGCCCTCGCCGCCGCCGGCCTGGAGCCCGCCGACCCGGCCGCCTCCGAGCACTGGGCCGGCCGCCGCGCGCGGCAGGCGATGAAGGCCGCCTTCGACTGGTGGCTGGAGTGGGAGCACGACGGCCACCCGCGCCGCCTCGTCGACCTCAACTACCTCGCCCACGCCAAGTGCTGCGAGGGCCGCGACGCCGAGGCCGCCGCCCTGTTCCAGCGCATCGGGGGCCGAGCCACCCCCCAGCCGTGGTCCTACCCGGACCGCGACCCCTGCACCGCCTTCCGCGCCGCGCGCGACCGGGCGCTCGGCGCGGCATGACCGCGTACGCGGCGGGCGGCGCGACCGCTGAACGCCGCCGCCGTTCCCGCCCGCTATATGACCAGCGACAACAGCAGCACCACGGCGCCCGCGACCACGGAGATGATCGTCTCCATCAGCGACCAGGTCTTGATGGTCTGCCCGACGTCGAGGCCGAAGTACTCCTTCACCAGCCAGAAACCGGCGTCGTTGACATGGCTGAAGAAGAGCGAGCCGGCGCCGATGGCCAGGACCAGCAGGGCGGCGTGGGTGGTCGACATGTCGGCCGCGAGCGGCGCCACCAGTCCGGCCGCCGAGACGGTCGCCACCGTCGCCGAACCGGTCGCCAGCCGGATCGCCACCGCGATCAGCCAGGCCAGCAGCAGCGCCGGGATGGACCAGTCCTCGGAGATGTCCAGCACCATCCGCCCCACACCGGAGTCGATCAGCGTCTGCTTGAAGCCGCCGCCCGCGCCGACGATCAGCAGGATGCCCGCGATGGGCGCGAGCCCCTTCTCGACCATCCCGGAGACCCGTTCCTTGGAGAACCCGGCGGGACGGGCCAGCGTGAAGATGCCGACGAGCACGGCGGCCAGCAGCGCGATCAGCGGCGAGCCGATCACGTCGAACACGCGCTGCACGGTGTTCTCGGGGTCGTCGATCACGATGTCGACCAGCGCCTTGGCGAGCATCAGCACCACCGGCAGCAGGATCGTCGCCAGCGTCGCGCCGAAGCCCGGCCGCTTCTCCAGGTCCTCCGAGGCGCGCTGGGGGATCATCCGCTCCGGCGCCGGGACGTCCACCCAGCGGGCCGCGAACCGCGCGAACAGCGGGCCTGCGACGATCACCGTCGGGATCGCGACCAGGACGCCGAGGGCCAGGGTGACGCCGAGGTTGGCGCCGACCGCGTCGATCGCGACCAGCGGGCCGGGGTGGGGCGGCACCAGCCCGTGCATCACGGACAGGCCCGCGAGCGCCGGGATGCCGATGCGCATCAGGGAGTAGTTGCCGCGCTTGGCGACCATCAGCACCACCGGGATCAGCAGCACCACGCCGACCTCGAAGAACAGCGGAAGGCCGATCACGGAGGCGATCAGCACCATCACCCACGGCATCGACCGGCCGCCCGCCCGGGCGAGGACGGTGTCCACCACCTGGTCGGCGCCGCCGGAGTCGGCGAGCATCTTGCCGAGGATCGCGCCGAGGGCGATCAGTACGCCGACGCCCGCGACGGTGGAGCCCAGTCCGGCGGTGAAACTGGCGATGGCCTTGTCGAGCGGCGCCCCGGCGAAGGCTCCGAGAGCCAGCGAGCCGATGGTCAGCGCCAGGAAGGCGTGCAGCTTGAACCGGGTGATGAGCAGGACGATGACGGCGATGCCCGCCAGCACGGCGATGCCCAGCTGGGCGTGGCCGGCCGAGGTGATCGGCTCGACGGGGTCCGCTGCCAGCATCTCGGCGCTGAGCCTGGTCACGGGAGTCACGGGGGTTCCTTGCGGTGAGGGGGGAGGCGGGGGAGAAGGGGGTGCGGTGGGGGAGAAGCGGGTGGGGGGTGGGCTCAGTCCGTGCCGAGGGTTCCCAGCGCGGCCGTGGCGCGCGCCGTGATCTCCTCCGGCGTCACCGAGACGTCGACCGCGACGCCGGCCTCGTCCGGCTGCAGCGGCTGCAGCGCGGCGAACTGCGAGTCCAGCAGCGCCGTCGGCATGAAGTGGCCCTGCCGCTGCGCCATCCGCCGCTCGATCAGGGCGCGGTCGCCCGCGAGGTGCAGGAACACGACGCCGGGAGCGGCGGCCCGCAGCCGGTCGCGGTAGGCGCGCTTGAGCGCCGAGCAGCTGACCACGCCGCCCAGCCCGGTCCGCTCGTGCGCCCAGGCGCCGATCGCGTCCAGCCACGGCAGGCGGTCCGCGTCGTCCAGGGGGACGCCGGCCGACATCTTCGCGATGTTCGCCTGCGGGTGGAAGTCGTCGCCCTCGGCGTACGGGACTCCGAGCCGGGCCGCGAGCAGCCGACCGATGGTCGTCTTGCCCGTGCCGGCGACACCCATGACCACGACCACGTGGGGGCTGCGCATGACTGCCTCGCTGTCTTCCTCGACATGGGACACCGGCTTCGTCATCCGGCGTCGACGTCACTGAAACCGATTAGGTACGACGAATTCAAGAGCCTGTGACAAATAAGTCTGACTTTTTGATCGCGTGATCCGCCCCGTACGCTGAGTGCATGAGCACACCGGACCGGGGGCTGCACGGCCGCGTTCTGGACACCCTCGGCCCCGAGATCACCGCGGGGGAGTACCCTCCGGGCAGCGTTCTGCGCACCGACGAACTGGCCCAGCGCTTCGACGTCTCGCGCTCCGTGATGCGCGAGGCGGTGCGGGTGCTGGAGTCCATGCACCTGGTCGAGTCCCGTCGCCGGGTGGGCGTCACCGTGCGGCCGGCGGCCGAGTGGAACGTCTACGACCCCCAGGTCATCCGCTGGCGGCTGGCCGGCGCCGACCGCGCGCGGCAGCTGCGCTCACTCACCGTGCTGCGCTCCGCCGTCGAACCGGTCGCGGCGGGGCTCGCCGCGACGAACGCCACCGCCGAGCAGTGCGCCGAGCTGACCGAGTGCGCCCTCGGCATGGTCGCCCACTCGCGCGGCCACCAGCTCGAGGGCTACCTCCTGCACGACATCGCCTTCCACCGGGTGATCCTCAACGCCTCCGGCAACGAGATGTTCGCCCGCCTGGGCGACGTCGTCGCCGAGGTGCTCGCCGGGCGCACCCGGCACGACGTCATGTTCGACGACCCCGACCCGGCCGCCGTCAGCCTGCACGTGCGGGTCGCGGAAGCGGTGCGGGAGGGCGACGCGGACCGTGCCGAGCGGCTGACGCGTCAGATCACGGTGGGGGCCCTCCAGGAACTCGACGTCCTCGCGCCGTAGGCCCTTCGCGACGGGCCCGGCCCGTCAGTCGAGGAACTCCCCGTCGACGTAGACCCACGCCCCGTCGACGCGCTCGAACCGGCTGCGCTCGTGCAGCGAGCCGCCGCGGAACGACGCCCGGAAGGTCACCGTCCCGGTGGTGTGGAACGCCGACCCCTCGCTCGTGCCGAGGACCTCCAGGCCGGTCCACCGCATCCCCGGGTCCGGGTCGAGGCGCGCGGGGCGCGTGCGCGGGTGCCAGGTCCGCAGCAGGTAGCTCTCGTCCCGCCGCACGAACGCGCTGTAGCGGGAGCGCATGAGCGCCTCCGCGGTCGGCGCCGTCGCCGCGCCCCGATGGAATCGGCCACAGCACATCGCGTATCCCTCCGCGAGACCGCAGGGGCACGAGGAGTCGTGCGCGGCGGGGGCGGATCGTCGGCTGCCGGAACGTGCGGGGCGTCGGGACATGTGTGCCATTCTGCTGCATCACGGACCGTGGAGGAATCGTGCAACCCCCGGCGTGACACGCGCACATCGTGTGCGGGTCGTGGCGGTCGCCCTCCATCGAACCTCCCCCGGGGCCGGCGCGAAGGCGCCTTGCCGGGGCGGCCGACCGGTCCTCAAGGTGGAGTGAGCACCTGAGCATCAGGAGTCACAAGTGAGCCGCTTGGCCCGGACGGCCGTCCGCCCGGGCAGTGACGGGGGAAACTGATGCGGTGTCACGGACCCGGCGTACGCGTTACGTGCCGTAACCCTTCGTGCACCGATGCCACCACTCCTCCGCCATCTCGGCGCACGCGCAGGCCGCCGCGTTGCGGACGCTCCTCGCCCGGACCGCGTACCCGGGTATCGCCGCCGCGACATGCCGCCACCACGGCTGGTCCGAGCGCTCCGTCATCGGCCACAGGGAGTGGCAGCCCGGCAAGATCGACCCGCGCGGGTTCACCATGGACGGCATGCGCCGCCGCATCGCCGAACGCCTCCGCGACGCACCCCCCGCCACCGGGCCCGCCCCGAAGCCCGAGCCTCAGCCGTCCCGGCCCCGCTACGAGCCCTCCCCGGCAGCGCCTTCTTCCACGCAGGCCAGAAGTCGCCCGTCATCACCGCGATGGGCCGCCGGCTCGTCGCCGAGGGCTGCTCCCGCTACGAGGACGGCCCCGGCCCCGAGTGGACCGAGGCCGACCGCCGCTCCTACGCCGCCTGGCAGCGCAACCTCGGCTACGAGGGCAAGGACGCCGACGGCATCCCCGGAAGGACCAGCTGGGAGGCGCTCAAGGTGCCCAACACCTGAACCGGCCTACGCGGACCCGGCGTTGGTCGGCGGATGCGCCGGCCGCGCCGGAATCCGCGTCTGCTGCTCCGGCAGCGGCGGCAGCGCCGTCCCGTACAGCCACGCGTCGAACAGCCCGTCCAGCGGCTCCGCCGCGTACCGGGCCGCGTGCGCGGTGAACGCCGCCGTGCTCACCGCGCCGCCCCGGTGCAGCCCAGCCCAGCCGCGCAGCATCCGGTAGAACGCCTCGTCGCCCAGCGCGCAGCGCACCGCGTGCACGGCGAGCCCGCCCCGCTGGTAGACCCGGTCGTCGAACATCAGCTTGCGGCCCGGGTCGGCCAGCCGCAGGTCCTGCGGCAGCCCGGCCAGCACCCGGTGCGCGGCGGCGGCCTGCTGCTGCGCCGTCCGCCCGCCGGAGCGCTCCGACCACAGCCACTCGGCGTACTTGGCGAACCCCTCGTTCAGCCAGATGTGCCGCCAGTCGGCGATGGACACGCTGTTGCCGAACCACTGGTGTGCCAGCTCGTGCGCCACCAGCCGCTCCCAGCCGCGCGCCCCGTCCACATGGTTGGACCCGAACAGCGACAGCCCCTGCGCCTCCACGGGCACGTCCAGCTCCTCCTCGGTCACCACCACCGCGTAACCGTCGAAGGGATAGGGCCCGAACAGCTCCTGGAACAGCTCCATCATCGCGGGCTGCCGCGCGAAGTCCCGGGAGAACTCCGGCAGCAGACGCGCCGGGATGTGCCCGTGCTGCGGCACCCCGCCCGGCCCCGGATCGCCGAGCAGCACCGTCTGGTACTTCCCGATCGCCAGGCCCACCAGGTAGCTCGACGTCGGCGCGGACTGCTCGTACACCCAGGTCGTCGTCGACGCCTTGGTCGTCCGGGTCAGCAACCGCCCGCCCGCCACCACCGCGTACGCCGACGGCGTCGTCACCGAGATCTGGTACGACGCCTTGTCGGCCGGCCGGTCGTTGCACGGGTACCACGACGGCGCCCCCACGGGCTGGCTCGCCACCAGAGCCCCGTCCGCCAGCTCCTCCCAGCCGAGTCCGCCCCAGGGGCTGGACACCGGCCTCGGGTTGCCCGACCAGTGCACCTCCACGGTGAACGCCGCCCCCGCCCGCAGCGCCTTCGCCGGCCGAACCCGCAGTCTGCCGCCCCGGTGCGTGTAGTGCGCCGCCCGCCCGTCGACCTTGACCCGGCCGACCCGGAACTGCGCCAGGTTCAGCTGGAACTCGGCGAGCGGGGCCGGGCCGGCGATGGCGTTGATCCGCGCCGTCCCGGACAGCCGGTTGGGGCCCGGACGGTAGTCGAGCACCAGCTCGTAGCGGTGCACCCGGTACCGGGAGTCGCCATGGGCCGGGAAGTACGGGTCCGGACCCGCCGCCTGCTGAACCGCCACTGCCGCGTCCGCTCCCTGCCCTGTGCTCGTACGACGTTCCCCGTCCCCGCCCCCGAGCGCGGCGGGAGCCGCTACCGGCGCCATGACTCGATCGGGTTGCCCAGCCAGCGGGTGTCGTCAGGGACGGACTCCGCCGCCATCACCAGCGACGCCGGACCCAGCGTGGTACGGGCGCCGACGGTGCTGCCGGGCAGGACGATTCCGCCAGGGCCCAGCGTCGCGCCCTCACGGAGGACCACAGTATCCGTCCGCAAGATCCGGTCGTGGAAGAGGTGGGTCTGCAGCACACAGCCCCGGTTCACCGTCGCCGCGTCCCCGAGCGTCACCAGGTCCGCCTCCGGCAGCCAGTGGCTCTCCACCCAGGCGCCCCGGCCGATCCGCGCCCCGAGCCCGCGCAGCCACGCCGTCAGCACCGGCGTGCCCGTCACCGGCCCGGCCAGCCACGGCACCGCCAGCACCTCCACGAAGGTGTCCGCCAGCTCGTTGCGCCACACGAAGCCGCTCCACAGCGGATGCTCCCCGCTGCGGTGCCGTCCGACCAGCGCCCACTTCGCCGCCACCGACACCCCGGCCGCCACCGCGCCCGCCGCGAGCAGCACCACCCCGCCCAGCGGCCACGCCCAGCCGCCCAGCGCCGCGAGCGCCGCCACCGTCAGCACCGCGATCCCCGCCGAGCAGAACACCGGCACGATCCGGCACACCTCCACCAGCGCCCGCGCCCACAGCAGCCGGGCCGGCGGATCGTACGTCCGGCTCCCGTCCGCGTCGGCCGAGCTGCGGGGCAGCTTCACCGGCGGCAGCCCCAGATACGAGCTGCCCTTCTTCGCCTTCTTCGGCGTCGCCGACAGCACTCCCACCAGGCCCCCGTCCGGCACGCTGCGCCCCGGCGCGGTCATCCCCGAGTTGCCGAGGAACGCCCGCCGCCCGATCTGCGCCCGCCCGACCCGCACCCAGCCGCCGCCCAGCTCGTACGGCGCGGTCAGCGTGTCGTCGGCGAGGAACGCGCCCTCGCCGACCGTCGTCAGGCTCGGCAGCGCCAGCACCGTCGACACCTCCGCGCCCCGCCCGATCCGCATCCCGAGCAGCCGCAGCCACACCGGCGTGACCAGCCCGGCGTACAGCGGGAACAGCATCTCCCGCGAGCGGTCCATCAGCTGCGTCACCGACCAGGCCTGCCAGCCGCCCCGGCTGTGCGTCGGATACGTCCCCTCGCGCAGCCCCAGGCTCAGCAGCCGCACCGCCGCCAGGATCAGCAGCGCGTACGCCGCCCCGAACGCCAGCGTCGCCGGAACCAGCGCGAGCGCCGCACCCCGCAGGGCCCCGCCGATGCCGGCGTCCGGGTCGACGAACAGGCCCGCCACGGCCAGCGCGGCGGCGACCGAGACCACCGGCAGCGCGCTCAGCGCGAACCCGGTCGCCCCGTACGCCGCCCGCCACAGCCCGCCGCGCGGCGGACGCTCCTTGGGCCAGTTCCGCTTGGCCCGGCCCAGCTTCACCGCGGGCGCGCCCGCCCACCGCTGTCCGGTCGGGATCTGCCCGGCCACGGCCGAACCCGGGGCCACCTCGGCCCGCTTGCCCACCCGCGCGCCGGGGAAGAGCACGCTGCGCGTCCCCACCACGGCGTGCGCGCCGACCCGCACCGGGCCGATCTCCAGCATGTCGCCGTCCAGCCAGTGCCCGGCCAGATCGACCTCCGACTCCACGGCCGCGCCCCGGCCCAGCCTGAGCATCCCGGTGACCGGCGGCAGCGAGTGCAGATCCACCTCCGGCCCCACCCTGGCGCCCAGTGCCCGCGCGTAGCGCTGCAGCCACGCCCCGGTCAGCGAGGTCGCCCCGCTGCACTCGGCCAGCCGCTCCGCGGCCCACAGCCGCAGATGCACACTCCCGCCCCGCGGATGACGCCCCGGCCGCACTCCGCGCAGCAGCAGCCGCGCCCCGCCCGCCGCCAGCGCCAGCCGTCCCGGCGGGCTGAAGAACACCACCGCGCCCGCCGCCACCAGCCACCAGGGGGCCGTCGGCAGCCAGGCGTATCCCGGCAGGACGTTCCCGAGCGCTGCCAGCACGACGCTCCAGCGCAGCCCCACCAGCGTGAACAGCGGCAGCAGCACCAGCAGTTGCACGGCCTGCGCCCGGCGCGGCACCGGAGCCACGGTTCGCGCGGCCCCGTCGCCCTGCGCCGACTCCTCCAGGTGCCGGGCCAGCTTCCGCAGCACCGGCTGCTGGTACAGGTCGAGCACCGCCGCGCTGGGATACCGCTCGCGCAGCCGGGTGGTGAGCCGGGCGGCGGCGAGGCTGCCCCCGCCGATCGCGAAGAAGTCGTCGTCGGCGCTCGCCACCGGCACGCCCAGCACCTCGCTCCACTGCTCGGCGAGCCACGCCTCCGTGCCGTACAACTGCTCGACGGGACCGGTACTCTCCACGCTCTCCAGCGGCCACGGCAGCGCGGCCCGGTCCACCTTCCCCGACGTGCGGGTCGGCAGGTCCTCGACCGGCGCGAGCAACGGCACCAGCGCGGCGGGCAGTTCGGAGCGCAGCCGGGCCACGGCCGCCGCGGCGTCCCAGCCGTCCTGCGTCACGACGTAGCCGACCAGCAACTGGTTGCCGCCGCGCGCCGTGCGCACCGCCGCCGCGGCCCCCGCGACACCGGGCAGCGCCTGCAACGCCGCGTCCACCTCGCCCAGTTCGATGCGCCGCCCGCCCAGCTTGATCTGCTCGTCGGCCCGCCCGAGGAACACCAGCCCTTCCGGCTCCGCCCGCACCAGGTCGCCGCTGCGGTACGCCCGCTCCCATCCCAGCGACGTCAGCGGCGCGTACTTCTCCGCGTCCTTCCGCGCGTCGAGATACCGGGCGAGCCCCACCCCACCGATCACCAACTGGCCGCTGCCGCCCATCGGGACCGGCTCCCCGGCCTCGTCCACGACGGCCAGCTCCCAGCCCTTCAGCGGCAGCCCGATCCGCACCGGCTCCGCGCCGCTCATCAGCGACGCGCACGCCACGACGGTCGCCTCGGTCGGCCCGTAGGTGTTCCAGACCTCGCGTCCCTCCGTCACCAGCCGCTGCACCAGCTCGGGCGGGCACGCCTCACCGCCGAAGATCAGCAGCCGTACGTCGTTGAGGGTCTCCGGCTCCCACAGCGCGGCCAGCGTCGGCACCGTGGAGACCACGGTGATCTCCTGCTCCACCAGCCACGGCCCGAGATCGGCGCCGCTCCTGACCTGCGCGCGCGGCACCGGCACCAGGCACGCGCCGTAGCGCCAGGCCAGCCACATCTCCTCGCAGGACGCGTCGAAGGCGACGGACAGGCCCGCCATCACCCGGTCGCCGGGCCCGATCGGCTCCTCGGCGAGGAACAGCGCGGCCTCGGCGTCCACGAACGCGGCGGCGCTGCGATGGCTGACGGCGACGCCCTTCGGCTTCCCGGTGGACCCGGAGGTGAAGATGACCCAGGCGTCGTGCCCGACGCCGGGGCGGGCGGCCGGCGTCCCGGAGCGGCCGTGCACGGTCAGCTCGTGCCCCGCCCCGACGACGGCCCGCACACCGGCCTCGCCGAACACCAACGCGGCCCGCTCGTCCGGGTCCTCGGCGTCGACCGGCACATAGGCGGCGCCCGCGGCGAGGACGGCCAGGATCGCCACGTAGAGGTCGTTGGTCCCGGACGGCACCCGCACTCCGACGCTGTCCCCGAGCCCCACCCCGGCGGCCGCCAGCCGCCCGCGCAGTCCCTCCACGGCGGCGGCGAGGGCGCGGTAGGTCAGCGCGGCGGTCCCGTCGTCCAGGGCCGGCTCGTCCGGGAAGGCGCGCACGGACGCGTCGAAGACGTCGACCAGCGTGCGCGGGGAGGCTGCGGGGCCGCCGGAGAAGAGGGCGGCGCCCGTGGGGGAGCGGTGGTTCTGGTCGTGCTGGTCGATCTGGTCGAACTCGTCGCCGAGCAGGCCGAGAGCACTGCTCTCGTCTATGGCTGCCATCGGGTCCTCGCGTCTCGATCCCGGAAGCCTCCGGGGCGCTGGCGGGCCCGCAGGTGCGCCTGGGGTTGTCCGGATCCAGCTCCGTAACAAGCCGGAAATTTTAGTACGAGGCGGGTCCGCGCCCCGGCCGAAACCGGCGCGGGACGACGAGAGATGCCCCACAATGCAGAAGACCCCTGCTCAGCAGGGGTCTTCACTGGTGTCCGAGGGGGGACTTGAACCCCCACGCCCGATAAAGGGCACTAGCACCTCAAGCTAGCGCGTCTGCCATTCCGCCACCCGGACAAGGTGTGTGTCGTGCAGGGTTTCCCCCGCGGCGACGACGTAAACATTACCAGGCTTTCGACGAGGGCCGATCACACCCCCGGGCGGCCGGTCCGCCCCGTGAACGGCGTGTGACGGCCGGGCCCGGTCTTGGGCGCCCGCCCGCCCGGGAGGGAGGATGAGGGGGAACCACCAGCGGCGACAGCGGGAGGAACAGCGTGAGCCAGACGGACACGGCCGGGAGCGTCACCGGCGAGGACGAGGTCGTGGACCTCTGCCGCGAGCTGATCCGGATCGACACCAGCAACTACGGCGACCACTCCGGGCCGGGCGAGCGCAAGGCGGCCGAGTACGTCGCCGAGAAGCTCGCCGAGGTGGGCCTGGAGCCGACGATCCTGGAGTCCCACCGGGGCCGCGCCTCCACGGTGGCCCGCATCGAGGGCGAGGACCCCTCCCGGCCCGCGCTGCTCATCCACGGCCACCTCGACGTGGTTCCGGCCAACGCGGCCGACTGGACCCACGACCCGTTCTCCGGCGAGATCGCGGACGGCTGCGTGTGGGGCCGGGGCGCCGTCGACATGAAGGACATGGACGCGATGACCCTCGCGGTCGTCCGGGACCGGATGCGCAGCGGCCGCAAGCCGCCCCGCGACGTCGTCCTCGCCTTCCTCGCCGACGAGGAGGCCGGCGGCACCCACGGCGCCCGCTACCTCGTCGACGAGCACCCGGACCTGTTCGAGGGCGTCACCGAGGCGATCGGCGAGGTCGGCGGATTCTCCTTCACCGTCAACGAGAAGCTGCGGCTGTACCTGATCGAGACCGCCCAGAAGGGCATGCACTGGATGCGCCTGACGGTCGAGGGCACCGCCGGGCACGGCTCGATGACCAACACCGACAACGCCATCACCGAACTGTGCGAGGCCGTCGGGCGGCTGGGCCGGCACACCTGGCCGGTGCGGGTCACCAAGACCGTGCGGTCCTTCCTGGACGAGCTGTCCGACGCCCTCGGCACCGAACTCGACCCCGAGAACATGGACGAGACGCTCGCCAAGCTCGGCGGCATCGCCAAGATGATCGGCCCCACCCTGCGCAACTCGGCCGCGCCGACCATGCTCGGCGCCGGCTACAAGGTCAACGTCATCCCGGGCCAGGCCACCGCGCACGTCGACGGGCGCTTCCTGCCCGGCTACGAGGAGGAGTTCCTCGCCGACCTCGACCGGATCCTCGGCCCCCGTGTGAAGCGGGAGGACGTGCACGGCGACAAGGCCCTGGAGACCGACTTCGACGGCAAGCTGGTCGACGCCATGCAGAGCGCGCTCGGCGCCGAGGACCCGATCGCCCGCGCGGTGCCCTACATGCTCTCCGGCGGCACCGACGCCAAGTCCTTCGACGACCTCGGCATCCGCTGCTTCGGCTTCGCGCCGCTGCGGCTGCCGCCGGAGCTGGACTTCGCGGGGATGTTCCACGGGGTGGACGAGCGGGTGCCGGTGGACGGGCTGAAGTTCGGCGTGCGGGTGCTCGACCGGTTCCTCGACGCCTCCTGACAATTCGCGCGCGTGTGCCGGTCCTTACCGGGACGGGTGAATGCGCTCATCAGGTCGTAGCCCTATTCATTCCTCCTCGTTACTGCTGGTGCGATCAGCTACTTGGATCGCATTGCCAACTAGGAGGAATAATGATCAAGAAGATCGTCGCCGCCGCGGCTGCCACCGGTGGCCTGGTCCTCGCGGGCGCGGGCCTCGCCGTCGCCGACTCCGGCGCGCAGGGCGCCGCCGTGCACTCCCCGGGCGTCGTGTCGGGCAACGTTGTCCAGGTCCCGGTCCACGTGCCCGTGAACGTCTGCGGCAACACGGTCTCCGTGATCGGCGTGCTGAACCCCGCCTTCGGCAACACCTGCGTCAACAGGTGACGTTCCGCCCACGGTTTTTCTGAGGGTCCGAGTTCCGTCGGCCCCGGAGTGCGCGCCATGCGCTCCGGGGCCGACCGGTCTTCTCACCTCGTCACGCGAGCGCACACAGATCGAAGGGGGAATGGGGAATCATGGGAAAGGTCACCCGAAAGGGACTGCTGACCATGGCGGCGGCGACCGGAGTGATCGCCGCCATGGGGGGCCAGGCGTACGCCCACACCGGCTCCGAGGCCGACGGCACGGCCGCCGGTTCGCCCGGCGTGCTGTCCGGCAACGTCGTCCAGGCGCCGGTGCACGTGCCGGTCAACGTCTGCGGCAACACCGTCAACGTCATCGGCCTGCTCAATCCGGCCGCCGGCAACGCCTGCGCCAACCAGGGCGGAGGCGGTGCCGGGGGTGCCCAGGCGGAGGGCACGGCCGAGGGGTCGCCGGGCGTCGGCTCCGGCAATCTGATCCAGGCGCCGGTCCATGTGCCGGTCAACGTCTGCGGCAACACCGTGGACGTGGTGGGCGCCGGCAACCCGGCGGCGGGCAACGACTGCGGCAACGGCGGCCCGGGCGGCGGCGACACCGAGCCGCCGCCGGGACAGCCGGGAGAACCGGGAAAGCCGGGTGAGCCCGAGGAACCGGGGGAGCCCGGCGATCCGGGGCAGCCGGGGGAGCCCGGCGAACCCGGTGAGCCGGAGCAGCCGAACGAGCCGGACAACCCGGGCAATCCGGGTCGGCCCGGCGAAACGGGCGGCGGGGAAGGCCCCGACGCGGGCGTCAACCGGCCCGGGCCCCAGTCCGGGGGCGGCGGTGAACTCGCCGAGACGGGAAGCGGCCTGCCCATGGGCGCGGCCATGTCACTGAGCGCGGGCGCGCTGTTCGCGGGCGCGATCCTCTACCGCAGGGCGCGCACGTCCGCGTAGCACGGCGCCGCGGCGAAGCGGAACGGAACGGGCCGGGCCCCGCCACGGCGGGACCCGGCCCGTTCCGGCGTCCTCCGTTCCGGCACCGTCCCGATCACCAGGTGGCGCGAACCTGGCGGATGATCCGCCGCCGCAGCCGCACCCTGCGGCTGCCGTCGCGCAACAGGCTCAGACGGTGCAACTCCCAGTGTCCGTACTCCGCGTGGTCGGTCAGCAGACGTGCCGCCTCCTTGCGGGAGACCCCGCGCGGCACGTACACGTCGACAAATTCGTATTCCGGCATCGCATCTATTGTGCGGGCACCGGCCCGGTACGGATAGCGTCTGCACTATGTCTGATGCTGCGCAGTCCACCGCTGCCGAGGTACGCGCCGCCGCCGAGGCGGTCAAGACCGCGCTCGACCGCCACCTGGCCGCGGTCGAACGCCGGTCGGGGGAGGACGACCCGGCCGTCTACGAGGCGTTCAACGAGCTGGCCGCGGCCGCGGAGGCGTACGACGAGCTGCTCTACGACCGCTACGACGAGGTCACCCCCTTCGAGATCCCCGGCGCGGAGGACTCGTTGCCCCCGTACGCGGGTCCCGCGGAACCGAACGCCCTCAGTGTGCTGATCCGCCGCGACTACGCGGTGGCGGAACCGCAGCGGCTGATGGCGCAGGCCCAGCGGATCGAGGCGGCCGACGACGACGGCCGGGGCGCGGAGTTCGCGGGCTCGGTCCACGGTGCGCTCGGCATCCTGTTCGGGGAGTTCGAACCGGACGAGATCGCCTCCCGGCACAAGGAGTTCGGCCTGGAGGAGGGCGACTCCACGCTGTGGGTGACGGCCGCCGACGAGCCGGCCGAGCCGGGCGAGTGGCTGGAGGCGCCGTTCGACGGCGTGGACCCGCAGGAGGTGGTCTGCCGCTTCGACGTCAGCGCGGTCTTCGACGACGACGCCGAGGACGACATCGACATCGACGACGCCGACGACGACGAGGACATCGAGGTCGTGGTGCTGGACGAGGACGAGGAGCTGGAGCCGCTCGACGCGGACCGGTGACACAGCCTCGCCCTGCACGGCGGCGGCCGCACCGGAAGGTGCCCGGGACGGCGGCGGACACCCGGGAAGCGATGCTTCCCGATGGCCGCCGCCGTTTTCGTCGGTCTCGACCGCCCGGTTCGGCCCGGTCCCGTTCGACCCAGCCCGGTTCCGCGCGGTCCGATTCCGCGCGGTCCGATTCCGCGCGGTCCGATTCGGACGGACCGGCCTGGCCCGGCCGGTGCGGCACGGCTCGGCCCGGACCAGCTTGGCTCGGCCGGCCCGGCCCGGTCCGGTCCGGTTCAGCTTGGCCCGGCCGGGACACGGGCCGGGATCAGCCGGTCGTCGGCAACTGCGCCGCCAGCAGCTCCGGCAGCCGGGTCGTGCGGGGCTTGGGCCCGACCTCGGCGACCGCCCGCGGCAGCGCCTGGTCCACCCCGTGGACGACGGACAGATGCCGCTCCGCCCGCCCGAACGCGGTGTAGACCCACGGCCGGCTGAGGGCCTGCGCGGCGTCGCCCGGCAGCACGACCACCGCGGCCGGCCAGCGGGCCCCCACGGCCTGGTGCGCGGTCAGCGCCCACCCGTGGCGCACGGACCGCTCCACGCGCTCCTTGGGCACGACGACGGCCTCCCCCAAGCAGGACAGGTGCAGCCCGTCGGCGTCCGCCGTGACGACCCGGCCCGGCAGCGTGCGTCCGGGCGCGGGGGAGTAGGCGATCCGGTCTCCCGGGTCGAAGCCCCCGAAGCGGCCGGGGCCGGGGTTGAGCCGCTCCTTCAGGGCCGCGTTCAGCGCGCGGGTGCCGGCCGCGCCGCCGTGGCCCGGCGTGAGGACGACGGTCTCCTCGGCGGGCACGCCCAGCGCCCGGGGCACCGAGTCGGCGACGAGCTGCACGGTGCGGTGCACGGCTTCGCCGGCGTCCCGCACCGGCACGATCACGACCTCCTTGCCGGGCGCCTCGACCTGGAGCAGCTCGCCGACGCCGATGCCGGACACCAGCTCGCCCAGCGGACCGGGGTCCGGCCGCCGGGAGGCCACCTGCGGGCAGCCGCGCACGGCGAGCAGGTCGGCGAAGACGCGGCCGGGCCCGACCGACCACAGCACGCCCGGATCGCCGCTGAGCACCAGCCGCGCGCCGTCCGGCAGCGACTCCGTGAGCAGCGCGGCCGTCTCCACGTCGAGCTGGGGCGCGTCCAGGACGACGAGCAGGTCCAGGTCCAGCGCTCCCTCGGGGTCCCGCCCGGGGCCCTCGGCCCCGGAGAGCAGCCCGGCGACCGTCGCGACGGACTGGGCCGGGGCGGCGAGCCGCGCCCGGCCCACGGGGCTGTGGACGGCGGCCCAGGCCCGCAGCCCCGGACCGCGTGCGGCGGCGAGCAGCTCCGCCGCCTCCGCGCGGGCGGCCTCGCCACCGGTGTGCAGCACGAGTCCGTGCCCGGCGACGGCGCGGATCAGATCGGCGGCGGACCCCCGCGCCCCTGCGGCGGCCCGCTCCCACTCGTCGGCCGGACGACCCTCCTTCGGCACGGAGTTGATCAGCCGGGCCAGCCCGTCGGCGAGGCTCTCCTCGGCGAGCGCGTACCGCTCGAGCCCTGCGAGAACCCGTACGGGCGCCGGGTCCTCCGCCTTCTCCTCGTCCTCCGCCTGCTCCTCCACACCGTCCTGGAAGGCCAGGACGTCACCCTCCGCCAAGGCGCCCTGCACGGCGCCGTCCGGATCGGGGACGCCCCGTCGGGACAGGGCGGCGTGCAGGGCCGGAAGCTCCAGGGCGGTGTGCCCGGCGAGCGCCGCCTGCTCCAGCAGCCAGCCGGTCACCGCCCGGCCCCGCCGCTCGTCGTCCGGTCCGCACTCGGCGCCCAGCAGCGCCCGGGCGAACCCGTCGGCCTGCTCGGGGCGCACCCCGGCGACGCGCAGCAGCTGCCAGGGGTCGGCACGCAGCCGCTCGGCCGCGCCGTCCCCGAGCACGGCGGCGGTGTCCGCGGCCAGGGCCTCGGGCGCCCCGCCCTCGGCCAGCACCCGCCGTACGGCCTCCACGGCGTCCGGCGCGGGCCCGGCGGGGGCGGGCGCGGGCTGCTGGGGACGCCGTACGGGCGCGGGGGCCGGCCGGCGCGGCGGGGGCTCCTCGAAGACGGTGGCGGGCGGCTTCTCCCCGCTCTCCACGGCCCGGACGGCCGCGAGCAGGTCGGCGGCCTTCCCGCTCAGCTTGGCCCCGGCCTCGATCCGGGCCTTCTCGGCCTTCCGCCGCTCGATCCGCTCCCGCTCGACGCGCTGAGCGGCCAGCTCGGCCTCGGCCTCGGACAGCGCCCCGGGCGCACCCTCCGCGGCACCGCCCGGCTCGGCGCCCCCCGCACCTTCCGCCCCGCCGGGCTCGGCTTCGCTCCCGGACGCGCCGTCGTCCTCCGTGGCGCCGCCCTCCCCGTCCTCCGGCCCGCTGCCCTGGGCCGCCGCCCCGGGAGTCCCGCCGTCCTCCTCGCCGGCGCCGCGGGGCGCGCCGCCCGTCACCGTGCCTGCCGCACCCCCGGGCCCCGCCCCGCCGCCCTCCGCCGCGGTGCCCGGCGTCGTGCTCTCCGCGGCCTCGGTGGTGTTCGGCTCCGTGCTCACAGCGTGCTCCAGTCGTGATCGGGGTAGTGGTGCACCGGCGCGGACACGTCGTCCAGCGCCCGGCAGATCTCGTCGGGCAGACTAAGCGCCTCCACTGACAACGCCGCCGTGAGCTGCTGCGCGTTGCGCGCGCCGACGATCGGGGCGGTCACGCCGGGGCGGTCGCGAACCCAGGCGAGGGCCACCTGGAGCGGGGTCACCGCGAGGCCGTCCGCCGCCGTGGTCACCGCCTCCACGATCCGGTCGGCCGTGTCGTCAAGATACGGCTCGACGAACGGCGCCAGATGCTCCGAGGCGCCGCGCGAGTCCGGCGGCGTCGTGTTGCGGTACTTGCCCGTCAGCACGCCCCGCCCGAGCGGCGAGGACGGCAGCAGCCCGATCCCGAGGTCGATCGCGGCCGGCAGCACCTCCCGCTCCACGCCGCGCTGGAGCAGCGAGTACTCCATCTGCGTGCACGCCAGCCGCGTGCGCGTCCCCGGCGCCGCGAGCTGCCAGGTCCCGGCCTTGGCGAGCTGCCAGCCGCAGAAGTTGGAGACGCCCGCGTACCGCGCCCGGCCGCTGCTCACCGCCAGGTCCAGCGCCTGCAGCGTCTCCTCCAGCGGGGTGTCCGGGTCGTAGGCGTGGATGTGCCACACGTCGACGTAGTCCGTGCCGAGCCGGGCCAGCGAGGCGTCCAGCGCCGACAGCAGATGCCCGCGCGAGCCGTCGAAACGCCGGTCCGGGTCGGGCACGCTGCCGGCCTTGGTGGAGATCACCAGGTCCCGCCGCGGCACCAGCCCGTCGACGAGCCGCCCGAGCAGGTACTCGGCCTCCCCGTCCCCGTACACGTCGGCCGTGTCGACGAGGCTCCCGCCCGCTTCCCAGAACGTCTTCAACAGGTCCGCGGCGTCGTGCTCGTCGGTGTCCCGGCCCCAGGTCAGGGTGCCGAGTCCGATCCGGGACACGCGCAGGCCGGTACGGCCGAGATGCCTCTGCTCCATGACCGCCGAGATTACTGGCCGGAACTCGTGCCGTGGGATGCCTGTGGACAACGGATGCGCGCAGCGCCCGCACGCGCCCCGCCGGGCGCGCCCCCACACGCTAGGGTCGAGGCCACAAGGGACGTTACTGATCAGTAAGGGGAAGGTCATGCAGCTCGGGATCAACCTCGGCTACTGGGGCGCCGGAATGGACGGGGACAACCTCGCCGTCGCCCAGGAGGCCGACCGCCTCGGCTACGCCGTCTGCTGGGCGGCCGAGGCCTACGGCTCCGACGCCGCCACCGTGCTCAGCTGGGTCGCGGCCCGCACCGAGCGGATCGACGTGGGCTCGGCCATCTTCCAGATCCCCGCCCGACAGCCCGCGATGACCGCGATGACGGCCGCGACCCTCGACTCCCTCTCCGGCGGCCGCTTCCGCCTCGGCCTCGGCGTCTCCGGCCCGCAGGTCTCCGAGGGCTGGTACGGCGTCAGGTTCGACAAGCCGCTGGCCCGCACCCGCGAGTACGTGGAGATCGTCCGCCGGGCGATGACCCGCGAACGCCTCTCCTACCAGGGCGAGCACTGGACCCTCCCGCTGCCCGACGGCCCCGGCAAGCCCCTGAAGCTGACCGTCCACCCGCAGCGCGAGCACATCCCGCTCTACATCGCCGCGATCGGCCCGAAGAACCTGGAGCAGACCGGCGAGATCGCCGACGGCGCCCTGCTGATCTTTCCCTCCGCCGAGCACCTGGAGGAGACGGCCGTCCAGCACCTGCGCGCCGGCCGGGAGAAGGCCGGCAAGACCCTGGACGGCTTCGACGTCTGCCCGACCCTGCCGCTCGCGGTGGGCGACGACAAGGACGTCCCGGCCCTCGCCGACACCTTCCGCCCGTACACCGCCCTCTACGTCGGCGGCATGGGCAGCCGCAAGCAGAACTTCTACAACCGGCTCGCCCGCCGCATGGGCTACGAGCAGGCCGCCGAGGAGATCCAGGACAAGTACCTCTCCGGCGACAAGCAGGGCGCCGCGGCGGCCGTGCCGCACGAGCTGATCGACCGGACCACGCTGCTCGGCTCGGTGGACCGCATCGCGGACCGGATGAAGGCGTACGCGGCGGCGGGGGTCACCACCCTGACGCTGGCCCCCGCGGGCTTCACGCTGGAGGAGCGCCTGACCGCCCTGCGCGCGGGCACCGAGGCCCTGGAGCGCGCCGGACTGGCGTGACACGCAAGGGGGGCGGGCCGGAAACCGCGGCCCGCTCGCGTGCGTGAGGCGGCCGCGTGGCCGTGGCGGGGGCTCGGGGGCGTCCCCGCCACGGCCGTCACGGGAACAACGCGCCGGCCCGCGCGCGGTCACGCCCCCGAGCCGACCGGCGTGTCCTTCTTTCGGCGGAGTTGTCCGACAGAACGGTTGCCACCCCCGCACGGGCCCCTTTGACTCGTTCTTCGCGGACTTCGCGGATCCCGCAGAGAGGGGCCCCAGATGCTTTCGGCCAAAAGCCTGTTCCAGGAGATCCTCGAGCACGACGAGTCCTTCCGCCTCTTCTGCTCCATCGCCGCGAGCGGCGAGACCCAGGGCGGCTGGGAGAACGCCCGCATCGCCGCGCTCGTCCCCGAGAGCGAGCGCGCCCTCGCCCCCAGGATCACCCGCCACGGCGCCGACGAGGACAAGCACGGCCGGATCTTCAACGCCCTGCTGAGGAAGCGCGGCCTCGACCCCGCCCCCGTACCTCCCGAGACCGACTACACGATGCTCCTGGAACGCCACGGCATCGGCCTCGCCCACGCCCGGCTCCGGCGCGACGAGCCGCTCACCGTCCAGGACATCGTCACCTACCTCGCCCACAGCCGCGTCACCGAGCAGCGCGCCTCCGAGCAGATGCGGCTGCTGCGCAAGCACTTCTCCGGCCACCCCGACATCGGCCGCGCGGTCCGCATGATCTCCGACGACGAGGACAGCCACCTCGCCTACTGCCACGAGGAACTGCTCCGCCTCGCGCGCGCCGGCCACGACCGGGCCATCCGGCGGACGCTGCGCGAGTGCGCCCGCGCCGAGATCCGGGTCTACCGGGACGTCAGCCTCGCCGTCATGGCCCACATGGGCCGTATCCTCGGCTGGTCCGGGCCCAAGGCCGCCGTCCTCGCCCTCGGCATCCACGCCGTGTACGCGTACGAGCGGCTCGGCGGCCTGCGCCGCATGGTGTCGCTGCGGATGCCCGACCGCCGCGACGCCCTCGGCGGACCCGCCGCTCCCGCCGCCGAGTTCGCCTGAGCCCGGCCGCGCCCGCCCTCACAGCCAGCCCCGCTGCTTGAACAGCCGGTACAGCAGCACCTCCAGGGCGGCCATCAGGGCGATCACCGCCGGATACGCCCACACCCAGCGCAGCTCCGGCATGTGCTCGAAGTTCATGCCGTAGACCCCGGCGATCATCGTGGGGACCGCGGCCATGGCCGCCCACGCGGAGATCTTCCGCATGTCGTCGTTCTGCCGGACGCTCATCTGCGCCAGATGCGCGGACAGGATGTCCGACACCAGCCGGTCCAGGCCCTCCACCGACTCGTTCACCCGCGTCAGATGGTCGCCGACGTCCCGGAAGAACGGCCGCGCCCGCTCGTCGACGAACGGCACCGAGCCGAACGCCCCATTGCCCGCCAGCCGTGTCATCGGCGGCGCCAGCGGCCCGGTCGCCCGGCGGAACTCCAGGATCTGCCGCTTGAAGTTGTAGATCCGCGACGCCGTGTGGCGCGAGCCGCCGTCGTCCGGCGAGAAGACCTCCGCCTCCAGCTCCTCCAGGTCGGTCTGGAGCTCCGCGGACACCTCCAGGTAGTGGTCCACCGCCGCGTCGGCGATCGCGTACAGCACCGACGTCGGACCCTTGCCGAGCAGCTCCGGCTCCCGCTCCAGCCGCCGCCGCACGGCCGCCAGCGGCGCGCCCTCGCCGTGCCGGACCGTCACCACGAAGCCGTCCCCGAGGAAGACCATCACCTCTCCGGTGGACACGGCGTCGCTCTCCGGCTCGTACACCACCGGCTTCAGCACCAGGAACAGCGAGTCGTCGTAGACCTCCAGCTTCGGCCGCTGGTGCGCCTTCAGGGCGTCCTCGACGGCCAGCGGGTGCAGCCCGAACTCCTCGGTGACATGGGCGAACTCCTTCTCACCGGGCTCGTGCAGCCCGATCCACACGAACCCGCCCGCCGTCCGGGCGTCGGCCAGGGCGTCGGACAGATCCTCGGGCCCCTCGGCCCGCCGTCCGTCCCGGTAGATGGCGCAGTCCACGATCACTCGGCGGTCTCTCCCGTCCTCGGCACGCCGGTGCACCCCGGCGTGCGCCTACGCTGGTCGGCATGCCCACGCTGATCCTCGTCCGGCACGGACGTTCCACCGCCAACACCGAAGGCGTACTCGCCGGCCGGACGCCCGGCGTCGCCCTCGACGAGCGCGGCGCCGAGCAGGCCGCCGCACTGCCCGGCCGGCTCGCCGAGCTGCCTCTCGCCGAGGTCGTCACCAGCCCGCTCCAGCGCTGCCGCGAGACCGTCCGCCCGCTCCTGGACGCCCGCCCCGGCCTCACCGCGCACACCGAGGAGCGGATCAGCGAGTGCGACTACGGCGACTGGTCCGGCCGCAAGCTCGCCGAGCTGAAGGACGAACCGCTGATGGAGATCGTGCAGGCCCACCCCTCGGCCGCGGCGTTCCCCGGCGGGGAGTCCCTGCGCACGATGCAGACCCGCGCCGCCGAAGCGGTGCGGGAGTGGAACGCGCGCGTGGAGCGCGACCACGGCCCCGACGCCGTGTACCTCATGTGCTCCCACGGGGACATCATCAAGTCCCTCGTCGCCGAAGCCCTCGGACTGCATCTCGACCTCTTCCAGCGGATCGCTGTGGAACCGTGTTCCATCACGGCGATCCGTTACACCCGTCTGCGGCCCTTCGTCGTGCGCCTCGGCGACACCGGGGACTTCGCCTCCCTGGTGCCGCGCCAGGAACCGCCGGCCCAGGACGCACCGGTCGGGGGCGGTGCGGGCGCACCGTGATCGTCGCCCGCAGTAGGGTGAAGCGGTCGCAGTAGCGCCGCACTCGCCCGCAGTCGAAGTCGACCCACGATCAATGGAGACAGGACGTGTCCCGTCAGGTGTTCCTCTACGACCCCCCGGACCGCTTCGTGGCCGGCACGGTCGGGCTGCCCGGACGCCGTACGTTCTTCCTCCAGGCCTCAGCCGGCTCCCGGGTGACCAGCGTGGCCCTGGAGAAGACCCAGGTCGCCGCGCTCGCCGAACGCATGGACGAACTGCTGGACGAGGTGGTGCGGCGCAGCGGCGGCAGCGCGGCGGTGCCGGCCGTCGCCCCCGCCGAGATCACCGACACCGCCCCCCTGGACACCCCCGTCGAGGAGGAGTTCCGGGTCGGCACCATGGCCCTCGCCTGGGACGGCGAGGAAGAGCGCATGATCGTCGAGGCGCAGGCCCTGGTGGAGCTGGACGCCGACACCGACGAGGACCTCGCCGAGGCGGAGGAAAGACTCCTCCAGGACGAGGAGAACGGACCCCCGATGCTGCGGGTCCGGCTCACCGGCGCCCAGGCCCGCGCGTTCGCCAAGCGCGCCCTCGACGTCGTCAACGCCGGCCGGCCGCCGTGCCCGCTGTGCAGCCTGCCGCTCGACCCGGAAGGACACGTATGTCCGCGCCAGAACGGATACCGCCGCGGAGCGTGACGGCCGCCGACGCCGCGCTGCTCGCCGTCGGCGAGCTGACCGTGCGCGGACGCATCCGTGACGCCTCCAACGCCGCCCTGTACTGCACCGTCGCGCACGAGGGCCGGGAGGCGGCCTGCGTGTACAAGCCGGTCGCCGGGGAGCGCCCGCTGTGGGACTTCCCCGACGGCACCCTCGCCCGGCGCGAGGTGGCCGCGTACGAGGTCTCCGAGGCGACCGGCTGGGGCCTGGTCCCGCCGACCGTGCTGCGCGACGGGCCCTACGGCGAGGGCATGTGCCAGCTGTGGATCGAGGCCGTGCCCGGGGACGAGCTGCTCGCCCTGGTGGACGCGGAGGAGCCCGGGCCCGGCTGGAAGGCCGTCGGCCTCGCCGAGGTGGGCGAGGGCCGGACCGCGCTGCTGGTGCACGCCGACGACCCGCGGCTGCGCCGGCTCGCCGTCCTCGACGCCGTGATCAACAACGCCGACCGCAAGGGCGGCCATCTGCTGCCCGCCGCGGACGGACGGCTCTACGGCATCGACCACGGCGTCACCTTCAACACCGAGAACAAGCTGCGCACCCTGCTGTGGGGCTGGGCCGGGGAGCCGCTGCCGGACGAGGCCGTCGACGTGCTCAAGCGGCTGCGCGAGGACCTCGCGCCGGGCGGCGCCCTCGCCGGACGCCTCGCCGGTCTGATCACCGGGGCGGAGCTGGACGCCACGCGCGCGAGGATCGACGCCCTCCTCGCCACCGGCGTGCATCCCGAGCCCGGCGGGGAATGGCCGGCCATTCCCTGGCCACCCGTATAGCCCCGGCCGGGCTCCCGGGCCGCGGAGGCCCGGAAGGCATACCGGCCGCGGAAACACAAGAGCGCCTTCCCGGCCGAACCGCCCGATCCGGTTCGTATACGGGACTCCGGTCCGGTTAGGCTCGAGTCATGCATGCCTGGCCCGCTTCCGAGGTCCCCGCCCTGCCTGGTCAGGGCCGCGACCTGAGGATCCACGACACCGCGACCGGCGGCCTCGTCACCCTCGACCCCGGTCCCGTCGCCCGTATCTACGTCTGCGGCATCACCCCCTACGACGCGACGCACATCGGTCACGCGGCGACCTACAACGCGTTCGACCTCGTGCAGCGCGTGTGGCTCGACAACCAGCGCCAGGTCCACTACGTCCAGAACGTCACCGACGTCGACGATCCGCTGCTGGAGCGGGCGCAGCGCGACGACATCGACTGGGCGGCCCTGGCGGAGCAGGAAACCGCCCTGTTCCGCGAGGACATGACGGCCCTGCGGATGCTGCCCCCGAAGCACTACATCGGCGCCGTCGAGGCGATACCCGGCATCGTTCCGCTGGTGGAACGACTGCGCGACATGGGCGCCGCCTACGAGCTGGACGGCGACGTCTACTTCTCCGTCGAGACCGACCCGAACTTCGGCAGGGTCTCCGGCCTCGACGCCGCCGCCATGCGGATGCTGTCCGCCGAGCGCGGCGGCGACCCCGACCGCCCGGGCAAGAAGAACCCCGTCGACCCGATGCTGTGGATGGCCGCCCGCGAGGGCGAACCCAGCTGGGACGGCGGCTCCCTCGGCCGCGGCCGGCCCGGCTGGCACATCGAGTGCGTCGCCATCGCCCTCGACCACCTCGGCATGGGCTTCGACGTCCAGGGCGGCGGCTCCGACCTCGCCTTCCCGCACCACGAGATGGGCGCCTCCCACGCCCAGGTGCTGACCGGCGACTTCCCGATGGCGAAGGCCTACGTCCACGCCGGCATGGTCGCCCTGCACGGCGAGAAGATGTCCAAGTCCAAGGGAAATCTGGTCTTCGTCTCCCGGCTGCGCCGCGACGGCGTCGACCCGGCCGCCATCCGGCTGGCGCTGCTCGCCCACCACTACCGGGCCGACTGGGAGTGGACCGACCAGGTGCTGCAGGACGCCGTGGCCCGGCTCGGCCGCTGGCGCGCCGCGGTCTCCCGGCCCGACGGACCGCCCGCCGAGGCGCTCGTCGAGCAGATCCGCGACGCCCTCGCCGAGGACCTCGACGCGCCGGCCGCGCTGGCCGCCGTCGACCGCTGGGTCGCCCTCCAGGAGCAGAGCGGCGGCGCCGACGCGGGCGCGCCCGGGATCGTCTCCCGCGCGGTGGACGCGCTGCTGGGCGTCGCGCTGTAACGGCCGCCGCCACGACGCGAGAAGGGCGCCCCGTCGCGGACGGGGCGCCCTTCTCGTTCAGCCGGTCGACCGTGTGCGGGTCCGGCGGTCATTCCTCGGTCGGCTCGTCGTCCTCCGCGTCCGGCTTCGGCGGCTTCGGCGGGCGAGTGCGGCCGCCGGGGCTGTCCCGCAGATACGACGTCGTACCGTCCCCGCCGTCCGCCGTGGCGTGCCCGCCGGGCGCGGTGCCGCCGCCGTCCCGGCGCCGCAGGTACCGCTCGAACTCGCGGGCGATCGCCTCGCCCGACGCCTCCGGCAGCTCCGCGGTGTCCCGGGCCTCCTCCAGCGTCTGGACGTACTCCGCGACCTCGCTGTCCTCGGCGGCCAGCTGGTCGACGCCCACCTGCCAGGCGCGAGCGTCCTCGGGCAGCTCGCCCAGCGGGATCCGCACGTCGATCAGGTCCTCCAGGCGGTTGAGCAGGGCCAGCGTCGCCTTCGGGTTGGGCGGCTGCGACACGTAGTGCGGCACCGCCGCCCACAGCGACACGGCCGGCACTCCCGCGTGCGTGCACGCCTCCTGGAGGACGCCGACGATGCCCGTCGGACCCTCGTACTTGGTCTCCTCCAGGCCCATCCGCCGCGCCAGGTCCGGATCGGACGTGGTCCCGCTGATCGGCACCGGACGGGTGTGCGGGGTGTCCCCGAGCAGCGCGCCCAGGATCACCACCAGCTCCACGCCCAGCTCGTGCGCGAAACCGAGCAGCTCGTTGCAGAACGAGCGCCAGCGCATGGACGGTTCGATGCCGCGGACCAGCACCAGGTCGCGCGGCTTGTCGCCGCCGACCCGGACCACCGAGAGCCGTGTCGTCGGCCAGGTGATCTTGCGGACTCCGGCGTCCATCCACACGGTGGGCCGGTTGACCTGGAAGTCGTAGTAGTCCTCGGCGTCCAGCGCCGCGAAGACCTCGCCCTTCCACTCCCTCTCGAGATGCGCGACCGCGGTGGAGGCGGCGTCGCCGGCATCGTTCCAGCCCTCGAACGCGGCCACCATGACCGGGTCGATCAGCTCGGGAACCCCCTCGAGCTCGATCACCCAGTGCCTCCTTCCGACGTGCTCTCGCTTGACGACCCAACCTTACGGCGTTCGGAGGGGGCGCCCGCAGCCCCCTGGACGGGGGAGTGCACGGATCACTGCCCAGCTCACCCGAGTTGAACACCCGTTCCCGGGACGTGCGGAAGGGGCGGCTCCATCCATGGGAACCCACCGGAATCCATGGGAATCCAAGGGAAACCGTGGGAATCCGCGGGGAGCCGCCCCTTGCCGCCGTGCCGTGCCGTGCCGTGCCGTGCCGTGCCGTGCCGTGCCGGGCCCGGTCCTTGCGGACTACTTCGCGTCGAGCACGGACTGCACCTTCGCGCGGACCTCGTCCGTGGCCAGGCCGCGGATCGTCAGCGTGGTGCGGCGGCGCAGTACGTCGTCGGCCGTCTCGGCCCACTCGTGGTCGCGGGCCCACACCACCTGGGCCCAGATCTCCGGGGCGTCCGGGTGGACGCGCTCGGCGAGGGCGGGGTCGCCGTTCGCCAGGCGGGCGATGTCGAAGGCGAGGGAGCCGTAGTGGGTGGCCAGGTGGCGGGCGGTGTCGGCGGCCATGCGCGGGCCGGGCGCCGGGCCGTCGACCAGCAGCCGGTGGGCGACCGCGCGCGGGTTGGCGATGCCGGGCAGCGGCAGCTTCTTCGGCAGCGAGGCGACCGGCTCGAAGTCCTCGCCGAGCGGATGGCCCGGCAGCGATTCCAGCTTCCTCATGACGGTCCGTCCGATGTGCCGGAACGTCGTCCACTTGCCGCCGGCGACCGACAGCATCCCGCCCCGGCCCTCGGTGACGACCGTCTCCCGCCTGGCCTTGGCGGTGTCGCCGGGACCGCCCGGCAGCACCCGCAGACCCGCGAAGGCGTACGTGATCAGGTCCCGTTCGAGCTGCTGGTCGCGGATGGAGAAGGCGGCCTCGTCGAGGATCTGGGCTATGTCCCGGTCGTTGACGGCGACGTCGGCCGGGTCGCCCTCGTACGGCTCGTCGGTGGTGCCGAGCAGCAGCATGTCCTCCCAGGGGAGGGCGAAGGTGATGCGGTACTTGTCGATCGGGGTGGCGAGCGCGGCCTTCCACGGGGAGGTGCGCTTGAGCACCAGGTGCGCGCCCTTCGACAGCCGGATCGACGGCGCGGCCTTCGGGTCCTCCATCCGGCGCAGGTGGTCGACCCAGGGGCCGGTGGCGTTGAGCACCAGCCGGGCGTCGACGCCGAACTCCTCGCCCGACAGCCGGTCGCGCAGCTCGGCGCCGGTGACCCGGCCCCGGGTGAAGCGCAGACCGGTGACCTCCGCGTGGTTGAGGACGACGGCGCCCGCCTCGACGGCCGCGCGGACCGTCATCAGAGCCATCCGCGCGTCGTTCATCTGGTCGTCGCCGTACACGGCCACGGCCTTGAGGTTCTCGGTGCGCAGCTCGGGCACGTCCGCCTGTGCCCTGGCGGGGGACAGGAGGTGGCCGACGCCGTCGCCGAAGGCGGACAGCGCGGAGTAGGCGAAGACGCCCGCGCCGAGCTTGGCCGCGCCGTGCGGGCCGCCCTTGTAGACCGGCAGGTAGAAGGTGAGCGGGTTGGCGAGGTGGGGGGCCACCTGGCGGGAGACCGCGCGGCGCTCGAAGTGGTTCTCCGCCACCAGCCTGACCGCGCCGGTCTGGAGGTAGCGCAGCCCTCCGTGAAGCAGCTTGGAGGAGGCGGAGGAGGTGGCGCCGGCGAAGTCGCCGGCGTCGACCAGCGCCACCCTGAGACCGGACTGCGCGGCGTGCCAGGCGGTGGAGATGCCCAGGATGCCGCCGCCGATCACAAGAAGGTCGTAGGACGCCTTGTCGAGCCGCTCCCGGGTCTCGGCGCGGCTCGGTCCCGTGCCGTGGGCCGGGCGGGTGCCCGGCGCGGGCACGGACTGCAGGGTGGACTGGCTGGTCATGGTGGGTGGTTGCTCCTCGTCAGCTCTCTTGAGCCAGGGGCCGGGGACGGCCCGCGCGTGCCGGGGGAGGCCGGGGAGAGCCCCGTGGGCGACGCGCGGGCCGGGTCCGGGTCCCGTCAGCTCTCGTCCTCGAGCCAGCCCATGGTCCGTTCGACGGCCTTGAGCCAGTTCTTGTACTCACGGGCGCGGGTGTCCGCGTCCATGCGGGGGGTCCACTCGGCGGCCCGCCGCCAGTTGGCGCGCAGGTCGTCGGTGCTGTTCCAGAAACCGACGGCCAGGCCGGCGGCGTAGGCGGCGCCGAGGCAGGTGGTCTCGGCGACCATCGGGCGCACCACGGGGGCGTCCACGAAGTCGGCGAGGGTCTGCATCAGCAGGTTGTTGGAGGTCATGCCGCCGTCGACCTTCAGGGCGGCCAGCTCCACGCCGGAGTCCTTGGTCATGGCGTCGGCGATCTCCCGCGTCTGCCAGGCGGTGGCCTCCAGCACCGCGCGGGCCAGGTGCGCCTTGGTGACGTACCGGGTGAGGCCGGCGATCACCCCGCGGGCGTCGGAGCGCCAGTACGGGGCGAACAGTCCGGAGAAGGCCGGCACGAAGTAGGCGCCGCCGTTGTCCTCGACGGACAGCGCGAGCGTCTCGATCTCGGCGGCGGTGGAGATCAGGCCCATCTGGTCGCGCATCCACTGCACCAGCGAACCGGTGACGGCGATCGAGCCCTCCAGGGCGTAGACCGTGTCCTGGTCGCCGATCTTGTAGCCGACGGTGGTCAGCAGGCCGCTGTAGGAGTTGATGATCTTGTCGCCGGTGTTCATCACCATGAAGGTGCCGGTGCCGTACGTCGACTTGGTCTCGCCCTCGGAGAAACAGGTCTGGCCGAACAGGGCCGCCTGCTGGTCGCCGAGCGCGGAGGCCACCGGGATGCCGCCGAGCAGCTCGCCGAGGCGGCCGCCCCTGATCTCGCCGTACACCTCGGCCGAGGAGCGGATCTCGGGGAGGATGCGCGTCGGCACGCCGATGGACTCGGCGATCCTCTCGTCCCACTCCATGGTGTGGAGGTTCATCAGCAGGGTGCGGGAGGCGTTGGTGACGTCGGTGACGTGCCGGCCGCCGTCGACGCCGCCGGTGAGGTTCCAGATGACCCAGGTGTCCATGGTGCCGAAGAGGATGTCGCCCGCCTCGGCGCGCTCCTTGAGGCCCTCGACGTTGTCGAGCAGCCAGCGGGCCTTGGGGCCGGCGAAGTAGGAGGCGAGCGGCAGGCCGGTCTCGCGGCGGAAGCGGTCCTGGCCGACGTTGCGGCCCAGTTCCTTGCACAGGGCGTCGGTGCGGGTGTCCTGCCAGACGATGGCGTTGTGGACCGGCTCGCCGGTGGTGCGGTCCCACAGCACGGTGGTCTCGCGCTGGTTGGTGATGCCGATGGCCTTGATGTCGTCGCGGGTGATGCCCGCCTTGGCGACGGCGCCGGCGACGACCTCCTGGACGTTGGTCCAGATCTCGGTGGCGTCGTGCTCGACCCAGCCCGGCTTCGGGAAGATCTGCTCGTGCTCCTTCTGGTCGACGGCGACGATGCGCCCGTCGCGGTCGAAGACGATGCAGCGGCTGGAGGTGGTGCCCTGGTCGATGGCGGCGATGAACGGGCCGGCGGTGTGGGCGTCGGTCACGGTGTGCTCCTGATTCACAGGTACGGACTGGGGATGACGTGCGCTGGCTGCTGCGGCGGTCCTGACGGACTGTCTAGGCGAATCCCTAGGCGAAGGCCAGCCTGTAGATGCCTGCCGCGAGCGCGCCGCCGATCAGCGGTCCGGCGACCGGGATCCAGGCGTAGCTCCAGTCCGAACCGCCCTTGTTGGGCAGCGGGAGCAGCGCGTGCACGATGCGCGGGCCCAGGTCGCGTGCCGGGTTGATGGCGTAGCCGGTGGGGCCGCCCAGGGAGAGGCCGATGCCCACCACGACCAGCGAGGTGATCAGCGCGCCGAGGATGCCCAGGCCGTTGCCGTCGTCGTTGAGGCCCTGCGTGAGGACGGCGAGCACCAGCACGACCGTGCCGATGATCTCGGTGGCGAGGTTCTGCGCCACGTTCCGGATCTCGGGGCCGGTGGAGAAGATGCCCAGAACCGGGCCCGCGCCCTTCTCCCGGGCCTCCACGGCCTTCGCGTCGGTGTCCTCGGCGCCCGGTCCGCCGACGATCTCCCGGTCGGTGAGGTGGGCGTGGAACTGGCCGTAGTACGCGACCCAGACCAGGGCGGCGCCGATCATGGCGCCGAGCAGCTGTCCGGCGAAGTAGGCCGGGACGTCGCCCCAGGCGTTGTCCTTGACCGCGATGCCGACGGTGACCGCCGGGTTCAGGTGGGCGCCGGAGAGCGGCGCCGAGGTGTAGACCGCCGTGAGCACGGCGAAACCCCACCCGAAGGTGATGGCGAGCCAGCCGGCGTTGCGGGCTTTGGAGGCCTTCAGCGTGACGGCGGCGCAGACGCCGCCGCCGAGCAGGATGAGCATGGCGGTACCGATGGTCTCGCCGATGAAGATGTCGGAGCTGGACACCCGCGACTCCTTTGTCCTTCGTCCAGGGGAAGAGCGATGCCGGCCCTTGGCGTTGTCACACTCTAGCGCGTATTGCCGGTAGGTGTTCGACAATGCCGACCGATGGACGGGAGTCTCGCTTCGGCGTTCCGTGCACGTCAAGAGTTCTGTTGTCGGAAGCCCGATCGTTACTGATTCCCGTGACCTGCCGGTCCGTCCCCTGGGGCGACCGCCGCCTATCTGCGGATAGCGACCGCAGTGCCTGTTGTGAGACGTTTTGTTGCCGTTCCGGGCCGGTTTCAGGGTAGGGCGAGGACCGGGACGGCGTACGGACGTCCCGGTCTCGGCGGGTGTGTCTAGAAGCGCCCGGCGCCCAGGTCGCGGGAGACCGCGCGGGCGCAGTCGCGCACGGCCGCGATCAGGTCGGGGCGCAGCTCGCCGTCCCGGCACAGCCGCTCCACGGCCCCCGTGATGCCGACCGAGCCGACCGGCATCCGCCGCCGGTCGTGGATGGGCGCGGCGACGGACGCCACGCCCTCCCAGGTCTCCTCCACGTCGGCGGCGTAGCCCCGTGCGCGCGTGAGGTCGAGGATGTGCTCGAAGGCGGCCGCGTCGCAGACGGTGCGGTCGGTGAAGGGTTTGCGGTCGGCCTCGAGCGCCTCGCTGTGGGCGACCGGGTCGTAGGCGGAGAGCACCTTGCCCAGCGCGGTGGAGTGCAGCGGCTGCATGGCCCCGATCTCCAGGACCTGCCGGCTGTCGTCGGGGCGGAAGACGTGGTGCACGATGAGCACGCCCTGCTGGTGCAGGACGCCGAGATAGACGCTCTCGCCGCTCGAACGGGCCAGGTCGTCGGTCCACACCAGGGCGCGGGCGCGCAGTTCGTGCACGTCCAGATACGTGGTGCCCAGGCGCAGCAGCTCGGCGCCCAGCTGGTACCGCCCGGATGCCTCGTCCTGCTCGACGAAGCCCTCCTGCTGGAGGGTGCGCAGGATGCCGTGGGCGGTGCCCTTGGCGAGGCCCAGCGACGAGGCGATGTCCGACAGGCCCAGCCGCCGCTCGCCGCCCGCGAGCAAGCGCAGCATCGCCGCCGCCCGTTCGAGCGACTGGATGTTCCGTGCCATCGCCGTCCTGCCCTCCGTCCCTTCGACCGTCGAGCAGCGCTTGCGGCTGCCGCTGTCAGGTACTGTCCGCCGTTCGGCAATGTCGAACACTACCGGTCCATGCCGACCTCCCGCCAATGGCAGGCCGGGAGTTGCCTCCGGGACGCCGCCCGCCCTCGGCGGTGTCCCGCCCCGCCGCGGTGTGCGCCGGGGCGGTCCGTGTCGTGGACCACCTGACCCTAGGGCCTCGATCCCGGCTACCCTGGCGGCGTGCGCCTTCCGCCGGGGACAAGCCGGTGACCTTCCTCCGGAGCCGTCCGGCCGTCCGGAGCCGTCCGGAGACACCGGAGGGATCCGGGACACCGGACGGGTCCGGCGGGGGAAAGCGCAAAGCCGACAGCCGTCGCATTATCAGGGAGCCCTTACATGGCCTCGTCGCCGCAGTCCACCTCCGCCGACACCCGGACCCGTGTGTCCGCCCTCCGTGAGGCCCTCGCCACCCGCGTGGTGGTCGCCGACGGAGCCATGGGCACGATGCTCCAGGCCCAGGAACCCACCCTCGACGACTTCCAGAACCTCGAGGGCTGCAACGAGGTCCTCAACGTCACCCGCCCCGACATCGTCCGCTCGGTGCACTCCGCCTACTTCGACGCGGGCGTCGACTGTGTCGAGACCAACACCTTCGGCGCCAACCTCAGCGCCCTCGGCGAGTACGACATCGCCGACCGCATCCACGAGCTGTCCGAGGCCGGCGCCCGCATCGCCCGCGAGACCGCCGACGAGTTCACCGGCCGCACCGGACAGCAGCGCTGGGTCCTCGGCTCCATGGGCCCCGGCACCAAGCTGCCCACCCTCGGCCACACCACCTTCGCCGCCATCCGCGACGCCTACCAGAAGAACGCCGAGGGCCTCCTCGCCGGCGGCGCCGACGCGCTGCTCGTGGAGACCACCCAGGACCTGCTGCAGACCAAGGCCTCCGTCGTCGCCGCCCGCCGCGCCATGCAGGCCGCCGGATACGACGTCCCGCTGATCGTCTCCGTCACCGTCGAGACCACCGGCACCATGCTGCTCGGCTCCGAGATCGGCGCCGCGCTCACCGCGCTGGAGCCGCTCGGCATCGACATGATCGGCCTGAACTGCGCCACCGGCCCCGCCGAGATGAGCGAGCACCTGCGCTTCCTCGCCCGCCACTCCCGCGTCCCGCTGTCCTGCATGCCGAACGCCGGACTGCCCGTGCTCACCTCGGACGGCGCCCACTACCCGCTCGGCGCCCCCGAACTGGCCGACGCCCAGGAGAACTTCGTCCGCGACTACGGCCTGTCCCTGGTCGGCGGCTGCTGCGGCACGACCCCCGAGCACCTGCGCCAGGTCGTCGAGCGGGTCCGCGGCCTCGCTCCCGCCGAGCGCTCCCCGCGCCCCGAGCCGGGCGCCGCCTCCCTCTACCAGTCGGTGCCGTTCCGTCAGGACACCTCGTACCTGGCGATCGGCGAGCGCACCAACGCCAACGGCTCCAAGAAGTTCCGCGAGGCCATGCTGGAGGGCCGCTGGGACGACTGCGTGGAGATGGTGCGGGAGCAGATCCGCGAGGGCGCGCACATGCTCGACCTGTGCGTGGACTACGTCGGCCGGGACGGCGTCGCCGACATGGAGGAGCTGGCGGGCCGCTTCGCCACCGCCTCCACGCTGCCGATCGTGCTGGACTCCACCGAGGTCGAGGTCATCCGGGCCGGCCTGGAGAAGCTCGGCGGACGCGCGGTCATCAACTCCGTCAACTACGAGGACGGCGACGGCCCCGACTCCCGCTTCGCCAAGGTCACCCGGCTCGCCCGGGAGCACGGCGCCGCCCTGATCGCGCTCACCATCGACGAGGAGGGCCAGGCCCGCACCGTCGAGAAGAAGGTCGAGATCGCCGAACGGCTGATCGCCGACCTGACGGGCAACTGGGGCATCCGCGAGGAGGACATCCTCATCGACTGCCTCACCTTCACCATCTGCACCGGCCAGGAGGAGTCCCGCAAGGACGGCATCGCCACCATCGAGGCCATCCGCGAGCTCAAGCGCCGCCACCCCGACGTGCAGACCACGCTCGGCCTGTCCAACATCTCCTTCGGCCTCAACCCGGCCGCCCGCATCCTGCTCAATTCCGTCTTCCTCGACGAGTGCGTCAAGGCCGGCCTGGACTCCGCGATCGTCCACGCCTCCAAGATCCTCCCCATCGCCCGCTTCAGCGAGGAGGAGGTGCAGACCGCCCTCGACCTGATCCACGACCGGCGCACCGAGGGCTACGACCCCCTCCAGAAGCTGATGCAGCTCTTCGAGGGCGCCACCGCCAAGTCCCTGAAGGCCGGCAAGGCCGAGGAACTGGCCGCGCTCCCGCTGGACGAGCGCCTCAAGCGCCGGATCATCGACGGCGAGCGCAACGGCCTGGAGGCCGACCTGGACGAGGCGCTGAAGGACCGCCCCGCCCTGGACATCGTCAACGACACCCTGCTCGACGGCATGAAGGTCGTCGGCGAGCTGTTCGGCTCCGGCCAGATGCAGCTGCCGTTCGTCCTCCAGTCCGCCGAGGTGATGAAGACCGCCGTCGCCCACCTCGAACCGCACATGGAGAAGACCGACGACGAGGGCAAGGGCACCATCGTGCTCGCCACCGTCCGCGGCGACGTCCACGACATCGGCAAGAACCTCGTCGACATCATCCTCTCCAACAACGGCTACACCGTCGTCAACCTCGGCATCAAGCAGCCCGTCTCCGCGATCCTGGAAGCCGCCGAGGAGCACCGCGCCGACGTCATCGGCATGTCCGGTCTCCTCGTCAAGTCCACCGTGATCATGAAGGAGAACCTCGAGGAGCTGAACGCCCGGGGCCTGGCCGCGAACTACCCGGTCATCCTCGGCGGCGCCGCCCTCACCCGCGCCTACGTCGAGCAGGACCTGCACGAGATCTACGAGGGCGAGGTCCGCTACGCCCGCGACGCCTTCGAGGGTCTGCGCCTGATGGACGCCCTCATCGGCGTCAAGCGCGGTGTGCCCGGCGCCAAGCTCCCCGAGCTCAAGCAGCGCCGGGTGCGGGCCGCGGCCCCCGCCGTCGTCGAGGAGCACCCGGAGGAGGGCCACGTCCGCTCCGACGTCGCCACCGACAACCCGGTCCCGAGCCCGCCCTTCTGGGGCACCCGCGTCGTCAAGGGCATCCAGCTGCGCGAGTACGCCTCCTGGCTCGACGAGGGCGCCCTGTTCAAGGGGCAGTGGGGCCTCAAGCAGGCCCGCACCGGCGAGGGACCGTCGTACGAGGAACTCGTGGAGACCGAGGGCCGCCCCAGGCTGCGCGGGCTGCTCGACAAGCTCCAGACGGAGAACCTGCTGGAGGCGGCCGTCGTCTACGGCTACTTCCCGTGCGTCTCCAAGGACGACGACCTGATCATCCTGGACGAGGCCGGCAACGAACGCACCCGCTTCACCTTCCCCCGCCAGCGCCGCGGCCGCCGGCTGTGCCTCGCCGACTTCTTCCGCCCGGAGGAGTCCGGCGAGACCGACGTCGTCGGCCTCCAGGTCGTCACCGTCGGCTCCCGCATCGGCGAGGAGACCGCCCGGCTGTTCGAGTCCGACTCCTACCGCGAGTACCTGGAGCTGCACGGCCTGTCCGTCCAGCTCGCCGAGGCCCTCGCCGAGTACTGGCACGCGCGCGTGCGCTCCGAGCTGGGCTTCGCCGGAGAGGACCCCGCCGACGTCGAGGAGATGTTCGCGCTCAAGTACCGCGGCGCCCGCTTCTCCCTCGGCTACGGCGCCTGCCCCGACCTGGAGGACCGCGCCAAGATCGCGGACCTGCTGGAGCCGGAGCGGATCGGCGTCCGCCTCTCGGAGGAGTTCCAGCTCCACCCCGAGCAGTCCACCGACGCCATCGTCATCCACCACCCGGAGGCCAAGTACTTCAACGCCCGGTGACCGCCGGGCGGGCCTGCGCCCACCCTCCGTGACGCCGTTCACCGCAAAAGGATCGGCCGCGTCGTACAATGGTCGGTCCACGACAGGCCGGTTCCCGCCCGGGAACCGGCCTGGTCGTCCCTCAAGGAGGTACGTGGATGACGACAACGCTTCCCGCGCCCGACGCCCGGACGGCCGACGGCTCGGCCCTGCAGGCCGTGCTCCTCGACATGGACGGCACCCTCGTCGACACCGAGGGCTTCTGGTGGGAGGTCGAGGCGGAGGTCTTCGCCTCCCTCGGCCACACCCTGGACGACTCCTGGCGCCATGTCGTGGTCGGCGGCCCCATGAGCCGCAGCGCGGGCTTCCTGATCGAGGCCACCGGCGCCGACATCACCCTCGCCGAACTGACCGTGCTGCTCAACCAGGGGTTCGAGAAGCGCATCGACCGGCACCTGCCGCTGATGCCGGGCGCCACCCGGCTGCTCGCCGAGCTCGCCGCCCACGACGTCCCCACCGCCCTCGTCTCCGCCTCGCACCGCCGCATCATCGACCGCGTGCTCGCCTCCCTCGGCGCCCAGCACTTCGCCCTCACCGTGGCCGGCGACGAGGTCGCCCGCACCAAACCGCACCCCGATCCCTACCTGGTCGCCGCCGCCGGGCTCGGCGCGGACCCGACCCGCTGCGCCGTCGTGGAGGACACCGCGACCGGCGTCGCCGCCGCCGAGGCCGCCGGCTGCCATGTCGTGGCCGTCCCCTCCGTCGCCCCCATCGCCCCGGCCCCCCGGCGCACCGTGGTGCACTCCCTCGAAGAGGTCGACCTGGCATTTCTGCGCGGCCTGATGACATTCACCGCCCAGCAGTCCACCCCGGCGGAAAGCTGAAAGGACATCAATTTCCGGTCCCCGGCCCGACCCTGGAACGCCGGAAATCCGAACCGATTCCGAACGCCCCCGGGCGACTGTCAACCGCCTCCTCACACCCGGCCGACCGGGTGAGGTTCCTCACGCCGACCGGCCTCGACAGCCCGTCGCGTATGTGCTTCACGCCCCCTTTGCCGGGCCGTCGGCCGGACCATGTGCCCCGATTCGTGGGACGCTGCACGAATCCTTCCCCCGTCGGGTTTTCGGTGCGTCCACGCCCGGTTTCGCAGCGTGATGAACACCCAACTCCGGTTGCCGTGAAGCCCTCTGCGGGCGCCCATTAATCTCGTCGCGAGAACACCACTCGCACCACCCGTGATCCGCGGCGCCACCCCTGCATGCCGGGTACACGGACCTGACAGCTCTGGAGAAACTCGAGCATGAACCGCAAGACCCTGGTGCTGCCGGCCGTCGTCGGCCTGCTCGCCCCCGTACTCGCCGCCTGCGGCGGATCGGACGGCGGAAGCGGGGACGGGGACGCCATCGTCGTCGGCACCACGGACCGGTTCGTCACCTCCGAGGAAGCCCCCGCGCCCCTCGACCCCGCCTACGCCTACGACGTCGGCACCTGGAACGTCCTGCGCCAGACCGTGCAGACCCTGATGATCCAGCCCCGCGGCGACGGCCAGCCCGTCCCCGAGGCCGCCCAGAGCTGCTCCTTCACCGACACCGGCAACGAACGCTACGCCTGCAAACTGCGCCCCGGCCTGAAGTTCGCCGGCGGCGACGCCATCACCGCCGAGGACGTCAAGTTCTCCATCGACCGCGCCCGCTCCCTCAAGGCCGACAGCGGCGTCTTCGCCCTGCTGTCCACCATCGACACCGTCGAGACCAAGGGCGACGACGAAGTCATCTTCCACCTCAGGACCGCCGACGCCACCTTCCCGTACAAGCTGTCCACCCCGGTCGCCGGCATCGTCAACGCCGAGGACTACGAGAAGGACAAGCTGCGCGAGGGCTTCTCCGTCGACGGCTCAGGCCCCTACACGCTGCGGGCCGAGGAGAGCGACGGACAGGTCACCAGGGCCGTGTTCACCAAGAACGCCGACTACCGGGGCGCCCTCGAGGTGAACAACGAGAAGGTCGAGATGGTCCCCTACGAGGACGCCGACGCCATGGGCGCCGCCCTCGCCGACGGCGACATCGACCTGATGACCCGTTCCATGACCCCCGAGCAGATCCAGAAGCTCGCCACCGACTCCGAGGACGCCGTCGACCTCATCGACATGCCCGGCCTCGAGATCCGCTACCTGGCCTTCAACACCGACGCGCCCTCCGTCAAGGACAAGGCCGTACGCCAGGCCATGGCCCAGCTCGTCGACCGCACCGCCCTCGTCTCCGAGGTCTACGGCTCCCAGGCCGAGCCCCTCTACTCGCTCGTCCCGGCCTCCGTCACCGGCCACTCCAACGCCTTCTTCAACAAGTACGGCGACCCGGACCCCGACAAGGCCGAGGACCTCCTCGCCGACGCCGACGTCGCCACCCCGGTGAAGCTGACCCTGCACTACACGACCGACCACTACGGCGCCGCCACCAAGAAGGAGTTCGAGGTGCTGAAGAAGCAGCTCAACTCCAGCGGCCTGTTCGACGTCACCGTCGAGGGCGCCCCGTGGGAGACCTTCGTGCCCGCCGAGCGCAACGGCGAGTACGACGTGTGGGGCATGGGCTGGTTCCCCGACTTCGCCGACGCCGACAACTTCCTCGCGCCCTTCCTGGACGACGACAACTTCCTCAGGTCGCCGTACGCCAACAGCCGGATCCGGGGCACCCTGATCCCCGACTCCCGCCGCGAGGCCGACCGGTCCGCCGCCGTCGAGAGCGTCACGGAGATCCAGGACATCGTGGCCGAGGACGTGCCGATCCTGCCGCTGTGGCAGGGCAAGCAGTACGCCGCCGCACGCGACGACGTGACCGGCGCCGCCTACGCGCTCAACTCCTCCTCCACCCTCCAGCTGTGGGAGCTCGGCCGCGGTGTGAGCGGCTGACGCCACCCCTTCGTGCCCGGCGCCCCCGACCGAGGCGCCGGGACCCTTCCGAGAACGACGCTTCGAGAACGACGTAAGGCACACGCACGTGAACATGCGCACCCAGTGGCCCGTCCTGCCGATCGTGGCAGGACTGGCCTCCGGCCTGCTGACCGGATGCGGAACGGAGACCGGGGGCTCCGGCGACAACGGCTCGAACGTGGTCATGGGGATGTCCGACGACGTCCTGGCCACCGACCCCGCCTCCGGCTACGACCCCGGCTCCTGGCTGTTGTTCAACAACGTCTTCCAGTCGCTGCTCAGCTTCCCCAAGGGCGGCACCGAACCGCAGCCCGAGGCCGCCAGCGCCTGCGCCTTCACCGACACCGAGACCAAGGTCTACAAGTGCACCCTGAAGGACGGCCTGAAGTTCAGCAACGGTGACGCCCTCACCTCCGAGGACGTCAAGTTCTCCTTCGACCGCATGCTGAAGATCGACGACGCCGAGGGCCCGGCGATCATGTTCCCCATGCTGGACGAGGTCGAGACCCCGGACGAGAAGACCGTCGTCTTCCGGCTGAAGGTGCCCGACGCCACCTTCCCCAGCAAGATCGCCTCCGGCGCCGGCTCCATCGTCAACCACCGCGAGTACGACGCCGACGGCCTGCGCGAGGACGGCGGCGCCGTCGGCTCCGGCCCCTACAAGCTGGAGTCCTTCACCGAGGACGAGGCCGTCTTCTCCGTCAACGAGCACTACAAGGGCACCGCCGAGGTACAGAACGACGGCGTCACCCTCAAGTTCTTCCACGGCGACCAGAGCGCCCTCAAGAAGGCCCTCCAGAACGGCGACGTCGACATCGCCTACCGAGGCCTGAGCGCCGGCGACATCGCCGACATCGAGAAGGCGTCCGACAGCGCCGGCATCGAGGTCATCGAGGGCAGCAGCGCCGAGGTCCAGCACCTCGTCTTCAACATGGACGACCCCGTCGCCGGCCGGCTCGGCGTCCGCAAGGCCATCGCCCACCTCATCGACCGCGAAGCCCTGATCAAGGACGTCTACCAGGGCACCGCGTCCCCGCTGTACTCGATCATCCCGGCCGGCATCGGCGGCCACAACACCGCCTTCTTCGACACCTACGGCGCCGGCCCCTCCAAGGCCAAGGCCGAGGCCGCGCTGCGCGCCGACGGCATCACCGACACGGTCCGGCTCACCCTCTGGTCGACGCCCTCCCGCTACGGCCCCGCCACCGACCAGGAGCTCAAGGCCATCGCCGGGCAGCTCAACGAGAGCGGCCTGTTCGAGGCGGACGTCAAGTCCGTCCCCTTCGAGCAGTACGAGAAGGACATCGCCGCCGGCAAGTACGGCGTCTACGTCAAGGGCTGGGTGCCCGACTACCCCGACGCCGACAACTTCACCGCGCCGTTCTTCGGCGAGGGCAACGTCCTCGACAACAACTACGCCAACGGCACCATCACCGGCACCCTCATCCCGCGCACGGCGGCCATGAGCGACCGCGCCGCCACCGACGACGAGTACGGGCGGCTCCAGGACATCGTCGCCGACGAACTGCCCGTCCTGCCGGTGTGGCAGGCCAAGCAGTACGCCGTCGTCCGGGACGGCGTGTACGGCCTCGAGTACTGCCTCGACGCCTCGACCGTGTTCCGCTTCTGGGAGATCAGCAAGGCCTGACCCGGCGCCGAACACACCGGAGGGCGCCCGCCTCGACGAAGCGGGCGCCCTCCCGGCGTCCTGGGATGCCCGGCGGCCTCGGCCGCTCACTGCGCGCCGGGACGCACCAGACCGCTCTCGTACGCGTACACCGCGGCCTGCACCCGGTCCCGCAGCCCCAGCTTCGTCAGCACATGACCCACATGCGTCTTGACGGTCGTCTCGCTGACGAACAGATCCGCGGCGATCTCCGCGTTCGACAGCCCGCGGGCGACCAGCTTCAGCACCTCCACCTCACGCTCGGTGAGCGTGTTCAGCGTGTCGGGCACCGGCTCCTCGCCGGACGGCAGATGCGTGGCGTACTTGTCCAGCAGCCGGCGCGTGATGCTCGGCGCGAGCATCGCCTCCCCGGCCGCCACCACCCGGATGGCCTGCACCAGCTCGTTGGCCGGCGCGTCCTTCAGCAGGAAACCGCTGGCCCCCGCCTTCAGCGCCTCCACCACGTACTCGTCCAGATCGAACGTCGTCAGCACCAGCACCTTCGCCGGGCCGTCCCGGCCGGGACCGGTGATCTGCCGGGTCGCCTCCACGCCGTCCATCCGCGGCATACGGATGTCCATGAGCACCACGTCGGGCTGCAGGGCCCGCACCTGGTCGAGCGCCTGAAGGCCGTCACCGGCCTCCCCGACGACCGCGATGTCCTGCTCCGCCTCCAGGATCATCCGGAAGCCCGTACGCAGCAGCGGCTGGTCGTCGACCAGTAGGACACGGATGGCCACGTAAGTCTCCTTCGGCTAGTCCGCGCCCATTCTGCCCTGCGCCACGGGGCCCGACTCGACCGCCCTCACCGGCAGCGGATAGGGCGGGGGAGTGCCGCCGAACTCCGGGCACACCGACTGGTGATCGCACCAGCCGCACAGCTTCGTCGGGCGCGGCCGCCAGTCGCCGCTCTCGGTGGCCTGCGAGATCGCCTCCCACAACGCCAGCAGCTTGCGCTCCACCCGCTCCAGATCGGCCACGACCGGGTCGTACGTCAGCACGTCGCCGCTGCCGAGATACACCAGCTGGAGCCGGCGGGGCACCACCCGCTTCAGCCGCCACACCACCAGGGCGTAGAACTTCATCTGGAACAGCGCGCCCTCGGCGTACTCCGGGCGCGGAGCCTTGCCCGTCTTGTAGTCGACGATCCGCACCTCCCCGGTCGGCGCCACGTCGACCCGGTCGATGATCCCGCGCAGCCGCAGCCCCGACTCCAGCTCCGCCTCCACGAACAGCTCCCGCTCGGCCGGCTCCAGCCGGCTCGGGTCCTCCAGCGTGAACCATCGCTCCACCAGCCGCTCCGCCTCGCCCAGCCAGCGCGCCAGCCGCTCGCCCCGCGGATCGTCCGCGAACAGCTCGGCCACCTCCGGCCGGGACTCCCGCAGCCGGTCCCACTGCCCCGGGATCAGCGCCTTGGCGCGCGGCGCGGTGCGCTCCGCGGCCGGGGCGTCGAAGAGCCGCTCCAGCACCGAGTGCACCAGCGTGCCCCGGGTCGCCGCCTCGCTCGGCTTCTCCGGCAGCCGGTCGATCACCCGGAACCGGTACAGCAGCGGGCACTGCATGAAGTCACCGGCACGCGACGGCGACAGCGAGGACGGAGGCATGACCACGCGCTCACGGGAAACACTGACGGCGGCGGCCGCCCCCGTAGCGGTATCGCCCTGGCCGATGCTGTGGGCCTCCGTCGCGCCCCCGGTGCTGGTCTCCATGCCCACAGACCATACGGCCCGCCACTGACAGCGACCCAGTCGCGGTGCCGGGGCGGAACGCGACGCGGGGTCCGCATACCATCGACCCCAGACCCTTCCGCCCCGGCAGGCGCGGAAGACGCTGAAACGAGGGGACACCGTGAACGAGAGCGGCGGGAGCGGGCAGCCGCGGCCGGGCACCGAACAGCCGACCGAACACCGACCCACGCCCTCCCCGACCCGCCCACCGGGCGACACGGCCGGCCCGGCCCCCGACGAGCGCCCCGAGACGCCGGCCGAGGAGGCCGAGGAGACCCGGGGCGAGCCCGACTCGGCCACCCCCGCCCCGGACGCACGCCCCGAGTCGCCGGCACCCGAGTCACCGGCACCCGAGACGTCCCCGGCCCCCACGCCCGCGCCGACCCCGACCCCGGCCTCCCCGGAGGACGCGCCCGCCCGCGCCCCCCAGTCCCCGCCCCCCGCCGACCGCCCCGCCTCCCCGCCCCGGCCCCCCGCGGGCGGCGCCAAGGGACAGCCCGCCTTCGGAGACGCGCCCGCCGCACAGCGGCCCGAACCCGGCGGCGGCCTGCTGATGGGACGGCCCTTCGGGGTGCCCGTGTACGTCGCGCCCAGCTGGTTCCTCGTCGCCGCCCTGATCACCTGGGTCTTCGGCGGACAGCTGGACCGCGTCCTGCCCGAGCTGGGCGCCGCCCGCTACCTCGTCTCCCTCTTCTTCGCCGTCGCCTTCTACGCCTCCGTACTCGTCCACGAGCTGGCCCACACCGTCGCCGCCCTCCGTTTCAAACTCCCCGTGCGCCGCATCCAGCTCCAGTTCTTCGGCGGCGTCTCCGAGATCGAGAAGGACGCCGAAACCCCCGGCCGGGAGTTCGTCCTCGCCTTCGTCGGCCCTCTGCTCTCCCTCGTCCTCGCCGGCCTCTTCTACCTCGCCCTGCTCCCCGTCGAGCCCGGCACCGTCCCCGGCGTCCTGCTGGCCGGCCTGATGATCTCCAACCTCATCGTCGCCGCCTTCAACCTCCTGCCCGGCCTCCCCCTCGACGGCGGCCGCATGCTCCGCGCCGTCGTCTGGAAGATCACCGGCAAGCCCATGACCGGCACCGTCGCCGCCGCCTGGGTGGGCCGCGCCCTCGCCGTCTCCGTCCTGATCGGCCTGCCCCTGCTCACCCAGTCGGGCGCCCTCGGCTCCGACGCCGTCGACAACGTCGGCATGGACACCGTCATGGACGCCCTGCTCGCCGCGATCCTCGCCGCCATCATCTGGACCGGCGCCGGCAACAGCCTGCGCGTCGCCCGCCTGCGCGAGCACCTCCCCGAACTGCGTGCCCGCACCCTCACCCGCCGGGCCGTCCCCGTCGAGAGCCACACCCCCCTCTCCGAGGCCCTGCGCCGCGCCAACGCCGCCGGAGCCCGCGCCCTCGTCGTCGTCGACTCCGACGGCAGCCCGCACTCCCTCGTCCGCGAGACCGCCATCGTCGGCGTACCCGAACACCGCCGCCCCTGGGTCACCGTCGGCGGCCTCGCCCAGGAGATCACCGACGGCATGCGCGTCTCCGCCGAACTCGCCGGCGAGGACCTGCTCGAAGCCCTGCGCGCCACCCCCGCCACCGAATACCTCGTCGTCGAGGACACCGGCGCCATCTACGGCGTCCTGTCCGCCGCCGACGTCGAGCGCGCCTTCGTGAAGGCCATGGCCAGGCCCTCCTAGCCGCCCGGCCGGTGGTCGGCGCCTCCGCCGACGACCGGTAGGCTGGTCACATGTCCGAACCGACCGGTGCCGCCCGCCGTCGCGGGCCCTTCAAGGTCGGGGACCAGGTACAGCTGACCGACCCCAAGGGCCGCCACTACACGTTCACGCTCGAAGCCGGGAAGAACTTCCACACCCACAAGGGTTCCTTCCCGCACGACGAACTGATCGGCGCACCCGAGGGCAGCGTTGTCCGCACCACCGGGAACGTCGCCTACCTCGCGCTGCGCCCCCTGCTCCCCGACTACGTCCTGTCCATGCCCCGCGGGGCCGCCGTCGTCTACCCCAAGGACGCCGGGCAGATCCTCGCCTTCGCCGACATCTTCCCCGGCGCCCGCGTCGTGGAGGCCGGCGTCGGCTCGGGCTCGCTCAGCAGCTTCCTGCTGCGCGCCATCGGCGACCAGGGCATGCTGCACAGCTACGAGCGCCGCGCCGACTTCGCCGAGATCGCCCAGGCCAACGTCGAACGCTACTTCGGCGGCCCGCACCCCGCCTGGCAGCTCACCGTCGGCGACCTCCAGGACAACCTGTCCGACACCGACGTCGACCGCGTCATCCTCGACATGCTCGCCCCCTGGGAATGCCTGGAGGCCGTCTCCAAGGCGCTCGTCCCCGGCGGCATCCTGTGCTGCTACGTCGCCACCACCACCCAGCTCGCCCGGACCGTCGAGTCCATCCGCGAGATCGGCTCCTTCAACGAGCCGACCGCCTGGGAGACGATGATCCGCAACTGGCACATCGAGGGCCTCGCCGTCCGCCCCGACCACCGGATGATCGGCCACACCGGCTTCCTCCTCACCGCCCGCCGCCTCGCCGACGGCGTCGAGCCGCCCATGCGCCGCCGCCGCCCCGCCAAGGGCGCCTACGGCGAGGACTACTCCGGACCCAACGCCGACGGCGGAATGGGCCGCTGACCCACCCGGGCCGTCGCGCACCCGGTGCCCCCGCACGGCCAACGCCACCACGCCGTGGCCGAGTTCCCGCAGACCGCCGGGAACCCGGCCACGGCGTCCGCGCATTGACACCCCGCCACCGCCCACCACCGGGCGGCCGACCCCACCGTTCACAGGCACCACGGCGTGTGGCACCATGCAGGCCACCCCCACCGGCACAGCCCTCACGGGAGACACTCCTAGTGCAGCACTCCGCGGTCCCGGAACTGGCCCACGCCCACACCCGCCCCATTCACTGGCTGGCCACCGCCACCGCCGTCGCCGGCGTGGTCGCCCTCTCCTCGATGCTCCAGCCCGACCCGGCGACCGCCGCCCAGACCCCCCGCCACCAGGCGCAGCCCGCCGCCCCCGCCGCCGCGCCCCCGACCACCGACGGCGTCGACTTCCCCATCGAGTGCGGCCCCGTCGACGCCGTGGTGGAACGCAAGCAGTCCACCGACCTCGACGGCGACCACCGGCCCGAGACCGTCGCCGTCGTCCACTGCGACGCCGGCATCAGCACCCCGCCCGACGGCGTCTACGTCCTCACCCGGGCCGCGGGCCAGGCGGCCCCCCGCGTCGTCGCCACCCTCCTCGACCCCAAGGACCGGTACACCGTCCGCGACTTCACCGCCCGCGACGGCGCCGTGCTCGCGACCCTCCTCGGCTACTCCTCCGACTCCGTGCCGACCTGCTGCCCCGACGTCGAGGAGAGCGCGAAGTGGCAGTGGAAGAACGGTGCGTTCGTCCGCTCGTCACCCGCCGAGGCCCGCAGCGTCTGACCGCCGCATCCCGGCCCTGCTCCGCCGGTGTGAGAAATCAGACAGCCCTAACCCACCGTAAAGATCAAGTCACTCCGCGTCCGGACCGAAGACCTCGACCCCGTCCGAAACCCGACGCACATGGATGCATTCGCCCGGACACTCCCGAGCCGAGTCCACCACGTCCGTGAGAAGCGGCAACGGCACGGGCGTTGTCGCCCCCGCCGCCTGCAACAGCTCGTCGTCCGCGCCCTTCACATAGGCCAGACCATCGATGTCCAGCTCGAACACCTCGGGCGCGTACTGGACGCAGATGCCGTCGCCGGTGCACAGATCCTGATCGATCCACACCTCCAGGGCCTCACCCTCGACTCCGGCCTCCTGCTGCACGGTCACTCTCCTGCCCTCTTCCTTCCGTAACGAACCGAACGGGAATCCGGCCAGCTCTGACGGGTGTTGAACGCTTCGACCCTACCTCCGGCTGCTTTTCCATCGCGTTCCGTGGGTATTCCCCTGGCGTGAGGGAGAGCGCAAGGGTGAAGATCGGACACACCCCGACAGTCTTTGTGATCTAGGGGTTTCAATCGACACCCACCCAGGTAGGGTCTGGAAGCGTCCAGCTCCCCTTGGAGGAGGTGAGGACCGTGGCAGCCCACGACGACGACATGAACCGCGGCATCCGCCCGGGACGCGGGTCCGACGACCCGGCCGGGCAGATTGCCTACCTTGAGCAGGAGATCGCCGTCCTGCGACGCAAGCTCGCCGACTCTCCGCGACACACGAGGATTCTCGAAGAGCGGATCGTCGAGCTGCAGACCAACCTGGCCGGCGTGTCCGCCCAGAACGAACGACTCGCCAACACCCTGCGCGAGGCCCGCGACCAGATCGTGGCCCTCAAGGAAGAGGTCGACCGGCTCGCCCAGCCGCCCGCCGGCTTCGGCGTCTTCCTGCAGGCCAACGACGACGGCACCGCCGACATCTTCACCGGCGGCCGCAAGCTCCGGGTGAACGTCAGCCCCAGCGTCGAGCTCGACGAGCTGCGGCGCGGCCAGGAAGTCATGCTCAACGAAGCGCTCAACGTGGTCGAGGCCATGCAGTTCGAGCGCGTCGGCGAGATCGTCACCCTCAAGGAGATCCTCGAGGACGGCGAGCGCGCCCTGGTGCTCGGGCACACCGACGAGGAACGGGTGGTACGGCTCGCCGAGCCGCTGCTGGACGTGACCATCCGCGCCGGCGACGCCCTGCTGCTCGAACCCCGCTCCGGCTACGTCTACGAGGTCGTGCCCAAGAGCGAGGTCGAGGAACTCGTCCTCGAAGAGGTCCCCGACATCGGCTACGAGCAGATCGGCGGCCTCGGCAACCAGATCGAGGCCATCCGGGACGCGGTCGAGCTGCCGTACCTCTACCCGGACCTGTTCAAGGAGCACGAACTGCGCCCGCCCAAGGGCGTCCTGCTCTACGGCCCCCCCGGATGCGGCAAGACGCTCATCGCCAAGGCCGTCGCCAACTCGCTGGCCAAGAAGGTCGCCGAGGTCACCGGCCAGGCCGCCGGCAAGAGCTTCTTCCTCAACATCAAGGGCCCCGAGCTGCTGAACAAGTACGTCGGCGAGACGGAGCGGCAGATCCGCCTCGTCTTCCAGCGGGCCCGCGAGAAGGCCAGCGAGGGCACCCCCGTCATCGTCTTCTTCGACGAGATGGAATCCCTCTTCCGCACCCGCGGCTCCGGCGTCAGCTCCGACGTCGAGAACACCATCGTTCCGCAGCTCCTCGCCGAGATCGACGGCGTCGAGGGCCTGCAGAACGTGGTCGTGATCGGCGCCTCCAACCGCGAGGACATGATCGACCCGGCCATCCTGCGCCCCGGCCGGCTCGACGTGAAGATCAAGATCGAGCGTCCCGACGCCGAAGCCGCCAAGGACATCTTCGGCAAGTACCTGACAGAGCGGCTCCCGCTGCACTCCGAGGACCTCGGAGAGCACGGCGGAGACCGGGGCGCATGCGTCCAGGCCATGATCCAGACGGCCGTGGAACACATGTACGCCGAATCCGAGGAGAACCGCTTCCTCGAGGTCACCTACGCCAACGGCGACAAGGAAGTCCTCTACTTCAAGGACTTCAATTCCGGCGCCATGATCGAGAACATCGTGGGCCGCGCCAAGAAAATGGCGATCAAGGACTTCCTCGAACACCAGCAGAAGGGTCTGCGCGTCTCCCATCTCCTCCAGGCCTGCGTGGACGAGTTCAAGGAGAACGAGGACCTGCCCAACACCACCAACCCGGACGACTGGGCCCGGATCTCCGGAAAGAAGGGCGAGCGGATCGTCTACATCCGCACCCTGATCACCGGAAAGCAGGGATCCGACACCGGCCGCTCCATCGACACCGTGGCGAACACCGGGCAGTACCTTTAAAGCACAGGGCGGCTGCGGGTGCCCCGCCGGGTACCCGCAGCCGACTGCTTTTCCGGCCACGGCCGCAATGGAACCGCGCAAGGCAATGACGCAAATGATCTCCCCACCAGCGCAAAGGCGTTCTAGGCTCTTCCATACCGCCGAACCGCCGGTCGCGGGCACCGGCACCGCGCACACCACCCGGCGCCGGCGGGATCTGAGCGGCGCCCGCGACCGAGGGAGCCGCCGGGCAAGGAGGGCCGCATGACCGTACGGCGAGTAATGGGCATCGAGACGGAGTACGGGATCTCCGTCCCCGGCCACCCCAACGCCAATGCCATGCTCACCTCGTCCCAGATCGTCAACGCCTACGCGGCGGCGATGCACCGGGCCCGCCGGGCCCGCTGGGACTTCGAGGAGGAGAACCCCCTGCGGGACGCCCGAGGCTTCGACCTCGCCCGCGAGGTCGCCGACTCCAGCCAGCTCACCGACGAGGACATCGGCCTCGCCAACGTCATCCTCACCAACGGCGCCCGCCTCTACGTCGACCACGCCCACCCCGAATACAGCGCCCCCGAGGTCACCAACCCCCGGGACGCCGTCCTCTGGGACAAGGCCGGCGAACGGATCATGGCCGAGGCCGCCGAGCGGGCCGCGCAGCTGCCCGGCGCCCAGCCGATCCACCTCTACAAGAACAACACCGACAACAAAGGCGCCTCCTACGGCACCCACGAGAACTACCTGATGAAGCGGGAGACCCCCTTCTCGGACATCGTGCGCCACCTGACGCCCTTCTTCGTCTCCCGCCAGGTCTTCGCCGGCGCCGGCCGCGTCGGCATCGGCCAGGACGGCCACGAACACGGCTTCCAGCTCAGCCAGCGCGCCGACTACTTCGAGGTCGAGGTCGGTCTCGAGACCACCCTCAAGCGCCCGATCATCAACACCCGCGACGAGCCGCACGCCGACGCCGAGAAATACCGCCGGCTCCACGTGATCATCGGCGACGCCAACCTCTCCGAGATCTCGACCTACCTCAAGCTGGGCACCACGGCCCTGGTCCTGTCCATGATCGAGGACGGCTTCATCGCCGTCGACCTGGCCGTCGACCAGCCCGTCCGCACCCTGCACCAGGTCTCCCACGACCCGACCCTCAAGCGGCTCGTCACCCTGCGCAGCGGCCGGACGCTCACCGCGGTCCAGCTCCAGATGGAGTACTTCGAGCTGTCCCGCAAATACGTCGAGGAACGCTTCGGGGTCGACGCCGACGACCAGACCAAGGACGTCCTCGCCCGCTGGGAGGACACCCTCAACCGGCTCGAACGCGACCCCATGAGCCTCGCCGGAGAGCTCGACTGGGTCGCCAAACGCGAACTGATGGAGGGCTACCGGCGCCGCGACGGCCTCGACTGGGACGCCGCCCGGCTCCACCTGGTCGACCTCCAGTACGCCGACGTACGCCCCGACAAGGGCCTCTACAACCGCCTCGCCGCCCGCGGCCGCATCAAGCGCCTGCTGGACGAGGCGGAGGTCCAGCGGGCCGTCACCAAGCCCCCGGAGGACACCCGCGCCTACTTCCGCGGACGCTGCCTGGAGCAGTACGCCGACGACGTCGCCGCGGCCTCCTGGGACTCGGTCATCTTCGACCTCCCGGGCCGGGACTCGCTCCAGCGGGTCCCAACCCTGGAACCGCTTCGCGGAACGCGTAATCACGTCAAGGAGCTCCTGGACCGCTGCCGCACCGCGGAGGACCTGGTCAAGGTCCTTTCCGGCGGCTGAGGGGTACCCGTCCGGGGGCGGGCGGCCGGGGTGGAAACCCCGGCCCCCGGGAATCATCGAGGTGGGCCCCGTACGTTGAAGGAACTGCGGGGCCGATGTCGGACCCGGCTTGTAGGGTCTGATCATCACCGATCGGCAGATGTCGGGCGAACTGAGCGGGGTGAGGGATATGGCGACCAAGGACACCGGCGGCGGCCAGCAGAAGGCGACGCGTTCCACGGAGGAGGTCGAGGAGCAGGCCGCGGAGACGCAGGCCGCGGAGGACCTCAAGGAGCGCCAGGAGAAGCTGAGCGACGACGTGGACTCGGTGCTGGACGAGATCGACGACGTGCTCGAGGAGAACGCCGAGGACTTCGTTCGCTCATTCGTTCAAAAAGGCGGCGAATAGCCTTCGAGTCGAAGGTCTTAGCGACTTTATGCCTTTGAGGTGAAGGTCGGGTGAATCGCTGTTCGCGGTACGAGGAGCACGTGCCGCGAGCAGCGTTCGCCGAACGGCGCGTCCTCACCACAGCCGGGAGTGACGCGAGCGTCGCTGCCCGGGCGTGGCTCCGTGTGATCTTTCCGAAGGTGCCCGCCGTGCATGTGGATCACTGCCACAAGACGGGTAGGGTCCGTGGCGTACTGTGCTTCAACTGCAATTCGGCCATCGGCAAGTTGGGGGACGATCCCGACGCCGTCCGCCGTGCGGCCGCTTACCTGGAAGGAAACGCGTGGAAGCCAACACTCGTAGCACCGGGCGTCTACCAGCTGCCTTCCTGACGCCTGGGTCGTCCTCCTTCATGGACTTCCTCTCCGAGCACCAGCCCGAGCTGCTGCCCGGCAACCGTCAACTCCCGCCCACGCAGGGCGTGATCGAGGCGCCGCACGGCACCACGATCGTGGCCGTGACGTTCCCGGGCGGTGTCGTGCTCGCCGGTGACCGGCGCGCGACCATGGGGAACGTCATCGCGCAGCGGGACATCGAGAAGGTGTTCCCGGCCGACGAGTACTCGGCGGTGGGCATCGCCGGCACCGCCGGTCTGGCCGTGGAGATGGTGAAGCTGTTCCAGCTGGAGCTGGAGCACTTCGAGAAGGTGGAGGGCGCCCAGCTGTCGCTGGAGGGCAAGGCGAACCGCCTGTCCACGATGATCCGTTCCAACCTCGGCATGGCCATGCAGGGCCTGGCCGTGGTGCCGCTGTTCGCCGGGTACGACGTGGACCGCGGCAGGGGCCGGATCTTCTCCTACGACGTGACGGGCGGCCGTTCCGAGGAGCACGGCTTCGCGGCGACGGGCTCGGGCTCGATCTTCGCGCGCGGTGCCATGAAGAAGCTGTTCCGTGCCGATCTGACCGAGGCCGACGCCACGACCCTCGTGGTGCAGGCCCTGTACGACGCGGCAGACGACGACTCGGCGACCGGTGGTCCCGATGTCGCCCGCCGGATCTACCCGATCGTCACCGTGATCACCGAGGACGGTTTCCGCCGGCTGACCGAGGACGAGTCCTCGGAGATCGCCCGCGCGGTGCTGGAGCGGCGTCTGGAGCAGCCGGACGGTCCGCGGGCCGCGTTGCTGTAGGCGCGGCGGTTCTTGGTCAGGGTGATCCAGTGACTTCCACAGAAAGGGACGGATAACCGGTGTCGACGCCGTTCTATGTCTCACCCCAGCAGGCCATGGCCGACCGGGCGGAGTACGCCCGCAAGGGCATCGCCCGCGGTCGCAGCCTGGTCGTGCTGCAGTACGCCGACGGCATCGTGTTCGTCGGTGAGAACCCGTCCCGTGCGCTGCACAAGTTCAGCGAGATCTACGACCGGATCGGCTTCGCCGCGGCCGGCAAGTACAACGAGTACGAGAACCTGCGGATCGGCGGTGTGCGCTACGCCGATCTGCGGGGTTACACCTACGACCGGGACGACGTGACGGCGCGTGGTCTCGCGAACGTCTACGCGCAGACGCTGGGCACGATCTTCTCCTCGGCGGGTGAGAAGCCGTACGAGGTGGAGCTGGTCGTGGCCGAGGTCGGTGAGACGCCGGACGGGGACCAGATCTACCGGCTGCCGCACGACGGCTCGATCGTGGACGAGCACGGCTCGGTGGCGGTGGGCGGCAACGCGGAACAGATCAGCAGCTATCTGGATCAGCGGCACCGGGACGGCATGACGTTGGCGGAGGCGCTGAAGCTGGCGGTGCAGGCGTTGTCGCGGGACACCAACGGCAGTGAGCGGGAGATTCCCGCCGAGCGGCTGGAGGTGGCGGTGCTGGACCGTACGCGTCCGCAGAAGCGCAAGTTCAAGCGGATCACCGGCCGTCAGCTGGGCCGGCTGCTGGAGGCCAATGGCGCGTCGACGGCGGCGGAGGCCGAGGACCAGGCCGGCGAGGACGAGTAGCCGTAGCGCGCGGTGTGCGGGAGCCCCGGCCGGGGGTTGGACTGGCCGGGGCTTTCCTGTGCGCGGGGTCAGTCGGCCGGCGGGGGCGCGGTGGAGGCGCGTACGACGAGTTCGACGGGGATGTCGCCGCGTTCGGGTTCGCGGCCTTCGAGGACGGCGAGGAGGGCTCGCATGCCGCGTTCGCCGAACTGTTCGGCGTCGAGGCGGACGGTGGTCAGTTCGGGGTCGATGGCGGTGGCGAGGGCGAGGTCGTCCAGGCCGGTGACGGAGATGTCGTCGGGGATGCGCAGGCCGAGGCGGCGCAGGGCCTTGTAGGCGCCGGCGGCGAGTTTGTCGTCGTCGCAGACGATGGCGGTGGGGCGGGGGCCGGGGCGGGCGAGGGCGGCCTGGGCGGCGGCGAGGGCGCCGTCGATGGTCAGGGGGGCGCGGGCGGTGCGCAGGGTGGTGCCGGGGGCGGTGGTGAGGCGGGCGGCCAGTTCCCGGGCGCGGACCGCGAAGGTCCAGGAGGGCACGTCGGCGGCGAGGTGGAGGTAGCGGCGGTGGCCGAGGCCCAGGAGGTGTTCGGCGATCCGGCGGACGGCGTCGGCGATGTCGAGGTTGACCGTGGCTGCGGCGCCGGGGCTGCCGGCGGGGTCGCTGTCGAGCATGACGAGGGGGAGCTGGCCGCCGCGGATGGCGGTGAGGGCGTCGGCGGCCATGGAGGAGGCGATGACGCCGTCGAGGGCGGCCTGGGCGGAGGCGAAGGGGTCCTTGGCGGGGCCGATGCCTTCGGGGGAGGGGTAGAGGACGACGCCGAAGCCGTGGGCGGCGGCGACGCGGGCGGCGCCGGTGTAGACGCCGGCGAAGAACTCGGTGGTGAGGGCGGGGACGACGAGGAGGACGGTGCGGGTGCGGCCGAGGCGCAGGTTGCGGGCGGCGAGGTTGGGCCGGTAGTCGAGTTCCTCGGCGGCCTGGCGTACCCGTCGGGCGGTGGGTTCGGATACCCGGCCGCGCCACTTGCCGCCGAGGACCAGGGAGACGGCGGCCTGGGAGACGCCGGCGGCCTGGGCGACGTCGCGGCTGGTGGGTCGGGTGCTGCCGGGTGCCACCGTCGGCCTGCTCCTTCGTGGGCGGTCGTCCGGGTCTGACGCCTGGACGGGTGAACAGCAGACATGGTACGTATGACGAACGACGTTATACGTACAACCTCCGGGCAACCGCAGTGCGACCCGGTCGGAAGGCGGACATGGCCACGGGATATCTGGAGATCCTCCGGGCGAAGCACGCCACCCGGCTGCTGGTCGGGACGCTGGTGGGGCGGCTGCCGAACGCGACGGCGGCGATCGCGATCGTGCTGTTCGTCCGCGCGGAGGGCGGTTCGTACAGCCTCGCCGGCGTGCTGGCGGCCGTGTACGGGGTCGCCAACGCGGTCGGGCAGCCCGTGCTGGGCCGCCTGGTGGACCTGTACGGCCAGCCGCGCGTCCAGTTGCCGGCCGCCCTCGCCTCCGCCCTGGCGACGGCCGTCTTCGCCGTCAGCGGCACGGGGGCGCTCGCGCTGTCGTATGCGGCCGTGGCCGCGGCCGGCCTGTTCACGCCGCCCCTGGAGGGCGGGCTGCGGGCGCTGTGGCCGTCGGTGCTGCGCCGGGAGGACCAGGTGCACACGGCGTACGCGATGGACGCGGTGGCGCAGGAGGTCATGTTCACCGTCGGGCCGCTGCTGGTGACGCTGTGCGTGTCGCTGTGGTCGGCGCAGGCGGCGCTGCTGCTGGTGAACGCGGTCGGTGTGCTGGGGGCCTTGTCGGTGGTGCTGTCGCCGCCGTCGCGTGCCTGGCGGTCCGCGCCGCGCGAGGCCCACTGGCTGGGGGCGCTGCGTTCGCCGGGGCTGGTGGCGCTGCTGGCGGCGTTCCTGTTCGTGGGCGTGGCGCTCGGCTCGATCACCGTGGCGGCGGTGTCGTACGCGGACGGGCACGGGGGCGACGCCGTCTACGGCTGGCTGATGGCGGCGCTGGGGCTGGGCGCGCTGGTGGGCGGGTCCGTGTACGGGGCGCGACGGTGGGCTGGTGCGCCGGAGCGGCGACTGCGCGTGCTGGTGGGGCTTTTGGCGGTGTGTTATCTGCCGCTGATGCTGCTGCCGGGTCCGGTGGCGATGGCGGCGCTGACCGCGCTGGCGGGTGTGTTCCTGGCGCCCGCGATCGCCTGTGCGTTCGTCATCGTGGACCGCCACGCGCCGCGGGGCACGGTCACGGAGGCGTTCTCGTGGCTGGTGACGACGTTCACGGTGGGGGCGTCGGTGGGGACGGGGCTGACGGGGCCGGTGCTGGAGTGGGGCGGGGCGCTGTGGGGGTTCGCGGTGCCGGGGGCGGCGGGCGGTGTGTCGCTGCTGGTTTTGCTGGCGACGGGGCGGGTATTGGCAGTGGGGCCGAGAACGGCGGTCGTCGCCGCTTCTTCGGAAAATGATCCAAATCGTGCTGCCGAACCCCGTTTCAGTTCCGGGGATCGGGCGTAATGTTCAGTCATGGACCGCCGCATTTTCGGGCTGGAGAACGAGTACGGCGTCACGTGCACGTTCAGGGGACAGCGCCGTCTGTCGCCTGACGAGGTGGCGCGGTACCTCTTCCGCCGTGTCGTGTCATGGGGCCGTAGCAGCAATGTCTTTCTGCGCAACGGCGCCCGCCTCTATCTCGACGTGGGTTCGCATCCGGAATACGCGACACCCGAATGTGACAACGTGACCGAGCTGGTCACCCACGACAAGGCCGGCGAGCGCATTCTGGAAGGGCTCCTGGTGGACGCGGAACGACGCCTGCACGAGGAGGGAATCGCAGGCGACGTCTACCTCTTCAAGAACAACACCGACTCCGCCGGCAACTCCTATGGTTGCCACGAAAACTATCTCGTCGCCCGGCACGGGGAGTTCTCCCGGCTGGCGGACATCCTCATCCCGTTCCTCGTCACGCGTCAGCTGCTGTGCGGCGCGGGCAAGGTGCTGCAGACGCCGCGCGGGGCGGTGTTCTGCGTCAGTCAGCGGGCCGAGCACATCTGGGAGGGCGTCTCCTCGGCGACGACGCGTTCCCGGCCCATCATCAACACGCGTGACGAACCGCATGCGGACGCCGAGCGCTACCGCCGCCTGCATGTGATCGTCGGCGACTCGAACATGTCCGAGACGACGATGCTGCTGAAGGTCGGGGCGACCGATCTGGTGCTGCGCATGATCGAGGCCGGCACGGTAATGCGGGACCTGACGCTGGAGAACCCGATCCGGGCGATCCGCGAGGTCAGCCACGACATCACGGGCCGGCGCAAGGTGCGGCTGGCCAGCGGCCGGGAGGCCTCGGCGCTCGAGGTGCAGCGCGAGTACTACGAGAAGGCCGTCGACTTCTGCGAGCGGCGCGGCATCCGCACCGGCACGGTGGAGCAGGTGCTGGAGCTGTGGGGCCGGGCGCTGGACGCGATCGAGGCGGAGGACCTCGACCGGATCGGCACCGAGATCGACTGGGTGATGAAGTACAAGCTCCTGGAGCGGTACCGGGCCAAGCACAACATGACGATGTCGCACCCGCGGGTGGCGCAGATAGACCTCGCCTACCACGACATCCACCGGCGTCGCGGGCTGTACTACCTGCTGGAGAAGAAGGGGCAGGCGGCGCGGATCTGCAACGACCTGAAGATCTTCGAGGGCAAGTCGGTTCCGCCGCAGACCACGCGCGCCCGGCTGCGCGGCGACTTCATCCGGCGGGCGCAGGAGCAGCGCCGGGACTTCACCGTGGACTGGGTGCATCTCAAGCTCAATGACCAGGCGCAGCGCACGGTGCTGTGCAAGGACCCGTTCCGTTCGGTGGACGACCGGGTGGAGAAGCTGATCGCCGGAATGTAGCGGGGTTCGCAGCCGCTCCGTGGCGGCCTGATCGCAACGCCCGGTGCCCGGAGGTGTTCGACGCCTCCGGGCACCGGGCGTTCTTTGGTCGTAGAGTGGCGGCACTCGCCCCCACCCTCGAACCCAGTTGGACTGATGAACTACACCATGAATCGACGCCTCGCGGCGCTGCTCACCGTTCCCGCACTGTTGTTCACCGCCGCATGCGGTTCGGACGACGACAGCAAGGGCGAGGCGGCGGCCGACGTCGCCCAGGTCGAGGGGAAGGTCGGGGAGAAGCCCGAGATCTCCGAGCCCGAGGGCGGCGAGCCGTCGCAGAAGACGGTGACCAGGACGGTCGTCCAGGGCAGCGGCAGCGCGATCAAGGCCTCCGACTTCGTCCGGCTGGACTGGACGGTCAAGAAGTGGGGCGGCGACGAGGAGCTGGGCGGCACCTGGGGCGCGCAGCAGGGCGGCGCCGGGACGCCCAAGCAGCAGTCCGTCGAGCAGGTCGGCAAGCAGAGCCGGCAGCTGCCCGCGAAGGTCCTGGACGCCGTGAAGGGCAAGAAGGCGGGCAGCCGGGTCCTGGTGCAGGGCACCGCGGGCGACCTGATCGGCGAGGGTCTCAACCCCCAGTCCGGGATCACCGCGAAGGACGTGCTGATCTGGGTGGTCGACCCGGTCGGCGCCGCGGCCGTCGACGCCAAGGGCGAGGTCGAGGGCGAGCAGGCCGCCCCGGAGGCCGGCATGCCGGAGGTGAAGGCTCCGTCGCAGAAGGCGGCGACCATCACCGTGCCCAAGGGCGTCAAGCCCCCCAAGGAGCTCAAGGAGCAGGTCCTGATCAAGGGCGACGGCAAGAAGGTCGAGGCCGGGCAGGGACTCGTCGCCCAGTACACCGGGATCAAGTGGGAGGACGGCAAGAAGTTCGACTCCTCCTGGGACCACGGGGGCGCCACGGCGTTCCAGATCGGCACCGGGGCCGTCGTGCAGGGCTGGGACCAGGGCCTGGTCGGCAAGAACGTGGGCGACCGGGTCCTGCTGGTGATCCCGCCGTCCCTCGGTTACGGCGCCGATCCGCAGAGCGAGCTGGCGAAGAACACGCTGGTCTTCGTCGTCGACATCCTGGGCACCGTGTGATCGGGAAGTCTGTGAGACTGTCCGTGACGCAGGTCGGCAACAAGGAGAAATGAAGTGAGCATCGACAAGCCCGAGATCGACTTCCCGGGCGGCGAGCCCCCGGCGGACCTCGAGATCAAGGACATCTGGGAGGGCGACGGCGAGGTGGCCCAGCCGGGCCAGACCGTCACCGTGCACTACGTGGGCGTCGCCTTCAGCACGGGCGAGGAGTTCGACGCCAGCTGGAACCGCGGGACGCCGTTCCGCTTCCCGCTGGGCGGCGGCCGGGTCATCCAGGGCTGGGACCTGGGCGTGCAGGGCATGAAGGTCGGCGGGCGCCGCCAGCTGACCATTCCCCCGCACCTGGCCTACGGCAACCAGAGCCCGACCCCGGCGATCAAGCCCGGCGAGACCCTGATCTTCGTGGTCGATCTGCTCGGCGTCTGACCGCCGGACGGCCGCGTCCGGCCGTTGAGAGGCCCATGTCCGTCCGGGGCATGGGCCTCCGCTTTTGCCGGGACACCGCGGAGCGGTACGGTCGTCGCTCGTAAGCACCATAGGGAGGCGAAGGGCGTCGATGGCCATTGCCAAGGCCGAGCGGCTGATGAACCTGGCGCTGTGTCTGCTGGGGACGCGCCGGCCGCTCAGCAAGCGCGAGCTGCGCGACTCCATCGAGGCCTATCTCGAGGCCGGGTCGGACGACTCGTTCAACCGGATGTTCGAGCGGGACAAGGACGATCTGCGCGAGCTGGGCCTGGTCATCGAGACCGTCGAGAACCTGGACGGCGAGGTCGGCTATCTCGCCCGCCGGGACAGCAACCGGCTGCCGCCCATCACCCTGGACGCCGAGGAGGCCGCCGCGCTGGGACTGGCCGCCAAGGTGTGGCAGCAGGCCCGGCTCGCCGGCGCGGCCAGCGGCGCCCTGCAGAAGCTGCGCGCGGCCGGGCTGCCGGAGGACGTCGACCCCTACGAGGCCCACGGGGCCCTGGAGCCGCGCATCCCGGTGCACGAGGCCGCCTTCGAGCCGCTGATGCTGGCCTGCCGCGACCGCCGCCCGGTGGTGTTCGACTACCGCAAGGCGACCGCCGCCCGTCCCGAGCCCCGGCAGGTGGAGCCGTGGGCGCTGGAGTGCTGGCGCGGCCACTGGTATCTGGCCGGCTGGGACCGTGACCGGGGCGCCGAGCGGGTGTTCCGGCTGTCCCGGATCACCGGCAGGGTGCGCTCGCGCGGCGGGCGCTACACGGCGCCGGTGCCCGACGTCGTCACCGTGCGGGAGACCGTGGCGAGCTGGGCGGGGGAGACCGCCGACCGCTCCGCGCGGATCCGGCTGCGTTCGGGGGCCGGCTACCCGCTGCGGGCGCGGGCCGCCTCGGTGCGGGAACTGGGCGACGGGTGGGACGAGTTGGAGATTCCGTACGGGCACGGACTGGACGCCTGGCTGGTGGAGTTCGGGCCCGACGTGGTGGTCCTGGACCCCGCGGAGCTGCGGGCCGACGTGGTGGACCGGCTGCGTGCCGTGGCCAAGGGCTGAGCGGGAGCGGACGAGCACAGTGGCAGGCAAACCGGTCAGGCCCGTGAACGCCATCGACCAGACCCGGCGGATGCTCTCGCTGGTGACGTATCTCAAGGAGCGCCCCGGCGCCAGGATCGCGGACGTCGCCCGCGCCTTCGGCATCACCGAGGACGAGCTGGTCTCCGACCTCGACGTGCTGCCGATGTGCGGCACGAGTTTCCGCGGCGGCGATCTGCTCGACATCGACACGGACGGCGAGCGCATCTGGTGGCACAACCCGGCCGCGCTCGGCGCGGACGCGGCGGAGCCGCTGCGGCTGGCCGCCGACGAGGCGACCGCGCTGCTGGTCGCGGCGCGGGCCGTGGCCACGCTGCCGGGGCTCAGGGAGAGCGACCGGCAGGCGCTGCTGCGGGCCACCGCCAAGGTGGAGACGGCGGCCGGCGAGGCGGCGGGCGCCAGCTCCCGGCTGTCGGTGACGTTCGAGTCCGAGGGCGGCGTCTTCGCCGACGTCGACCGGGCGATCTCCGAGCGCCGCAGGCTGTGGATCCGGTACTACTCGCCGGCCCGCGACGAGGTCACCGAGCGCGAGATCGACCCGATCCGCCTGGTCAGCGTGGGCCACACCTATGTCGAGGCGTGGTGCCGGCGCTCGGAGGCGCGGCGTACCTTCCGGCTGGACCGGGTGGCCGAGATCAAGGTTCTCGACGAGCCGTCCGCGCCGCCCGAGGTGGAACTGCGCGATCTGTCCGAAGGGCTGGTGCAGCCGGCCGCCGAGGACCCGGAGGTCGTGGTCGAGGTGGGGCCCGGCGGGCGCTGGGTCGCCGAGTACTACCCGCACGACAGCGCCGAGGAACTGGCCGACGGAGGGCTGCGGATCACCTTGCGCACGCCCGAGCCGGCGTCGCTGCGGCGCCTGGCGCTGCGGCTGGGGGCCGACGGCCGGATCGTGGCGCCCGCGGAGCTGGCCGAGAGCGCCCGCCGGGCGGCCCGGGAGGCGCTGGCGGCGTACGACGTGATCGACGCGGACGGCCCGCGGCCGGCGGGGTGGGACGACAGGCAGGAGCAGACACGGTGAGCGAGTCGGCGTCCGGGGTGCAGGAGATGACGGTGGCGTCCGCGTTCGCGGGGATGCGCAGCGTGGCGCCGGTGGTGTTCCGGGCGGGCTGCCCGGAGTGCCGGGCCCGCTTCGAGCTCGCGGCGAACGCCCTGCGGCTGGCGATCGGCGCCACCAGCCGCACCACGTTCTACTCCTTCACCTGCCCCGAGTGCGGCGCCTCGGTGCGCAAGCCGGCCGGGGAGCGCATCGTGGAGCTCCTCACCGGCGGGGGAGTGCGCACCCTGCGCCTCCACTCGGCCCTTTGAGAGCACTGGAGCGGACGTCATGTTCTGGTCGATGTTTGCTGTAGCCATGGGTTTCGCCGGCCTCGTCGTGGTCGCGGTCCCGGCCGTGCGGGTGTGCGTGGAGGCGCGGCGGCTGGGGCGGCAGGTGGCGGAATCGGCCCAGCGCATCGGCCGTGCCGCCGAGGAGCTGGGGCGGGCGGGGGCGAGCGCGGCGCGGTCCGTGGACGCCCTGTGAGCGGGGCCGTGCCGTTTCCGTGAGTCCGGCGCCCGGGGCGCTTTGGGCAACTTCGCCCTGTCGAGGTGGCGGGTGCGGCAGGTACGCTGCTGACCGCGGCACCGGAAAACGAGGCCCGGGCCGTGGATCGGGAGTACGCACAGGGATTGCCTCGTGTTCATCCCTGAGCGTTACGATCGCTGACAGCACGATCCTTCGGACACCTGTCCGAAGGATCGGACAGCACCCACCCAGCCGCCTCGGTGAGAAGGTAAAGACTTATGTTCGGAAGGCTCGGAGCTCCCGAGATCATTCTCATCCTCGTCGTCATCATCCTGCTGTTCGGCGCGAAGAAGCTTCCGGACATGGCCCGCTCCCTCGGCAAGTCCGCGCGCATCCTCAAGAGCGAGGCCAAGGCGATGAAGGAGGACAACAAGTCCTCCGCCCCCGCCGACCCGCCGCACGCCGGCGAGGAGCAGCCCCCCGCGCAGCGCGTCATCCAGGCCGCCCCCGGCGACGTGACCAGCTCCCGGCCGGTCACCGAGCCGACGGACACGACCAAGCGCTGACGCAGGGCCGGTGACCTCCGGCCCGCCGCACGAGATGGGAACGTGGGTTGCTGAAGTCTGCCCGCAAGAAGGAGAAGGATCCCGAGGGGCGGATGCCCCTCGCGGAGCACCTGCGTGAGCTACGCAACCGGCTTGCGAAAGCCGTGCTGGCCATTGTCGTCGTGACGGTCGTGGCCGCCTTCTTCTACAAGGACATCATCGAGTTCTTCACGGACCCGATCCTGCATGCCGTGGGATGCGAGGCGAGCTTCGCCGAGCTGTCGGAGAAGGACAGCGGTACCTGCGCTCGCATTGTGCTCAACGGCCTGTTGACGCCTTTCACGCTCGCGCTGAAGGTGTCGCTCATGGCCGGCGTGATTTTTGCGTCTCCGGTGTGGCTCTACCAGCTGTGGGCGTTCGTCGCCCCGGGTCTGCACCGCCGCGAGAGGAAGTACGCTCTGGCTTTCGTCGGCGCAGGGTTTCCGCTTTTCCTGGGCGGGGCCTTCTTCGCCTACATAACTCTGCCCACCATGGCAACGGTGTTGCTCGAGTTCTCGCCTGCGGACCTCGACAACCAGCTGCCGCTGGACGAACTGCTCGACTTGATCGTCCGGATGGTGCTCGTCTTCGGGTTGTCTTTCGAGCTGCCTCTCCTGCTGGTCATGCTCAACTTCACCGGCGCCGTCACCGGCAGGCGGATGCTCGGCTGGTGGCGCGGCATGATCATGGGCATCACGGTCTTCGCGGCCGTCGCCACCCCGAGCACTGAGCCGGTGACGATGCTCGCGTTGGCCGGGCCGATCTGGATCCTGTACTTCGCCGCCGTGGCCATTTCGCTGGTGAACGACCGGCGCAGGCGCCGCCGCGAGGCCCTCGGCCCCGCCGACGACGAGGCCTCCGAGCTGGACCTCACTCCCGAGGACATCGGCGACATCGAGACCGTGAGCGCGACCGGCGCGCTGCCCGAGCAGATCGCCAAGGACCGGGTGAACGGGTACGACGACGTGACGTGAGGCAGCCCGGTCTCTGCGGGTGAGTGTTCTCATGACGATGGGGTGCCGTTGCATAGTGCGAACGGCACCCCATCTGGTGTTCAGATCAGATAGACGGGGAGCCCCCCAGGGCCCAGGTCTTGTCACCGTCGCCGTCAAGGTCGACGTTGTACGACACGGTGCCGTCCGCAGTCCAACCACCCGTGGTGCTGCTGTGGTATTCGGTGGTCTCGTTGCTGGCCGAGCTCGAACCATAAGCGTTCATCACGTTTGAGTAGTTTGTGGTGTTCGTCCTGTAGTCGGCGTCGTTCCGCTCGAGTCGTACCTGCACGTAAAACTTCTCCATGCCGCCGGCATTGCCCTGGCCGCCGTCGGCCCAGGACACGTACGCCTTGGCCTTGTAGTCGCTGTTGCTGTCCCGGTACACGCACAGCGTGATGTAGACGTCCAGATTGGCACCGAGGGTGTCGAAGTCCTTGTGCTGCTTGGCGCTGCAGTCGCTGTCGGCAGCGGCTGAAGCGGTGCCGGGCATGGCTACGAGACCGCCGACGGCGAGTGCCGCCGCGGCGGCGGTGGTGATCATGCGGGGACGGGGGAGCTTCAAGTTCTTCTCCTTGAAAAGGCGGTTTCACGTTGTGTAACTAATCGAACGCGTGTCGCAACATACAATGATCGACGGTTCGTGAAAGTGTCAAGTTGGTATAGAGAGGATGAGGCTCGCGTTCAGGGAAGTCAGGCTGATGGACGGTTCGCACGCGCTGCTGCCTGGCGTGGCAGGTGATCCGGATAATGATCGTCCTGTTGTCAGTGCGGCCCGGTACGCTCGAAAGCACGATGACAGAGGACCTCTCCCCGGCCGAGCGGTACGCGGCGGCGCGTCGGCGCGCCGCCGAGCAGGCCACCGCGCTCGCCTCCTTCCGCGAGATGTACGACTTCGGCCTCGATCCGTTCCAGATAGAGGCCTGCAAGGCGCTGGAGGCGGGCAAGGGCGTGCTGGTCGCCGCGCCCACCGGCTCCGGCAAGACGATCGTGGGCGAGTTCGCCGTCCACCTCGCCCTGCAACAGGGCAAGAAGTGCTTCTACACCACGCCCATCAAGGCGCTGTCGAACCAGAAGTACGCCGACCTGTGCCGCCGCTACGGCGCGGCCGAGGTCGGCCTGCTCACCGGCGACAACAGCGTCAACTCCGACGCCCCCGTGGTCGTGATGACCACCGAGGTCCTGCGGAACATGCTGTACGCCGGCTCGCAGACCCTGCTCGGTCTCGGGTACGTGGTCATGGACGAGGTGCACTACCTCTCCGACCGCTTCCGCGGCGCGGTCTGGGAAGAGGTGATCATCCACCTGCCCGAGTCCGTGACGCTGGTGTCGCTGTCGGCGACCGTGTCCAACGCCGAGGAGTTCGGCGACTGGCTCGACACCGTCCGCGGCGACACCGAGGTGATCGTCTCGGAGCACCGGCCCGTGCCGCTGTTCCAGCACGTGCTGGCCGGGCGGCGGATGTACGACCTGTTCGAGGAGGGCGAGGGGCACAAGAAGGCCGTCAACCCGGATCTGACGCGGATGGCGAGGATGGAGGCCAGTCGGCCGTCGTACCAGGACCGCAGACGCGGCCGGTCGATGCGCGAGGCCGACCGCGAGCGGGAGCGACGGCAGCGCTCGCGGGTGTGGACGCCGAGCCGGCCGGAGGTGATCGAGCGCCTCGACTCCGAGGGCCTGCTGCCCGCCATCACCTTCATCTTCAGCCGCGCGGCCTGCGAGGCCGCCGTCCAGCAGTGCCTGTACGCGGGCCTGCGGCTGAACGACGACGAGGCCCGGCAGCGCGTCAGGGCGCTGGTGGAGGAGCGCACCGCCTCCATCCCGACCGAGGACCTGCACGTCCTCGGCTACTACGAGTGGCTGGAGGGCCTGGAGCGGGGCATCGCCGCCCACCACGCGGGCATGCTGCCGACCTTCAAGGAGGTCGTCGAGGAGCTGTTCGTGCGCGGCCTGGTGAAGGCCGTGTTCGCCACCGAGACCCTCGCGCTGGGCATCAACATGCCCGCGCGGTCGGTCGTGCTGGAGAAGCTCGTCAAGTGGAACGGCGAGCAGCACGCCGACATCACCCCCGGCGAGTTCACCCAGCTCACCGGCCGGGCCGGCCGGCGCGGCATCGACGTCGAGGGCCACGCCGTGGTGCTCTGGCAGCGCGGGATGAGCCCCGAGCACCTGGCCGGCCTCGCGGGGACGCGTACCTATCCGCTGCGCTCCAGCTTCAAGCCGTCGTACAACATGGCGGTCAACCTCGTGGAGCAGTTCGGGCGGCACCGCTCGCGCGAGCTGCTGGAGACGTCCTTCGCGCAGTTCCAGGCCGACAAGTCGGTCGTCGGGATCTCCCGGCAGGTGCAGCGCAACGAGGAGGGGCTGGCCGGCTACAAGGAGTCGATGACCTGCCACCTCGGCGACTTCGATGAGTACGCGCGGCTGCGCCGGGAGCTGAAGGACCGCGAGACCGAACTTTCCCGGCAGGGTGCGGCGCAGCGGCGTGCGGAGGCCGCCGTGGCGCTGGAGAAGCTGCGGCCCGGCGACGTCATCCACGTGCCGACCGGGAAGTACGCGGGCCTGGCCCTGGTGCTCGACCCGGGCCTGCCGGCCGGGCGGACCAACGGGCACCGCGCACTGGAGTACCACGACGGACCGCGCCCGCTGGTGCTCACCGCCGAGCGGCAGGTCAAGCGGCTGGCGTCGATGGACTTCCCGGTACCGGTCGAGCCGCTGGAGCGGATGCGCATCCCGAAGTCGTTCAACCCGCGCTCGCCGCAGTCGCGCCGGGACCTCGCCTCCGCGCTGCGGACCAAGGCCGGGCACATCGCGCCGGAGCGGCACCGCAAGCAGCGCTCGCAGGCCGCCGACGACCGCGAGATCGCCCGGCTGCGCGCGGCCATCCGGGCCCACCCCTGCCACGGCTGCGACGACCGCGAGGACCACGCCCGCTGGGCCGAGCGCTACCACCGGCTGCTGCGCGACACCGCACAGCTGGAGCGCCGGATCGAGGGCCGCACGAACACCATCGCCCGCACGTTCGACCGCATCGTCGCGCTGCTGACCGAGCTGGACTACCTGCGCGACGACGAGGTGACCGAGCACGGCCGGCGGCTCGCCCGGCTCTACGGCGAGCTGGACCTGCTGGCCAGCGAGTGCCTGCGGGCCGGTGTCTGGGAGGGCCTCGCCCCGGCCGAACTGGCCGCCTGCGTCTCGGCGCTGGTGTACGAGGCGCGGGCCGCGGACGACGCCATGGCGCCCAAGCTGCCGTCGGGCAAGGCCAAGGCCGCGCTGGGCGAGATGGTGCGGATCTGGGGCCGGCTGGACGCGCTGGAGGAGGAGTACCGCATCCGCCAGACCGAGGGCGTCGGACAGCGCGAGCCCGATCTCGGGTTCGCCTGGGCCGCGTACACCTGGGCCGGCGGTGCGGGCCTGGACGAGGTGCTGCGCGAGGTGGACATGCCGGCCGGCGACTTCGTGCGGTGGTGCAAGCAGGTCATCGACGTGCTGGGGCAGATCCAGGCGGCGGCTCCCGAGGGCTCGACCGTGGGGAAGGCCGCGCGCAAGGCGGTCGACGGACTGCTCAGAGGGGTCGTGGCCTACTCGTCCGTGGGCTGACCGCCTCCCTCCGCGACGACGCGACGACGTTTCCGCGACAGCGCGACGACGCCCCTCACCGCCCGGTCACCGGGTCCGGTGAGGGGCGTTCGCATGCCCCGGCGTCCTCACGCAGCGTGTGCGGGTGGGATCCGAGCGTGCAAATGGAGCCGAGGTTACTCCCTCCCCGCGCCCGTTTCAGGTGCTTGCGGAATATGACATCGCGATGATCCGGTCGGACTAAGCTCGCCCGCAGCGCACCGAGTTGCGCCGTAATCGTTCGCTTGTTCCCACTTGTCGCGAAGGTTCCGTTGTCGCGCGCACTCCTCCCAGCCGATTCCTTCCAGAGGGCCCACATGGTGAGTGTTCAATCCCCGCCCGAACGCCGTGAACTTCCCTACATGGGCGTGCTGTTGCTGCCGGCCGTACTCATGGCCGCGGCGACCGGAGCGGCCGTCGCCCTCGTGGCGCAACCGGCCCGGACCGCCGTCGGCTGGTGCGGCGCCATCGCCACCGTGCTGGTCGTCGCCACCGCCGCCGACGCCGTGCGCCGCGCCCGCGAGACACGCGCCCTGCGCGCCGAACACGCCCGCCGCACCGCTCAGTTGGAGCAGCGGATCGCCGTCCACGACGACCAGATCACCCGGCTCTCCGAACACCACCTGCCCGCCGCCCTGCACCTGCTCAAGCACGGCAACGACACGCCGCGCGAGGTGATGATCAGGCTCGGCGAGAGCAGCCCCGAGTTCGCCGCCCTGTCCGCACCGCAGCGCCGGATCGTCTCCACCGTGCTGGACATCGTCGAACACGAGCAGACCCTGCGCGAGTCCGCCGAGCGCTCGTTCGTCAACATCGGCCGGCGCGTGCAGGCGATCGTCCACCAACAGGCCGCGGAACTGCGGGAGATGGAGGAGGACCACGGCCGCAACCCGGACGTCTTCGACGACCTGCTGCGCATCGACCACGGCAACGCGATGATCGGCCGGCTCGCCGACTCCATCTCCGTCCTCGGCGGCGGCCGCCCCGGCCGCCAGTGGCCCCGGCCCGTCGCCCTCTACAGCGTGCTGCGCGGCGCGATGTCCCGGATCCTTGAGTACCGCCGCATCAACCTGGCCTCCATCGCCATGGTCAACGTCAAGGGCATCGCCGTCGAGCCCGTCATCCACGCCGCCGCCGAACTCCTCGACAACGCCACCCGCTACTCGCCGCCCAACACCAAGGTGCACGTCACCGCCACCGAGGTGCAGACCGGCGTCTGCATCGAGATCGAGGACTCCGGCGTCAGCCTCAGCGAGGAGGCACGCAAACGCGCCGAGGGCGTGCTGGAGCGCGCCAAGCTCGGCGACGACATCCAGGAACTCGGCCACAGCCCCCGCCTCGGCCTCGCCGTCGTGGGCCGGCTGTGCACCGCGTACAAGATGCAGGTCTCGCTGCGCGCGTCCGCGTACGGCGGCGTCCGAGCGATCCTCGTCGTGCCCTCCGACATGCTCACCGACGAGCCCGGCGTCGGCCTCGCCCACGGCATCGGCGCCACCTCCGTGCCGCAGCGCACCCCGGGCACCCTGGAAGGACCCAAGCGCTCGCCCAAGCGCCGCCGCCCCACCAACCCGCGCGTCCTCGCCGACGTCTCCCGCGACGACGACGTCCCCGAGGTCACCGAGTGGACCGAGCAGGGCCTGCCGCAGCGCCGCAGCCGGGTCTCGGTGCCGGCGCACGAACAGCTCGTGGCGCAGGCCAAGCGCGAACTGGCCGCCCGACGGGGCGAGGAGACGGCGTCCTACCGGCCGCAGGACGGCCACGAGACCGCACCCGAGCCGGAGCGCAGGAAGGACGACACCCCGCCCGGGGTCGGCTTCGAGGCCTTCTGGGAGGGCCTGAAGAAGGACACCCCGCCCGGAGTGCACCCCACCGCCTTCACCCGCGACCCGGCCGCGTTCGCCCATCTGATCAAGGATCCGGCCCGCACCGAGGCCGACGACGAGGGGGATCTCACGTGATCCAGCAGCGAGGGAACTTCGACTGGATGCTCAAGGACCTGAACGACGGGGTCCCGGGCATCGAGATGATCGTGGTGCTCTCCGCCGACGGCCTGCGCATCGCCCGCTACGGCGGTGACCCGGACACGGCCGACCGGGTCGCCGCGGCCTGCGCCGGGCTCCAGAGCCTGACGACGGCCGTGGCCCGGGAGATCCCGGGCAGCACCGGTGAGATGAAACTGGTCGTCGTCGAGGTCGACGGGGGCTACTTCTACCTGATGGCCGCCGGCGCCAACGCCTACCTCGCGGTCCTGTCCGACGTGCGCTGCGAGCCGGGTCACATGGCCGCCCGGATGCGGGACCTCGTCGTCAGGATCGGCGCGCACCTGACCAGCCCGCCCCGGCGGAACGGGCAGACCGTATGACTCCTGCCCGACGCCGGCGGCGCCGGCCCGTCCCGGAACCGCCGCCCCGGCCCGCCGAGCGGCCGGGCCCCGAGCGCCCCAACCCCGAGCGGCTCTACACCATCTCCGGCGAGGACGGCGCCCGGCTGCCCCTCGACCTGGTGACGCTGATCGTGGCGGACGGCGACCCGCCGCCGTCCGCCACGCCGGAACAGGCGGCGCTGCTCAGGCTGTGCTCGGCCCCCCTGTCCGTGGCCGAGCTGTCGGCCTACCTCGGTCTGCCGTTCAGCGTGGTGAGCGCGCTGCTCACCGAACTGCTGGCGGCCGAGCAGGTGCAGGCGCGCGCGCCCATCGTCCGGCAGGCGCTCCCCGACCGGTCCCTCCTCGAAGCGGTGATGCATGGACTTCAAAGGCTCTGACACGATTCCCGGCCCCCGCGCCGAGGACCATCTGCCGCCCACGGCGCAGGCCGCGGTGAAGATCGTGATCGTGGGCGGTTTCGGCGTCGGCAAGACGACGATGGTCGGCTCGGTCAGCGAGATCCGGCCGCTGACCACCGAGGAGACCATGACCCAGGCCGGCGTCGGCGTCGACGACGACTACGGCTCCGACTCCAAGACCGCCACCACCGTGGCCATGGACTTCGGCCGCATCACCATCACCGACCAGCTCGTGCTCTACCTCTTCGGCACCCCCGGCCAGGAACGCTTCTGGTTCCTGTGGAACGGCCTGTTCGAAGGGGCCCTCGGTGCGGTCGTCCTGGTCGACACCCGGCGCCTCGAGGTCAGCTTCGACGCCATGGGACGGCTGGAGGAACGCGGCGTGCCCTTCGTGGTGGCCGTCAACTCCTTCCCCGGCGCGCCCCGCCACCCCCTGGAGGACCTGCGGGCCGCGCTCGACCTGTCCCCGGTGATCCCGATCGTCGAGTGCGACGTACGCCGCCGCGCCTCCAGCCGGGACGTCCTGCTGACCCTGGTGCGCTTCCTGCACGACCTCGCCCTCACCGGCAAGCTCGCCTGACCCGACCCGGACCCGTTCCCCCGAAAGCGACCGCTGTGACGCCTGAACCCCACTCCCCGACCCGCACGGACGACCACACCCCCCTCCCCGCCCCGCCGCCGGGCTGCCCCGCGCACGCGCAGGCGCCGGGCTCCGGCTCCGGCGGAGCACACCGGCTGCACCGGACCGAGGACCTGGCCGGGCTGTACGAGCGGCTCCGCGAGCAGCACGGCCCGGTGGCGCCCGTACTGCTGCACGACGACGTGCCGATGTGGGTCGTCCTCGGCCACACCGAGAACCTGCACATGGTGCGCACCCCCTCGGTCTTCACCCGCGACAGCCGCATCTGGACGCCGCTGCGGGAGGGCAGGGTCAAGCCCGACCACCCGCTCATGCCGCACATCGCCCGGCAGCCGATCTGCTCGCACGCCGAGGGCGAGGAGCATCTGCGGCTGCGCTCCGCCGTCACCGGCGCGATGTCCACCATCGACCACCGCAGCCTGCGCCGGCACATCAACCGCCACACCCAGCGCCTGGTCAACGAGTTCTGCGAGCAGGGCGAGGCGGACCTGGTGAGCCGGTTCACCGAGCATCTGCCGATGGCGGTGATGTGCCAGATCCTCGGCATGCCCGAGGAGTACGACGAACGACTGGTGCACGCCGCCCGCGACGCCCTCAAGGGCACCGAGACGGCCATCGCCAGCCACGCCCACGTGATGGACGCCCTCGGCCGGCTCACCGCCCGCCGACGCGCCCGGCCCGAGGACGACTTCACCAGCCATCTCGTCAACCATCCGGCACGGCTCACCGACGACGAGGTCAGGGAGCATCTGCGGCTGGTGCTGTTCGCCGCCTACGAGGCCACCGTCAACCTGCTGTCCAACGCGCTGCGCACGGTGCTCACCGATCCCCGGTTCCGGGCGCAGCTCAACGGCGGCCAGATGACCGTGCCCGAGGCCGTCGAGCAGTCGCTGTGGGACGAGCCGCCGTTCAGCACGGTCCTCGGCTACTTCGCCAAGCAGGAGACCGAGCTGGGCGGCCGGCGCATCCACAAGGGCGACGGGCTGCTGTTCGCGCCGGCGCCGGGCAACATCGACCCGCGGGTGCGTCCCGACCTGTCGGCCAGCATGCAGGGCAACCGCTCCCACCTCGCCTTCGGCGGCGGCCCGCACGAGTGCCCCGGACAGGACATCGGCCGCGCGATCGCCGAGGTCGGCGTCGACGCGCTGCTGCTGCGGCTGCCGGACGTCGAACTGGACTGCGCGGAGGGGGAACTGCAGTGGCGGGAGTCGATCGCCTCCCGCCATCTGGTGGCCCTGCCGGTGCGGTTCGAGCCCAAACCGCAGCAGGAGATCTCGCAGGCGCCCGTCCCGGGGACGGTCCCGCCGCCGCGCGCCGCCGACGACCGGCGGGCCGGGGGCGTGCCCCTGCCGGCTCCCGCCCGACCACGACCCCGCAGGCCGGAGCCCGCGCCGGCGGTGGAGGAGCCCGCCCCGCGCAGGAGAGGCGTCTGGCCGCGGCTGCGGCGGTGGTGGCTGGGCTACTGACCGGACCACGCGGCGGGGTCGGACCAGGCGGCGAGCGTCCGCCCGCTGCGGAAGGCGTGTGCGACCCCGGTGACCGGGTCGGTGAACTCCAGCTCACGCGCGAGGAGTTGGAGGGGCCGGCGGAAGTCGCCGGGCGGCACGGGATCGGTCACGACCGGGTAGAGCGGGTCGCCGAGGATGGGTATGCCGAGGGCGGCCATGTGCACGCGCAGCTGGTGGGTCTGGCCGGTGCCGGGAACCAGCCGGTACCGGCCGAGGCCCGTCCCGTCCGGCTCCCGCCGGTGCTCGGCCGGCTCGATGCGGCTGACCGCGTTCGGCTCGCCCTCCACCTCGCGCGCCGTCAGACTGCCGCGCTCCTTCACGATCCGGCTGCGCACGGTCCGGGGCAGGTCGAGCGTGGGGTCGTACGGGGCCACGGCCTCGTACTCCTTGCGCACCAGCCGGTCCCGGAACAGTGTCTGGTACGCGCCCCGCTCCTCGGGCCGCACGGTGAACAGGACCAGCCCGGCGGTGAGCCGGTCCAGCCGGTGGGCGGCGCTCAGCGTCGGGATGCCCAGCTCCCGCCGGAGCCGGGCCAGCGCCGTCTCGGCGACGTGGCTGCCGCGCGGGGTGGTGGCCAGGAAGTGCGGCTTGTCCACGACGACGATGTGCTCGTCGCGGTGCACGACCTCCAGCGGGAACGGCACGGGGGTCTCCTCGGGCAGCTCCCGGTGGAACCACACGTACATCCCGGGCACGTACGGCGTCCCCGGCGCGACCGGCCGCCCGTCCGCGCCGACGACTTGGCCCGCCTCCAGCATCCCGTCGACGACCCCGGGCCCGGCCCCGCTGAGCCGCTCCACGAGATGCTCCCGCACGGTGGCCCAGCCCTCGCCGAAGGGCAGCCGCACCCGCACCGGATCGACCCCGTCGCGCTGCGGCAGGGGGGAGGGCGGAGTGGAGGGCCGACGTCTCACCGGGCCAGGGTATGCGCCCGGCCGGCGGGCGTGCCGATGCCGGGGGAGGCGGGCCGCCGCTCCGACGGAGGACGGCGGGCGCGGCCGCAGCACGGGACGTCGTCCCGGAAGCCGCGGGGGGCCATCCGGCCGGACGGCCTCGCGGCACCGGGCCGTGCCAGTGCCCTGACGCGCGGCCCAGGTATTCGCCGCGATCTGCGCGGCGGTCTCCGCGTGCCCGTGCCCGTGCCGGGATCCGGGCCGGCCCTCGGGCGGCGGCCCGGTCGGGGCCCGGCGCGGCGCGGTCGCGGACCGTGGCCGTCGTCGGCGGCGCTGCGGGGCCCGTGACTCGGGCGGTGTCGGTGCGCCGGTGTGGCCGGCCCAGGTATCGGCGTATTGGCCCGGGCCGGCCTGGCGGTCTCCGCGTGCCGTGCCGACGCCGCCCCGGCCGCCTCGGGCGTCGCTCCCGTCGAGCCCGGCCCGGCGTGCCCTACGCCGCGCTGGTCGCGCCCTCCTGCTCGGCCTCGATGCGGGCGTTCCACTCGCGCTTCGCGGCCTGCCAGCCGTCCTCGTCGTGGCCGAGGCGCCAGTAGCCGGAGATGGACAGGTCCTCGCGGGGGATCTGGCGCTCGACGCGGAGCAGTGCGCGCAGGTCCTTCACGAACGCGGCCTCGCCGTGGACGAAGGCGTGCACCCGGCCCTCGGGGAAGTCCAGCGCCCGGACGGCCTCGACCAGGGCCGCGCCCACGGGACGGTCCCCGCGGTGCAGCCAGACCACCTCCGCGTCGGAGTCGATCTTCTGCTCCTCCTCGGGCCCCGCGACCTCCACGAAGGCCCGGACCCGGGCGCCGTCGGGCAGCGCCTCCAGGGTCGCCGCGATGGCGGGCAGCGCGCTCTCGTCACCGGCGAGCAGGTGCCAGTCGGCGTCGGGGTCCGGCGCGTAGGCGCCGCCGGGACCCAGGAAGCGGACGGTCTCGCCGGGCTGGACCCGCATGGCCCAGGGGCCGGCCAGGCCCTCGTCGCCGTGGAGCACGAAGTCCAGGGTCAGCAGGCGCTCCTCGGCGTCCCAGGCGCGCACGGTGTAGGTCCGGGTGACCGGCCACTGCTCGCGCGGGAACTCCTCGCGGACGCGCTGCATGTCGAAGGGCTCGGGGTAGGTGACGCCCTCGGCCGGGAACAGGAGTTTCACGTAGTGGTCGGTGCAGGTGTCGGCCGTGAACCCGGCCAGACCGTCACCCCCGAGGACCACGCGCTGCATGTGCGGAGTGAGCCGCTCCGTGCGGACGACCTGCGCGGAATGCGCCCTCCGCGGCTTCCGGGCCGGACGTTCTGCCATGACGGCCTCCCTGTTCCCAAAACTTAGGCTTACCTAAGTTACCAGCTCTCCCCTGGTGAAACCCCATCCCTCGAGCACTTCACGAGCGGCGAGCCGTCACCCCGCTGCTCGGGCCGCCAGCGTCGTCAGCAGCCGCTGCAGCGATCCGCCCAGTCCCCACCGCTCCGCCAGCGCCTCCAGGCCCGCCGGATCCCGCGGCGTGCCCGGCACCGCCGTGTCCACCTCGGGCAACGGCACGTCGGCCGCGACCCGCACCACCGTGGGCGCCACCGCGAGATAGGGCCGCGCCTCGGTCAGCCGCCTGCGCTGCGTCGGCGTCAGCTTCGCCCGCGGGTCCTCGGCCGCCGCCAGGATGCCCGCCAGGTCGCCGAACTCGGCGAGCAGCTTGGCGGCCGTCTTCTCCCCGATGCCCGCCACTCCCGGCAGTCCGTCGCTCGGGTCGCCGCGCAGCAGGGCGAGATCCGCGTACCCGCTGCCGTCGACGCCATACTTCTCCCGCAGCCACGCCTCGTCGGTCACCTGGAGCGTGCCCACGCCCTTGAGCGGGTAGAGCACCCGTACCCCGCGCGCGTCGTCCACCAGCTGGTACAGGTCGCGGTCGCCGGTGACGATGTCGACCGGGCCGGTCGCCCGCGCGGTGAACGTGCCGATGACGTCGTCCGCCTCGTACCCCTCGACGCCCACCCGGGCGATGCCGAGCGCGTCCAGGACCGCCTCGATCACCGGCACCTGCGGCGACAGCGTGTCCGGCACCTCCTCCTCGTCCGGGCCGGCCGCGCGCTCCTCGGCGACGCGGTGCGCCTTGTACGACGGGATCAGGTCCACCCGCCACTTGGGCCGCCAGTCGGCGTCCATGCAGGCCACGAGGTGATCGGGCCGGTGGTCCCGGACCAGCCGGTCGATGAACTCCAGCAGCCCGCGCACGGCGTTCACCGGCGTGCCGTCCGGGGCCTTCACGGAGTCCGGCACGCCGAAATAGGCGCGGAAGTAGAGCGAGGCGGTGTCGAGCAGCATCAGTCGTCCGGTCACGTTCGCATCATGCCGTACGGCACTGACAGTCACGCCGAGTCACGCCCTTGTGAGCTGGGACACTCCTGTGTTTGCCCGGAGGCAACCGGGGGAGGCGCGGCTCTCGTGCGGCGACGCCCGTTGCGGCTTCAGCAGTCGAGTCGCGGTCCGTCGTCGCCCGCCGTTGTTCCCGAGGCAAGAGGTAAGCGTGTCTTCCAGACTGGAAGCCGAGCATCTGTACAAGGTGTTCGGCAGACGACCGGACGAGGCAGTCGAACGGCTGCGCGGTGGAGCCGACCGGGAGGAGCTGCGTGCCGACGGCGCCACCGCCGCCGTGATCGACGCCTCCTTCACCGTCGACCCGGGCCAGATCTTCGTGGTCATGGGCCTGTCCGGCTCCGGCAAGTCCACGCTGCTCCGGATGCTCAACGGGCTGCTGGAGCCGACCGCCGGCACGGTCCGCTTCGACGGCCGGGACCTGACCGGGCTCGGCGACCGGGCGCTGCGCGAGGTCCGCTCGCACAAGATCAGCATGGTCTTCCAGCACTTCGCCCTCTTCCCGCACCGCAGTGTGCTGGAGAACGCCGCCTACGGCCTGTCCGTGCAGGGCGTGCCCCGCGCCGAGCGCGAGCGCCGCGCCGGCGAGGCGCTGGCCCTGTGCGGTCTGGCCGGGTGGGAGGACTCCTGGCCCGACGAGCTGTCCGGCGGCATGCAGCAGCGCGTGGGACTCGCCCGCGCGCTCGCCACCGACGCCGATCTGCTGCTGATGGACGAGTCCTTCAGCGCCCTGGACCCGCTGATCCGCCGCGACATGCAGGACCAGCTGCTGGAGCTCCAGCGGACGCTGAAGAAGACGATCGTCTTCATCACCCACGACCTCAACGAGGCCATGCGCCTCGGCGACCGCATCGCCGTCATGCGCGACGGCCGGATCGTGCAGACCGGCAGCGCGGAGGACATCCTGCTGCGCCCCGCCGACGACTACGTCGCCTCCTTCATCCAGGACGTCGACCGCTCGCGCGTACTGACCGCCGGCGCCGTCATGGACCGCGCGGTGCGCGGCGACGAGGCCGACTGCGGCTGCGAGATCGCGACGCCTGAGACCCCTTTCACCGACCTGTGCGCGCTCAGCGCCCGGCTCAGCCACCCCGTCGCCGTCGTCGACGGCGAGCGCGGGCTGGTCGGCGTCGTGCCCCGGCAGCGGCTGGTCGGCGTGCTCGGCGGCGAGGCGGGCGAGGGGAGCGAGGAGGCGGCCGTGCGGGACTGCGACGCCCCGCGCGGGGGCGACGGAGAGAAGGTGACCGCCCGTGCCTAGGATCCAACTCGGCGCCTGGGTCAACGACGCCGTCGACTGGCTCACCCTGCACATGGGCTGGTTGTTCGACTTCCTGCAGAGCGTCATCCTCGGCATCTACGACGCCATCGACGCCGTCCTCCAGGCCCCCGAGCCGCTGCTGCTCGCCGGCGTCTTCGCCGTGATCGCGTTCTGGCTGCGCGGCGCCCTCGCCGGCGTCCTGGCCTTCGCGGGCTTCGCCTTCATCGACTCCCTGGGCCTGTGGGAGAACGCGATGGTGACCCTCTCGCTGGTCCTCGTCGCCACCGTGGTCGCCCTGGTGATCTCGGTGCCGCTGGGCATCTGGGCGGCCCGCTCGGACCGGGTCGGCTCGCTGGTGCGGCCGGTGCTGGACTTCATGCAGACGCTGCCCGCGATGATCTACCTCATCCCGGCCATCCTGTTCTTCGGCACCGGCGCCCCCGCGGGCATCGTCGCCACCCTGATCTTCGCCCTCGCCCCCGGCGTCCGGATGACCGAGCTGGGCATCCGACAGGTCGACAAGGAACTGGTGGAGGCGGCCGAGGCGTTCGGCACCACGCCCCGCAGCACCCTGCTGCGCGTCCAGCTGCCGCTCGCCCTGCCCACCGTCATGGCCGGCGTGAACCAGGTCATCATGCTCGGCCTGTCGATGGCCGCCATCGCCGGCATGGTCGGCACCGGCGGCCTCGGCGGCGACGTCAACGAGGCCATCGGCCAGCTGAACGTCGGCCTCGGCTCGGAGGCGGGCGTGGCGATCGTCATCCTCGCGATCTACCTCGACCGGATGACCAGCGCCCTCGGCGCCCAGGTGTCCCCGGTCGGCCGCCGTGCCGCCGCCCGGCTGCGGGCCGGTCACGGCACGAGCTTCTGGTCGTACCGGCCCCGCCCGGCCGTCGCCGTGATCGGCGTGGTCGTGCTCGCGCTCGTCGCGGGCGGCATGGGGATCTTCGGCAGCGGCGGACAGGACGCCACCGCCGCGGCCGACGGCAAGAACGTCGGCAAGGGCGAGAAGGTCAGCATCGGCTACATCCCCTGGGACGAGGGCGTCGCCTCCACCTTCCTGTGGAAGGAGATCCTGGAGCGGCGCGGCTACGACGTCGAGGCCAGGCAGTTCGAGGCCGGTCCCCTGTACACCTCGCTCGCGCAGGGCGACGTCGACTTCCAGACGGACGCCTGGCTGCCCACCACGCACGAGCAGTACTGGAAGAAGTACGGCGACCGGCTGGACGACCTCGGCGCCTGGTACGACAAGACCTCCCTGGAGCTGGCCGTCCCCTCCTACGTCAAGGGCGTCGACTCCCTGGAGGACCTCAAGGGCAGGGCGGGCCTCTTCGACGGCGAGATCACCGGCATCGAGCCCAGCGCCGGCGAGATGGCCCTGCTCAAGGGCAAGGTCCTCGAGGAGTACGGCCTGGAGGGCGAGTACGACGTCGTGGACAGCTCCACGCCCGCGATGCTGGCCCAGCTCAAGCGGGCCTACGCCGACAAGAAGCCCGTCGTCGTCACCCTGTGGTCCCCGCACTGGGCGTACAACGACTACGACCTGAAGAAGCTGAAGGACCCGAAGGGCGCCTGGGGCGAGGGCGACGGGGTGCACACGCTCTCCCGCAAGGGCTTCGCCGAGGACAACCCCGTCGTCGGCCGGTGGCTGAAGGACTTCTCGATGACCGAGAAGCAGCTCACCAGCCTGGAGGCCCAGATCAACAAGGCGGGCAAGGGGCGGCAGCAGGAGGCCGTCCGCGCCTGGCTGGAGCGCAACCCCGGCCTGGTGGACGAGCTGGCCCCGGTCGACGGCGGCACCGGCGGCACCCCGGCCGAGGCGAAGCGGCCGGTGGACGTGGCCTGGTTCCCCTGGGACGAGGACATCGCCGTCACGTATCTCTGGAAGAACGTCCTGGAGCGGCGCGGCTACCGGCTGAACCTCAAGCAGATGGACGTCGGCCCGGTCTACACCGGCCTCGCCTCCGGCGACCTCGACCTCAACTTCGACGCCTGGCTGCCGCACGCCCAGAAGAACTACTGGGACCGGTACAAGGACCGGCTCAACGACCTCGGCTCCTGGTACGCGCCGACCTCCCTGGAGATCGCCGTCCCCTCCTACGTCAAGGGCGTCGACTCCCTGGAGGACCTCAAGGGCAAGGCCGACCTGTTCGACGGCCGGATCATCGGCATCGAACCGGGCACCGGCGAGATGAACCTGCTCAAGAACGAGGTGCTGCCCGGCTACGGCCTCCAGGACGAGTACGAGGTCGTCGACGGTTCCACCCCGGCGATGCTGGCCGAGCTGAAACGGGCCTACGCCGAGAAGAAGCCGATCGCCGTCACCCTGTGGTCCCCGCACTGGGCGTACAGCGAGTACGAGCTGACCAAGCTGAAGGACCCGGCGAAGCACTTCGGCGAGGGCAACACCATCCACACCATCTCCAGCGAGCGGTTCCCGGAGCAGTATCCGCAGCTCACCGAGTGGATCAGGAACTTCCGTATGAGCGAGGAGGAGCTGGGCACCCTGGAGCGGGAGATCAAGGACCGTGGCCAGGGGCACGAGGAGGAAGCCGTCGCCGCCTGGCTGGAGGACCACCCGGAGGTCGCGCGGCGGATGACCCCGTAGTGACCGCCGCCCCGCTGGGCGGCGCCCGAACCGGCGTCCCCGGCCGACCCTGACCGGCCCGGGACGCCCTGCCGAGGGGCGGGCCTCGCCGGACGACCGACGCGTCCGGCGAGGCCCGCCCCTTCGGCGTGCGCGGCCCCGCGCGGATCCGGCCAACCACGCAGAGCTACGCACTGCCCGGACCCGGGCGCGGGCGGAGGTTCCCCGGGCCGGACCGGGGTTTCGCCCTGCCGCCGCGGGCGTGCGCGGACGCGGCGGCACCCCGGCGGGGCCGGAGAACAAACCGGCCCGCCACCCGCGTTGTACGAGGCGCGGGAGTGCCCGTACCGCCGTCCGCGCGGCCGATCCGGTGGCGCGAACCAGCACGTCCGGGCCACGGGGTGTTTACGCCGATGTGAAGGGCGCATGAAACGGTTTGCCGAACATGCGTAGGGTGCAGAGAACTCCTCGATGCAGGAGCGCGTCCGGACAGCGGCGCACCGGGACCCGGCCGACGAGCGAAGGAGGGAGCCGAGCGATGGGCGACCACAAAGACCAGCCCCTTCGGGTGGGCGCGGCCGTCCGGCGGCGGCGCCGTGCGCTGGAGCTCACCCTCGCCGTCGTGGCCGAGCGCAGCGGACTGTCCGTCCCCTTCCTCAGCCAGGTGGAGAACGACCGGGCGCGGCCCAGCCGCAGCTCCCTGGAGAAGGTCGCCGACGCCCTGCGCACCACCGCCGTGGAACTCCTCGCCGCGGCCGACCCGGCGTGCAGCGTGGACGTCGTGCGCGCCGAGTCCGCCGAGCCGTCCGCCGAACCGCAGGTCCGCTCCCTGGTCCGCGGCCACCACCAGATGCACGCCTCCGAGTTCACCGGCGACCACGAGGCCGGGCGCGAGTTCCAGCACCGCAACGACCAGCTGATGTACGTCGCCGACGGCGCCGTCGAGATCGAGGCGGAGGGCCGCGCGTACCGGCTCGGCCGCGGCGACACCCTGTACCTCACGGGCGGGGTGCGGCACCGCTGGCGCGCCACCGTCCCGGACACCCGCGTGCTGGTCGTCGCGGTGGCCGAGCACATCGAGGCGCTCCAGGACCGGGCTCGGTAGCAGCCTCCGCGGCTGCACATAAGCTGGGCCGATGAGCCGGACGGAGGAACGGGACAACGGGAGCGCGGACGAGGGGCCCGCGGGCACCCTCGCGCACCGGGTGCCGGATCTCGGCGCGCTGGAGCTGCTGCTGGCGGTGGCGCGCCTCGGCAGCCTCGGGGCGGCGGCGCGGGAGGTCGGGGTCACCCAGCCGGCGGCGAGCAGCCGGATCCGCTCCATGGAACGCCAGCTCGGCGTGGCCCTGGTCGACCGCTCACCGCGCGGCTCCCGGCTCACGGACGCCGGGGCGCTGGTCACGGACTGGGCGCGGCGGGTGGTGGAGGCCGCGGAGGCCTTCGACGCCGGGGCGCAGGCGCTGCGGGACCGCCGGGACTCCCGGCTGCGGGTGGCGGCGAGCATGACCATCGCCGAGTACCTGCTGCCCGGCTGGCTGCTCGCCCTGCGCCGGCAACGGCCGGACACCGCGGTGTCGCTGCTCGCGGGCAACTCCGCCGCGGTGGCGCAGAGGCTGCTCGCCGACGAGGCGGACCTGGGGTTCGTGGAGGGGCTCACCGTGCCGCCCGGCCTGGACTCGGCGGTCGTCGCCCACGACCACCTGGTCGTGGTGACCGCGCCTGGCCACCCCTGGGCACGCCGGCGCCGTCCGCTGCCCGCGCAGGAGCTGGCGGCGACCCCGCTGATCCTGCGCGAGGAGGGCTCGGGCACCCGGCAGGTCCTGGACGCGGCCCTCGGCGGCCTCGCCCGCCCCTTGATCGAACTGTCCTCCACCACCGCGGTGAAGGCCTCCGCGATCCAGGGCGCGGGCCCCGCCGTCCTGAGCGAACTGGCGGTCGGCGAGGAACTGGCCACGGGCCGCCTGGTCCGCATCCCCCTGGCCGGCGTCCCGCTGCGCCGCTCCCTCAAGGCGGTCTGGCCCACCGGCCACCGCCCCACGGGCCCGGCCCGCGACCTGCTGGCGCTGACCCGCCGCTGAGCGTTCCGGCCCGGCGGCCGGCCGAGGCCTGCGGGGCGTGCGGAGGCTGCCCGGCCCTCGCGCCCACGGGCCCGCCCCTCGTCCCCACAGGCCCGGCCCGAAGCGTCCTGACGCCCGCCGGCCGCTCCGTGACCCCCGCCCGGCAACCGGCCGGCGTCGGCGGGCGGGACGTGCAGACCGCCGGCGCCGGCCCCACCGCCCCACGTCGCTCGGGACCTCTTCCCGCGCCACAGCCTGCCGCCCCCGCCGCCCGGCATCCCCGCCCTGCGCCCGTTCCAGCGTGCCCAGGGCGACGCCGCGCTCGACGGCTGCGCCGGCGGATCAGGCGGTGGCCGCCGCGACCAGCGCCCGCATCACCCGCAGGTCCTCGCCCATCTCCGGATGCCACTGCACGCCCAGGACCCAGCCCCGCGCCGAGGGCAGCTCGATCGCCTCCACCGTGCCGTCCACGGCGTGGGCCGAGGGGACCAGGCCGGCGCCGAGGCCGGCCACGGACTGGTGGTGGTACGTGGGCACGTCGGTCTTCTCCGGGACGACGGAGGCGTACAGCGTCCCCGGGACCGGCTCGACGGGGTGATGGCCGAAGACGCCGACCAGCTCCGCGTGGCCGTCCAAGTGCTGGACCAGCGTGCCGCCCCGGGCGACGTTCAGCAGCTGCATGCCCCGGCAGATGCCGAGCAGCGGCACGCCGGCGGCCAGGGCCGCGTCGATGAGGGCCAGTTCCCAGGCGTCCCGGGCGGGGGCGGGCGGGCCGGTGCGGGGGTCGCGGTCCGCGCCGTAGCGGGACGGGTCCACGTCCGGGCCGCCCGCGATCACCAGGCCGTCCACCCGGGCGACCGCCGCCGCCGCGTGCTCGGGGGCGTCCGGCGGGAGCATCGCCGCCAGGCCGCCCGCCCGCTGGATCAGGCGCGGGTAGCCCGCGGGCAGCAGCGCCGCCTCCAGGTCCCACGCGCCCCAGCGCGTCCCCGTCTCCAGATACGTGCTGACGCCGATCAACGGCCGCCCGTTCATCCCGACCCCTCCCCGGTAATGGTCGTCATGCACACCTTTGCGGCGCGGCGTCAGGCGAGGAACCCGCGCAGCAGCGCCGCCGTGCCCGCGCAGTGCTCCCGCATCATCTCCCGCGCCCCGTCCGCGTCGCCCTCCAGCACCGCCCCGACCAGGGCCGTGTGCTGGCGCTGGGAATGCTCCAGGTTGCGCACCAGCAGCGGGATGCAGTCCAGCAGGTCGTTCAGGGTCGCCCGGACCGCCGCGTACTGCGCCGCCAGGGTGGGGGAGCCGCACAGGTCCGCCAGGGTGAGGTGGAGCAGCGTGTCCAGGCGGCGGTACTCGGCGAGCGGCGCGTCGTGCGTGCGCTCCAGGGCCTCGCGCAGCCGCCGCGCCTGCCCCTGCGTCAGGCCGTGCGCCGCGCACAGGCCCGCCGCGCCCACCTCCAGCACCTCCCGGAAGCGCAGCACGTCCTCCACGTCGGTGCCCGCCACCCGGCGGCGCAGCTCGTCCCCGTCCGCCCGGTCCGCCGGACGCGGCAGCACGAACGTCCCGCCGTACCGCCCGCGCCGGGACTCCACCAGCCCCTGCTCGTGCAGCACCTTCAGCACCTCCCGCAGCGTCACCCGGCTGATCCCGAGCCGCTCCGCCAGCTCGCGCTCCGCCGGCAGCCGACCGCCCTCCGGGACCAGTCCGAGCCGCACCACCTGGAGGATCTGCTCCAGCGCCTCCTCGAAGCCGTTGCCCGCCCGCACCGGCCGCAGTACGGCGGTCAGCCGGTCCACGCCGGCGGGTTCGTCGCGCATGCGGCCGTGCCCCCTTCCCAAGCAATGGTTCCCGGCAATACCTTATGGCCGACGGTGGAACGAAGCAGCCCCGAGGAGACTCTCCCGTGCCCGACCGCACCGCCCCGCTCGGGGTCGAGGAACTGCACGCCCTCGTCGCCGGCGGCGAGATCGACACCGTCGTCCTGGCCTTCCCCGACATGCAGGGCCGGCTCCAGGGCAAGCGGTTCGCCGCCCGCTTCTTCCTCGACGAGGTCCTCGAACACGGCACGGAGGGCTGCAACTACCTCCTCGCCGTCGACACCGAGATGAACACCGTCGACGGCTACGCGATGTCCTCCTGGGACCGCGGCTACGGCGACTTCGCCATGCACCCGGATCTGCGCACCCTGCGCCGCGTGCCGTGGAACGAGGGCACCGCCCTGGTCATCGCCGACCTCGCCTGGGCCGACGGCACGCCGGTCGCGCCCGCGCCCCGCCAGATCCTGCGCCGCCAGCTCGACCGCCTCGCCGCCCTCGGACACACCGCGCAGGTCGGCACCGAGCTGGAGTTCATCGTCTTCAAGGACAGCTACGAACAGGCCTGGAACACCGGCTACCGCGGCCTGACCCCGGCCAACCAGTACAACATCGACTACTCCGTCCTCGGCACCGGCCGCGTCGAACCCCTGCTGCGCCGCATCCGCAACGAGATGGCGGGCGCCGGACTGACCGTCGAGTCCGCCAAGGGCGAGTGCAACCCCGGCCAGCACGAGATCGCCTTCCGCTACGACGAGGCCATGGTCACCTGCGACCAGCACGCCGTCTACAAGACCGGCGCGAAGGAGATCGCCGCCCAGGAAGGCGTCTCGCTCACCTTCATGGCCAAGTTCAACGAACGCGAGGGCAACTCCTGCCACATCCACCTCTCCCTCGCCGACCCGGCCGGCGCCTCCGCCATGCCGGGCGACGGCGAGGGCGGCATGTCCGAGGTGATGCGGCACTTCCTCGCCGGGCAGCTCGCCGCACTGCGCGACTTCTCCCTGCTGTACGCGCCCAACATCAACTCGTACAAACGCTTCCAGCCCGGCTCGTTCGCCCCGACCGCCGTCGCCTGGGGCCACGACAACCGCACCTGCGCCCTGCGCGTCGTCGGCCACGGCCGCTCCCTGCGCTTCGAGAACCGGCTGCCCGGCGGCGACGTCAACCCGTACCTCGCGGTCGCCGCGATGGTCGCCGCCGGACTGCACGGCGTCGAACACAGGCTGGAGCTGCCCGAGCCGTGCCCCGGCAACGCCTACACCGCCGGCTACGCACACGTCCCCACCACGCTCCGCGAAGCCGCCGAGCTGTGGGAGAACAGCCCCATCGCCGCCGCGGCCTTCGGGGACGAGGTCGTCGCCCACTACCGCAACATGGCCCGCGTCGAGATCGAGGCCTTCGACGCGGCGGTGACCGACTGGGAACTGCGCCGCTCCTTCGAACGCCTGTGAGGCCCCCCGTGTCCGACGAGCCGAACCCGCACGAGCTGACGGTGCTCAACCCGGCGACCGAAGAGGTCGTCGCCACCGTCCCCGTCGCCGACGCGGCCGACGTGGACCGCGCCGTCGCCCGCGCGGGCGCCGCCCAGGCCGCCTGGGCCGCCGCCGCACCCGCCGACCGGGCCCGGCTGCTGCGCCGCTTCGCCGACACCGTCGACGCGCACGCCGAGGAACTGGCGCTGCTGGAGGTCCGCGAGGCCGGCCACCTCCTCGGCGACGCCCGCTGGGAGGCCGGCAACGCCCGCGACCTGCTGCTCTACGCGGCCGGCGGTGTCGAACGCCTCACCGGGCGGCAGATCCCCGTGCCCGGCGGCTGGGACGTCACCTTCCACGAACCCCTCGGCGTCGTCGGCGTCATCGCCCCCTGGAACTTCCCCATGCCCATCGCCGCCTGGGGCTCCTTCCCCGCCCTCGCCGCGGGCAACGCCGTCCTCCTCAAACCCGCCGAGACCACCCCGCTCACCGCCCTGCGCCTGGCCGAACTCGGCCTGGCGGCGGGCTTGCCCGAACACCTCTTCCAGGTGCTGCCCGGCCACGGCCGCATCACCGGCCGCGCCCTGGTCGACCACCCCGGCGTCGCCAAGATCGTGTTCACCGGGTCCACCCGCACCGGCCGCGAGGTCATGGAGCGCTGCGCCCGGCACATCAAGCCCGTCACCCTCGAACTCGGCGGCAAGAGCCCCAACGTCGTCTTCGCAGACGCCGACCTGCAGGCCGCCGTCGACCCCTTCTCCTTCCTCGACAACGCCGGCCAGGACTGCTGCGGCCGCACCCGCATCCTCGTCCAGGAGAGCGTGTACGACGAGGTCGCCGACCTGCTCGCCCGACAGCTGGCGGCCGTGGTCGTCGGCGACCCGGCCGACGAGAAGACGCAGATGGGGCCGCTGATCTCACGCCGTCAGGTGGAGCGGGTGCGCTCGTTCGTGCCCGACGACGCGCCCGCCCTGCGCGGCAGCGCCCCGAGCGGACCCGGCTTCTGGTTCCCGCCGACCGTGCTCACCGGCCAGCGGCCCGACTCCGACGCGGCCCGCGAAGAGATCTTCGGCCCGGTCGCCGTCCTGCTGCCCTTCCGCGACGAACACGACGCCGTCCGCCTCGCCAACGACACCCCCTACGGGCTGTCCGGCTCCATCTGGACCCGCGACCTCGGCCGCGCCCTGCGCGTCTCGGGCGCCGTACGGGCCGGCAACCTGTCCGTCAACTCCCACTCCAGCGTGCGCTACTGGACCCCCTTCGGCGGTTTCAAGCAGTCCGGCGTGGGCCGCGAACTGGGCCCCGACGCGCTGACCGCCTTCACCGAGACCAAGAACGTCTTCATCAGCACCCAGAGCACGGAGGGCCCCGCACAGTGACCGCCGCATCTGCCGACGAGAACGTCCCGCCCGGCGGGAACACCTCGCCCGAGACCGTCTGCCGCCGCCTGGTCGGCCGTACCGCCGTCGTCACCGGAGCCGGCAGCGGCATCGGACTCGCCACCGCCCGCCGGCTCGCCTCCGAGGGCGCCCGCGTCGTCTGCGGCGACGTCGACGAGACGCGCGGCAAGGCGGTCGCCGAGGAGGTCGGCGGGCTGTTCGTGAAGGTCGACGTCACCGACCCGGACCAGGTCGAGGCGCTGTTCAAGGCGGCGTACGACACCTACGGCAGCGTCGACGTCGCCTTCAACAACGCCGGGATCTCCCCGCCCGACGACGACTCCATCCTGGAGACCGGCCTGGAGGCGTGGAAGCGCGTCCAGGAGGTCAACCTCACGTCGGTGTACCTGTGCTGCAAGGCCGCCATTCCCTACATGCGGCGGCAGGGCAGGGGCTCGATCATCAACACCGCGTCCTTCGTGGCCCGGATGGGCGCGGCCACCTCGCAGATCTCGTACACGGCCTCCAAGGGCGGCGTGCTCGCCATGTCCCGCGAGTTGGGCGTGCAGTTCGCCCGCGAGGGCATCCGCGTCAACGCGCTGTGCCCCGGCCCGGTCAACACCCCCCTGCTCCGGGAGCTGTTCGCCAAGGACCCGGAGCGCGCCGCCCGCCGGCTCGTGCACGTCCCGGTCGGCCGGTTCGCCGAGGCCGACGAGATCGCCGCCGCCGTGGCCTTCCTGGCCAGCGACGACTCCTCCTTCGTCAACGCCACCGACTTCCTGGTCGACGGCGGCATCGCGGGGGCGTACGTCACGCCGCTGTAGGGCGGCCCTAGAGTGGCGGGGATGAGCATGACGACCCCGCCCGGCTGGTACCGCGACCCCCACGCACCGCACGTCGAGCGCTGGTGGGACGGCACGGCCTGGACCGAGCACCGGCGCCCGCCCGAGCCGGCGCCGCCCGCGCCCGCCCGGCCCGCCGGCCCCGCCCGCTCCAAGGCCGTCGCCCTCACCGTCGCCGGCGCGGTGCTGGTCGCCGCGATCGGCGCGGGCGCGTTCCTGCTGGGGCAGGACGGCGGCGACGAGGGCGGCGCGGCGGCGGCCACCACCGCGCCCCCCACCCCGGCCGAGGAACGGCCCGCCCCGACGGCCACCCCCTCCGACCCGCCGCAGGAGGAGGACCCGACCGTCGTCGTGGACGAACTCAACGGCTTCACCGTGCCGTTGCTCGACGGCTGGGAACGCCCGGAGAACATCGCCGTCGACGACGTCCTGATGACCACGGACGGCACCTACGACTGCCCGGGCGACCCCGGCGTCTGCCGCCACGGCCTGGTCATCTCCCGCACCGTCACCGACAACGACGAGACGTCCCCCGAGGCCCTCGCCAAGGGCGACATCGAGGACGCGGCCGACGACGCCTACGACCACGACCTCGTCGGCGGGCGCCCCTTCGGCGGCATCGAGTCCCACCGGCTCGTCGCCTCCGGTCCCGTCGCGGTGGCGGGCCGCGCCGGCTACTACGTCCGCTGGCGCGTCGAGACGGCCCTCGGCCCCGGCGGCTACGTCCAGTCCCTCGCCTTCCAGTCCAGCGTCGGCACCGAGGCGCCGGTGATCGTGCGGTACGTCTTCGACGCGGGGGAGGACGGGCCGCCGCTCGCGGACATGGACCGCATCACCGACGGGATCCGCTCGGTCGACGGCACGGGCACGGGCGGCGGCGTGGGCAGCAGCATCGGCCCGTCGTCGGACTGAGCCGCCGCAGGGGGCCGTGCAGCGCCGTCACAGGTACGTGCGCCCCTCGCCCCGGTACGTCGGCACGCTCTGCGCCACCCGGTCGCCCCGCACGAGGTGCAGCGTGTCGAACCGCTCGCACAGCTCACCGGCCTTGGCGTGCCGGAACCACACCTTGTCGCCGATCAGCAGGTCGTCCGCCGCGGCCCCGAGCAGCGGCGTCTGCACCTCGCCGGCGCCCTCCTGGGGGTCGTACCGCAGCCCCTCGGGCAGGTACGGCACCGGGAGGCGGTCCTGCCCGGCCGCGCCGGACGCCGGGTAGCCGCCGCCGAGGACGGTCACCACGCCGACACCGGGCCGGCGCACGACCGGCTGGGCGAACAGGGCGGCCGGGCGGCCGGTGAACGACGTGTAGTGGTCGAACAGCCGCGGCACGTACAGCCCCGACCCGGCGGCGACCTCGGTGACCGCGTCCTCCACCGCCGTGTACTGCACGCTGCCCGTGCCGCCGCCGTTGACGAACTCCAGCCCCGGCGCGACCGCCCGCACGGCCCGCACCACCGCGGCACGCCGCTCCGCCAGCTCCCTGCGTGCCGCGGCCTGCATCAGCCGCACCGCCCGCGACCTCAACGGCCGCCCCGCCACCGCGTCGCCGACGCCGGCCACATGACCCTCGTACGCCATCAGCCCCACGACCTCGAACCCCGGCCGCCGGGCCACCGCGCGCGCCAACTCCGCGACCTCGGCGGGGGAGTGCAGCGGCGAGCGCCGCGCCCCGATCCTGACCCGGCCGCCCAGCAGCCGCAGGGAGGTGTCCAACTCCAGGCACACCCGCACGACTTCGCGTCCCCCGTCGCGGGCCGCGTCGATCAGCCGCAGCTGGGCGGGGTCGTCGATCATCACCGCGACGGCGGCGGCGAGCTTCGGGTCGGCGGTCAGCTCGGCGTAGGCGGCGCGGTCGGCGGAGGGATAGGCGAGCAGGACGTCGTCGAAGCCGGAGCGGGCCAGCCACAGGGACTCGGCCAGGGTGAACGACATGACGCCCGCGAACCCGTCCCGGGCGAGGACGCGTTCGAGCAGGGCGCGGCAGCGCACGGACTTGCTGGCCACCCGCACCGGCTTGCCCCCGGCCCGGCGCACGAGGTCGTCAGCGTTGGCGTCGAAGGCGTCCAGGTCGACGATCGCGACGGGGGCGTCCAGATGGGCGGTGGCCCGGTCGTAACGGGCCCGGTCGGCGGCGCGCGCAGTCATGAACGAAGCCTGCCAGACCGGATTACCGCAGGGTAGAGGGATGTTCCGGGCAGATGCCCCGGCCTCGCGGACTGGTTCCCGTGGGCCGGGGGACAACCCGTAAAGTGACGCGCACGCACGGAGGAGCGGCCCCGGGCACGACGATGCGGCCCGGCACGAGGAAACGGGGGGGGTGCATGAGCACGGACGCACGCCACACCCCCGTACCCCCGCCCCCCACGACCCCGCCACCCTCCGCGCCGCACCCGCCTGGCGAGACGGGTCCGGCGTCGGCCCCGAAGCCGGGGACCGCGCCGGACGCGGGCCCGCACCGCCCGCGACGCGAGCCGCCGGCACCCGCTTCCCACCGCTCGGGGGAGGCGTCGGCGTCCCGGACCGGCCCGGCATCCGGCCCGTCCGCTCCGAGCCCGCGCACCGGACCGGGCGCGTCGGCCGAGCGCCCGTCGGCGCGGTCGAAGAGCCCCGGCCCGTCCGGCCCCCGGCCGTCCGCCGCCGGGCCGTCGGCGCACGAAGGCAGCGGCGACCGCGGCCCCACGACCGGCGTCCGCTTTCCCGAGCCGTCGTCCCACGGGGCCGCCGGCGGCCCCTTCACCCCGCCCCCGCCCGTCGCCTCGGCCCGCTTCCCCGACACGCCTCCCGCCGCCGGCCGCGACGGCCGGCGCCCCGGCGGCGATCCGGGACCCGGCGCCGCGCCGGACGGCGGCCGAGCACCTGGACCGACCCGGACCACCCGGCCCCCCTCCGCCGGGGCGCCCCCACCCCACCGCACCGGCGACGCGCCGCCACCCGAGGCGGCCGCCGGGACGACCCGGCGGCTGCGCCCCGTCCCCGCCGAGCCCGCGCCCGCCCTCCCCGTGCCCTCACTGCCCCCCGGCCCCGCCTTGTCCTGGAGCGCCCCGTCCGTGCCCGGTGAAACGGTCCGTCCCGTCGTCCGGTTCGCAGAGCCCGAGGCCTACGACGACCGGCCACTGCGCCGGCACGGCCGGCTCGTCGCCGCCGGGGTCTGCGTCGTCCTCGGCCTCGGGCTCATGGGCGGGGCCGTCACCGGAAGCTGGCTCGTCGGCGGGTCCGGCGGCGACGGGGGCCGCGGGAATTTCGCGGCCGCCGCCGACCTGTGGCACAGCGCCCCGGTCGACCAGCTCTTCCCGCCCACCGTGGCCGGCACCGGCGCCGGCCCGGGCGGCGCCGACCGCACCTGGACCCGTATCGCCGTCGCCCCCGACAGCGGCTGCGCCGGCGCCTTCGACCCGCTGCTGCGCAAGGCCCTCGCCCCGGTCGGCTGCGCCCGCCTGCTGCGCGCCACCTACACCGACGCCACCCGCAGCCACGTCACCACCGTCGGCCTGCTCTTCACCAAGGCCGACGCCGCCGCGATGCGCTCGCTGGACCGGCGGTTCGAACGCGAGGGCCTCGCCCGCCGCACCGACCTGATGCCCCGCCCGTACGCGGCGAAGGGCACCCCGGCCGCCGCGTTCGGCGACGACCAGCGCGCCTCCTGGACGGTCTCCGTCCTCACCGAGGCCCCCGTCGTCGTCTACGCCGTCTCCGGCTGGGCCGACGGCCGCCGCGTCGACGCCCCCCAGCCCGCCGCCGAGGCCATGCGCTCCGGCGCCACCACCGCCCCCGCCCAGGCGGGCCTCGGCCACGAGGCCAAGGGCCTCGCCGACCGGGTGGAGCGCAGCCTGCGCAGGAACATCACCTCGGCCACGGAGCAGCCCTCATGAGCCCGAGCCGCACGACGACCCGGAGGGCCGCCCTGCTCAGCGGGCTGCTCGCCGCCTCCCTCGCCCTCGTCCCGCCCACCGCCGCCCACGCCGACGGCATCCGCGCCCAGCAGTGGTCCCTGGAGGCCATGCACACCGACCAGGCCTGGCGGACCACCAGGGGCGCCGGCATCACCGTCGCCGTCCTCGACACCGGCGTGGACGACCGGCACCCCGACCTCGCCGGCAACGTCCTGCCCACCAAGGACATGGTCGGCTTCGGAGCGCGCCGCGGCGACCGTGCCTGGGCCCGGCACGGCACCGCCATGGCCGGGATCATCGCCGGCCACGGACACGGCGCCGGCAACGCCGACGGCGTCATGGGCATCGCCCCCGAGGCGAGGATCCTCCCGGTCCGGGTGATCCTGGAGGACGGCGACCCCTCCCGCGCCAAGGCCCGCAAGACCCGCGGCAACGCGCTCGCCGACGGCATCCGCTGGGCCGCCGACCAGGGCGCCGACGTCATCAACCTCTCCCTCGGCGACGACTCCGCCTCCGCCCACCCCGAACCCGCCGAGGACGAGGCCGTCCAGTACGCGCTGCGCAAGGGCGCCGTCGTCGTCGCCTCCGCGGGCAACGGCGGCGAGAAGGGCGACCACATCTCCTACCCGGCCGCCTATCCCGGCGTGATCGCCGCGACCGCCGTCGACCGCTACGGCACCCGCGCCTCCTTCTCCACCCGCCGCTGGTACGCCACGGTCAGCGCCCCCGGCGTCGACGTCGTCATCGCCGACCCGGACGGCAAGTACTACGAGGGCTGGGGCACCAGCGCCGCCGCCGCCTTCGTCTCCGGCGCCGTCGCCCTGGTGAAGGCCGCCCACCCGGGCCTGACCCCGGCCCAGATCAAGCGGCTCCTCCAGGACACCGCCCGCAACGCCCCGGCCGACGGCCGCGACGACTCCCGCGGCTTCGGCTTCGTCGACCCGGCCGCCGCCATCGAGAGGGCGGCCGGCCTGAAGCCGCAGGGCCTGCGGTCGGCGGCGTACGGCGACGAGTACTTCGGCCCCGGCCCCGAGGCCCCCGACCGCGCCGACGACGCCACCGGCTGGGCGGCCCCCCTGGCGGGCAGCGTCGGCGGGGTCCTGCTGGTCGCGGCCGTCGTGCTGTGGCGGGGCCGGCGCGCGTACGACGCCTTCTGACGCCCGGACCGCCACCCGCCCGGCCCCGGCGCGCGCGTCCGCCCCCGATAGGGTCGGGGACGTGGCGAACAAGAACATCCCCGATCCGGGCTACGCCGACGACGACGGCCGTGCCGACCCCGCGCTGAGCGCCGCCCTCGCGGCCTGGGCCGAGGACCGGACCGCCGTCGAGCCGGTGCTGCGCGCGCTGGAGGGCGCCCGGCTGCTCGTGCCCGTCGTCGCCGTGCTCGGCGAGGTGGAGGAGGACGAGAAGGGTCTGCGCCGCGAGAAGACCAGCGACATGGCCGTCCCCACCCTCAGAGCCGGCGGCCGGACCGCGCTGCCCGCCTTCACCTCCACCGCGTCGCTGGCCCGCTGGGACCCGCGGGCCCGCCCCGTGGCCGTACCGCTGCACCAGGCGCTGCGCGCGGCGGCGCACGAGAAGGCGGACACCGTCGTCCTGGACCTGGCCGGGCCGGTGCCGTTCGAGCTGACCGGGGCCGCCCTGCGGGCGCTCGCCGAGGGACGGACCACGGTCGATCCGCTCGCCGACCCCGCGGTGCTCGCGGCGGTCCGGGCCGCGGTGGCCGCCGAGCCCGGCGTCGTCCGCGCCCACCTCGGCCCCGGACAGGCCGACGGCACCCTCGCCCTCGTCCTCGACCCGGCCGCGAGCCCCGCCGACGCCGCCCGCTCGGTGGCCCGGCGCATCGCCGCCGACGAAACGCTCAGGGCCCGCCTGGTGCGCGGCCTCGACCTGGCACTGCTGCCGGCCGGGACCACGCCTCCGGGCGAGCCCCTGTACGTGAAGTCGTCGTGAGCGGGCGCCGGCCCGTCAGCCGTAGACCGGGCCGGTGTACTTCTCGCCCGGCCCCTGCCCCGGCTCGTCCGGGACGACGGAGGCCTCGCGGAACGCCAGCTGCAGGGACTTCAGGCCGTCCCGCAGCGGCGCCGCGTGGAACGAGCTGATCTCGGTCGCGCTCCCGTCCATCAGACCGGCGAGGGCGTGGATCAGCTTGCGGGCCTCGTCCAGGTCCTTGTGCTTCTCGCCCTCCTCGGTGAGACCGAGCTTCACCGCGGCGGCGCTCATCAGATTGACGGCGACCGTCACGATCACCTCGACCGCGGGCACCTCGGCGATGTCGCGGGTCATCTCGTTGAAATCGGGCGTGTCGGCTGAGGAGTCACTCATGCCGGACACGATAGGGGCACCGCGGCGCCGGTCCCCAGTCAGCCTCGGTTAGCCCTCGCCTGGCCGAGCTGCTAACCTTGTGTAACGACCGGTCGGACACGTATGCCTCACGGCCCGCGAGCCCGACCTACAAGTGGAGGCTTTCGAACTCCCACCCGACCGCCCACCGGGCGGCGGGTCACCGGTCAGGCGGTGCCGTCCCTTGTGGCGGCCATCCGCCCGAAAGTGCGCCCCGCGATCCCCGCGGCGGTGCTCCGGTAGTTCGAGGAGCCCCGCCTGTGATCGTCCGGGGCATTTTTCGTGTCTCGGCGCGGTTAGGTCTAACGAACACAGACGTTACGCGGCTGTCCGCCAGACCGTCGCGTGGTGCTACCGAGGAGGATCCATCAGCGCCGAGCCCCGCATCAACGACCGGATTCGCGTTCCCGAGGTGCGACTTGTCGGTCCCAGTGGCGAGCAGGTGGGCATCGTCCCACTCGCCAAGGCACTGGAGCTTGCGCAGGAGTACGACCTGGACCTGGTCGAGGTCGCGGCGAACGCCCGTCCGCCCGTGTGCAAGCTCATGGACTACGGGAAGTTCAAGTACGAGTCGGCCATGAAGGCCCGTGAGGCGCGCAAGAACCAGGCGCACACGGTCATCAAGGAGATGAAGCTCCGGCCGAAGATCGACCCGCACGACTATGACACCAAGAAGGGTCACGTCGTCCGGTTCCTCAAGCAGGGCGACAAGGTCAAGATCACGATCATGTTCCGTGGTCGCGAGCAGTCCCGGCCCGAGCTGGGCTACCGGCTGCTGCAGCGTCTCGCGGAGGACGTCCAGGACCTCGGTTTCGTGGAGTCGAACCCGAAGCAGGACGGCCGCAACATGATCATGGTTCTCGGTCCGCACAAGAAGAAGACCGAGGCGATGGCCGAGGCTCGCCAGGCGCAGGAAGCCCGCAAGGCGGAGGCGAAGGCCAACCCCGGCCGCTCGCAGAACGCCGCGGACACGGACGCCGTGAACGCCGACGCGCCTGCCGAGGCTTCCGCCGAGGCTTCCGCCGAGGCGTGACCCCGGGGACACACCCGTCCCAGGCAGTATCCGAAACAAGAGCGACGCTCCACCTGTGCCCGGTTCTCGCGACCGGGCACCGGAGCGCCACTGACGAGGAGAGAACGGCGCTATGCCGAAGAACAAGTCGCACAGCGGTGCCAGCAAGCGCTTCAAGATCACCGGCTCCGGCAAGGTGCTCCGTGAGCGCGCCGGCAAGCGCCACCTGCTCGAGCACAAGTCGTCCCGCGTGACGCGTCGCCTCACCGGCAACGCCGAGATGGCCCCGGGCGACGCCGCGAAGATCAAGAAGCTTCTCGGCAAGTGACGTCGGGCGCGTACGCCGCGCCTGATCTTCGACCGGGACCCAATCGATTTCGGGCCGTGTGAGGACACCCACGGCCCCGCTACAAGGAGTTAACAAGTGGCACGCGTCAAGCGGGCAGTCAACGCCCACAAGAAGCGCCGGGCGATCCTCGAGCAGGCCTCCGGCTACCGCGGTCAGCGTTCGCGCCTGTACCGCAAGGCCAAGGAGCAGGTCACCCACTCGCTGGTCTACAACTACAACGACCGCAAGAAGCGCAAGGGCGACTTCCGTCAGCTGTGGATCCAGCGCATCAACGCCGCTGCCCGCGCCAACGGCATGACCTACAACCGCTTCATCCAGGGTCTGAAGGCCGCCAACGTCGAGGTGGACCGCAAGATCCTGGCCGAGCTGGCCGTCAACGACGCCGGCGCGTTCGCCGCGCTGATCGAGGTCGCCAAGAAGGCGCTGCCGAGCGACGTCAACGCGCCGAAGGCCGCGTGACGCCGCACGGGCTGCTGAGCCGACGTAACGGGACCCGCAGGTACGAAGCCTGCGGGTCCTGTCGTTGCCGTCCGCCACTGTCGTCTCTCGGCCGCGGGGCCGGTTGTGACTGGTCGCGCCCACGCGGCGGAGCCGTACATGGATACAGCCCCGCGCCCTGAGGGGCGCGCCGCACCAGCCGTCGAGTTACTTGTGAAGGTGAAGGATCGCATGCCCCCCGCCCTCCCCGAGCTGATCTCTCCCCGTTCCCCCCGGGTGTCCGCCGCGCGCCGGCTGGCCCGGCGGAACTTCCGGGGGAAGGAGCGGCTGTTCCTCGCCGAGGGGCCGCAGGCCGTACGGGAGGCCGCCGGGCACGCGGACACGCTCGTGGAGCTGTTCGTCACCGTCGAGGCCGCCGAGCGGCACGCCGACGTCATCGGCGCGGCACGCGCCGCCGGCGCCCGCGTCCACCTGGCCGACGAGCAGGTCATCGCCGACATCTCCACCACCGTCACCCCGCAGGGCCTGGTCGGGGTCTGCCGGTTCCTGGACACGCCCTTCGAGGACGTCCTCGCCGCCCGGCCCAGGCTGGTCGCCGTCCTCGCCCACGTGCGCGACCCCGGCAACGCCGGCACCGTGCTGCGCTGCGCCGACGCCGCCGGCGCCGAGGCCGTCGTCCTCACCGACGCCTCCGTCGACCTGTACAACCCCAAGGCCGTGCGCGCCTCCGTCGGCTCCCTCTTCCACCTGCCCGTCGCCGTCGGCGTCCCCGTCGAACACGCCGTGGCCGGGCTCAGGAGGGCGGGCGTGCGGATCCTCGCCGCCGACGGCGCGGGGGAGCGCGATCTCGACGAGGAGCTGGACAAGGGCGCCATGGGCGGCCCCACCGCCTGGGTCTTCGGCAACGAGGCCTGGGGGCTCCCCGAGGGGACGCGCGCCCTCGCCGACGCCGTGGTCCGCGTCCCCATCCACGGCAGGGCCGAGAGCCTGAACCTCGCGACCGCCGCGGCCGTATGTCTGTACGCCTCGGCCCGCGCACAGCGCGCCGCCACGGGCTGCCGCTCCGTCACCGAGAGCTAGTAGGGTGACCAGCCCGGGGGAAACGCCCCCGAGCTCTCGGACCGGTCTGAGCAGGGGGTACCCCCATGCCATCTGAGAGGTGGGACACGGGGATGAGCGTCGGCACCAGCAGCGCACCGGGAGGCCCGGACGTACGGCGTCCGCCCGCGCCCCGCACCGGCGAATCCGCCGCGCCCGGCATCGACCCGGACGACCTCCCCGACGGGCTGGTCGTCGCCGACGAGCACGGCCGCGTCGTCCGCTTCAACGCCGCCGCCGAGCGGATCACCGCCGTCCCCGCGGCCCGCGCCCTCGGACAGCCGCTGGACACCGCGCTCCCCCTGGAGGACCTGGAGGGCCGACGCTGGTGGCAGCTGACCGACCCCTACGGCGGCCTCGCCACCCGCACCCGCCAGCCCGAGCGCAACCTCCTGCTGCCCGGCGGCCGGGAGGTGCTGGTCTCCGCGCGCTACATCCGCACGGCCCCCCTCGGCCCGGTGACCCGCGTCGTCGTCTGCCTGCGCGACACCGAGGCCCGCCGCCGCACCGAGCGCAGCCACGCCGAGCTGATCGCCACCGTCGCCCACGAACTGCGCTCCCCGCTCACCTCCGTCAAGGGCTTCACCGCCACCCTGCTCGCCAAGTGGGAGCGGTTCACCGACGACCAGAAGCGGCTGATGCTGGAGACGGTCGACGCCGACGCCGACCGGGTCACCCGGCTCATCGCCGAACTGCTCGACATCTCCCGCATCGACTCCGGACGCCTGGAGGTGCGCCGCCAGCCCGTCGACATCGGCGCCGCCGTCGGCCGCCACATCCAGGCCTACGTCGCCGCCGGGCTGCCCGCCGACCGGTTCCTGCTGCGCATCCAGCAGCCCCTGCCCGCCCTGTGGGCCGACCCCGACAAGATCGACCAGGTGCTCAGCAACCTCATCGAAAATGCGGTGCGGCACGGCGAGGGAACCGTCACCATTGACGTCACGCCCGCCCCGTCCCCCCGCGAAGGGGAGGACGCCGCGACGTCGGTCACCGTGAGCGACGAGGGCGCCGGCATCCCGGAGGAGTCCATGAACCGCGTCTTCACCCGCTTCTGGCGGGGCAGCAAGCGCGGCGGCACCGGCCTCGGGCTGTACATCGTCAAGGGCATCGTCGAGGCGCACGGCGGCACCATCACGGTCGGCCGCGCCCCCGGCGGCGGCGCCGAGTTCCGATTTACGTTGCCCGTGGCCGCTCCGGCGTATCTCGCCTGACGGCCACGGGCGCATTCGTCCAGCCCCACCCCGTTAGACTCGGCCTTTGGCACCTTTGCGTCCCGTGAAACGGCCTCCTGAGTCGCTGACGGGGACCTTCAGCCAGCCAATCGGAAGCACGGGAAGAGATGTCGGCACCGAATAAGTCGTACGACCCTGTCGAGGTCGAGGCGTTGAAACCGGAAGAGATCGAGCGCATGCGGGACGAGGCGCTCGCCGCCTTCGCCGCCGCGGACTCCCTCGACGCGCTCCAGGAGGCGAAGGTCGCCCACACCGGCGGCGCCTCACCGCTGGCACTGGCCAACCGCGAGATCGGCGCCCTGCCCCCGCACGCCAAGGCGGACGCCGGCAAGCGCGTCGGCCAGGCCCGGGGCGCCGTCAACAAGGCCCTCGCGGCCCGCCAGGCGGAGCTGGAGGCCGAGCGGGACGCCCGGGTACTGGTCGAGGAGGACGTGGACGTCACCCTGCCGTACGACCGTGTGCCGGCCGGCGCCCGCCACCCGCTGACCACGCTCTCCGAGCGCATCGAGGACGTCTTCGTCGCCATGGGCTACGAGGTCGCCGAGGGCCCCGAGGCCGAGGCCGAGTGGTTCAACTTCGACGCCCTCAACATCGGCCCCGACCACCCCGCCCGCGGCGAGGCCGACACCTTCTTCGTGCAGGGTCCCGACGGCGGCGGCGACTCCGGCGTGGTGCTGCGCACCCACACCTCGCCCGTCCAGATCCGCTCCCTGCTCGGACGCGAGCTGCCGGTCTACGTGATCTGCCCCGGCCGCGTCTACCGCACCGACGAGCTGGACGCCACCCACACCCCGGTCTTCCACCAGGTCGAGCTGCTCGCCATCGACGAGGGCCTGACCATGGCGGACCTCAAGGGCACCCTGGACCACATGGTCCAGTCCCTGTTCGGCGAGGACATGAAGACCCGGCTGCGGCCCAACTTCTTCCCCTTCACCGAGCCGTCCGCCGAGATGGACATGGTCTGCTACGTCTGCCGCGGCGAGTCCGTCGGCAACCCGGACCGGCCCTGCCGCACCTGCTCCTCCGAGGGCTGGATCGAGCTCGGCGGCTGCGGCATGGTCAACCCGCGCGTGCTGCGCGCCTGCGGAGTCGACCCGGAGAAGTACAGCGGCTTCGCCTTCGGGTTCGGCATCGAGCGGATGCTGATGTTCCGCCACAACGTCGATGACATGCGAGACATGGTCGAGGGTGACGTCCGGTTCACCCGGCCCTTCGGGATGGAGATCTGATGCGGGTCCCGCTTTCCTGGCTGCGGGAGTACGTCGACCTGCCGGCGACCGAAACCGGCCGTGACGTCCAGGCCAAACTCATTTCGGCCGGCCTGGAGGTCGAGACCGTCGAACAGCTCGGCGCCGACCTCAAGGGCCCCCTGGTCGTCGGCCAGGTGCTGACCATCGAGGAGCTGGAGGGCTTCAAGAAGCCGATCCGCTTCTGCACGGTCGACGTCGGCACCGCCAACGGCACCGGCGAGCCGCAGGAGATCGTCTGCGGCGCCCGCAACTTTTCCGTCGGCGACAAGGTCGTCGTCGTCCTGCCGGGCGCCGAACTCCCCGGCGGCTTCGCCATCGCCGCCCGCAAGACCTACGGCAAGGTCTCGCACGGCATGATCTGCTCCAGCGACGAGCTGGGCATGGGCGACGACGGCAGCAAGGGCATCATCGTGCTGCCGCCCGAGACCGAGGTCGGCCGGGACGCCGTCGAACTGCTCGAACTGGTCGACGAGGTCCTCGACATCGCCGTCACCGCCAACCGCGGCGACTGCCTGTCCATCCGCGGCGTCGCCCGCGAGACCGCCATCGCCTACGGCCTGCCGCTGCGCGACCCGGCCCTGCTCGACGTGCCCGCGCCCAACGCCCACGGCTACCCCGTCGAGGTCTCCGAGCCGCTCGCCTGCGACCGCTTCACCGCCCGCACGGTCAGCGGACTGCGCCCCGAGGCCCGCTCCCCGATCTGGCTCCAGCGCCGGCTCCAGAAGGTCGGCATGCGCCCGATCTCCCTCGCCGTCGACGTCACCAACTACGTGATGATGGAGCTGGGACAGCCCCTGCACGCCTACGACCGCTCCCTCGTCCAGGGCGCGATCGGCGTGCGCCGGGCCGAGGAGGGCGAGAAGCTCACCACCCTGGACGGCGTGACGCGCACGCTGCACGCCGAGGACCTGGTCATCACCGACGAGCGCGGACCCATCGGGCTCGCGGGCGTCATGGGCGGCGCCAACACCGAGATCGCCGACCACGACGCCGAGGGCGGCACCACCGACGTCGTCATCGAGGCCGCGCACTTCGACGCCGTGTCCATCGCCCGCACGGCACGCCGGCACAAGCTGTCGTCCGAGGCGTCCCGCCGCTACGAGCGCGGCGTCGACCCGCAGGCCGCCTCCGCCGCGGCGCAGCGCACCGTCGACCTGCTCGTGCTGCTCGCCGGCGGCACCGCCGAGGCGGGCGTCACCGAGGTCGTCGCGCCCTCCGCGCCGCACACCATCACCGTCCCGGCCGACCACCCCGACAAGGTCGCCGGCATCACCTACGGCCGCGAGACCGTCGTACGCCGGCTCCAGGAGATCGGCTGCGACGTCCAGGGGTCGGACGAGCTGACCGTCACCGTCCCCTCCTGGCGGCCCGACCTCATGGAGCCGAACGACCTCGCCGAGGAGGTCATCCGGCTGGAGGGCTACGAGAACCTGCCCTCCACGCTGCCCAAGCCCCCCGCCGGCCGCGGTCTGACCCGCCGGCAGCGGCTGCACCGCCGGGTCGGCCGGGCACTGGCCGGAGCCGGCTACGTCGAGGCGCCGAACTACCCGTTCGTCGCCGAGCAGGTCTTCGACCAGCTCGGCCTCGACGCCGACGACCCGGCCCGCCGGGTGGTCAAGCTGGTCAACCCGCTCAACGACGAGGAGCCCGTGCTGCGCACGTCGCTGCTGCCGGGTCTGCTCGGCGCGCTGCGGCGCAATGACGGGCGGGGCTCGCACGACCTGGCGCTGTTCGAGACCGGCCTGGTCTTCCGGCCGCGCGCCGAGCAGGTCGCCGCGGTGCAGCTGCCGGTGGACCGGCGTCCGACCGACGAGGAGATCGCCCGCCTCGACGCCGCGCTGCCCGAGCAGCCGCGCCATGTCGCCGTCGTCCTCGCGGGCGCCCGCGAGCAGGCCGGCTGGTGGGGCCCGGGCCGTCCCGGCGACTGGGCCGACGCCGTCGAGGCGGCCCGCACGGTCGCCCGGGAGGCGGGCGCCGAACTCGTCGTCCGCAAGGGCCGCTACGGGCCCTGGCACCCGGGCCGCTGCGCCGAGCTGGCGGTCGTCGCCGACGGCGCCGAGCGGGTCGTGGGCCACGCCGGCGAGCTGCACCCGCGCGTGCTGAAGGCGCTGGGCCTGCCCGAGCGCACCTGCGCGATGGAGCTGGACCTGGACGCCGTGGGGCGGGCCGGCGACGACACTCCGCAGGCGCCGCGCATCTCCGGCTTCCCGGTGGCCACGCAGGACGTCGCGCTCGTCGTGGACCGTCCGGTGCCGGCCGCGCAGGTCGAGGCGGCGCTGCGCGAGGGCGCGGGCGAACTGCTGGAGTCCATCCGCCTGTTCGACGTGTACGAGAACGCGCAGCAGCTGGGCGAGGGCAGGAAGTCGCTGGCGTACGCGCTGCGCTTCCGCGCCGGGGACCGGACGCTGACGGTCGACGAGGCGTCGGCCGCCCGTGACGCGGCCGTGGCCCTGGCCGCCGAGCGGACCGGGGCGGCGCTGCGGGGCTGACCGCCGCAGGAGTGCGCGCATCGGCCGGCCGCGGACAGCGGCCGGCCGATCGCGTCTCTCGCGCGCCCCTGACGGGCGTCCCGGCCGGCTCGCCACCCGCCCCGCCACGGAGTGTCGGGCAGGCGGCGGGGCGGGTGGACCTGGTGGGGGCCGCCGTCTGTACGAGGGGGAGCCGGCGGCCCGCCGGCCTCTTGCGAGGTACTCCAGTCAACCGGCCGGTCACGGTCCGCGACAGTGCGCGCACGGTACGGATGCGGGCATTCCGTTCACACCCCGTGTGAATCCGGACGCACTACGCTGTCGGGCACCCGAGTCACCAGGGGGCCCTCACCATGCAGCCCAACACCCTGCTCGACGCGATCCTGGACGAGGCGGGAGTCTCGCACGCCGGGCTCGCGGCGCACGTGAACCAGGCCGGTCGGGCGCGCGGACTCGCTCTGCGCTACGAACACACCGCCGTGGCCCGCTGGCTGAAGGGCCAGCGCCCGCGTGGCCAGGTCCCCGATCTGATCTGCGAGGTGCTCGCCGCCCGGCTGCACCGGTCCGTCACCCTGGACGACATCGGCCTCGGCGTCCCCGGCGAACCCGGCGGCGCCGCCCCCACCTCCCTGTCCGGTTTCGTGGAGCGGGCCACCGCCCTGTGGCGCTCCGACGAACAGCAGCGGCCGCACCTCCTCGGCGCCCCCGCCGTCACCGGCACGCCCGCCGTGATGCCGGTGTGGGAGTGGGAGAACCCGCCCGAGGACGTGGACGTCTCCCGCGGCGGCCGGCACCGGGTCACCCCGGCCGACCTGGACATGCTGCGCGCTGCCCGCGCCCACTACGAGCAGCTGTACCGCAAGGCAGGCGGCGTGGCGACCCGCTCCCGGATCGTCGGCTTCCTCAACGCCGAGGCCGCTCCCCTGCTGCGCGGCGGCTACACCGACGCCACCGGCCGCCAGCTGCACCGCGCCACCGGCGGCCTGGTGGCCATCGCCGGCATCTGCGCCTACGACTCCGACGCGCACGGCCTCGCCCAGCGCTACTTCCACCAGGCCCTGCGCCTGGCCAAGGCCAGCGGCGACCGGGGGCTCGGCGCGTACGTGATCGCCCTGCTGGTCAACCAGTCCCTGTTCATGCGGGAGTACCGGCAGGCCGTCGCCTTCGCCGAGGCCGCGCTGCGCACCGCCTGCCGCCACATCACCCCCGCCCTCGCCTCCGACCTGTACGCGATGCAGGCCAAGGCGTACGCCCACCTCGGCGACGGCACGAGCGCGCTGTCCTGCATCCGCCGGGCCGAGCAGGCCGCCGAGCGCATCCGGCGCGGACACGAACCCGACGAGACCGGCTATGTGCAGCCCGGCCTCGTCAACGTCCAGGTGGCGGAGGCGCTGCTGAGCCTCGGCGAGCTGGCCGCCGCAAGGGAGCATGCCGAGGCGGCCGTGGACAACCCGGCGCACGACCGCGGCCGGGTGCACCGGCTCGCCATGCTCAGCACCGTGGAACTGCGCCGGGGCAACGCCGACAAGGCCGTGGTCATCGCCGTCCAGATGGCCGAGCAGGCCCGCGGGATGGAGTCGCAGCGGATGCGGGACAGACTCCGGGCGGTCCGCGAGAACCTGGTGCGCAGCGGCGGCGCGGGCACCGCCGAGGCCGCCGAACTCATCGACGGAGCGCTGCGCGTGCCCCTGTGACCGCCCGTCCACGTCTGCTGCCGGACTGCCCCTGCTGCGATATTGCCCCTTACCCGTCGGAAGGTGGCAGAACCGTGCAGTGGACGAAACGGAACGAACAAACTGTGTATGAAAACCGCTGGTTCAGCGTCAATCTCGCAGACGTGGCGCTCCCGGACGGCCGGCGCCTGGACCACTTCCTGATCAGGCTGCGGCCCGTCGCCGTGGCCACGGTGGTGAACGAGGCCAACGAGGTGCTGCTCCTGTGGCGGCACCGCTTCATCACCGACAGCTGGGGCTGGGAGTTAGCCGCCGGCGTGGTGGAGGACGGCGAGGACGTCGCCGTCGCCGCCGCCCGGGAGCTGGAGGAGGAGACCGGCTGGCGACCGGGGCCCCTGCGTCATCTGATGAGCGTGGAACCGTCCAACGGCCTCACCGACGCCCGCCACCACATCTACTGGGCCGAGGAGGGCGAGTACACCGGACACCCCGTGGACGCCTTCGAGTCGGACCGCCGGGAGTGGGTCCCCCTCAAGGTGGTCCCCGACCTGGTGGCCCGCGGCGAGGTCCCGGCCGCCAACATGGCCGCCGCCCTGCTCCTGCTGCACCATCTCCGGCTCGGCCAGGACGTCCCGCCCCGGCACGTCACCGGCCCAGCGCCTGCCACACCGCCACGATCAGCGCGCCCACGGCGGTGAGAGCCGCCAGCGACGGCAGCGGCCAGCGGGCGTGCTCCAGCGCGGTCAGCCGCGCGTTCAGCTCGTCCAGTTCCTTGGCGGTCTCCTCGGTGCGATGGGAGAGCAGCGCCAGCCCGCCCTCGACGCGCGCGTACGCCACATCGAGGCGGCGACGTAACTCTGCGAGTTCTCCCAGGGCGACGGTGTGCTCGGGCTCGGCGGTCACTGACCGCTCCTTTCCGTGCTCGGCTCAACTGCTTGCATGGGCATGATGAGTCAACCGCCCTGGTGGGTGCGCGGGGAGCGTGTGCGAAGGGCATATGCGGGCCCGGAGCGCACACGGGGAGTGAAAGCGGCGGGCCCGGCGCCGTTTCCGGCGCCGGGCCCTGTCCGGCCGGAATCTGACGGTCAGTAATCGGCCATGTGATCGGCTGTCAGCCGTACGTGTAGAACCCCGACCCGCTCTTGCGCCCCAGCCGCCCCGCGTCCACCATCCGCTGCAGCAGCGGGGGAGCGGCGTACAGCGGCTCCTTGAATTCGTCGTACATGCTCTGCGCGACGGAGGCGACGGTGTCCAGGCCGATCAGGTCGGACAGCTTCAGCGGGCCCATCGGGTGGGCGCAGCCCAGCTCCATGCCGTTGTCGATGTCCTCGCGGCTGGCGATGCCCGTCTCGAACATCCGGATCGCGGAGAGGAGGTAGGGGATCAGCAGCGCGTTGACCACGAAGCCGGAGCGGTCCTGGGCGCGGATGGCGTGCTTGCCGAGGATCTTCTCGGTGAACAGCTGCGCCCGTGCGAGCGTGCCCTCCGAGGTGGTCAGCGCCGGGATCAGCTCGACGAGCTTCTGCACCGGGGCCGGGTTGAAGAAGTGGATGCCGATGACCCGGTCGGGGCGCGAGGTGGCGACCGCCAGCTTCACCAGCGGGATGGAGGAGGTGTTGGAGGCGAGGATCGCGTCCGGGCGCGTCACGACCTGGTCGAGCACCTGGAAGATCTCGGTCTTGACCTGCTCGTTCTCGACCACGGCCTCGATCACCAGATCGCGGTCGGCGAACTCGCCGAGGTCGGTGGTGAAGCTCAGCCGGGCCTGCGTCGCGTCCCGCTCGGCCTCGCTGATCTTGCCGCGCTCGGCGGCCTTGGCCAAGGAGTTGAACAGCCGGGTGCGGCCGATCTCCAGGGCCTCGCCGGTGGTCTCGGCGACCTTGACGTCCAGTCCGGCACGGGCGCACACCTCGGCGATGCCCGCGCCCATCTGGCCGCAGCCCACCACTCCGACGCGCTCGATGTCTCCCGCTGGGATGTCGGTCACATCGTCCCCTTCGCTGATCCGCGGACAGGTCCGCCGGGTTTCGGCGCCTGCTCGTGCCTGCTCCGTTCGAGCACGTTACTCCCAAGTATCGATGATCGATCGCGGGGGTCGGCATTCCGCGGGGGTTCCGTCGGCGTCGCGTCGGGCATTCTGGGTCCCCGAACCATCCGTGACCGAGCGGATGCCGAGCGTATGGGGGTGTGCATGGGACGGATGACCCGGCGGGCGTTCGCGCTGGCCGCGCTGTCGACCGTGACGACCGCGAGTGGCGCGTCCGCCGCCGGGCCCGGGCGGCCCCGGGCGGCGGCCGAGATGCGCGGCATGTGGGTGGCGACCGTGACCAACCGGGACTGGCCCTCCCGGCCGGGGCTGACCGCGGCCCGGCAGCGGGCCGAGCTGATCGCCCACCTGGACACGGCGGTGCGGCGGCGGCTGAACACGGTGATCCTCCAGGTGCGGCCGACGGCCGACGCGCTGTGGCCCTCGCCGCACGAGCCCTGGTCGGAATACCTCACCGGCACCCAGGGCGGGGACCCGGGCTGGGATCCGCTGGGCACCGCCGTCGCCGAGGCGCACGCGCGCGGGCTGCGGCTGCACGCCTGGTTCAATCCGCTGCGGGTCGCCGTGCACACCGACCCGACCCGGCTCACCCCCACCCACCCGGCCCGCCTCCACCCCGAGTGGACCGTCCCGTACGGCGGCAAGCTCTACTACAACCCCGGCCTGCCCGAGGTCCGCGCCTTCGTGCGGGAGGCGATCCTCGACGCGGTGCGCACGTACCCGGTCGACGCCGTCCACTTCGACGACTACTTCTACCCGTATCCGATCGCCGGCCAGACCTTCGACGACGACGAGGCCTACGACGCCCACGGCGGGGCCTTCGCCACCCGCGGCGACTGGCGGCGGGACAACATCGACCGGCTGATCCGGACCGTGGCCTCCGGCATCAGGGCGGTCCGGCCCGCCGCCCGCTTCGGGATCAGCCCCTTCGGGGTCTGGCGCAACGCCTCCACCGACCCGCGGGGCTCCGACACCCGGGCCCTGCAGACGTACGACGACCTGTACGCGGACACCAGGAAGTGGGTGCGGGAGAACTGGATCGACTACGTCTGCCCGCAGCTGTACTGGCACGTCGGCAACGCCGCCGCCGACTACGCCGTGCTGCTGCCCTGGTGGGCCGCCGTCGCCCGGGGCACCGGGACCCGCCTGTACCTCGGGGAGGCGCTGTACCGGGCGGGCGATCCGGCGCAGCCCGCGGGCTGGCACGACCCGGCGGAGCTGTCCCGGCATCTGACGCTCGCGCGCCGCCACCCCGAGGTGGAGGGGCACGTCTTCTTCGCCGCCAAGGAGGTCGCGGCCGATCCGTACGGGGCGATGGCGCGGGTCGTCGCCGACCACTACCGGCAGCCGGCGCCGGCCCCGAGCTGAACCGCCTCCCGGGCCCGGCCGTTCACCCCGCCTACGGCCCGCTCGTGTACTGCCCCGTCCCGGTCGTCGTCTCCCGGTGGCGGATCTCGGTGTCGGGGCCGGGCGAGCACACGCCCTCGTGACCGTCCTGGAAGCGGACGCGGTAGGGCGGAGTGCCCCCGCGGCCCATCACCTCGACGATCTCGCCGACCTTGTCGTGCTGACCGACCACCCTGCCGTGCTGGACAAGCTGGTCGCCCACGCTTGCGTGCATCTGGGGCCTCCTCACCGTGTGCGTGTGCGGATCGGTGACCGCACTGCGCTCAGCCGCGCGCCCGCTGGGTGACGGCGATGCACACCAGCACCGCCGCGGCCGTCAGCGGGGCGGCCACCGTCAGGTGCTCGCCCAGCAGCAGCACCGACCACACCAGTGTGAGCAGGGGCTGGGCCAACTGCAACTGGCTGGCCTTGGGGATGCCGACGGCCGCCATGCCCCGGTACCAGACGACCAGACCGAGGAACTGCGAGCCCGCCGCGACCCACAGCAGCCCCGTCACGCTGTGGGCGGTCAGCGCGACCGGCTCGTACGCCAGCGCCACCGCGGCGGCGGGCAGCGACAGCGGCAGGCACAGCACGAGCGCCCAGCCGATCACCTGCCAGCCCGGCATCACCCGGGCCAGCCGCCCGCCCTCGGTGTAGCCGGCCGCGCACACCAGCAGCGCGGCGAAGAGATACAGGTCGGCGGTGCTCACCGCGCCGCCGCTCTGCGTCACCGTGAACGCCAGCACCGCCGCCGCCCCGGCGAGGGCAGCCGCCCAGAACGTGCGCGAGGGGCGGGCGCCGACCCGCAGGGCGGACAGCAGGGCGGTCGTCAGCGGCAGCAGTCCGACCACGACGGCGGCGTGCGCGGTGGTCGACGTCCGCAGCGCGAGCGTGGTCAGCAGCGGGAAGCCGAACACCACCCCCAGGGCGACCACCGCGAGGCCCGGCCAGTGGCTCCGGGCGGGTAGCGGTACGCGCAGGGCCAGCAGGCAGCCGCCCGCGATCAGCGCCGCGAGCACGCTGCGCACGGCGACGAGCGACCAGGGCCCGAAGCCTTCGAGGCCCCAGGCGGTCGCGGGGAAGGTGAGGGAGAAGGCGACGACGCCGAGGGCGGCCTGGAGGGTGCCGAACGCGGCCGTCGGCGGACCGTCGACCGCTATCCGGGTCGGTGCGGTAGCGCTACTCTGTGTTCTCATGCAAGAGCGTAGCAGCGTGAGCGATCTGGTGAACCAGCTGAGGAGAGAGCTCGACCGCTACTCTCCTGGTGGAAAGCTGCCGTCGAGTCGCGCCCTGGTCGAACGGTTCCGGGTGAGCCCGGTGACGGTCTCCCGCGCCCTCGCGCAACTGGCCGCCGAGGGCCTGGTCGTGACCCGGCCCGGCGCCGGCGCCTTCCGGGCCCGGCCCCGCACCGGTTGGCCCGCCACCGGCGACACCTCCTGGCAGGAGGTCGCCCTCAGCGCCGCCACGGCCGGCGAACACGTACCGCGCTCGGTGGACGCCTCGGGTGTGCTCGCCTCACTGGCCGCACCGCCGCCCGGCGTGATCGAGTTCAACGGCGGCTATCTGCACCCCTCCCTGCAGCCGGAGCGGGCGATGGCCGCGGCCCTCTCCCGTGCGGGCCGCCGCCCCGGCGCCTGGGGCAGACCGCCCATGGACGGGCTGCCGGAACTGCGCGAGTGGTTCGCGCGCGGCATCGGCGACACCGTCACCGCCGCCGAGGTCCTGATCGCCGCTGGCGGCCAGTCCGCGCTGACCACCGCCCTGCGCGCGCTCGCCCCGCCCGGCGCGCCCGTTCTGGTCGAGTCGCCCACCTACCCGGGCATGCTGGCCATCGCCCGCGCCGCGGGCCTTCGCCCGGTCCCGGTGCCGGTCGACCCGGACGGGGTGCGCCCCGACCTGCTCGCCGACGCCTTCCGCGCCAGCGGCGCCCGGGTCTTCGTCTGCCAGCCGCTGTTCCAGAACCCGACCGGCGCGGTGCTCGCCCCCGAGCGACGCGGTGAGGTGCTGCGCATCGCGCGGGAGGCCGGCGCGTTCGTCGTGGAGGACGACTTCGTACGGCGGCTCGTGCACGAGGACGCGCCGCCGTTGCCGCGTCCGCTCGCCGCCGACGACCCCGACGGCGTCGTGGTGCACGTCGGCTCGCTCACCAAGGCCGCCTCGCCAAGCTTCCGGGTCAGCGCCCTCGCCGCGCGCGGGCCGGTGCTGGAGCGGCTGCGGGCCATCCAGGTCGTCGACACCTTCTTCGTGCCCCGGCCGCTCCAGGAGGCGGCGCTGGAACTGGTGGGCTCGCCGGCGTGGCCGCGGCATCTGCGGGCCATCGCCGCGGAGCTGAGGGCGCGGCGCGAGGCGATGACGGCCGCGCTGCGGCTGCGGCTGCCCGAACTGGCCCTGCCGCACGTTCCGTCCGGCGGCTATCACCTGTGGCTGCGGCTGCCCGACGGAGCCGACGAGCCGGCGCTGACCGCGGCGGCCCTGCGCGCGGGCGTCGCGCTCGCCCCGGGCCGGCCGTACTTCAGCGCCGAGCCCCCGGCCGGACACGTCCGGCTGAGCTTCGCGGCCGTCGCGGGGGCGGGGGAGATCACCGAGGGGGTGCGCCGACTCAGGGCGGCCTGCGACGAGGTGCTGTGAGCCGTTCCGGTGGGGGTGCGGGGGTCGGTGAGCCCTCCGGGCCGGACTCCGGAGGAGATGCCGTGAGCCCTCCGGGCCGGCTCCGGAGGGGTGCGTGCGCCTTCCTGGCCGGGCCGCCGAGGCGGGGTGGTGCGGTGGCGCTTCCGGTGAGGGCTGTGAAGGGGTGCGGTGGTCCCTCCGGCGGGGGTTGCGAGGCACCGCGCTTCGCCTGGGCGGGACTCCGGAGGAGGCGCGGTGACCCCTTCCGGCCGGGGCTTCGCGGCAGGCGCCGCGGCCCTCTCGGCCGGGAGGGCGACGTCACCCCCTAGCCTGCCCCCATGACCGAGCTTGCCGAGGGATACGAGATATCGGCGGACGCCGGCCGGATCGACGCCGGGCGGGTGCACCGCTGGCTGTCGGGCGGCGCCTACTGGGCGCTGGGGCGCACGCGCGAGAAGCAGGACCGGGCCATCGAGGGCTCGCTCAACTTCGGGGTGTACGACACCGCGACGGGCGAGCAGGTGGCGTACGCCCGCGTCGTCACGGACCGTGCCACCTTCGCCTGGCTGTGCGACGTCTACGTCGATCCGGGCGTGCGCGGCAAGGGCATCGGCACGGCCATGGTCACCGCCGTGCGCGAGCACCTGCGGCAGTACGGGCTCAAGCGGCTCATGCTGGCCACGCACGACGCCCACGGGGTGTACGAGAAGATCGGGTTCGCGCCCCTCGATCACCCCGAACACTGGATGGCCCTGGTCTTCGATCAGGAGGCCGGCCGGTGAAGTCCGGCGACCCTGAGTAACCCCCGGGTAACACCCCTTGACCTGTGCTCTTTCCGGGCCCACGATCCCCGCATGGCACTTGGGGTCACGTTCGTCGCCGCCGCCCGCAGTTCCCCGCTGCTTGCGGAGCGCTTCCAGGACGACCGGCCGCTGGACCAGGCCGGCTGGGACGAGGTGCAGCTCGCCGCCCGGGCTCTTCTGCCGCTCGCGGCGGCCGAGCTGCGCTACTGCTCGCCCACGCCCCGCAGCCGCGCGACCGGCGACGCCCTCGGGTACGCGCCGCTGGTCCAGCTCGCCCTGCGCGACTGCGACATGGGCCGGTGGCGCGGGCTGACCCTGGGCGAGGCGATGGCGCGCGAGCCCGAGGCGGTGGACGCCTGGCTCGCCGACCCGCGCTCGACGCCGCACGGCGGTGAGTCGCTGCTGGCGTTCATCGGCCGGGTCGGCGGCTGGCTCGACACGCGGCCGCTCGACGGCGACGCCGGCTGGATCGTCGCCGTGGCCGAGCCCGCGGTGATCCGCGCGGCCCTGGTCTACGCCCTGAAGGCGCCGCCCGCCACCTACTGGAACCTCGACGTCCGCCCGCTGTCCACGACCACGGTCACCGGCCGCGCCGGACGCTGGAACCTCCGCTTCGACGCGGGGTTCGCTCAGTCCACGCGCGTGTAGCCGGTCGTCAGCACCAGGTCCTTCGCCGGGCCGCGCACCCGCCACACCGAGCGCCAGCGATCCGCGTCCCGGACGGTGAACTCGCCCCGGTAGAGGTCGGCCGCGCAGGGATGGTCGGCGACGTGCCGCCCCGAGGTGAGGTCCAGGTCGTGGAACGGCCGCCCGTCCGCGAACCGCACGTCGGCCGTCCCGGGCGCCGGGCCCGGCAGAAAGCGCAGCGTCCGCTCGGCGGGCCGGGCGACGCCCCGCCAGACGAAGACGCCGGACTCCCGGTGCAGCAGCCCGTCTCCGGGCTCGACGAGATGGCCGAATTCCGTCGTGCCGTCGAAGCGCCCTGCATCCCCGCTCGCCAGATCCCGCACATCCCGCTCCACCCGCCAGCGCCCGGCGAGATACCCCAGCACATCCACCACTGGCCAGAACTCGCCCATCCCCTGCCGCTCTCCGTCCTGTCCGTTCCCGTCCGCCCCTGTGCGAACCATTGACGCGTCTCCGCCCCCTCCCTATCTTGCCGTTCGAAGTGCTGACCAATGTCCGACATCTCGAACGCATCGAGAACTCCTCCCGAGCCGCGGAGCTTCCATGTCACGCACGCGCAACCGCTGGAGAACCGGTCTCACCGCGACCGCCCTCCTGACGGCCACCGCCCTTCTGCCCGCCCCCGCGCACGCCGAGCCCGTCGCCGACTACGCGATCACCGTCGACCCGGACGCCACCGGTCCGGCGATCGCCGACACGATGTACGGCGTCTTCTTCGAGGACATCAACCGCGCCGCCGACGGCGGGCTGTACGCCGAGCTGGTGCAGAACCGCTCCTTCGAGTACTCCACGGCCGACAACGCCGGCTACACCCCGCTGACCTCCTGGTCGGCCGACGGCGCCGCGGAGGTCCTGAACGACGCCGGACGGCTGGGCGAGCGCAACCGCAACTACCTCTCCCTCGGCGCCGGTTCGGCCGTGACGAACTCCGGCTACAACACCGGCATCCGGGTCGAGGCGGGCAAGCGCTACGACTTCTCGGTGTGGGCCCGCGCCGCCTCCGGCACCACCCTCACCGTCTCCCTGCGCGACGCCGCGGGCAGCCTGGCCGGCGCCCGTCAGGTGGCCGTACGCGGCGACTGGCGCAAGTACACCGCCACCTTCACCGCGTCCCGCACCAGCAGCCGCGGCCGGCTGACCGTCGCCGCGACGCGGGCGGCCGCCCTCGACATGGTGTCGCTCTTCCCGCGCGACACCTACAAGAACCAGCCGGGCGGCCTGCGCAGGGACCTCGCCGAGAAGATCGAGGCGCTCAGGCCCGGCTTCGTCCGCTTCCCCGGCGGCTGCATCGTCAACACCGGCTCCATGGAGGACTACAGCGAGGCCTCCGGCTGGCAGCGCAAGCGGGCCTACCAGTGGAAGGACACCGTCGGCCCGGTCGAACAGCGCGCCACCAACGCCAACTTCTGGGGCTACAACCAGAGTTACGGCCTCGGCTACTACGAGTACTTCCGCTTCGCCGAGGACGTCGGCGCCATGCCGCTGCCCGTCGTCCCCGCGCTGGTCACCGGCTGCGGCCAGAACCGGGCCACCGACGACGAGGCGCTGCTGCGGCGGCACATCCAGGACACCCTCGACCTCATCGAGTTCGCCAACGGCCCGGTGACCTCCGAGTGGGGCGGGCTGCGCGCCCGGATGGGCCACCCCAGGCCCTTCGGACTCACCCACCTCGGCGTCGGCAACGAGGAGAACCTGCCGGACGCGTACTTCGAGCGCTTCCGCAGGTTCCGCACCGCCATCGAGGCCGAGCACCCCGAGATCACGCTCGTCTCCAACTCCGGCCCGGACGACACCGGAACGACCTTCGACCGCCTCTGGCAGCTCAACCGCGCCGACGGCGTCGACATGGTCGACGAGCACTACTACAACAGCCCCCAGTGGTTCCTCCAGAACAACGACCGCTACGACTCCTACGACCGGCAGGGCCCGAAGGTCTTCCTCGGCGAGTACGCCTCCCAGGGCAACGCCTGGAAGAACGCCCTGGCCGAGGCCGCGTTCATGACCGGCCTCGAGCGCAACGCCGACGTCGTCGAGCTGGCCTCCTACGCGCCGCTGCTGGCCAACGAGGACTACGTGCAGTGGCGCCCGGACATGATCTGGTTCAACAACCGCGCGTCCTGGGGCTCGGCCAACTACGAGGTCCAGAAGCTGTTCATGAACAACACCGGCGACCGCGTCGTCCCCTCGACGGCCACCACCACACCGGACGTGAGCGGCCCGATCTCCGGCGCGATCGGCCTGTCCACCTGGGCGACCAGCGCCGCCTACGACGACGTGCGGGTCACCGCCGCCGACGGCGCCGAGCTGTTCCGGGACGACTTCTCCGGCGACGCCTCGCGGTGGACGCACGGCGGCACGGGCGCCTGGACCGTCCAGAGCGGCGAGCTGGTGCAGACCGACGCCGCCGCGGAGAACACCCTGATCACGGCCGGCGACCCCGCCTGGCACGACTACGACCTGCATGTCAGGGCCACCAAGAAGTCCGGCAACGAGGGCTTCCTGGTCGCCTTCGGAGTCAAGGACACCGGCAACTACTACTGGTGGAACCTCGGCGGCTGGAACAACACCAGCTCCGCCGTCGAGCAGGCCGTGGACGGAGGCAAGTCGACGCTGATCTCGAAGCCCGGGTCGATCGAGACCGGCCGCGCCTACGACATCGACGTCAAGGTGCGCGGCCGCCAGGTCACCCTCTACCTCGACGGCCGGGAATGGGGCAGCTTCACCGACGACAAGCCGGCCGAGCCGTTCCGCCAGGTCGTCACCGAGGACGAGGCCACCGGCGACCTGATCGTGAAGGTCGTCAACGCCCAGTCCGCGGCGGCCCGTACGGCCGTCGACCTCGGCGGCGCCCGGGTCGCCCCCCGCGCCCGCGTCACCACTCTGGCCGCCGCCCCCGACGAGACGAACACCGAGACGGACACCCCGGTGACGCCGGTGACGTCCACCTTCGACGGGGTCGCGGACCGGTTCACGTACACCTTCCCGGCGAACTCGGTCACGTTCCTGCGGATCGGGCGGCGGTGACGGCCGTGCGCGGGCTGCCCTCCCAGCGGCGGGGGCGGCCCGCGCACGACGATCCCGGTTCAGCCGCCGGCGCGCCCGGTCCGGCTGCCGGCCCGCCCGGCCGCCTACGCCGGGGCGGCCGGTCCGGCGAAGGGCGGCAGCTCCCTGAAGCGCGGGTCGAGCGCGACCGTCGGCGTGAGGCGGCGCAGGGCCGCACGCACGAGGGTGAGGGGATGGCGGGGGAACCGCGCGTCCCACTCCTCGTCGTCGGCGACGTGGCTCGGCAGCCCGCCGAGCTGCTCGCCGCCCGTGTACGGATGGGGCCGGAAGTACGCGTCCGGCCCGACCTGCGCCATCACCACGGCCTCACGTATCCCGGTGGTGGCGCCCTCGGCGGCCTGCACCTTCAGCACGGTGCTGCAGCCGGCCTTCGGCACGGTCCACGACCCGAGGAACGCCTGCCCGGGCCGGCTGCCCAGCGGCACCTTGATCAGCTGCCGGACGGCCGGCACGCCGTCCAGGGTCCCGAACCCGGCCTCGACGAGCCCGCCCCCCGCCCGCGCGGCTCCGTGCGCCAGCCCGGCGCGCAGCCGCTCCGGCTCGTCCAGCGGCGCGGGCAGATCCGGCACCAGGGAGAAGTAGTGCACCGACAGCACGAGCCCCGTGTCGTCGGTCCACACACCGGGCTCCCGTTCGGTGAAGCCGGTCAGATCAAGGCTGTTGACGGGAGTCATGGCGATCATCATGCCGGGCCCGGACCCGCGCCGGAGCGGCGGTCGCAGGTCCGGGGACGGCGTCGTGCGAACCTGCCTGCATACCCATCCCCCCTCATTGCATAAACGTGCAGCTCCACGTATAGTCATGCCGTCCAGGAGGAGGGTTTCCATGACGGTACGTGCGGCGGTGGCCGGGGCGAGCGGGTATGCGGGCGGAGAGCTGCTCCGGCTGCTCCTGGCCCACCCCGGGATCGAGATCGGCGCCCTGACCGGCCACTCCAACGCCGGGCAGCGGCTCGGTGCGCTGCAGCCGCATCTGCTGCCGCTGGCCCACCGGGTCCTCCAGGAGACCACGGCCGAGGCGCTCGCCGGGCACGACGTGGTCTTCCTCGCCCTGCCCCACGGGCAGTCCGCCGCCGTCGCCGCGCAGCTCGGGCCCGACGTCCTCGTGGTCGACATGGGCGCCGACTTCCGGCTGAGGGACGCCGCCGACTGGGAGGCGTTCTACGGCTCCCCGCACGCCGGGACCTGGCCCTACGGCCTGCCCGAGCTGCCGGGCGCCCGTGCCGCGCTGGAGGGGTCCAAGCGCGTCGCGGTCCCCGGCTGCTACCCGACGGCCGTCTCCCTCGCCCTGTTCCCGGCCTACGCGGCGGGGCTGGCCGCGCCCGAGGCCGTGATCGTCGCCGCGTCCGGCACGTCCGGCGCGGGCAAGGCGCCCAAGCCGCACCTGCTCGGCAGCGAGGTCATGGGCTCCATGTCGCCGTACGGCGTCGGCGGCGGCCACCGGCACACCCCCGAGATGATCCAGAACCTCAGCGCGGCGGCCGGCGAGCGGGTCGCCGTCTCCTTCACCCCGACCCTCGCACCGATGCCCCGCGGCATCCTCGCCACCTGCAGCGCCCCGGCCCGGGACGGCGTCACCGCCGAGCAGGTGCGCGCCGCCTACGAGAAGGCCTTCGCCGACGAGCCCTTCGTCCATCTGCTCCCCGAGGGGCAGTGGCCCGCCACCGCGTCCGTCTGCGGTTCGAACGCCGTTCAGGTGCAGGTCGCGTACGACGCCGCCGTGCACCGCATCATCGCGATCAGCGCCATCGACAACCTGACCAAGGGCACCGCCGGCGGCGCCGTGCAGAGCATGAACATCGCCCTCGGGCTCCCCGAGGAACTGGGACTTTCCACGATCGGAGTCGCACCGTGAGCGTCACGGCAGCCAACGGATTCACGGCGGCGGGCATCGCCGCCGGGATCAAGGAGAACGGCAGTCCGGACCTGGCCCTCGTGGTCAACACCGGGCCGCGCCGCGCCGCCGCGGGAGTCTTCACCTCCAACCGCGTCAAGGCCGCGCCCGTTCTCTGGTCCGAGCAGGTGCTCAAGAGCGGCGAGCTGACCGCCGTCGTCCTCAACTCCGGCGGCGCCAACGCCTGCACCGGCCCCCAGGGCTTCCAGGACACCCACGCCACCGCCGAGAAGGCCGCCGACGTCCTCGGCATCGGCGCCGGCGAGGTCGCCGTCTGCTCCACCGGCCTCATCGGCGTGCTGCTCCCCATGGACAAGCTGCTGCCCGGCGTCGAGACGGCCGCGGCCCAGCTGTCCGAGCACGGCGGCGAGAAGGCCGCCATCGCCATCAAGACCACCGACACCGTCCACAAGACGTCCGTGGCGACCAGGGACGGCTGGACCGTCGGCGGCATGGCCAAGGGCGCCGGGATGCTCGCGCCGGGCCTCGCCACCATGCTGGTCGTCCTCACCACCGACGCCGACCTCGACAGCGCGACCCTGGACGAGGCCCTGCGCGCCGCCACCCGGGTCACCTTCGACCGCGTCGACTCCGACGGCTGCATGTCCACCAACGACACGGTGCTCCTGCTCGCCTCCGGCGCCTCCGGGATCAGCCCCGAGTACGCCGAGTTCGCCGAGGCCGTGCGGACCGTCTGCGACGACCTCGGCCAGCAGCTGATCCGGGACGCCGAGGGCGCGAGCAAGGACATCAAGGTCGAGGTGATCAACGCCGCGACCGAGGACGACGCCGTCGAGGTGGGCCGCTCCATCGCCCGCAACAACCTCCTCAAGTGCGCCATCCACGGCGAGGACCCCAACTGGGGCCGGGTCCTGTCCGCCATCGGCACCACCCGCGCCGCCTTCGAGCCCGACCGGCTCAACGTCGCCATCAACGGCGTCTGGGTGTGCAAGAACGGCGGCGTCGGCGAGGACCGCGAGAACGTCGACATGCGCTACCGCGAGGTGCACATCGTCGCCGACCTCGCCGCCGGCGAGGAGACCGCCGTCATCTGGACCAACGACCTCACCGCCGACTACGTCCACGAGAACAGCGCGTACAGCTCATGAGCCGGACCAGGAAGCACACCGCCCTGCCCAAGGCCCGGATCCTCATCGAGGCCCTGCCCTGGCTGACCCGCCACCACGGCAAGACCGTCGTCATCAAGTTCGGCGGCAACGCCATGATCGACGACGAGCTGAAGGCCGCCTTCGCCCAGGACGTCGTCTTCCTGCGGCACGCCGGCCTCAAGCCCGTCGTCGTCCACGGCGGCGGCCCGCAGATCAGCGCCGCCCTCGACCGGCACGGCATCGTCAGCGAGTTCAAGGCCGGCCTGCGCGTCACCACCGAGGACGCCATGGACGTCGTACGGATGGTGCTCGCCGGGCAGGTGCAGCGCGAGCTGGTCGGGCTGCTCAACCAGCACGGGCCGCTCGCCGTCGGCCTCACCGGCGAGGACGCGCACACCATGACCGCCACCAAGCACCAGCCCCGGATCGACGGCGAACTCGTCGACATCGGCCGCGTCGGCGAGATCACCCGCATCGACACCGGCGCCGTCGAGGCGCTGCTCGCCGACGGCAGGATCCCCGTCGTGTCGTCCATCGCCCGCTCCGAGGACGACGGACACGTCTACAACGTCAACGCGGACACGGCGGCGGCGGCGCTGGCCGCGGCCCTCGGCGCCGAGACCCTCATGGTCCTCACGGACGTCGAGGGCCTCTACGAGGACTGGCCCCACAGCGACGAGGTGATCAGCCGGCTGACCGCCTCCCAGCTGGAGAAGCTCCTGCCGGAGCTGTCCTCCGGCATGGTCCCGAAGATGGAGGGCTGCCTGCACGCCGTGCGCAACGGCGTCGGCAACGCCCGCGTCATCGACGGCCGGGTGCAGCACTCGATCCTGCTGGAGATCTTCACCGACGAGGGCATCGGCACCATGGTCGTGCCCGACGAGCACGAGAGGGACGCCCCATGACGGGCAACCAGGAGCTGACCCTGCGGTGGCAGGGCGCGCTCATGAACAACTACGGCACCCCGCGGCTGCCCCTGGTGCGCGGCGAGGGCACGAAGGTCTGGGACGCCGAGGGCAAGGCGTACCTCGACTTCGTCGGCGGCATCGCCACCAACGCCCTCGGCCACGCCCACCCGGCCGTCGTCGAGGCGGTCACCTCCCAGATCTCGTCCCTCGGCCACATCTCCAACTTCTTCATGGCCGAGCCCACCGTCGCCCTCGCCGAGCGGCTGCTCCAGCTGTTCGGCCGCGACGGCAGGGTGTTCTTCTGCAACTCCGGCGCCGAGGCCAACGAGGCCGCCTTCAAGATCGGCCGGCTGACCGGGCGCACCCACATGGTCGCCACCCACGGCGGCTTCCACGGCCGGACCATGGGCGCCCTCGCGCTCACCGGGCAGCCCGCCAAGCAGGACCCGTTCCTGCCCCTGCCCGGCGACGTCACGCACGTCCCCTACGGCGACGCGCAGGCCCTGGCCGCCGCGGTCACCGACGAGACCGCCCTGGTGATCATCGAGCCGGTGCAGGGCGAGAACGGCGTCGTCGTCCCGCCGCCCGGTTATCTCAAGGCGGCCCGCGCCATCACCGCGGCCACCGGCGCGCTGCTGGTGCTGGACGAGGTGCAGACCGGCATCGGCCGCACCGGCCACTGGTTCGAGTACCAGGCCCACGACGGCGTGCTCCCCGACGTCGTCACGCTCGCCAAGCAGCTCGGCGGCGGACTGCCGCTCGGCGCGACGGTCGCCTTCGGCCGCGCGGCCGACCTGCTCAAGCCCGGCCACCACGGCACCACCTTCGGCGGCAACCCCGTCGCCTGCGCCGCCGGCCTCGCCGTCGTCGACACCATCGCGAACGACGGGTTGCTGGAGAACGTCAAGCGGCAGAGCGGGACGTTGCGGGACGGAATCGAGTCCCTGGGACACCCGCTGGTCCGTCACGTCCGGGGCGCGGGGCTCCTCCTGGGTATCGTGCTCACCGAGCCGCTCGCGCCCCAGGTGCAACAGGCGGCTCAGGACGCCGGTTTCCTGGTGAACGCGCCCGCTCCCGATGTCGTACGGCTCATGCCGCCGCTGAACCTCGGCGACGACGAGGCGGAGTCGTTCCTCCGGGCGCTGCCCGGCGTCCTCGACGCGGTGCACGGGGACGGACGATCCGGAGAATGAGACGACGATGAGTCAGGCGCAGGGACACGGGCCCGCGGACGCGGCCGGGCCGGCGGTGCCGCAGACCCGCACCGCACGCCACCGCCGGATCGTGGACATCCTCAACCGGCAGCCGGTGCGCTCGCAGAGCCAGCTGGCGAAGCTGCTCGCCGACGACGGGCTGACCGTCACCCAGGCGACGCTCTCCCGGGACCTCGACGAGCTGAACGCGGTCAAGATCCGCAACACCGACGGCGACCTCATCTACGCGGTGCCGAGCGAGGGGGGCTTCCGCACGCCGCGGGCCCCGCTCGGGGAGTCCGCCAAGGAGGAGCGGATGCGGCGGCTCTCGCAGGAGCTGCTCATCTCGGCGGAGGCGTCCGCGAACCTGGTGGTCCTGCGGACCCCTCCGGGGGCGGCCCAGTTCCTGGCCTCGGCCATCGACCAGGCCGAACTGCACGACATCCTGGGCACGATCGCCGGGGACGACACGCTGCTGCTGATCAGCAGGCACCCGACGGGCGGTCAGGCGCTGGCGGACCATCTCCTGCGGCTGGCGCAGAACGGGCACTAGGTGTATTGACCCGAAGCGTTGTTCACACGGCTGATCGGTGGCTGGCCGCCGAGTGCGGTGTGGCAGCGGTGGTGGTTGTAGGTGTGCAGAAAGTCTGCCAGGGCCGCGGTCCGCTCGTCGTTGCTCATGTAGGGCTTGAGGCAGGCCCGTTCGTCGAGCAGGGTGCGGTTGAAGCGTTCGACTTCGCCGTTGGTCTGCGGCCGGTAGGCGCGGGTGAGCTTGCCGGCCGCGCCGAGGTCGGCGAGCGCCTGCTGCCAGGCGAAGCCTTTGCGGTAGGGCCAGGCGTTGTCGGTCAGGACCCGCTCGATACGGCCGATGCCGAGCCGGGGCGCGACGGCGGTGATCAGCTGCCGTCCGCCGCCGGTGTCGGCCATGCGGTGGGGCAGCGGGACGCCGTCGGCGGGGGTGAGGCCGACGGGGCAGGCGGACGCGAGGACGCAGGCGGCGGGGCCCGCCGGGCGAGGGGGCCTGCCTCCGACGCTAGTGCGCGGGCTGCGTGCCGCCAGTGCCGGCGGTCCGTCCGGGGGTGGGCGGCAGCGGCAGGGGCAGGCCCGGGAGCCCGTCCAGGCTCGTGGCGATGTGCTCCTTGCCGGCGAAGTACGCGTCCAGCGAGGCGTCGTCCTCGCGCTCGAACCGCTGCCGGTGCAGTGGGCGTTCCGCCTCGTACGACATGAAGGGCACCGCGAACCCGCAGGTGTCGCGGATCAGCTCGGCCCGCACGACGACGATCGCGCGCAGCCCGTGCGGGGTCGGATCGACGTCGGGGAAGTGGGCGAGCAGCTCCGTGAAGCGCGGGTCGTCGCGGAACACGGGCTCGCCCCGGCCGTGCACCCGGACGATGTCGGGCGGCCCCTGGAAGGCGCACCACATCAGGGTGATCCGCCCGTTCTCGCGCAGGTGGGCGACGGTCTCGGCGTTGGAGCCGGCGAAGTCGAGGTAGGCGACGGTCAGGTCGTCGAGCACCGCGAAGGAGCCCTTGACCCCCTTGGGGGAGAGGTTGACCGTGCCGTTGGCGGCGAGCGGGGCGGTGGCGGTGAAGAAGAGCGGCTGCTTCTCGATGAACGTACGGAGGCGGCCGTCGATGCGTTCATGTGTTTTTCCCATGGGCGTGATTATCCCCGAAGTTCGTTCGCCTAGCTAAGAAGTTTCCCGGTGTCCGCCGGAGATTGACGAACCATGCAGCCTCCTGCATACTCATGCATGTCAGCGAATGCACTGTGAGGAGAATCCCGTGACCGAGCGCGTCGTACTCGCCTACTCGGGCGGTCTGGACACCTCCGTCGCCATCGGCTGGATCGCCGAGGAGACGGGCGCCGAGGTCATCGCCGTTGCGGTCGACGTCGGCCAGGGCGGCGAGGACCTGGACGTCATCCGCAAGCGCGCGCTCGCCTGCGGTGCCGTCGAGGCCGAGGTCGCGGACGCCAAGGACGAGTTCGCCGAGGAGTACTGCCTCCCGGCGATCAAGGCCAACGCCCTCTACATGGACCGCTACCCGCTGGTCTCCGCCCTCTCGCGGCCCACGATCGTCAAGCACCTCGTCGCCGCCGCCAAGAAGCACGGCGCCGACACCGTCGCCCACGGCTGCACCGGCAAGGGCAACGACCAGGTCCGCTTCGAAGCCGGCATCGTCGCCCTCGCCCCCGACCTCAAGTGCATCGCCCCGGTCCGCGACTACGCGATGACCCGCGACAAGGCGATCGCGTTCTGCGAGGAGAAGCAGCTCCCGATCGCCACCACCAAGAAGTCCCCGTACTCCATCGACCAGAACGTCTTCGGACGCGCCGTCGAGACGGGCTTCCTGGAGGACATCTGGAACGCGCCGATCGAGGACATCTACGAGTACACCTCCAACCCGGCCGTCCCGCGCGAGGCCGACGAGGTGATCATCACCTTCAAGGAGGGCGTGCCGTTCGCCGTCGACGGCAAGCCCGTCACCGTCCTCCAGGCCATCCAGCAGCTCAACGAGCGCGCCGGCGCCCAGGGCATCGGCCGGATCGACATGGTCGAGGACCGTCTGGTCGGCATCAAGTCCCGCGAGGTCTACGAGGCGCCGGGCGCGATCGCCCTGATCACCGCCCACCAGGAGCTGGAGAACGTCACGGTCGAGCGCGAACTCGCCCGCTACAAGCGGCAGGTCGAGCAGCGCTGGGGCGAACTGGTCTACGACGGCCAGTGGTTCTCCCCGCTCAAGCGCGCCCTGGACGGCTTCATCAACGAGGCCAACCAGCACGTCTCCGGCGACGTCCGGATGACCCTGCACGGCGGCCGCGCGGTCGTCACCGGCCGGCGCTCGGAGTCGTCCCTGTACGACTTCAACCTCGCCACCTACGACACCGGCGACACCTTCGACCAGGCCGCGGCCAAGGGCTTCATCGACATCTACAGCCTGTCGTCGAAGATCGCCGCCCGGCGGGACCTGGCGTAACGGCCGGAACCACCTCGCAACGCACTAACCTGACAGCCGCCTCTCCGCTCACCGTCAGCGGGGAGGCGGTCGCACATCGTCATCTTCGAGGAGCATCCAAGTGAGCAGCAGCAGCGGTGACGTACGGCTCTGGGGCGGCCGCTTCGCCGACGGTCCCGCCGAGGCCCTGGCGAAGCTGTCCGCGTCCGTCCACTTCGACTGGCGGCTCGCGCCCTACGACATCGCCGGCTCCCGCGCCCACGCGCGCGTGCTGCACCGGGCGGGACTGCTCACGCAGGACGAGCTGACCCGGATGATCGACGGGCTCGACCGGCTGGAGGCGGACGTCGCCGACGGCTCCTTCGTCGGCACCATCGCCGACGAGGACGTCCACACCGCCCTGGAGCGCGGGCTGCTGGAGCGGCTCGGCCCCGACCTCGGCGGCAAGCTCCGCGCCGGCCGGTCCCGCAACGACCAGGTCGCCACCCTCTTCCGGATGTACCTGCGCGACCACGCCCGCGTCATCGGCGGACTGATCGCCGACCTCCAGGACGCCCTGATCGGCCTCGCCGAGGCCCACCCCGACGTCGCGATGCCCGGCCGCACCCACCTCCAGCACGCCCAGCCGGTCCTGTTCGCCCACCATGTCCTCGCGCACGTCCAGGCGCTGTCGCGGGACGCCGAGCGGCTGCGCCAGTGGGACGAGCGCACCGCCGTCTCGCCGTACGGCTCCGGCGCACTGGCCGGGTCCTCCCTCGGCCTCGACCCGGAGGCGGTGGCGAAGGACCTCGGCTTCGAGCACGGCAGCTCCGCCAACTCCATCGACGGCACCGCCTCCCGCGACTTCGTCGCGGAGTTCGCCTTCATCACCGCGATGATCGGCGTCAACGTCTCGCGGATCGCCGAGGAGATCATCATCTGGAACACGAAGGAGTTCTCCTTCGTCACCCTGCACGACGCCTTCTCCACCGGCTCCTCGATCATGCCGCAGAAGAAGAACCCGGACATCGCGGAGCTGGCGCGCGGCAAGTCCGGCCGGCTGATCGGCAACCTCACCGGCCTGATGGCGACCCTCAAGGCCCTCCCGCTCGCGTACAACCGCGACCTCCAGGAGGACAAGGAGCCCGTCTTCGACTCCATCGACCAGCTGGAGGTCCTGCTGCCGGCCTTCACCGGCATGATGGCCACCCTCACCGTGCACCGCGAGCGCATGGAGGAGCTGGCCCCGGCCGGCTTCTCGCTCGCCACCGACATCGCCGAGTGGCTGGTCAGGCAGGGCGTGCCGTTCCGGGTCGCGCACGAGGTCGCCGGCGAGTGCGTCAAGACGGCGGAGGCCGAGGGCAAGGAGCTGGACGAGCTGACGGACGAGCAGTTCGCGAAGATCTCCGCCCACCTCACCCCCGAGGTGCGCGGCGTGCTCAACGTCCCGGGTGCCCTGGCCTCCCGCGACGGCCGCGGCGGCACGGCGCCCAGCGCGGTCGCCGTCCAGCTCGCCGAGGTCAAGGCGGACGTGGCGGCGCAGCACGCGTGGGCGGACGCCAAGAAGTAGGAGGACGTGGCCGGGCATGGCCGGGGCGGCACCGGTCATGGCCGGGAGGCTGCCGGGCATGACCGGGACGTGGCCGGTCGCGGGCCGGTTGTGACCGGTGGCGGGCCGCACGGGGCCGGTCGCGACCGGCATGTGACCGGTCCCCGGCGGGGTGGGTGGCCGCCCGCCGCCGGGACGGGGCACCGGCCCCGGGCCGGGTCGTGGCCGGCCACGACCCGCAGGCCCCGGGAAGTAGCCGCCGGCATCGCGGGTTAGGTTGGTCGCAGGCCCCACGGGAGCGGACCGAACGGAGCCGACCGAACGGAGCCGACCGAACGGAGCCCGCGATGCCCTTCGCCCGTCTCGCCGCCGCGACGACGCCGACCTGCCACATCGGCCTGGGCCTCGCCGCGGTCGGCCGCCCCGGCTACATCAACCTCGGCCGCGACGCCGACCTCGGAGCCGACCGCAGTGTCGAGGCCCTGCGCGTCCGCACGCACCAGCTCCTCGACGCCGCCTACGCGCAGGGCGTCCGCTACTTCGACGCGGCCCGCTCCTACGGCCGCTCCGAGGAGTTCCTCGCCGGCTGGTTGGAGGCCCGTCCGGACGTGGACGACGTCGTCATCGGCAGCAAATGGGGCTACACCTACACGGCCGACTGGTCCACGGACGCCGAGCGGCACGAGGTCAAGGACCACGGCCTCGCCACCTACGAGCGCCAGCGCGCCGAGACCGACGCCCTGCTCGGCGACCGGCTCGACCTCTACCAGATCCACTCGGTGACCCCGGACAGCCCGGCCCTGACCGACCGGGAACTCCACGCCAGGCTGGCCGACGCCGCCGCGCGGGGCGTCGGCGTCGGCTTCTCCACCAGCGGCCCCCGCCAGGCCGACGCCATCCGTGCCGCGCTCGCCGTGACAGTCGGCGGCGAGCCCCTCTTCCGTACCGTCCAGTCCACCTACAACGCCCTGGAGACCTCGGCCGCGCCCGCCCTCGCCGAGGCGCACGACGCGGGGCTGACGGTGATCGTCAAGGAGGGGATGGCCAACGGCCGCCTCGCCGGGCCGCACGCCCCGGGCGTCCTGCGGGCCGTGGCGCAGGAGACGGACCTGGGGTGCGACGCGGTCGCCCTGGCCCTGATCCTGCGGCAGCCGTGGGCCGGGGTCGTCCTCTCCGGAGCCGCGACCGTCGAACAGCTCGCCTCCAACCTCCACGCCGCGGTGGTGGACCTCGACGAGGACCGGCTGACCCGCCTGGCGCGGCTGGCCGAGGAGCCGGAGACGTACTGGGAACGGCGCGCCCGGCTGCGCTGGCACTGAACAACGCCTTCGCAACCCCCGGCGCACGAGACGTTCACGCCCGCGGTGAGACATGTATGTCTCACATGGGCTAGAGTCGTGTCATGGCTGTCGACCGTGACCATGTGCTGCGCAGTGCCGCGGCCCTGCTGACCCGCAAATCCACCGCGACCATGGACGAGGTCGCCAGGGCCGCCGGGATCAGCCGGGCCACGCTGCACCGCCAGTTCGCCGGGCGGGACGCCCTCGTACGGGCCCTGGAGTCGCTCGGCATCGCCGAGTGCGAGGCCGCCCTGGACGCGGCCCGCCTCGACGAGGGCCCCGCGGCCGACGCCGTACGGCGCCTGGTGGCCGCCGTCGAGCCCGCCGCCGGCCTGCTCGCCTTCCTCTACACGGAGAACCAGCTGTTCGAGGGCGAGGAACAGCACCCGGGCTGGAGCCGGCTCGACGACCGGGTCTCCGCGCTGTTCCGGCGCGGACAGCTGAGCGGCGCGTTCCGCATCGACCTGACCCCCGCCTGGCTCACCGAGGCGCTGTTCGGCCTGCTGGCCTCCGGCGTCTGGATGGTGCAGAGCGGCAAGGGCGCCCCCAAGGACTTCCCGCACATGGTCGTCGAGTTGCTGCTCGGCGGCGCGATCAGGAGAGAGGAACCATGACCAGCACCCTGCGGCCGGCGGACCCGACGGAGGCGGTGGGGCGTCCGGGCCGCTGGCTCGCGCTGTCCGTGCTGGTGCTCGCCGTGCTGCTGGTGGCCGTGGACGCGACCGTCCTCGGCCTCGCGAGCCCGTACATCGGCGAGGATCTCGAACCGTCCGGCAGTCAGCTGCTGTGGATCGGCGACGTCTACTCCTTCGTGATCGCCGGTCTGCTCGTGTCCATGGGCAGTCTGGGCGACCGCGTCGGCCGCAAGCGGGTCCTGCTCGTCGGGGCGGCGGCGTTCGGCGCGGTCTCCGTGCTCAACGCGTACGCCGCCTCGCCGGAGATGCTGATCGTGGCCCGGGCCCTGCTCGGGGTCGCGGGCGCCACGCTGATGCCGGCCACGCTCGCGCTGATCCGCAACCTCTTCCACGACCCGCGCGAACGCAGCCTCGCCATCGGCGTCTGGGGCGCCACGGCGTCCGCGGGCACGGCGATCGGGCCCATCGTGGGGGGCTTCCTGCTGGAGCACTTCTGGTGGGGTTCGGTGTTCCTGATCAACCTGCCCGTGATGGCCGTCCTGGTCGTCGTCGGCGCCAGGCTGCTGCCCGAGTCGAAGAGCGACCGGCCGGGACCGTGGGACCTGCCGAGCGTGCTGCTGTCGCTGGCCGGGATGATCGCGGTGGTCTACGCGGTCAAGGAGACCGCAGCGCACGGCCCGGGCGCGGACGCGCTGGGAGTCGCCGCCCTGGGCGCAGCCGCGCTGTACGGCTTCGTCCGCCGGCAGCTGACCCTGCCGGCCCCGCTCCTGGACGTACGGCTGTTCCGGCACCGGGGCTTCAGCGCGGCCGTGCTGGCCGACCTGCTGACGATCCTGGGCCTGTCGGGCCTGGTGTTCTTCCTCTCGCAGTACCTGCAACTCGTGCAGGGGCGGGGGCCGTTCGAGGCGGGGCTGGCCGAACTGCCCGCGGCGGTCGGCGCGGTGGCGGCCGGTCTGGTAGCGGGTGCGGCGGCCCGGCGGTTCTCGGTGCGGGCGGTGGTGGCCGGCGGACTCGCCGCGGTGGGTCTGGCGCTGGCCTCGCTGGCCTTCCTCGGCCAGTCCACGGGGTACCCGCTGCTCGGGGGCGCTTTGCTGGTGGTGGGGGTCGGCGCGGGGTTCTCGTTCACCGTGACCGCCGACGTGATCCTCGGGTCGGTGCCCAAGGAGCAGGCGGGCGCGGCGTCCGCGGTGTCCGAGACGGCGTACGAACTCGGCGCGGCCCTGGGCATCGCCGTCCTCGGCTCCATCGTGACGGGCGTCTACCGGGACTTCACCGGCCCGGCCGGCGTCCCGGACGCGGCCCGCGAGTCACTGGCCGGCGCGGTGGAGACGGCCGCGACCCTGCCCGCCCCCGCATCCGAGGCGCTGCTCGACGCGGCTCGCCGGTCCTTCATCGACGGCCTCACCCTGGCGGCGACGACGGGGGCGGTGGTCCTGCTGACGGCGGCGGCGGTGGCGTGGGTCCTGCTGAAGGGGACGCGGCTGGAGAGCGGGGCCGCGCGGGGGGCGAAGCAGCATCCCCAGAGCTGAACGGGCCGGCGACCCGGTCGGTCGCCGGCCCGCCCGTCCCTCGGCTAAGCCGCCTTCGCCTTCGTGGCGTACATGTCGACGTACTCCTGCCCCGACAGCCGCATGACCTCGGTCATCACCGAGTCGGTCACCGCGCGCAGCACATAGCGGTCACGGTCCATGCCCTCGTAGCGGGAGAACTCCAGCGGCTCGCCGAAGCGGACCGTGACCCGGCTCGGCCGGGGCATCCCCGCGCCGCCCGGCTGGATCTTGTCCGTGCCGATCATCGCGAACGGCACCACCGGCGCCCCCGTCATCAGGGTCAGCCGGGCGATGCCCGTGCGGCCGCGGTACAGGCGGCCGTCGGGGGAGCGGGTGCCCTCGGGGTAGATGCCGAAGACCCGGCCCTCCTCCAGGATGCGCCGGCCGGTCATCAGCGCCGCGACCCCGCCCTTGCCGCCGTCCCGGTCCACCGGGATCATGCCGACGCCCGTGAAGAACCACGCCATCAGCCGGCCCTTGAGGCCCTTGCCGGTCACGTACTCGTCCTTGCCGATGAAGAACACCTGGCGGTCGCAGACCAGCGGCAGGATCATCGAGTCGATGAAGGTGAGATGATTACCGGCCAGAATCACCGGCCCGTCGCCGGGAATGCGCTCCGCGCCCTCCACCCGGGGGCGGAACATCAGGCGCATGATCGGTCCGAGCACTGCCTTGATGAGCGCGAAGCGGGACAACGGGCCCTCCGGTGGGAAGCAGTATGAGTCTGTGCAGGTGAGGACGATACTCGCGGCCCTGGAGTTGCGCACATCGGGGACACCGGTTTCACCGAGGTCTTACGCGGTGTTGACGCACGCCGACCTGCGGTGCGGCTCCGGCGCCCGTCCGTGACCCGGCCGCCACGCCCTGCGGGAACTGTCGTGCACGCTCCGGTTACCCTGCCCGCCCGCCGCCATGCTCCCGCGCGGACCGCCGCGTCGCGCTTGGCTCGAATGCGCCCCTGACACGACATCCGTCGTCACCCACGCGTTCGAACCGAGGCCTCCCTGGCGTCACGTCCACCCCCCTACCATCGGCGCGCACCACACGGGACGACGTCACGGCAGGGAGGCCGCAGATGGGAACGCAGGAGTCCAACGAGCAGGCGCAGGAGAAGGCGCCCGGCACCGGGCGGCGGGCGCTCCTCGGGGCGGCCGTGCTCGGCGCGGGCGGAGCCGTTCTCGGCCTGTCCGGCACCGCCAGGGCCGACGGGCGCGACCCCGGCCGCGGTGTGAAGGGCCTGCCCGTGCCGACGATCATCGGCCACCGCGGCGCCAGCGGCTACCGCCCCGAGCACACCCTCGGCGCCTACCAGCTCGCCCTCGACATGGGCGCCGACATCGTCGAGGCCGGCGACCTGGTGCCCACCAAGGACGGCCACATCGTCTGCCGCCACGAACCGGAGATCGGCGGCACCACCGACGTCGCCGACCACCCCGAGTTCGCGAGCCGCAAGACCACCAAGGTCCTCGACGGCGTCCCCGTCACCGGCTGGTTCACCGAGGACTTCACCCTCGCCGAGCTGAAGACCCTGGGCGCCACCGAGCGCATCCCGGCCAACCGCCCGAACAACACCCTCTACAACGGCGTGTGGGAGATCCCCACCTTCGAAGAGGTCCTCCAGTGGCAGGAGGAGCAGACCCGCAAGCGCGGCAAGCAGGTCTGGATCTACCCCGAGCTGAAGCACCCCACCTACTTCCGCAAGCTCGGCCTCGGCCTGGAGGAGCGGGTCGCCAAGCTGCTGCGCAAGTACGGCCGCAACAAGTGGAACTCGCCGGTCATTCTGCAGTCCTTCGAGCCCACCAGCATCCAGCGCCTCAACAAGCTGGTCGACAACCCGCTCGTGGTGCTGCTCTCCGGCGCCTCCACCCGCCCCTGGGACTTCGTCGAGACCGGTGACCCGCGCACCGTCGCCGACCTGGTCAAGCCGGCCGGCCTGCGCGAGATCGCCTCCTACGCGCAGGGCATCGGCCCGACCCTCGACCTGGTCATCCCCAAGGACGCGAACGGCAGGCTGACCAGGCCCACCACCCTCGTCGCCGACGCGCACAAGGTCGGCCTGGTCCTGCACCCCTGGACCCTGCGCAACGAGAACCCCTTCCTGCCCGCCGACTTCCGCAAGGGCGCCGAGGCCGACGCCTACGGCGACGTGTTCGGCGCCTACAAGGCGTACTTCGCCACCGGCATCGACGGCGTCTTCACCGACCACCCCGACACCGGCCTGCTCGCCCGCGAGGCGTTCGTCAACGGCTGAGCCTGCGCGCCTCGTTCGACGTAACACCGGCCGCCCGGGCAACCCCTGCCCGGGCGGCCGCGTCGTGTCGCACATGACGCACGAGCTGCTCGCCGCCCTGCGGCCGCTCCTCGCCGCCGAGGCCTCGGCCGAGGCGCCCGCCGCCGGGGCCGAGCCGGCCGACCTGGAACAGGCGGTCTGGCTCCGCCTGCTGGAACTGCTCGCCGCCGGTGCGGCGCCGCGCGACCCGGCGCGCTGGCTGCGGCGCGCCGTCCGCGCGGAGGCCCGCCGCACCCGCCGTACCACGCGGATCGAACGGCCGTACGGTCGTGAGCCCTGCGACAGCGGCGACCGCACCCCCGAACACCAGGCCCTCGCCGCCGCCCGCCGCCGCGCCCTGCGCGACGCGGTGCGCCGCCTGCCCGGCCGCTGCCCCGCCCTGCTGGAGGCCCTGCTCGCACCGGAGGACCCCACATACCGGGAGATCGCGGCGGAGTTGGGTATCTCACAGGGCAGTCTTGGGCCGGAACGCTCCCGATGTCTGGGATGTCTGCGTCGATTGCTCACGGCGGAGGTTGCGACGCGGAGAGCGCGGGGATAGGAGTGGGGGACAACAAGCAACAGGTGAGCGGGAGGCGTGCACACATGGGCATGAGCGTGGTCATCTCCGAGGCGGCCGAGCAGGACGCCGAGCAGATCTTCAAGCTGCAGTACCTGTGCTTCCAGAGCGAGGCCGCGCTGTACGGCAACTACCGCATCGACCCCCTGGTCCAGACCCTCGACTCCGTGCGCCGCCAGGTCGCCGAGGACTGCGTGTTCGTGGCCCGGCTCGGCGACGAGGTGGTCGGCTCGGTGCGCGGCGAGGTCGCCGAGGACGGCGCCGCCGACATCGGCCGCCTGTGCGTGCACCCCCGCCTCCAGGGCCACGGCATCGGCGCCCGCCTCCTGCAGGCCGCCGAGCTGGCCCTCGCCGAGCAGCGCGGCGTCACGCGGTTCCGGCTGCACACCGGCCACCGCAGCGAGGGCAACCTCCGTCTGTACCGCAAGGCGGGCTACCGGATGGTGGGCACCTCCCAGGGCACGGACGGCGTACCCATGATCGTCCTGGAGAAGGCCGCCGAGGCCTACGCCCGGACGGCCTGAGCGGCCCGAGCGCGGGCGCCCCCGGCCGTCTCAGCCGCGGGGCGCCTTCCGCAGCCAGTACAGGGCGGTCAGCGGCAGCAGCACCGGGATGAACAGGTAGCCCATCCCGAACTCGGACCACACGGTCGCGTCGGGAAAGGCCGAGGGGTCGGCCATCGTCCAGGCCCCGACGACCAGGACCCCCGCGAGTTCGGCGCCGCAGCACACCAGGGCCGCCTTGCGGGCGGTCTCCCCGCCGCGCACCAGCGAGTACGTGATGAAGCCGTAGACCAGCCCGGCCAGCGCCGAGAGCGTGTACGCGAGCGGCGCCCGGTCGAACTCGGTCGCGATCTGGTATGCGGACCGCGACACCGCGCCGACGACCATCACGCCGTACAGCCACACCAGCAGCACGCCCGGCCCCCGGACCAGCCGCGTCCGGCCCGGCCCGTCCTGCGTCGCGGCCACCTCAGCCTCCCCAGATGTCATAGAGCCGCACCTCCAGCACCGCGAGCACCACACCGCCGGCCGCGACCGTCACCGAGCCCCACTTCGTGCGCTCGGCCAGCGACATGAACCCCGCCGCCGGAACACAGGCGAACGCCCCCAGCAGATACGACACGAAGATCGTCGTGCCCTGCGCCGGCTCCTCGCCCCGCGCCACCAGCACGATGCCGGTCACCAGCTGCACCAGCGCCAGCACCGACACCACGGCCATCCCGATGAAGTGCCAGTCCTTCGTCGGCTGGTCCCGATGGGCGGCCCAGCCGCACCATGCGGCCAGCAGCAGCGCGGCGACACCGGTCACCAGCGTGAGGGCATCAAACATGCCGCGACCCTATTACGGGACGGGCGGCCCGACGTGGCCGACCCCCGTCCGCCGCCCGCTGCCCCGGTCGCCGTGGCGTTGGCCACAGCCCGCCCGGCCCGCGGTCCTCCGGCGGGGCCCCGAGGACCGGCCCGCGTGCCCTTTCGCGCTGGTCGGAGCCGGGGCCGTACGGATCGGCGGGTGGCGGCGGGACCCGTCCACGCGTGTCCGCTATTCGGACTGTGGATGGCGGACCGGCGCCGTTCGTCTGGTTTACTGATCGCATGACCACCACGAGCTGCCGCATCCCTGCGACCGAGGCGACCCCGACGCCCGGTGCTCGTTGTCTGTGTCGAATGTGCGCCTGCTAGAGGGCCCCCGCACCACCCCGCACCTCGCGCCCCGAAGCGAGACGCCGTGGCACGTCCACCGGCCCCCAGCCGTGTGCGAGCGAGCCGCCCCCACCACCAGGACGGCGTGACGGGAACCCGCAGCGCGCACCAGTTCTCACTCCGGCCCATCGCCACCGCGAGAGCCGTGCCGCGTTTCCGACCGAATGCACCCGTGCCCGGGCACACCCACGCCCGCGCACTCGACAGTGACGGAAATCCCCAGTGATCACCACATCGGGCTTGACGAAGATCTATCGGGCCGACGGCTCACGCGGCCGTGAGGTCGTCGCCCTCGACGGCGTCGACCTGCACGTCCGCGAAGGCGAGGTGTACGGCGTCATCGGACAGTCCGGCGCCGGCAAGTCCTCGCTCATCCGCTGCGTCAACCTCCTGGAGCGCCCCACCTCGGGCACGGTCACCGTCGACGGACAGGACCTCACCGCGCTCGCCGGACGCGGACCGCGCGCGGGCAAGGAACTGCGCCGGGCCCGCAGCCGCATCGGCATGGTCTTCCAGCACTTCAACCTGCTGTCCACCCGGACCGTCCAGGACAACGTCGAACTCCCGCTGGAAATCCTCGGGATGTCGGGCAAGGAGCGCTCCCGCAAGGCGCTCGAACTCCTCGACCTCGTCGGTCTCGCCGACAAGGCCAAGGCCTACCCCGCCCAGCTCTCCGGCGGTCAGAAGCAGCGCGTCGGCATCGCCCGCGCCCTCGCCGGCGACCCCAAGGTGCTGCTCTCCGACGAGGCCACCAGCGCGCTCGACCCCGAGACCACCCGCTCGATCCTGACGCTGCTGCGCGACCTCAACCGCCGGCTGGGCCTCACCGTCCTGCTCATCACGCACGAGATGGACGTCGTCAAGAGCGTCTGCGACTCCGCCGCCCTGATGGAGCGCGGCCGCATCGTCGAGTCCGGCACGGTCGGCGAACTGCTCGCCACCCCGGGCTCCCGGCTCGCCGCCGCCCTCTTCCCCGTCGGCGGCGAGGCATCCGCCGACGACCGCACCGTCCTGGACGTCACTTTCCACGGCGAGAGCGCCACCCAGCCGGTCGTCTCCCAGCTGGCCCGCACCTACAACATCGACATATCGATCCTGGGCGCCGCCATCGACACCGTCGGCGGCCTCCAGATCGGCCGGATGCGCATCGAACTGCCCGGCCGCTACGAGGACAACGTCGTGCCCATCGGCTTTCTGCGCGAGCAGGGCCTGCAGATCGACGTCGTGAACACCACGGACGGCACCCCGTCCGCACTGCTGAAGGAAGGCGCCCGGTGACCTGGTCACAGATGCAGCCCCTGCTGGCGCAGGCGTGTACCGAGACGCTGATCATGGTCGGCTGGTCCACCGCCATCGCCGTGGTCCTCGGACTGCCCATCGGCATCCTGCTGGTCCTCACGGACCGGGGCGGCCTGCTGCAGAACACCGTGCTGAACAAGGTCATCGGCCAGGTCGTGAACATCGGGCGGTCGATGCCGTTCATCATCCTGATGGTCGCGCTGATGAGCTTCACCCGCTGGATCACCGGCACCACCATCGGCAGCGAGGCGGCCGTCGTGCCGCTGGCCATCGGCGGCATCCCGTTCTTCGCCCGGCTGGTCGAGACGGCCGTGCGCGAGGTGGACCACGGGCTGGTCGAGGCCGTCCAGGCGATGGGCGGCAGCACCTGGACCATCGTCCGCAAGGTCCTGGTCCCCGAGGCGCTGCCCTCGCTGATCGCCTCCACCACGACCACGGTCATCGCCCTCATCGGCTACTCCGCCATGGCCGGCACCGTCGGCGGCGGCGGCCTCGGCGACCTCGCCGTCCGCTACGGCTACCAGCGCTTCGAGACCGGCCTGATGTGGATCACCGTGGCGCTGCTCGCCGTCGCCATCTCGGTGATCCAGTTCGCCGGCGACTACGCCGCCCGCTCCCTGCACCGCCGTGGCGCCCGCTCCGGACCCGCCCCGCGCCTGCGCCTGCTCAAGGCGGAGGAGCCGGCCGCGGCGGACGTCGCCAAGGTCTCCTGACCCGCCGCCCCCAGAACTCCCCGTCCACCCACGACGGGGTCGCACCACCCACAAGGAAAGGCACTTTTCGTGCGTAACACCGCCAAGATCACCACCGCCGTCCTCGCCGCCGGAGCCCTCACCCTCGGGCTCACCGCCTGCGGCTCGGACGAGGACGCCGCCTCCGACGCCTCCGCCCCCCTGGTCGTCGCCGCCACCCCCGTCCCGCACGCCGAGGTCCTCACCTACGTCAAGGACCACCTCGCCGAGAAGGCGGGCCTCGACCTCGAGGTCAAGGAGTTCACCGACTACGTCACGCCGAACACGGCGACCGAGGACGGCTCGGTGGGCGCCAACTACTTCCAGACCGAGCCCTACCTCGAGGACTTCAACAAGAAGAACGGCACCCACCTGGTGTCCGTCGCCTCCGTCCACCTGGAACCGCTCGGCCTGTACTCCGAGAAGACCGACAAGGCCGACGGCCTGAAGAACGGCGCCACCATCGCCGTCCCCAACGACACCGTCACCGAGGCGCGCGCCCTGCAGCTGCTCGCCGCCAACGGCCTGATCACCCTCAAGGACGGCGTCGGCACCTCCGCCACCGTCGCCGACATCACCGAGAACCCCAAGAACCTCAAGTTCAAGGAGCTGGAGGCGGCCCAGACCCCGCGCTCCCTCGCCGACGTCGACGCCGCGGTGATCAACGGCAACTACGCCCTGGAGGCCGACCTCAAGCCCGCCGAGGACGCCCTCGTCCTGGAGTCCCCGGAGAACAACCCGAACGTCAACCTCCTCGTCGTCAAGGAGGGCAACGAGGACGACCCGCGCGTGAGGAAGCTCGCGGAGCTGCTCACCTCCGACGAGGTCAGGAAGTTCATCGAGGAGAACTACGACGGCTCCGTGATCCCCTCCTTCTGATCACCGCCCCGCCGTCCCCGCGACACCCGGACCGCACCACGGACCCGCGCCCCGATCCCGGAGCCGACCCCGTGGTGCGGTCCCGCGCCTTCATGCTGCATGCTGGGCAGTTCAGCAGACCTGACGGTCCGAAGGTTTTCGAAGGTTACGGAGCGACGTCATGACGAGCACCTTCCCCAACATCTCCATCAGCACGGAGCGGTTGGTGCTGCGTCCCCTCGACGAGGACGACGTCCCCGCCCTCGCCGAGATGATGAACGACGAACAGGTCGTCGCCTGGACCGACGTCCCCCACCCCTGCACCGAGGACACCGCCCGCGCCTGGATCACCGAGCAGGCCCCCGCCGAGCGCACCTCCGGCCGCGGCTTCGACCTCGCCGTGACCGAGTTCCTCACCCAGCGCCTCGTCGGCGTCGTCCGGCTGCGCCACACCGACTGGCACGTCCGCTCCACCGAGCTGTCGTACATCGTGGCCCCCTGGGCGCGCGGCGAGGGCTACGCCTCCGAGGCCGCGCTGGCCATCGCCCAATGGCTGCTCGGCGACCAGAAGTTCGAACGCATCGAGCTGCGCACCGCCGCCGACAACACCGCCGCCCAGCAGGTCGCCCAGAAGATCGGCTGCATCAGCGAGGGCGTCCTGCGCGGCGCCTGCATAGCGCGCACCCGCACCGACCAGGGCGCCTGGAGCGAGGCGCGCACCGACTACATCGTCTGGAGCCTGCTGCCCGAGGACATCGAGGGCGCGGGCGAGCGACTGGCCGACGCCGGCGGTTTCACCTCCTACGCCGACTGGAACTGATGCCAGGGGCGGCACCGCCCCGGCACACCCCGGCCGCACCGGGTAGTCTCACCAAGCCCGCCCGACCGCGGGCAGCCCCACACGAGCTGCGCAATCCCCCAGGAGACTGACGACGATGGCCGACCGGGTCACGGTGATCGGCTGGGACGGCTCTCCGCTGACCACTGCGGCACGCGCCGCCCTCGGCGCCGCCACCCTGGTCGCCGGCGCCGCCCACCACCTCGCGCTCCCCGAGATCCCGCCCGCCGCCGAACGCGTCCGCCTCGGCAGCGTCGCCCTCGCCGCCCGCCGCATCGCCGCCCACCGCGGCACGGCCGTGGTCCTCGCCGACGGCGACCCCGGCTTCTTCGGCGTCGTCCGCACCCTGCGCGCACCCGAGTTCGGCCTCGAGGTGGAGGTCGTCCCCGCCGTTTCCTCCGTCGCCGCCGCCTTCGCCCGCGCCGGAATGCCCTGGGACGACGCCCAAGTGGTCGTCGCCCACAGCCGCACCCTGCGACGCGCGGTGAATGTGTGCCGCGCCCACACCAAGGTCGCCGTCCTCACCTCGCCCGGCGCCGGCCCCGCCGAACTCGGCCTCCTCCTCGATGGGGTCCACCGCACCTTCGTCATCTGCGAGGAAGTCGGCACCGACCACGAACAGGTCACCGTCGTCACCTCCGACAAGGCCGCCGACCACACCTGGCGCGACCCCAACGTCGTCATCGTCATCGGCGGCCCGTCCGGCCCGCCCGGACCCCCCGAGGGAGGCGGCTGGATCGCCGGACGCGACCCGGGTGCGGGGCCGCGCGGCTGGACCCTGCCCGCCGCCACGTACGAGGGGGAGCAGGGCGAGGGCGAACGCGAGCCGCTGCGCGCGGCCCAGCTCGCCCGGCTCGGACCGCGCGTCGGCGACCTCGTGTGGGACATCGGCTGCGGCAGCGGCGCCTTCGCCGTGGAGGCCGCCCGGGCCGGCGCCGCCGTCATCGCCGTCGACCGCGACCCGGCCGCCTGCGCCCGCACCGCGGCCACCGCCCGCCGTCTCGGCGTCCAGCTCCAGGTCGTCCACGGCACCGCCCCGCACGCCCTGGAGAACCTCCCCGAACCGGACGTCGTCCGCGTCGGCGGCGGGGGAGAGGCCGTGGTCTCCGCGGTCGCCGACCGCCGCCCCCAGCGGATCGTCGCCCACGCAGGCACCCGCGACGCCGCCGAACACATCGGCCGGACCCTCAACGAGCACGGCTACGACGTGACCTGCGCGCTGCTCCAGTCCGTCGAACTCGACACGCGCGCCTGGACGGAGACGGAGCGCAGCGTCGCGTTCCTGCTCAGCGCGGCGTCCCAGTGATCGGGTTGTCGTACCGCGCGCGGTAGGCTGGCCGATCGTTGTACCGCACTCGGACACCGGGCAGTTCGTCGTTCAATGTCCCTGCATCCCTGCCCGGTTCGGACGGTGTGCGGTACGGCGCAACCGGAGGGCGCGCAACGTGGCGCAGTCCACAGCGGCCAGTCGCGGATCGAGCTGACGTGACGGGGGAACGACCGGGACAATGCCACCGAATGGCTTTGTCGCCTTTTCCGGGCGGTCGTTCGTGCCGCTGGGCACGCACGCTCGTTCTTCACTGTGGGGCGGTCGGTGCGCCGTTCCGGGTGAGCTGGTCGTAGAAGCATCAACCGATGGGCGAGGGGTACGCATGACCGACACCGGCCAGGTCCCGGGCGAGGGGCTGCCGGAGAACGCAGGCATGGTGGAGCAGCCGGGCGTCCCCGCGCACGGCGCGTACACCTACCTCTCCGAGACACCCGCCGAGGACGAAGACCTGCTGCTGCCGGGCGCCCAGGGCGCCTGGGGCAACGAAGTGGCCCCGCCGGCGCCCGAGCCGGTCGTCGAAGCCGTCCACGAGCCGGGCGCCCACGAGACGTCCGGCCGCGACAGCGGCTCGGTCGACCTCAGCGGCGTACGCCTGCCGGGTCCCACGTACGCGCAGGCCCCGCCGACCACCGCCACGCCGACGCCGCGCCGCCCGCTGCACCTCGGCCCGCCCATTCCGGACGCCTCCGCGAGCCCGGTCCGCTCCCTCGCCGACCGCGGCCCCGCCGGCGCGCCGGTACGGCAGCCCGCGCCGTCCGGCCCCGAGTACCTCGACGGGCCCCGGCTGCACGAGACGGTCCCGCAGGGCGCCGTGCCGTGGAGCGCCCAGGGCCCGGTGGCCGCCGGGGCGACTCCTGCGGAAACGGTTGCTCCGCAGCAGGCGCAGGGCCGCCCGCAGACCGAGCCGGTTGACCCGGCGCAGGCCCGGCCCGTGGACCCGGCCCAGGCCGCACTGGCCCGCCTCACGACCGAGGCCGGCGCGGTGCCGCCCGCGGAGACTTCGGCGGGCGCCGGGGAGTCGCCGCAGGGTCCGGCGCAGGCGGACGCTGCTCACGGGGCGGACGCGGCGCCGGCGGCCGATGGGGGTCCGGCGACGGACGCCGTGCCGGTGGCGCAGGCGGCTCCGGTGGCGGACGCGGTGCCGGGCGGCGAGGCCGCCGACGCCGGGGTGGCCGCGGAGGCCGCGCCCGCGCAGGCAGGGGAGGCTCCGGACACGCCGGACGCTTCCGATGTGCCGGGTGCGGAGCAGGCGGCCGAGGCCGTCGTCCCGGTCCCGGAGGCTCCGGTCGCGGGCGGGCCCGAGGGCGCGCAGGTACCGCAGGCGGGGCCTTCGGAGGCCCTGCAGCAGGGGGTTCTCCCCGCGCAGCCAGTCGTCCCCGCGCAGCCAGTCGTCCCCGAGCAGGCGGTCCTCCCCGAGCAGGCAGTCGTCCCCGAGCAGGGGCCGGTACCCGAGCAGACGCAGCCCGCCGAGGCAGCCGTCGTCGAGCCCGTCGAGCCCGTCGAGTCCGTCGAGGCGGCCGTCGCCGAGCCCGTCGAGCCGGTCGTGGTCCCCGCCCCCGAGCCGCAGCACGCCACCGACGTGCCCGCGCCCGCGCCCTCGCAGGCCGAGCCCGTCGGGATGGCCGCCGTGCAGGAGCCGGTGCGGCAGCCCGCCGACACCGCCGTGCCCGAGGGCGCCGTCGTCGCCCCGGCCGAGGCGGAGCAGCCCGCGCCCGCAACCCCCGAGGCACAGGACGCGACGGCTGCGCCGGCGCCGCCCCACGCCGACCCTTCCGTCCCGGTCGAGGCCGAGCCGGCCCCCGTCGTCGCCGAGGCCCCCGCGCCCGAGCCGCAGCCCGCGCCCCCCGCGGACCAGCCGGCCCTGCCCCTGGAGCCGCAGCCGGACCAGCCCCTGGGCGAGTTCGTCCCCGTCGACGGCACCGTGCCGACCACCCCGCACCTGGCGCCCACCCCGCCCCACCCCATCGTCCTGCCCACGCAGGAGCAGCCGGAGCCGACGGCCCCCGAAGCCGTCCCCACGGTCCCGGCGCCCCGAGAGGCCGACCCCGAGCCCGCCCCCGTCCAGCAGACGGAACCCCTGGCCGCCCAGGCCCTCGAACAGCCCGTGGACCAGGCGGTCGACCAGGCCGCCGCCCCCGCCGCCCTCGTCGCCGCCACGACTGCGGGCCAGGAGGACGACCCGGCCGCGGCGAAGCCGCCCCGGCAGGCCACCGGCCCGGCCGCGCCCGGCTACGACGACGCCGAGCGCGAGGCCGTGCTGAAGGTCATGCGCGAGCGCCGCGACATCCGCAACGGCTTCCGCAGTGACCCCATCCCGCACGAGGTGCTGCTCCGCGTCCTGGAGGCCGCGCACACCGCCCCGTCCGTGGGCCACTCGCAGCCCTGGGACTTCGTCGTCATCCGCTCCGCCGAGACCCGCCGGGCCATGCACGAACTGGCCATGCGCCAGCGCGACGCCTACGCCCAGTCGCTGCCCAAGGGCCGGGCGAAGCAGTTCAAGGCACTGAAGATCGAGGCCATCCTCGACACCCCGGTCAACATCGTGGTCACCGCCGACCCCACCCGCGGAGGCCGGCACACCCTCGGCCGGCACACCCAGCCGCAGATGGCCCCGTACTCCTCCGCGCTCGCCGTGGAGAACCTCTGGCTCGCCGCCCGCGCCGAGGGCCTCGGCGTCGGTTGGGTCAGCTTCTTCGACGAGCGCGAGATGGTTCGAGCCCTCGGCCTGCCCGAACACCTGGAGGTCGTCGCCTACCTGTGCGTCGGGTACGTCGACGAGTTCCCGGAGGAGCCCGAGCTGATGCAGGCGGGCTGGTCCAAGCGCCGCCCGCTGTCCTGGGTCGTGCACGAGGAGACGTACGGCCGCCGCGCCCTGCCCGGCGAGGAGCCGCACGACCTGCTCGGCGAGACCGTCGCCCAGATCCGCCCGCTGGACGCCAAGGCGCTCGGCGAGGCATGGGAGCGGCAGAAGCGGATGACCAAGCCGGCCGGCGCGCTCGGCATGCTGGAGATCATCTCCGCCCAGCTGTCCGGGCTGTCCCGTCAGTGCCCGCCGCCCATCCCGGAGCCCGCGGCCGTCGCGATCTTCGCCGGCGACCACGGCGTGCACGCCCAGGGCGTCACCCCCTGGCCGCAGGAGGTCACCGCCCAGATGGTGGCCAACTTCCTCGGCGGGGGAGCCGTCTGCAACGCCTTCGCGAACCAGGTCGGCGCCGAGGTGTGCATCGTCGACGTCGGCGTGGCGGGCGACCTCCCCTCCACCCCGGGCCTGCTGCCCCGCAAGGTCCGCCCCGGCACCTCCGACATGACCACCGGCCCCGCGATGAGCCGCGAGGAGGCCAAGCAAGCCATCGAGGTCGGCATCGAGACCGCCCGCGACCTGGTGGCGGCCGGGAACAAGGCGCTGCTCACCGGCGAGATGGGCATCGCCAACACCACCGCCTCCGCGGCCCTGATCTCGGTGTTCACCGGCGCCGACCCGGCCGAGGTCACGGGCCGGGGCACCGGCATCAACGACGAGACGCTGGCCCGCAAGACCGAGGTCGTGCGCCGCGCCCTCGAACTGCACCGGCCCGACCCGGCCGACCCCATCGGCGTGCTCGCCGCGGTCGGCGGCCTGGAGCACGCCGCCATGGTCGGCCTCCTCCTCGGCGGCGCCTCCCTGCGCACGCCGGTGATCCTCGACGGCGTCAGCGCCGGCGCCGCCGCCCTGGTCGCCCGCGCCATCGCGCCCGAGGTCCTCGCCGCCTGCATCGCGGGCCACCGCAGCGCCGAGCCCGGCCATGTGGCGGCGCTGAACAAGCTGGGCCTGCGCCCGCTGGTCGACCTCGACCTGCGCCTCGGCGAGGGCACCGGCGCGCTGCTCGCCCTGCCGCTGGTGCAGAGCACGGCACGCGCGATGCACGAGGTGGCGACGTTCGACTCCGCGGGCGTCACCGAGAAGTAGCACCGGGGCCGGGGCGGGCGGCTGCGCCGTCGTCGCCGGCCACCCCGCCCCGGCCGTAGGCTGAACCGAGCCGTAAACTCCCACGTCAGGGCTGCTCCAGAGCCGTAGCGCCCACCGCATCGCCGCCTGTACGAGGAGCCGTCCCTCATGGCCGAACACCCCGCCTACCCCGTAGGCCTCCGCCTCACCGGCCGCAGGGTCGTCGTCCTCGGCGGCGGTCAGGTCGCCCAGCGCCGCCTGCCCGCCCTCATCGCGGCCGGCGCGGACGTCCTCCTCGTCTCTCCGCGGGCCACCCCCTCCGTCGAGGCCATGGCGGACGCGGGCGAGATCACCTGGGAGCGGCGCCCGTACGCGCAGGGCGACCTCGCGGACGCCTGGTACGCCCTGATCGCCACCAGCGACCCGGAGGCCAACGCCCGCGCCTCCGCCGAGGCCGAGGCGCACCGCGTGTGGTGCGTGCGCTCCGACGACGCCGACGCGGCGACGGCCTGGACCCCGGCCACCGGCACCAGCGAGGGCGTCACGGTCGCGGTGCTCACCGCCGGCGCCCGTGGCCGCGACCCCCGGCACACCGCCGCCATCCGCGACGCGGTCGTCGAGGGCCTGCGCGACGGCACCCTCGTCGCCCCTCACCACCGCACCCGCACCCCGGGCGTCGCCCTCGTCGGCGGCGGCCCCGGCGACCCCGACCTGATCACCGTCCGCGGCCGGCGCCTGCTCGCCGAGGCCGACGTCGTCATCGCCGACCGTCTCGGCCCCCGCGACCTCCTCGCCGAGCTGCCGCCGCACGTCGAGGTGATCGACGCGGCGAAGATCCCGTACGGCCGCTTCATGGCCCAGGAGGCCATCAACAACGCCCTGATCGAACACGCCAAGCAGGGCAGGTCCGTCGTACGTCTCAAGGGCGGCGACCCCTACGTCTTCGGCCGGGGCATGGAAGAGCTGCAGGCCCTCGCCGAGGCGGGCATCCCCTGCACGGTGGTGCCGGGCATCTCCAGCTCGATCTCGGTTCCGGGCGCGGCCGGCATCCCGGTCACGCACCGCGGCGTCGCCCACGAGTTCACCGTCGTCAGCGGCCATGTCGCCCCCGACGACGAGCGGTCCTTGGTCGACTGGCCGTCCCTGGCGAAACTCACCGGCACGCTGGTGATCCTCATGGGCGTCGACAAGATCGGACGGATCGCCGAGACCCTCGTCGCGCACGGCAAGTCGCCCGACACCCCCGTCGCCCTCGTCCAGGAGGGCACGACCGCCGCCCAGCGACGCGTCGACGCGACCCTCGCCACCGTCGGCGAAACGGTCCGCTCGCAGGACGTGAAACCGCCCGCGGTCATCGTGATCGGCGAGGTCGTCGCCGTCGGCCCGCGCCCCGAGTGACCCCGTTTCCCGCACCGCCCCACCCAGGACAAGGCAGCATCACCCCGTGGCCGAACTCATCACCGTCGACGACCCCGGCGACCCGCGTCTGCACGACTACACGGGCCTGACCGACGTCGACCTGCGCCGCCGCCGCGAACCCGCCGAGGGCCTGTTCATCGCCGAGGGCGAGAAGGTGATCCGGCGGGCGCGGGAGGCCGGGTACGCCATGCGGTCGATGCTGCTGTCCGCGAAGTGGGTCGACGTCATGCGGGACGTCATCGAGGAGTCCCCGGCCCCGGTCTACGTGGTCGAACCGGGCCTGGCCGAGCAGGTCACCGGCTACCACGTGCACCGCGGCGCGCTCGCCTCCATGCAGCGCAAGCCGCTGCCCACGGCCGGGGACCTGCTGCGGACCGCGCGCCGGGTCGTGATCATGGAGTCGGTCAACGACCACACCAACATCGGCGCGATCTTCCGCTCCGCCGCCGCCCTCGGCATGGACGCCGTCCTGCTCTCCCCGGACTGCGCCGACCCGCTCTACCGCCGCAGCGTGAAGGTGTCGATGGGCGCGGTCTTCTCCGTGCCGTACGCCCGTCTGGACCCCTGGCCGGGAAGCCTGGAGACGGTCCGGGAGGCCGGTTTCACGGTGCTCGCCCTCACCCCCGACGAGACGGCGAAGACCCTGGACGAGACTGCCCCGCACCGTATGGACCGCGTCGCCCTGATGCTGGGCGCCGAGGGCGACGGCCTCACCCGCCGCGCCCTCACCGCAGCCGACACCCGGGTCCGCATCCCGATGTCCCACGGCGTGGACTCCCTCAACGTGGGCGCGGCGGCTGCGGTGGCCTTCTACGCGGTGACCGCGGGGCGTCCTCGGCCGTAGCAGGTGCGGCGGTCCAGCGGGCCGACCGGCAGGTCCGGCCGCCGAGTCCGCAGGCTGCCACCCTCACGAACAGCCGCTGCCGCGGCCTGGCCACCGGGCAGGGGCCGCCATTGACGCGACTACGGGCGGACGGTCGTCCTCAGCCGTGGCGCGGGCCCGGCGGTACGGCGCCGTCGGCCTGTGGCGGTTCGTCCGACTGCACGACCTGCCGGGACGGGACGCCGAACCCGCGGGCCGGGCCCTGGCATGCCTGCACGACCGCGATGCCGAGCGCCACGAGCAGCGTCACCACCACGAACACGAACAGCCGCTGTCGCAGCAGCCGAGGATTGGCGGGCCGCAGCAGACTCCCGGTGGACCGGGCAGCGGGACGCCCGGAGGCGCCGCGCGGCCGGTTCCCACCGCCGGAGCGCGTCGTGCCGCGTCCGGCCGGTGTGTTCCTCGCCGCCGACGAGGAGCCGCCCCGGGTCCGCGACGACCCCGCGCCGCCACCACGCGCGGCCGACCCGCCGCCCCGCGGTGCGAAGCCCTCACCGCGGGGCCCGGACGCGCCCCCGCGCGGGGCATGAGCCTCACCGCGGCCGGAACCGGCGCCCCCCGACGGGTGTCCGTCACCGCGCGGAGCGTGTCCGTCGCCGCGAGGCGGGAGCCCTTCTCCCCGCGGCCCGGACCCGGAAGCACCGCGCGACGCGGGAAGACCTTCGCCCCGGGTCGAGAACCCGTCACCCCGCGCGAACCCGTCTCCCCGGGGCGAGAAGCCCTCCCCCCTGGGCGGCAGCGCTTCGCCCCGCGCCCCCGAGCCGCCGCCCCGGGACGGGAAACCGTCCCCCCGCGCGGGCGTGCCGCCACCCCGCGCGGGACCGGCCCCGCGGGACGGCGCGCCCCCACGCGCCGGGGCGGGACCGCGCGCCGCGGATCCGCCGCGCGGCGCCGGCGTCGCACCGGGCGGGCCCTGCTGGCCGGGCGGCCGGCGCAGCGGACGGTCGGGATAGGTGTCGGCGAGCCGCCCGGTGGGCCGGTCCGCCTCGCCGCTGCGGGGCGCGGGCGGCCGGCCGTCCAGCAGCCCCTGCGCCTCGCGCGCGGCGATCTCCTTCAGCCGCAGCGACAGATCGAGCGTGCTGGGCCGCTCCTCGGGATCCTTCGCCAGGCAGGCCCGCACCAGCGGGGCCAGCGCGTCCGGCACACCCTGCAGGTGCGGCTCCTCGTGCACCACCCGGTACAGCATCACCTCCGAGCTGCCGTGCCCGAAGGGCGAGTCGCCGGTCGAGGCGTAGGCGAGCGTGGCGCCCAGCGAGAAGACGTCCGTCGCCGGCGTGACCGCCGCGCCGCGCACCTGCTCGGGGGCGAGGAAGCCGGGCGAGCCGACCGCCGTGCCGACGTGGGTGAGCGTGGAGGCGCCGGTCGCCCAGGCGATGCCGAAGTCGATGATCCGGGGGCCCTTGGGGGAGAGCAGGATGTTCGACGGCTTCAGGTCCCGGTGCACCACCCCCGCCTCGTGCACCGCCACCAGCCCCTCGGACAGGGCCGCTCCGACGGCGGCGACGTCGGCGGCGGCCAGCGGACCCTCGTCGGCGACCTTGTCGTGCAGCGAGGGGCCGGGCACGTACTGCGTGGCGAACCACGGCCGCTCGGCGTCGAGATCCGCCGCCACCAGCCGCGCCGTGCAACCGCCCCGGATCCGCCGCGCGGCGGACACCTCGCGCGCGAAGCGCGACCGGAACTCCTGATCCTCCGCCAGATCCGGCCGGATCACCTTCAGGGCGACCCGCTGACCCTTCTTGTCGGAACCCAGATAGACAACGCCCATCCCGCCCGCGCCGAGCCGTCTGTGCAGCCGGAACGAGCCGACGACGCGCGGGTCCTCGCGCCTCAGGCGCATCATCGCCATGTTCATCCCCGCTGCCCGATCCGTGTGACGTGCCACAGCTTACGTTTCCCCGACCGCCTTCGCGCAGGAGCCGCGCCCTCTCGACCCGGTCGATTGTCAGTGCCGGGTGGGAGACTTGAAGAGTGGTCAAGGAGCGCGCGGGCAGGGCGGCTTGACGGCCCGCGTGACCCCAACCACTCGACGCGGAAGGGGGATTGAACCCGTGAAGGGTGACCGTGTGGAGATCGTCGTGGACGCGGGCGACACGACGCGCACCTACGAGGTGACGGCGAGCAGAGCGGGCCGCCGGGTGGAGACGGCGATCCGCAGAGGGGTCGTCGAAGTGAGCGAAGTCACGCGAAACGGCACAGCGGTGCGCACCGCCCGCTTCATGGCGAACCGGGTGCTCGCCCTGGTCGAGCAGCCGGTGCCGCGGGAGGACAGTTCGGAAAGGTCCGGACACGGCGGGCGACCCCTCCGGGAAGACCCCGAGACGTAGGGGCGCGTCTCCACCCAGGGGAGTACGCACGACGCGGCGGCTCATCCTCGGGGAGGCCCGCCAATCGGTACGAGGGCATGACGTCCGGTGGTCCCACGCCGCCTAGATTTGAGGTCAAGCGGCGGGTGCAGCACTCGTCCCCCGAGGTCAGACGCCCGCCGCTGCCAACGACAACTGAGCGAGGTCAGGAGAGGGACCATGGCCCACACGGCACCGCGGACGCTGATCCGCACGGGGCGCAAGGCGTACGGCGCCGCGTTCCGCCCGAGCCGCACGGGCCGTCGCCACCCTGTGGTGGCCACGATCATGGCCCTTCCCCTGGCGGTCCTGCTCCTCGTCGTCTTCGACGGCTGGGAGACAGTGACCACACAGGCGTCGTCCGTGGGCGTGATGCTGGGGCGCTGAGCGGCGACCCCAGGCCCGGAAGAGCGGTCCGGGCGGGGACATCCACCCATAACCCCGTGGGGACGGGGGTGCGGCGGACGGCAGAATGCCGGCGCAGCTGGGGAGCTGCGCCGGCATTGCTCTGCCCTTTTCCCGCCCCTGCCCGCATCCTTCGCAGGGTCCTCGCAGCGGCGCCCCCGAGTCGGACCACCGTCCCAGGGCCGTACCCTCTCCGGGTGCCCAGTCCCGAGGGAGACCGCGTGACCACCCCGCTGCTCGCCGAGCTGACCGCCCGCGCCGGCGACCTGGCCCACCCGCGCACCGGCCGCTGCGTCTGCGGCACCGTCGTCACCCTCGCCGACCGCCCCGACGCCACCGTCGTCCGCCACGCGGCCACCGTCGCCAAGGCCCACGACCCGGCCACCGACCCCGCCGCGCTCGCCCTCCGCCTCGCAACGGCCGCCCGGCTCCCGGACGTACTGCTGCCGCCGTTGACGCCGGCGCCGGTCACCGTGCGGGGGCGGCTCGTCACGTTCTGGCCGTACGGCGCGCCCGTGGACCCCGACGACCCCGACGCGGCCCCCTGGGAAGCGGCCGCCGTTCTCCTCGCCCGGCTGCACCGCACTCCGCCGCCGGTGCCGCTGCCCGCGATGCGCGGACCGGTCAAGGCCGCCCGCGCGGTCGCGCTCCTGCGCGCGGCAGACCCGCACCCCGGGGCCGCGGCCGTCCTGGCCGCCTGGGACGGTCTTCCCGCCTGGGCTCGCGCCGAGGCCCCCGCACCGGGCCCGGACACCCTCTGCCACGGCGATCTGCACCTCGGCCAGCTCGTCCGGCGGCCCGCCGGCACCGGCCCCTGGCTGCTCATCGACGTCGACGACCTCGGCATGGGCCCTGCCGCCTGGGACCTGGCCCGCCCGGCCGCCTGGTTCGCCTGCGGCCTCCTGCCGCCCGGGCAGTGGGCCCGTTTCCTCGCCGCCTATCGCGCGGCCGGCGGCCCCGCCGTTCCCGCGGACGGCGATCCCTGGCCCGCTCTCGACGTCCCGGCCTGTGCGCTGACCGTGCAGACCGCCGCCCGGTCCCTGGCGAAGGCGGTGGCCGCCGGCCGCCCGCTGGACGAGGTGGAGGAGTCGTTCGTGGACGCCTGCGCGCGCATGGCCGGCCTCCCCGCCCGCTCGCACACGAACTTCGCGAAGTAGGGTGCAACCGACCGCGGCCGGACAGTGTCTTGTTCTGGCGATACGCGAAGCAGGACCGACCGGCGAGGAGTTGAGCCGACCATGCAGTGTCCGAAGTGCCACGCACTGATGCAGACCTACAACCGCAACGGCGTTCAGATCGAGCAGTGCAGCAACTGCCGGGGGATCTTCCTGGACTACGGCGAGCTGGAGGCCCTCACCCGCCTCGAGTCCCAGTGGTCGCAGCCGGTGCCGCCGCCCCCGGGCGCGACCCAGCCCTACCAGCAGGTCCCGCCCCCCGCGCCGGCGGCGCCCGCCTGGGGCGCTCCGCACGGCGGTCACCACGGCGGTCATCACGGTCACCACGGGCAGCACGGCCACAAGGGCTTCGGGCGGATGCTCTTCTCGTCCTGACAACGCACCGCGCGTGAACGACCCACGCGTGACCCGCGCACGACGACGGAACCCCCGGCCGTACGGGACGGCCGGGGGTTCCGGTGCGTGGACGATACTGGGATTGAACCAGTGACCTCTTCCGTGTCAGGGAAGCGCTCTCCCGCTGAGCTAATCGTCCTCGGGACCACGATCGGCGGATCATGGGCACTGCGTGCGCGATACTGGGATTGAACCAGTGACCTCTTCCGTGTCAGGGAAGCGCTCTCCCGCTGAGCTAATCGCGCGGGTACGGATCTCCGGGAGATCCAGTGGACGATACTGGGATTGAACCAGTGACCTCTTCCGTGTCAGGGAAGCGCTCTCCCGCTGAGCTAATCGTCCTTGGAGGTGGAGACGGGATTTGAACCCGTGTAGACGGCTTTGCAGGCCGTTGCCTCGCCTCTCGGCCACTCCACCAGGAGTGCGGGGACCGGGAGTCCCCTGCTTCCTTCGAGCGGACGACGAGGCTCGAACTCGCGACCTCAACCTTGGCAAGGTTGCGCTCTACCAACTGAGCTACGTCCGCCTGTCGTTTCGGCCCGCTCTCGCGGCCCGGCGACGAGTTGAACTCTAGCGGATTCCGGGGCCAGGACAAAAACGCGTTTGCGCAGCGTGCTGCGGTGCGCCTGCGCCTGGACGGCCCGCCGACGGCCGTACGACGTGGTCAGGGCGGCCGAGAGGTCACCGCGGGGCCACCCGGCGGACACCCACCCTAGACTCGACCGTGTGCTCGACCTCGCTCCACTGGCCCGTTTCGGCGACCGCGTCGCCACCGGTCTGCTCGACGTCACCGGCGACCCGGAGGCCCTGGAATCCACCGGCTTCTGGGCCGTCGTCGCCGACTTCGAGGGCCGTCTGACCTGCGCGCGCTTCGCCCACGTTCGTGAGGAGCCGGTGCCCGCGCCCGTGCCGGGCGACTGGCGGGGACCGGCACCCGGCGACTGGACGTCGTCGCTCGACCGCGCCGCGTACACGGCGGGCGTGCGCCGCGTCCGCGAGCACATCGCGGCCGGCGAGGTATACCAGGCGAACCTCTGCCGCGTCCTGTCCGCCCCCGCACCGCCCGGCGCCGATGTCGACGCCCTCACCGCGCTGCTCGCGCGCGGCAACCCGGCGCCGTACGCAGGAACGATTCGGCTGCCGGACCACGGCGTGGAGACGGCCACGGCCTCGCCCGAGCTGTTCCTGCGCCGCGACGGACGGATCGTGGAGTCCGGGCCGATCAAAGGGACCGGGCGCACCGAGACGGACCTCCTGGAGAAGGACTACGCCGAGAACGTGATGATCGTGGACCTGGTCCGCAACGACCTCGGGCAGGTGTGTGCGACCGGGACCGTGACCGTGCCAGACCTGTGCGCGGTCGAGAAGCACCCCGGTCTCGTCCACCTCGTCTCCACCGTCCGCGGCGAACTGCGCCCCGGCGCCGGCTGGCCGGAGCTGCTGGCGGCGGTCTTCCCGCCCGGCTCGGTCACCGGCGCCCCCAAGTCCAGCGCCCTGCGGATCATCCGGTCCCTGGAGACCGCACCCCGAGGCCCCTACTGCGGCGGCATCGGCTGGGTCGACGCCGACCGGGGCACCGGCGAGCTGGCGGTGGGCATCCGCACCTTCTGGCTCGACCGGGAGGCGGGGATGCTGCGGTTCGGCACCGGCGCGGGCATCACCTGGGGCTCGAACCCCGAGGGGGAGTGGCGGGAGACGGAGCTGAAGGCCGCCCGGCTGCTCAAGGTAGCGTCGGGAGCGTACGAAGTGAGTGGAAGCGGAGAGGGACTGCCCACGTGAAGATCTGGCTCGACGGCGGGCTCCGGGACAGCGAGGCCGCCCGCGTCTCCGTCCTCGACCACGGGCTGACCGTGGGCGACGGCGTCTTCGAGACGGTGAAGGCAGCCGACGGGAAGCCGTTCGCGCTGACCCGCCATCTCGACCGGCTGGCCCGCTCCGCGCGCGGCCTCGGCCTGCCCGAACCCGACCGCGACGAGGTCCGCCGCGCCTGCGCCGCCGTACTGGAGGCCAATCCCGTGCCGCTCGGCCGTCTGCGCATCACCTACACCGGTGGCCTCGGCCCGCTCGGCTCCGACCGCGGCGCGCACGGCCCGACCCTGGTCGTCGCCCTGGACGGGACTCGCCGCCGCCCCGACTCCACCGCCGTGATCACGGTCCCGTGGACCCGCAACGAGCGGGGCGCGCTCACCGGGCTGAAGACCACCTCGTACGCCGAGAACGTCGTCGCGCTGGCCCGGGCGACCCGGCAGGGGGCCACCGAGGCGCTGTTCGGCAACACCGCCGGACGGCTCTGCGAGGGCACCGGGTCGAACGTCTTCGTCGTCCTCGACGGCGAGATCCACACCCCGCCGCTCGCCTCGGGCTGCCTCGCCGGCGTCACCCGCGCGCTCACCATCGAGTGGACCGGCGCCAAGGAGACCGATCTGCCGCTGGACGTGCTGGCGCGCGCCGACGAGATCTTCCTCACCTCGACCCTGCGCGACGTCCAGGCCGTCCGCCGCGTCGACGACCGCGAACTGCCGGACGCCCCCGGCCCGGTGACCGCCAAGGCCATGCGCGTCTTCGAGGAGCGGTCGGGGCACGACCTGGATCCCTGATCCGCCGGGAGGCGGGAGTTCCCCGTTTTCCGTCTGCCGGCTTTCGCCGCCGGCCGGTCGCGCTGATGCGGCGCCGGTCGGGCTTACCCGGGTCGGTCCGTGGGCGGGCCTCCCGGTTCGGTTCGTCCGGCTTCCCGTCCGTTCCGTGGTCCGGTTTCCTGATCCAGTCCGCCCGGCTTCCCGGTACGGTCCGCGATCCGGTTTCCCGGTCGGGTGTCCCGCTCCGGCTTCCCGGTCCACCGCGTGGTCCGGTTTTCCGATTCGGGCCGATCACCGGTCGTACGGCGGGTAGAACACCGGTGATGACCACCACCCTGCGGCCGACCGAGCCGCTTCAGCGCGCGGCCGACGGGACGCTCTCGCGCCACTTCCAGGTGTGCGTGAACAGCCGCCCCGTCGGCGCGATACGCCTCGGCACCTCACCCGCCCTCGGCGAGTCGGTGGCCCGCATCCTGGATCTGCGCGTGGACGAGCCGGACCGCCGCCGCGGCCGGGCCACGGTGGCCGCGCTCGCCGCCGAGGAGGTGGCCCGCGGCTGGGGCTGCCGGCAGATCGAGGCGGCTGTGCCCGCCACGGCGGAGGCGGCACTGCGGCTGGCCACGGCACTCGGTTACGTCCCGCGCAACCGCGGCATGGAGAAGCGCCTCGGCGACACCCCGCCCGCACTCCCCGAGGGCAGCCGCGGGAGGCCCATGACGGAGGCCGAGTTCGCCGCGTGGCGGGAGCACGAGACGGAGCGTTACGCGCGCACCTGGATCGAGCGCGGCGTCCCCGAGGCGGCGGCCCGTGCCAAGGCGCACGACGATCACGAGCGGCTGCTCCCGCACGGCCTGGCCACCGAACACACCCTCTTCAGCGTCCTGGAGCAGGACGGAACGCGGGTCGGTGTCCTGTGGGTGACGCTCAAGGAGGACGACGCGCGCGTCCACGACGTCGAAACCGACGCGGCGCACCGGGGCCGCGGTCACGGCCGGTCCCTGATGCTCCTGGCCGAGCGGCAGGCGATCGCGGCGGGCCGTCGCGTCCTCAGCCTCAACGTCTTCGCGGGAAACACGCCGGCCGAGCGCCTCTACACGTCGCTGGGCTACGAGCCGGTCGTCCACATCCTGCACAAGCCTCTGCTGTAGCCACTGCTGCGGCGGCCCTTTGCTGCAGCCGCTGGGGGAGCCGCCGGAGGAAGCGGGCGGGGCATCCCTGCCGCGGGTGCGGAATCACGCCGGGGCGTGCGGGGCATCCGCCTGCCGCGGGTGCGGAATCACGCCGGGGCGAGCAGCCGGTCCACGATCTCCTCGACGCGCTCCCGCAGCCCTTCCTGGCTCTTGCCGCCGTCGAGCCGCTCCCCGCCGACGACGTACGTCGGGGTGCCGGTCACGCCGATCGCCTTGCCCTCGGCCTGGTCCGCGTCCACGATCAGGATGTGCCGCCCGTCGATCAGAGCGGTGTCGAACTCCTCCGCGTCGAGACCGAGTTCCCGGGCGACCTCGACCAGGAAGGGTTCGCCCTTGCGGCCCAGCTCCTCGACCCGCCCCAGCACCGCCTCGACGTACGCCCACCCCCGCCCCTGCTCCAGGGCCTCCTCGGCGGCCTGGGCGGCGGCGAAGGCGTGCCGGTGCTTCTCCAGCGGGAAGTGCCGCAGCCGCAGCTCCAGCCGGTCACCGTAACGGGCGCGCAGGGCACTCAGATCGTCCAGCGCGCTGCGGCAGTCGGGGCACTGGAGCTCGCACCAGACGTCGAGGACGATGGGCGTGGGGCGGTCGGCGGCGGGGGAGGAGTCGTTCATGCCGCCCAGTCTCCCAGTCACGGCCCGACCGGCCCAATCCGGGACGGGCGCGACCCCGGCCCGCCCTCGGGGGCAGGGGGTGGCCGGCGCCCGGGAGGAGCCGACCCGGAGATGTCCCTGATGTCCGGCCGCAGGCATGGCCCGCGGCCCGGCCCGGGGTGCACGATGGAACACGACGGACGGGGCGTCGCGCCCTGCCCGACCGAGCCCGCCTGGAGGACCGGATGCTTGCCGAGACCGTCTGTTCCGCCGTGGCCGCGGCAGGCCTGGGCATCGCCGCGGTGACGGCGTTCCGCAGGCGCTTCCTGACGGCCACCCGCATAGCCGCCTACTCCCTGGTCCCGCTCGGCCTGGTCATGACCGGCGTGGTCGAGTGGGCCGCCGACACCGCGTTCAGCCCCGTGGCCTGGGCGGGCGTCGGCGTGCTGGGCGCCGCCTGGCTGCTGTTCGCCTCGACGCGAGTGGTGGAGCGGCGGCGCGGCGGCAGCCGCAAGGAGCGCAAAGCTGCCGCGGCACAGCGTGACGCGGTGGCTCCCGGGGCCTCGGCCCCCTCGCTGGGCGCCGGCGCCCGACCGGCCGGCCGGGCCCAGGCCTCCCCACGGGCGGGAGGCCGTGCCGACGCCGGGGACGACTTCAGCGACATCGAGGCCATTTTGAAGAAGCACGGCATATGACCGTGCGGCGACCCGTGGGTCCATGCGGCCGTCCATGAGGGGACAGGGCCGACGTCGATCCGCGTCGCCCCGGATCGGCCTTCTTGTGATCCACGTCCGCGACCACGCGCGGGTGGTGCCAAGGCCGTCCCGAGCGGGCCGACCAGGTCTGCTGGACCGGCCCCGCCGACGCCATCAATCGTGCAGGGCCGGACGGAGTCGCGTCCGGCCCTGCTTTCATGTGTCAGCCACCGCTGACAGCAGCGAGCGCGACCTGGCCAACGCTCCCGGCGGGGCCTCCCGCCCTCCTGCTCGCGAGTTCAGGGGGTTCGGGCGGGCGGGAGCGCCGCTGTGGGGTCGACCGCCGGGCCGACCGTCCACGGTTGGGCGGTTGCCGCGACGGTCAAGGGCTCGGCCGTGGTCGTCGCTCGCCGTCCAGCGATGCGGCAGCCGAAGCAGTCCGGGTGCCCGCGTCGGGCGGTGACGTCCCTGACCCGCCAGTCCCACTGATCGGCCGGACGGGGCCCGCTCGGCTTGCCCCAGCCGGCCAGGTGGAGCAGCCATGTGATCAGTGCGGCTGTGGCGAGGGTCGCTGCGCCGATGAGGATGGTGAGGGCGGAGACGGCGACAACGCCGAGGCCGCAGAGACTGAACCCGATCAGGGCGATGGCGGTTCCGGTCCAGCCGGCCACGGTGTGGCCCATGTCGCAGTCTCCGTGTGCGCTCATCGTCGGGCTCCTTGTGCAGTGGGATGCTGGGCGAAGGGTGGCACTGTTTCGCATGACGTTTTAACTCGCGAGCTAAATTACTTAGATGCTAAGGGGATAGTGTGGGGAAGGGCAAGGCGCATCCGGCGGCGACGGCCGAACAGGCTCTGTACGCGATGGACCGGATGATCGCGACGGCACAGTTCGGGCAGCAGGACATCGCGCGCCGTCTCGGCCTCAACGTCACAGACCTCACGTGTCTGGGCTTCCTCATCGAGGCCGCAGCAGCCGGCGAGCACCTCGTGGCTGGTGACCTCGCCGAGCGCGCCCGACTGACCACCGGTGCGGTCACCGGTGTGCTCAACCGTCTGGAAAAGGCCGGTTACATCCGCCGCCAAGCGGACGAGGCTGACCGTCGCCGGGTGCAAGTGGTCATGGAGAAGACCGCGCAGGAGCGCATCCTCAGGGTCTACGGGCCGCTGTACGAGCGCCTGTCCGTTCTCTTCGCGGACTACGGCCCGGACGAGATCGCCGTGCTGGCCGACTGGTTCACCCGAGCCAGGGACCTGCTTCAGGAGTCCTTGGAAGAGATCCGTCGCGAGGCGGCGGCCGACCCACCGGCCGGCCGGTGAGTCACCTGTCCACCCCGCCCGCCTCCGTCGGTCGACCGCGTGCTCGTCCCCGCGGACGAGCACGCCCTGCGTCCGGTGCCGGCACTTGCGGGGTCCGTGTACGGCGCTCGGCGGCGCGAGTCGCACGGCGGAGTCGGAACGCGGCCCGATGATCAATCGCGTCCGCAGTGTTTGCAACCGGCCTGACGGTGAAGACGGTGCACTAACACAGTCTTTACATCACCAGGAGGAGACGCACATGGGCATCATCGCTTGGATTCTGATCGGTCTGCTCGCGGGCTTCATCGCCAAGGCGCTGATGCCGGGCAAGGACCCCGGCGGCGTCATCATCACGATGCTCATCGGCATCGCGGGCGGCCTCCTCGGCGGCTGGCTCGGCAAGGTGATCTTCGGTGTCGACTCCATCGACGGCTTCTTCGACCTGTCCACCTGGATTGCCGCGATCGTGGGCTCCGTCCTCCTTCTCCTCGTCTACCGCATGGTCACCGGAAACCGTCATTCCCACCGTCACGCCTGACCCGAACTCGGCTCGCGCGGAACGGCTGCTCGTCACCCGACGAGCAGCCGTTCCGCGTTGATGGCGTCGACGGACAGGGTGTCGATCCGGCACACGGGGAATCGAGCGGGGGACCACCGTGCCGTCGCCGTTGAGGCTGTCAAAGCACCGGTCCTGCCGATGCGGTGAATCAAGGGCGTTGGGGATCACCCTGCCAGGACGTACCCTCCGGCCCTCCGCCTTCGGCCGCCCTGGCCCGGCGCCGCCCGCCCGCGGTCGCGCCCGATTCCCCGGCGACCTGGAGATCGATGACGTCCCGACCGTCTGATCACCGTTGGTGTGGTTTGCCCCACTTTCGTGCTCGCAGAAATGGGCATTCCTGAGATTCGAAGACCCCTACCGGACCGTCGGAAGTTGTCGTCCGCCGTCAACAATCGCGCCGCCGATCACGGAATTCGGCGAACTCCCGCACATTTCTCGCGTGTTGATCACTCGGTCGCGGCTGCTTGCGGCATCATCGGCGCGAGATGCTGGACACGAAACAGAGCGAGACCGCGCCGCCGCAGGACGAGCCGCGTGGATGCCTCTTCGCCCTTTCCCAGCCACCGCTGATGATCTTCCTTGCGGTGATCGGGTGTCTGCTGCTCATGGCTGCGCTGCACGACCTGCTGCTGCTCTGAGCCGTACACGCGGTCCCCGGCGCCATCCGCCGGGCACCGCGTCGGCATCAGCCCGCCGCCTCCTTGCGGCGCGCCCGGTAGGCGGCCACGTGCAGACGATTGCCGCAGGTGCGGCTGTCGCAGTAGCGCCGGGAGCGGTTGCGGGAGAGGTCGACGAACGCGCGTCGGCAGTCCGGGGCCTCGCAGCGGCGCAGCCGCTCCCGCTCCCCGGCGACCACGAAGAACGCCAGCGCCATCCCGCAGTCGGCCGCCAGGTGGTCGGCGACGGAGGCGCCCGGTGCGAAGTAGTGCACATGCCAGTCGTAGCCGTCGTGGTCGGTGAGGCGCGGGGTGGTGCCGGCCGCGGCGATCAGCTCGTTGATCATCTGGGCCGCGGCCCGGGAGTCCGGGGCGGCGAAGATCCCGGCGAACCGGCTCCTGATCTTGCGCACCGCCGACAGGTCGAACTCGGAGAGCACTCCCACATCGCTGATCTGGTGCGTTCGTACGAATTCCGCGAGAGCCGCCACGTCCGGCAGCGCGTCCGGGGTCGTGTCGTCCTCCGGGGCGGTGTTCACCAGATCGACCACGGTGTCGAGGGCGCACCGGGTGTCGTGGGTGATCAGCACGTTTCGCTCCCTGGCCTGGGGGACGGGCGGGCGCCCGCCGATGCTGGCCGATGGTAGTGGCTCCCCCGGCGGGACCCATCGGATTCGGGCTCCGCCGCCGTCCCGCTGTGCTTGCCGGTAACAACGCGTGCCGGCCCCGGCACGGTTCCCGGCGGCCGGAGCGAAGGGCCGCCCGGAAGCGCACCGGCGCCGCCCTCGCGAGGGTTCGCGGTGGCGGCGCCGGTGTGTGCCGTATGAGGTTGTCCTGAAGCGGTTGTCCTCGCCCGAGCCGTCTCCCCGAGTGGACGGCGCCGGGCAGCTCCTCGGGGCTCTCCTAGCTTTCCGCCAGGATGTGCGAGAGCTCCTGGTCCAGGTCGAAGTGCCGGTGTTCCGTGCCGGGCGGCACGGCGGCGTCGGTTCGCTTCAGGAACGACTCCAGGGCCCGCGCCGGGGCCTCGAGGAGTGCCTCTCCCTCCGGGGAGCTCAGGGCGATGCACACGACGCCCTGACCATGACTGCGCGACGGCCAGACGCGGACGTCGCCGGTGCCGGTGGGACGGTGGAGCCCTTCGGCGAGGAGGTCGCGGGCGAACACCCACTCGACGGTTTCCTCGGCTCCGGTGTGGAAGGTGGCGTGCACGGCGTAGGGGTCGGCCGTGTCGTACCGCAGGCCTGCGGGGACAGGCAGGGAGGACTCGCTCGACACAACGAGGCGCAGGTGCAGCTCGCAGCTGACCGTGGTGTTCATAAGCGCCAGGGCCTTTCGCTCAGTGTGCGCTCGGGGATTCGCACGTCGGCGAAATCGACATGCCACCTACGGTGCCGTTGTAAACCCCTCTGAGTGTTTTGCGTGCCTTTACGTAACTCTTCCGGCGGAGAGCCCGTTCGCCGCATGCGCCCGTTCCGGTGAGTTGAGCGGCTCCGGTAGTGTCTGGCCGTATGAATACGGGGAGTCACCAGGCTGGCGAGGTTGCCTTGACGGCGAACGAGACGGGGACGGACGAGGTGCAGAGCGAGCGCGGGCTCGGGTCGCGGGCGCCCGAGTTCATCAAGTCGCGCCGACTGCTGCACATGAGCTGGCAGGTCGGCGTCTTCGTCGTCGGCCTCGCGGTCGTGGTCGCGGGCATCATCATGCTTCCGCTGCCGGGCCCGGGATGGGTGGTCATATTCGGCGGCATGGCGATCTGGGCGACGGAGTTCGTCTGGGCCCAGCTGGTGCTGCGCTGGACCAAGCGCAAGGTCACGGAGGCGGCCCAGCGCGCCCTCGACCCCAAGGTGCGGCGGCGCAACATCATCCTGACGACGATCGGCCTGGTGATCGTCGCCGCCCTGGCCGGCTTCTACTTGTGGAAGTTCGGTTTCGTGATGCCCTGGAAGATCAAGGACCAGTGACCGGCGACGGGCGCGCACACCCGACCCCTGACATGGGGTAATGTTCTTCCTGCGCCCGGGCGATTAGCTCAGTGGGAGAGCGCTTCGTTCACACCGAAGAGGTCACTGGTTCGAACCCAGTATCGCCCACCCGGACACCGGCCCATCCGCCTCGGCGGATGGGCCGCGGTCGTTTCTGCCTCCCCGCAGGTGGCGGGAGGCCGGTTGTCGTCGTCCGTGGTCGGGTGCTCCGGCCACTGTGGGCGAGTGGACGCCGGTCACCCAGTAGCCGCCTGTCGAAAACGCTGCCGGTGGTCCCGCGCGGACTTCCGGGCCGATGCCGGCCACAGCGACGATGTGCCCTGTGCCGCCCGTCTCGCGTCGCCTGTCGACGCTGTGCCGGTCGCCGCCGGCCGACGGAGCCGCGCAGGCCGCCGCCCTCCCCTGTCGCGGGTGATCGGTCGGCCAGAACGGCCTGTGAAGCCGCGCACGCCGGGCCGATGTGCCGCGCCGCCCTCCGGACCGCCGCTGCACGGGCGCCGACCGTCTGCGCGCCCTCGACACGCCCGGCCTCGTTCCGCCGCCGCGGCGCAGCGCGCGTCCTGCACCTCGCCGCCGCGGGGCCGCCTCACCCGCCCATCTCACATCCTCGCCCCATGGGCTTCCGTCCCGTCACCACCTACGCTTTACCCCACTGCCGCCCCACCGCCCCCGGCGAGCCGGCCTCTCCGTCCGACGTGCCCGCCCCACACCCCTCGCCCCCACCACACCCCACCCCGTCCAGCCGAGGCCCCACGTGTCCGCCCCCCCGACCCCCGTCCGACTGATCGATCATGAGCCCCTCACCTGCGCCTTCCGTCAGCTCACCACCCGCCCCCGCTCGCGGAGAGCGGCCGCCCGTCCGGTCACGGTCGCAAGAAATTCCTGTCCGAATCATTGACGCACCCCCAACCCCTTCGTACCTTGTGCCAGCAAGCGCTTACTTGAAACGATTCACGAAGCGGCGACGAAGCTGCGGGGAGGGGCCTGATGTCGGCAAGCCGAAATGTTGAGAGGCGTACGATCCTCAAGGTGGCCGGAGCCTCGGTGGCCTCACTCGGGCTGGCGGCGACCACCGGCTGCGGTGGCGACGGAGGAGCGTCCGCTGACGGCACGGTGACGATCCGTTACTCCTGGTGGGGTGCGGACGACCGGGCCCAGCGCATCAACAAGACGATCGAACTCTTCGAGAAGAAGTACCCGAAGATCAAGGTGAAGACCGACTTCCAGCCCTACGCGGACTTCTGGAAGAAGTTCAACACCCAGGCCGCCGGCGGCAACCCGCCGGACGTTTTCCAGAATGCGGTCGGATTCCTTCGCAAGTACGACGCCAAGAACGTGCTGCTGGACCTCAGCGAGCAGGTCGAGGCAGGAAATCTGTCCATGGACGGATTCCGCGCCGGTCTCGACAAGTTCGGCGAGATCGACGGCAAGCTCCTCGGTGTTCCGGTCGGTTCCAACTCCATGGCCATGGTCATCGACAAGCCCGTCTTCACCCGGGCCGGCGTCAAGCCGGAACAGGGCTGGACCTGGGACGACTACGACGCGGCGATGAAGAAGATACGCGACAGGACCGGCCGCGCCGGCGACAGCGGGATGTACGGCGTCATGTACCTGTACGACCTGTACCTGCGGCAGAACGGCAAGGCGTTCTTCACCGAGGAGGGACTCGGCTTCACCGAGGCCGACCTGACCGACTGGTGGACCAAGGCCGAGAAGGGCGTCAAGGAGGGCCTCTACGCCGACCCCAAGAAGGTCGCCCAGATCAAGCCCAAGTCGGCCGTTTCCGCGGAACTCGCGGGCTCGGAGTTCACCTGGGACAACTTCACCATCCGCTACACCTCCGAGGGCAAGAGTGAGTACGGCCTCGCCCCCATCCCCACCACGGACGGCAAGAAGACCGGCCAGTACCTCGGCTCCCTGATGCTGAGCGCGTCCAAGCGCACCCAGCACCCCAAGGAAGTCGCCCAGTTCATCAACTTCATGACCCACGACCCCGAGGTCGCGAAGATCATGGGCTACGACCGGGGCGTGCCGGCGACGGAGGCGCAGTTCGCCGCCTACCAGCCGACCGACGAGGTCAACAAGGCGATCGCCGAGTACGAGAAGTCCATCGAGGCGGCGGGCGTCCTGGAGCCCATCACCCCGCACCCGAACGGCGCCGACGTCTGTGAGGCCGCCTTCCTGCGCATCGCGGAGGAGATGGCCCTCGGCAAGCGGTCCGTGTCCGACGCCGTCAAGCAGTTCTTCAACGAGTCGAAGACGGCTCTCGCCGGCTGATGGGAACCACCGTGACACACGCCCCTGCGACGGAGGCCCCGACCAAGGGCGCCGAGCCGGAGCACGGTCCGGTGAACTCCCCGCGCCCCGCCGCCCTCAAGCGGCGGGGCCGCCGGGAGAACCTGGCCGGCTACCTCTTCATGTCCCCCTGGATCGCCGGTTTCCTGCTGCTGACGGCAGGGCCGATGATCGCCTCGCTCTACTTCGCGTTCACCGACTACAACCTGTTCGACGCCCCCAAGTGGATCGGCTTCGACAACTTCACCGAGATGTTCGGCGACCCCCGCTGGCGCCACTCGGTCCAGGTGACGCTCTGGTACGTCGCCGTCGGCACGCCGATCAAGCTGCTCGCCGCGCTCGGCGTGGCGCTGCTGCTGGCGCAGAAGCGGCGTGGCCAGGCCTTCTACCGGGCCGCCTTCTACGCCCCCTCGCTGATCGGCGCGAGCGTCTCCGTCGCCATCGTGTGGAAGGCGATCTTCTCGGACGACGCGGTGGTCGACCGCACCCAGCAGTTCTTCGGGATCGACGCCGGCGGCTGGACCGGCGACCCCGACCTGATCATCTACAGCCTCGTCGCGCTCACCGTCTGGCAGTTCGGCGCCCCGATGGTCATCTTCCTGGCCGGCCTGAAGCAGGTCCCGCGGGAGCTGTACGAGGCGGCCGACGTGGACGGGGCCGGCAAGTTCCGGCAGTTCTGGAACATCACCCTGCCGATGATCTCCCCGGTCCTCTTCTTCAACGTCCTGCTGGAGACCATCCACTCCTTCCAGATCTTCAGCTCCGCCTACATCGTGGGCGGCGGCGCGGGCGGCAACGCCTGCGGCCCCGCGGACGGTTCGATGGTCTACACCTGCTACCTCTACGTCCAGGGCTTCGAGAACAGCCGGATGGGCCTGGCCTCCGCCATGGCGTGGATGCTGCTGGTCGCGGTCGCCCTCGTGACCGCCGTGCTGTTCTGGTCCCAGAAGCGCTGGGTGCACTACGAGGAGGACGCCCGATGAGCGCTCCCGCCACCGACATCACTCCGGCCCGCACCGGCCGGGCCGCGGCCCTGCGCCGGAAGCTCCCCGGCTCGCTCGCCTGGCACCTCGGGGCGCTGGCCGTCCTCGTGGTCATCCTGTACCCCGTCGTCTGGGTCGTCGGCGGCTCGCTCAAGAAGAGCGAGGACATCGTCGGCAGCCTGGACCTCTTCCCGAGCGACCCGATCCTCACCAACTACGAACGGCTCACCGAGGGCATCGCGGACGTGGCGATCTCCACGTTCTTCGTGAACTCGCTGCTGCTGGCCGTCGGTTCGGTCGTCGGCATCCTGGTCTCCTGCTCGCTGACCGCCTACGCCTTCGCGAAGATCCGGTTCGCGGGACGCAACCTGATGTTCACGCTGATGATCGGCACGCTGCTGCTGCCGTATCACGTGTTGCTGATCCCGCAGTACGTGCTGTTCCGCAACATGGAAATGATCAACACGTACACGCCGCTGCTGCTCGGCAAGTACCTCGCCACGGAGGCGTTCTTCGTCTTCCTGATGGTGCAGTTCATGCGGAACCTGCCGAAGGAGCTGGACGAGGCCGCGCGGCTCGACGGCTGCGGGCACTTCAGGATCTACTGGTCGATCGTCCTCCCGCTGTCCCGGCCGGCCCTGATCACCAGCGCGATCTTCACGTTCATCAACTCGTGGAACGACTTCATGGGTCCGCTGATCTACCTCAACGAGCCCGACAAGTACACCGTCTCGCTGGGCCTGAAGATGTTCGTGGACCAGGAGGGCGTGGCCGACTACGGCGGCATGATCGCCATGTCGCTCGTGGCCCTGCTGCCGGTCCTGGCCTTCTTCCTGGCCTTCCAGCGGTACCTGATCGACGGCATGGCGACGTCCGGTCTGAAGGGCTGAGGTGAAACGGTCATGACCCAGGCCCGCGTCGAGGCCCGTACCGAGTCGAGGAGCTGGGGGAGGTTCGCCCTCTTCGCCGAGTGTCTGCTCACCGGGGTGTGGATCACGGTGGCCGCGCTGCCGCTGGTCACCTACCCGGCGGCGTTCGCCGCCGGGGCGCGGCACCTGCGCCGGCACATGGCTCACGAGGCCGGCGGGCTGCGCGAGTTCGCCGCCGACTTCCGGGCGGCGGTGCGCCGCGGCTGGCTGGCCGGCCTCGCCGGGTGGGTCGTCGCCGGCCTGGTGTACGCCGACGTGCAGGCCGTGCGGGCCGGGGTGCCGGGCGGTCCCCTCGTGGGGACCCTCGGGGTCCTCGCCCTGATCGGCGTGGCCGTCGCCGGACTGCGCGCGGCGGCTCTCTGGCAGCCCGGCGCCTCCTGGCGGGCGCTGCTCGCCGGCGCGGGCCGGCACACCGTCCTCGACCCGGCCGGATCCTTCCTGCTCGTCGGCGGGCTGGCCGTCGTGGTCTGTTCCGCCTGGTTCTCCGCACCGCTCGCCGTCCCCGTCCTCGGAGCCGTGGCCGCGGCTTCCGTCGCGGTCGAGGAGCGGTACCGGCAACGCTGACCGCGGTCCCCGCGGTTCTCCCCTCCGGTCCAGGCCGGCGCCCACGGGCGCCGCGCCTGTGTCTGTCATGCCCCTGACCATCGGCACGCACGGAACGCTTCCCGCACGGAAAGGAAAGGCCATGTCTCCCATCCCCCGCAGGTCGATTCTCAAGGCGGCCGCCGTGGTCGGCGCCGCCGCCCAGTTCAGCTGGGCCCTCGGCGCAAACGCCCAGGCGGCCCCCGCCGCCGCGCCCGCCGACGCCGACCCGGTCACCCTCGACTGGCTGGAGGACGGCGGCCTCGGCGCGGCCCCCGGCTCCACCGTCGGCGTCCCCTGGCCCAAGGGCGCCGTCGACGCCGACCAGACCTTCGCCCTCACGGACGAGAGCGGCGCCTCCGTCCCGGTGCAGACCTGGCCCCTCGCCCACTGGCCCGACGGCTCCCTCAAATGGACGGCCCACGCCGTCAGTTCCGGCCAGGGCAAGCTCACCGTCGCCCCCGGCGAGCCCGCCGCCCCGGAGAAGAAGGTCACCGTCGACCGCCGCGGCGGCACCATCGACATATCGACCGGCGTCATCACCGCCCGGATCGGCAGGAGCGGCTCCACCCTCGTCAAATCCGTCACCCGCGGCTCCACCGAGATCGCGAGGAACGGCCGGCTCGTGCTGCTGCGCCAGCCCGAGTACGAGGACGGCGACCAGGGCACCGTCAAGTGCGAGCGCTTCGACGGCGCCATCTCCGAGGCCGTCGTCGAGCAGGAGGGCCCCGTCCGCGCGGTCGTCCGCATCGACGGCAAGCACCGCAAGGGCGACCGCGGCTGGCTGCCGTTCTCCGTCCGCCTCTACTTCTACGCCGGCGCCGACTCCTTCCGCATGGTGCACACCATCACCTACGACGGAACCCAGGAGGCCGGCAAGGCGAGCGGCGACTTCATCCGCGGCCTCGGCGTCCGCTTCACCGTGCCGATGCGCGACGCCTCCTACGACCGCCACATCCGCATCGGCGGTGAGGGCACCGGCATGCTCCGCGAGGCCGTCAAGGGCATCACCGGCCTGCGCCGCGACCCCGGGGCGGCCGTCCAGGCGGCGCAGTTCGAGGGCAGGAAGCTGCCCGACCCCGCCACCTGGGACCAGCGGGTCACCACCCGCCTCCAGTACATCCCCGAGTGGGGCGACTACACCCTCTCCCAGCTCTCCGCCGACGGCTTCGGCCTGCGCAAGCGCACCAAGAAGGGCTACGGCTGGATCCCCGCCGGCGGCGGCCGGCGCGCCTCCGGCTTCGGCTACGTCGGCGGCGTCAGCGGCGGCCTCTCCTTCGGACTGCGCGACTTCTGGGAGAAGTTCCCCGCCCAGCTCGACATCCGCGACGCCCACACCGACGAGGCCGAGGTCACCCTCTGGCTCTGGTCGCCCGAGGCGCAGCCCATGGACATGCGCTTCTACCACGACGGCATGGGCCAGGACACCTTCCCCGAGCAGCTCGAAGGCCTCAACATCACCTACGAGGACTACGAGCCCGGCTTCGGCACCCCCTATGGCATCGCCCGTACCTCCGAACTCCTCTTCTGGGCCAACGAGTCCACCCCCAGCGCCGAGACCCTCGCCGAACAGGTCAAGGCCGTCCGCGTGCTGCCCCAGCTCGCCGCCCCGCCCAAGCAGCTCGTCAAGGCCGGCGTCTTCGGCAAGGGCCTGTTCGCCGAGCCCGACCGCTCGACGCCCGCCAAGGCCAGGATCGAGGACCACCTCGACTTCCTCTTCACCTACTACAAGGACCAGGTGGAGATGCGCCGTTGGTACGGCTTCTGGGACTACGGCGACATCATGCACACCTACGACAACGCCCGGCACCAGTGGCGTTACGACGTCGGCGGCTACGCCTGGGACAACTCCGAACTCTCGCCGGACCTGTGGCTCTGGTACGCCTACCTGCGCTCCGGCCGCGCCGACGTCTTCCGCTTCGCCGAGGCGATGACCCGCCACACCGGCGAGGTCGACGTCTACCACCTCGGCCAGTGGGCCGGCCTCGGCACCCGGCACGGCGTCCAGCACTTCGCCGACAGCGCCAAGCAGCAGCGCATCGCCAACACCACCTACCGCCGCTACTACTACTTCCTCACCGGCGACGAACGCGTCGGCGACCTCATGCACGCCAACGTCGACTCCGACGAGACCTTCCTCGTCCTCGACCCCATCCGCAAGATCCGCACCGAGCCGTACACCCCCGACCGGCACGCCCTGTCGATCGGCTTCGGCACCGACTGGAGCGGTCTGGTCTCGGCGTGGCTCACCGAGTGGGAGCGCAAGGGCCCCAAGTGGGAGAAGGCCCGGGACCGCGTGCTGTCCACCATGGAGACCATCGCCGCCCAGCCCAACGGCTTCGTCCAGGGCACCGGGCTGTACGACCTGGACACCGGCAGGTTCGCCGTCGCCGCGCAGCCGCAGGTCAACGTCTCGCACCTGTCCGCCGTGTTCGGCCTGAACGAGCTGTGCGCCGAGCTGATCGACCTCGTCGACATGCCGAAGTTCAAGGAGGCGTACCTGGACTACTGCCGTTACTACAACGCCACCAAGGCCGAACAGGCCGCCCGTTACGGCAAGAACTTCGGCTCGATCATCCTCTTCCAGGGCCACTCGCGCCTCGACGCCTACGCCGCCGCCCAGACCGGCGACGACAAGCTCGCCCAGCGCGCCTGGCAGAAGTTCTACAACTCCGACGGCTACAAGGAGTCCTCGCCCTGGAAGACCGAGGAACTCAGCGGCCCGGTCAGCCTGGTCGCCGGCAGCGAGGCCACCTGGGTGTCCACCAACGACACCGCCCTGTACGGCCTCGCCGCCATCGAGAACCTCGCCCTCCTCGGCGACAGGATGCCCGCCTAGCCGGCTAGCCCATCCTCCCCAGCACCTCCCGCACCCGCCGGACGTCCCGGATCCGCCGCTCGTACGTCGCACCCAGCGCGAGCAGCAGCGCACCGGCGAGCGCGGGAGGCGCCCAGCGGGGGAGCGCCCCGGCCAACTGAACCAGGTACGGGGCGAGTTCGTGCAGCGCGGTCAGCGCCAGCGTCACGCCGCCGAGCACCAGCGGGGCCTGGAGGTGATGCCGGGCGCCGAGCAGGGTGACCAGCAGGGCGGCAGCGCCCAGCAGCAGCGGGCGCTGCCACTGCGGGTCGCCCCACACCGCGAGGAGGCTCGGCGCCAGCGCGGCGGCGATCCCCGGACCGTACGCCGTCCAGGACGACGCCGTGGCGTCCCGGCGCCTGCGCACCACGCCGACCAGCAGGGCCGGGACCGCCACCGGCAGCGTGTACGCCTCCGGGGTGGTCACCTCCCACGCGGCCAGCCGCACCCACGTGGCCAGGACGAAGAGCACCGCCGCCGCGTAACCGGCCTCCCGGCGCCCCGGACGGAGCGCCGTGGCCGCGGTGATCACCCCGCACAGGCCCAGCACCAGCGCGAGGACCGGCCGGTCGGTCACCGCGAGCCCGAGCGCCGCCGCGCCCGCCGCCGCACCCGTCGCCTCCACCGGCACGGTCGCGGGGGAGTCGCCGAGGCGTGCGGCGAGCAGTGCCGCCACCGCCGGGACCGCCATCACCAGCAGCGCCGTGTGCGGCGCCGCCCAGCCCGCCGCCGCGCCCGCCGCACCGGCCAGCGCCGCACCGTACCCGAGCGCGACCGGGGCCGTGACCGGGATCGTCCGCGACCGCCACGCCGCCACCGCGAACAGCACGGTCAGCGCCGGCAGCACGGTCAGCGTGGCGCCCCGCGAGGCCAGGGCGAGCAGGGCGAGATGGACCGAGGCGACCAGCGAGAGCGCGACGGCCGTCTCCCGCCGGGGCAGCAGGAAGGCCGCCACCGCCATCGCACCGGCCGGCAACAGCCCCACCGCGTAGGGAAGTCCGAGCACCGCCGGCGCAGCGAGCGCCACGGCGCACGCCAGGGCCAGCGATCCGGTCATCGCCCGCGCTCGCCATGCCGCGTCCCGCACCGCCAGGGCGAGCACGGCGGCGAGGGCCGCGAGGACCACCAGGGCCTGCCCCGCGAGCGGCGGCCACGCCAGACCCGGCGTCACCGCGGCACGGGCGTCCGCCGGCACCCCGGACCAGGGCCGCTCCAGCCAGGTGAGCGGACCCGCCAGCACGACGATCACCAGCGGCAGCGCCCACAACGCCGCCAGCCCCTGCACCAGCCCCGACGCCCAGAGCAGCCCGTGCCGCACCGGCCCGGGAAGCCGCGCCGCGCCCAGCGCCGCCAACAGAGCGACACCGCACGCCAGAAGAGCCGGGACGAGCCAGTCGCCCGGCACGAACACCCGCAGCACCCCGCCGAAGGCCACCACCAGCAGCAGACCGCCTGCTGTCGCATGCCCCAGCGCGGCGCCCGCCTTCGGCAGCCGCCACCCGGCGGTCAGGGCGGTCGCCGCCGCCAGCAGCACAAGCACCCCCGCGCCGCAGGCCGCCCCGAGGCCGCCCGCCGTCCCGGACAGCCAGCCCGCCTGCAGCACGCCCAGACCGCCCGCTCCGTACGCGCCGACCGCCGCGGTGATCCGCAGCGGCCGGACACCCGTACGCAGTGCGAGAGCCATGTCCAGCGCTGCCGTCACCAGCAGCGCCGCCGTCACCCAGTACGTCCCCGAAGTGGCCGCCACCGCCCCCAGCGGCAGCGTCAGCTGCGCCGCCGCCGACGCGCACGGCAGCGGAAGCCTCAGACCGGCCGCGCCCTTGGACGCGGAGCCGACAGGACGGCCGAGCACCCGCGCATACGCCGCCCACAGCCCCGCCAGCACCGCCGACGCCACCGCCGTGTACGCCGTACCGTCCGTCGCCGGCAGCGCCACCTCGTGCAGCGCGTAGGCGTCCAGCACGGTCAATGCCAGCCCGAGCCCCGCCACCGCCTCCGACGTCGACCGCAGCCCCCGCCGCAGCAGCGCCACCGGCGTGGCCAGCACCGCCACCGTGGCCGTGCCGAGCACCAGCGACCGCCCGGCGATCCCCAGCTCACCCCAGCCCACCAGCGTGAACGCGATCGCCGCGACGGTCAGCAGCACCCCGCCGAGCAGCAGCAGGACGTTCTGGACACCCGGCGCGGACGTCTCGGGGCGCGGCGGAGCGGGCACGGCAGGGGGCGCAGGCGGCAGCGGCACCGCCTGCTGGAGAGAGGCGAGCAGCCGGGCACGGCGGGCCAGCAACTGGGCCCGGCGGGCGTCCAGTCGCCACAGCTCGGCATCCAGGAGCCGCAGCTCCTCGGCCGGAGGCGGATTGTGCGTCATGCACCGGAGTGTGTCCCGCGTCACCCCCCGGGACATGAGCGCCGGTACTCAGGGACGTACTCAGATACCGCTCCGACCCGCGGGCACACTCTCCCCATGGACTGGACGCACTACCGCTTCCGCAGCCTGTGGGCCCTGCCCGCGCCGCCCGCCGCCGTGTACGAGGCACTGGTACGCGTCGAGGACTACCCCCGGTGGTGGCGCCAGGTCCGCGAGGTCACCCGCCTCGACCCCGCCACCGGCGTCCTGCGCATCCGCTCCCTCCTGCCCTACGACCTCACCTTCACCGCCCGCGAGACCCGCCGCGACCCCGAGGCCGGCGTCCTGGAGATCGCGATGACCGGCGACCTCGACGGCTGGGCACGCTGGACGATCACCCCCGACGGCACCGGCGCCCTCGCCCGCTACGACCAGGTCGTCGACGTCCACAAGCCGCTGCTCAGACGCTTCGCCGTGCCCGGACGTCCGCTGTTCCGCGCCAACCACCGGCTCATGATGCGCTCCGGACACCGCGGACTGACCGCCCTCCTCGAAGCCGTTTGAAGGAAGCCCGCGGAGACCTGTATTGTTCAGTGCGTTCCCGGGCGATTAGCTCAGTGGGAGAGCGCTTCGTTCACACCGAAGAGGTCACTGGTTCGAACCCAGTATCGCCCACCGGGTAAGGCCGGTCCGCAGTGGCGGACCGGCTTTTTCATGCTCGCGTGCCCGCCGGCTCCCGTGTGCTCCTGCGGCTTTCGCCTCACGCCGCCGCCGGCAGATCCGGACGCAGCGGCCACGCCGGGTCCACCGCCTCCTGGCTGCCGCTGCGCGAGAACCACGCCTGCAGACCGCGCGCCTGCGCCGCGTGCCACACCGCCTGCCGGGTGTGCAGCTCGGCGGGCGACAGATGCTCCAGCCGCGACGCGTACCGCCGCCCCAGCGCCCGCACCACCTCCAGCGCCGCCACCGCGTCCGCGCCCGCGTCGTGCGCGCCGTCCAGCACCACCCCGTACTCCGCGCACAGATCCGTCAGCGTACGGCGGCCCTTGCGGTAGCGGTCCAGATGCTTGTCCAGCACCCGCGGATCCAGCACCAGCAGCGGCGCCGACTCGAACCAGCGCGCCAGCGACGAGGCCCGATGGCGGCGCAACTCCCGGTCCAGCAGCGTCAGGTCGAACGGCGCGTTCATCACCACCAGCGGGCGCCCCGCCCCGGCCTGCTCCGCCAGGCCCACGGCTATCTCCTGCATCACCGGCGCGGGCCAACGGCCGTGCCGCGCCAGATGATCCTCCGTCAGCCCGTGCACCGCCGTCGCCGCGGCGGGCACCGGCACCCCCGGATTCACCAGCCAGCGCTGCGTCCGGGGCCGCATCCCCGGGGCCTCCTGAACGACGAGGGCGGCCGACACGATCCGGTCCCGCTCGACGTCCACGCCCGTCGTCTCCGTGTCGAAAGCCGCCAGTGGTCCCTCGTGCCAGTACGTCATACGCACCCAACTCCTCGTTCACCCACGGCAGCTGACGTTCCGTCTTCTGCCGGTTCGGTGATACCCGGGCTGTTTGCGCCGTACGCCGCGCGGAGACAACAGAAGTACGGGTCCTCGCAGTTCAGCGGCGTCCTTCGACCCGGCGCCCGCACCACCTCTTGCCTGGAAGGCTGCTCGTCATGGCGATAGCGCAGCCCGAGCGCGGCGGGCTGCTGCCCGAGCGCCCGGGCCCCCATCGCGGATCCCTCGCCACCACCGCCTGCATGGAGACGCTGCAGGTGGGCTATCTGCACGCCGTCGCGGCCGCCGCCGGCTGCTCCCTCTCCCAGCCCTTCCCCGACAACGGCATCGACTGGCACGTCAGCCACAGCGCGCCCGGGCACACGATCGACGACGAGGTCACCATCAAGGTGCAGCTCAAGGCCACCTACCGGATCCCGCCCGACCCGCCCGGCCGGTTCTTCTCCTTCACGCTCGACAACGAGCACCTCGTGAAGCTCGCCCGCACGCCCGTCTCCGTGCACAAGATCCTGGTCGTCATGCTCGTCCCGCGCTCCCAGGACGACTGGCTCCGGGCCGGACACGACCGGCTCGACCTGCGGCACTGCTGCTACTGGATCAACCTCGCCGGACACCCGGTCACCGGGCGGCGCCGGACCAACGTGCGGATACCGACCACACGCGTCTTCGACGACCGCGCCCTGTGCGAGATCATGACGCGGGTCGGGACGGGAGGCAGACCATGACGCAGCGCCCGCTCCACGAACCACTCAGGACCGCCCGGCCCCACCCCGAGGCACCCTGGAGCCGCCCGCCCGAGCCCGGCCAGGTCGACCCGGCCGTCCTCGGCGCCCTGCTGCGCCGGCACGGCTGGCAGCGCCGCGGCGGGGCCGCGGGACGCTACGGCCGCTGGACCCCGCCCGGACCCGGCGGCCGCCCCACCAGCCTGCTCGTCCCCGAGAACCGCGACTTCCCCGACAGCGACGACCTGCTCGCAGAAGCGCTCACCGCCCTCACCCGCAGCAGCGACCCCGCCGCGCGCGACGTCCTCGTCGGCCTCACCGTGCCCAGCGACGAGATCCACTGGTGGCGCGACGTCCCCTGCGGACCCGCCGGCGTCGCCGCGTGGACCGTCGAGGAACAACTGCGCACCGCCGCCCGGCGACTGCTGCTCGCCGGCGCCCTCGCCACCCGCGCGCGGGCCGGCTACCACGGCGCCCGGCACCGCCGCTCCGCCGCCGCCCTGCTGGACAGCGTCCTGGTCGGCGCCCCGGCCGGCGGCCGGCGCCTGACCGCCTTCGTGCCCGTGGGCACCGGCCGCCCGCTCGCCCTGCGCCTCCACCAGGCCCTCCACGCCACCCGCGAGGCCGTCGACCACCGGCGCGCCACCGGCGGCATGGACGCCTTCGACGCAGCCGTCGGGGCGGGCGTCAGCCGGGAGCTCACCGAGGCCCTCGTCGCCCTGGTGAGCGGTGCCGAGGGCGCCCGGATCGCCGTCGAGTGGGCGCCCGCCGCCGCACCCCCCGACGGCGCCGCCCCCGCCGAGACCGTCGGGTTCACCCCCGGCGACCTGCCCGCCCTGCGCGAGGCCGGCGCCCGCTACCTGCGCGAGGAGCCGTCCGTGCCCGCCCGCGTCACCGGCGACGTGATCCGCATGCGCCGGTCCGGGCGGGGCGGCACCGGCGTCGTACGGCTGCGCGTCCTGGCCGGCGCCGAGGTCCCCCACCTGCGGGTGATCCTCGACGAGGAGGACTACCGCGTCGCCGGACAGGCCCACCTCCTCGGGCTGCCGGTGCGCGTGCACGGGCGGCTGGACAGCAGCGGCGGCTTCCGGCGGTTGACCGGCGCCTCCGGTGTCGTACCGGTCCAGGTGGACGAGGCGGAGCGGGACCGGCTGATGAAGTCGCTCCAGGAGAATCTCGACTTCTTCGAGGATGCCTGCGCCGGGGACGACTGACACAACCGTTTCGCGGTCGGTGGCCGCGGGTCGGTACGATCCGCTGTGGCGCGCGCAGTGGAACGCCGCGCATCCATTCGTCAGTCAGGAGAGACCGGTGTCAGACGTCCGTGTGATCATCCAACGCGATTCCGAGCGGGAAGAGCGCGTGGTGACGACGGGCACTACGGCCGCCGACCTCTTCGCCGGCGAGCGCGCGGTCATCGCCGCGCGCGTGGGCGGCGAGCTGAAGGACCTCGCGTACGAGCTGAGCGACGGCGACGAGGTCGAGGGCGTCGAGATCTCCTCCGATGACGGTCTCGACATCCTGCGCCACTCCACCGCGCACGTCATGGCGCAGGCCGTGCAGGAACTCTTCCCCGAGGCCAAGCTGGGCATCGGCCCGCCGGTCAAGGACGGCTTCTACTACGACTTCGACGTCGAGAAGCCGTTCACGCCCGAGGATCTCAAGGCCATCGAGAAGAAGATGCAGGAGATCCAGAAGCGCGGGCAGAAGTTCGCCCGCCGTGTGGTCACCGACGAAGCCGCCCGCGAGGAGCTGGCCGGCGAGCCGTACAAGCTGGAGCTGATCGGCCTCAAGGGCGCCGCCTCCAGCGACGACGGCGCGGACGTCGAGGTCGGCGCCGGTGAGCTGACGATCTACGACAACCTGGACCCGAAGACCGGCGAGCTGTGCTGGAAGGACCTGTGCCGCGGCCCGCACCTGCCGTCGACCCGGCTCATCCCGGCGTTCAAGCTGATGCGCAACGCGGCCGCCTACTGGCGCGGCAGCGAGAAGAACCCGATGCTCCAGCGCATCTACGGCACCGCCTGGCCGTCCAAGGACGAGCTGAAGCAGTACCTGGACTTCCTCGCCGAGGCCGAGAAGCGCGACCACCGCAAGCTCGGCTCCGAGCTGGACCTGTTCTCCGTCCCGGAGCAGATCGGCTCCGGCCTCGCCGTCTTCCACCCCAGGGGCGGCATCGTCCGCCGCGTCATGGAGGACTACTCGCGCCGTCGCCACGAGGAGGAGGGGTACGACTTCGTCTACACCCCGCACGCGACGAAGGGGGCGCTCTTCGAGACCTCGGGCCACCTGGACTGGTACGCCGACGGCATGTACCCGCCCATGCAGCTCGACGAGGGCGTGGACTACTACCTCAAGCCCATGAACTGCCCGATGCACAACCTGATCTTCGACGCGCGGGGGCGGTCCTACCGTGAACTGCCGCTGCGTCTGTTCGAGTTCGGGACCGTGTACCGGTACGAGAAGTCGGGCGTCGTGCACGGCCTGACCCGCGCCCGGGGCTTCACCCAGGACGACGCGCACATCTACTGCACCCGCGAGCAGATGTCCGAGGAACTGGACAAGACCCTCACCTTCGTCCTGAACCTGCTGCGCGACTACGGTCTGACCGACTTCTACCTGGAGCTGTCCACCAAGGACCCGGAGAAGTTCGTCGGCTCGGACGAGGCCTGGGAGGAGGCGACGGAGACCCTGCGCGAGGTCGCGGAGAAGCAGGGCCTGCCCCTGGTTCCCGACCCGGGCGGCGCGGCCTTCTACGGTCCGAAGATCTCCGTCCAGGCGCGCGACGCCATCGGCCGCACCTGGCAGATGTCGACCATCCAGCTCGACTTCAACCTGCCCGAGCGCTTCGACCTGGAGTACACCTCCGCCGACGGCTCCAAGCAGCGCCCGGTCATGATCCACCGCGCGCTGTTCGGCTCCATCGAGCGGTTCTTCGCGGTGCTGCTCGAGCACTACGCGGGCGCGTTCCCGGCGTGGCTGGCCCCGGTGCAGGCGGTCGGCATCCCCATCGGCGATGCGCACGTCGATTATCTGCAGCAGTTCGCCGCGGAGGCCAAGCGGAAGGGCCTGCGGGTGGAGGTCGACTCGTCGTCGGACCGGATGCAGAAGAAGATCCGCAACGCACAGAAGCAGAAGGTGCCGTTCATGATCATCGTTGGGGACGACGACATGAACGCAGGGACGGTGTCGTTCCGCTACCGCGACGGTTCACAGGAGAACGGCATCCCGCGCGACCAGGCGATCGCCAAGCTCGTCGACGTGGTGGAGCGTCGCGTGCAGGTGTGACGCGGTCCCCGCCGGTGCGGGGATTTCCGGCCCCCGGGAACTCCCGGGGGCCTTTCCCGTCCTCCCGGCGGCACGCCATATGCTGCACGCATGACGAGTGAGCCGGAACAGCAGTGGGGAGTGGGCACGCAGGACGCGTTCCAGCGTCTGTGGACGCCCCATCGGATGGCCTACATCCAGGGTGAGAACAAGCCGAGCGGCCCGGGCGCCGACGACGGCTGCCCCTTCTGCTCGATCCCGGCGAAGTCCGACGAGGACGGTCTGATCCTGAGGCGTGGGGAGCGGGTGTACGCGGTGCTCAATCTGTACCCGTACACCGGCGGCCACCTGATGACCGTGCCCTACCGTCACGTCGCCGACTACACCGACCTCACCGTCGAGGAGACGGCCGAGCTGGCCGAGCTGACCAAGCAGGCGATGACGGCCCTGCGCGCGGCGTCCGGCGCGCACGGGTTCAACATCGGGATGAACCAGGGCTCGGTGGCCGGCGCCGGCATCGCGGCCCATCTCCACCAGCACGTCGTCCCGCGCTGGGGCGGCGACACGAACTTCATGCCGGTCGTGGGCCACACGAAGGTGCTGCCGCAGCTGCTGGCCGACACCCGCAAGATGCTGGCGGAGGCCTGGCCGAAGGCATGACGGCCACGTGACGGCCGGGGCCGTCGCTCTCCGCCCGTCCGGCGCCTGGGACGAGGGCCGACGGGGCCCGGAGCGCAGCGCTGCTCCGGGCCCCGTCGGCCCGACGGCCGGCCGGAGGGCCTACGCGTCGTACACGTCCGCCTTGCGCGGGCTCGCGTCCTGCACGGCCGTGCTGAGGAACGCCGAGCGGGTGCCGAACTTCTCCGTGTCCACGCCGTTCTCCTTCAGCACCTTGATCGCCGCCGCGTGCACCACCCGCAGTACCGGCGTCGCCGCCCGCAGCGCGTCGTCGGCCATGAACCGGTGCCGCCAGGGCTTGTCGGCCCAGGCGTGGCGCAGGCCGAACGGCTCGGGCAGGGCGAGGGTGCCGCCGAGCCAGTTCAGCAGCGGGGGATACCAGGTCAGGGGGGCGCGGGCCGCGAGCCGTACGACCTCGTCGGTGTCGACCAGGGGGAGCTTTATCTTCCGGGTCTCCCACCGCTTCAGCGACTTCTGCACCTCCTTCTCCTTCGCCTCCGGCTTCGACGTGAACAGCCCGTGCACGGGGCCGAGGGCATGTCCGGTGACCTCGATGCGCAGGGTCTCGTAGAGCACGGTCACGGTGATCATCATGGTGATGACCAGCTGGCCGTCCCACAGCGTCCACTGGACGCCCAGGTAGTGCCGGTCGCCGCTGCCGAACTGCTGCTTGTTGCAGATGTCCTGTATGGCGTGCGGTTTGACCTGGTACGCCTCGACGTCCGTGCCCTCGGGCCGGGACACCGAGCCCGCGTTCTCACCGACCGGGGTGACGATCCAGTGGCGTATCGACGGGGTCGGGAAGCCGCCGGTGTTCAGCGGGCCGCGCTCCAGCATGCGCAGCTGGTCGTGGATGGAGCGGATCACGTCCCAGCTGCGGAAGGGGTGGATCTCCCGGTCGGGATCGGCCGGGGCCAGGTCCTCGGCGAGCTGCCAGGCGCCCCAGCGGGTGCCCATGCCGAGGATGCCCTTGGGGCCGGCGTAGAAGACGGAGTTGGACCGCTGCTCGGCGCCGAGCCGGGCGAGGGACTGGCGCAGCGCTTCGGCGGCGGTCTCGCCGGGGTTGCTGGGCACGGCCTCGGGCACCTTGGCGCCTACGCTGCCGCCGGACAGCAGGCTCTCCCAGCGTGCCCGCAGGTCGACGGCGGTGCGTTCGCAGATGCGCTTGGCCCAGAACCAGCCGACGACCGGGAGGACGACCGCCGCGCGTCCGTACCAGCCCCAGAAGCCGCCGAACGGCATGCGCAGCACGAACAGCAGGGCCAGCGCGCCCACGGCGAACAGCAGCACGGTCGCCAACGTGGAGGCGCGTTTGTCCTCGCGCTTGGCGACGGTGGTGCGCAGCGTGAACACCAGCAGCCACACCAGCAGGCCGGGCAGGACGAGCACGCCGCACAGCACCATGATGATCGCGAGCATGTTGTCCCGCTCGCGGCGGATGCGGTTGGCGGCGAGGCAGTGCTCGACCACCACCTGTGGCTCGATGCCGAAGGACTGGATGAGCGGCTTGCGCCCGGCGCCGAGCATGCGGTCGACCACCGCACGGGAGAACGCCTCGCCCAGGTTGGGACGGAAGATCCGGGCCCACCTCCGGCCCGGTTTCACGGTCGACTTGTGCCACTCGTTGTTGGCCTTGAGTATCTCCTCGACCTCGTTGTCCCGGTAGGCCGCCGAGGCCAGCGCGTACGTGGCCGTCTGGCCCTCGTCGCCCGTACGCGGCACCTGCGGCCCGAAGCTGTCCGCGTAACCGCCGTCAACGGTCATTCCCGCCCCCGATCGCCGCCACTGTCGTCCTGCGGCCTTCCCGACTTCCGTGCTCCGCACACCTGTTGATCAGGCCGTCAACAGCGTATCCGCAGGCGCGGACATTCGTCGGCGGACGACCGAAGCCGTCCGCCGAGTGCGGGCAAGCCCGCCCCACAGGTCACTTGGGTCGCGTTGCGCCCCGACTAGGCGACCTGGCGCTCGTGTTGGCGCAGCCTTTCGGCGACCTGGGCGGGCATCGGCTCGTGCCGGGCATACCCGCGGCTGAAGCGTCCGGTGCCGTGCGACAGGGAGCGCAGGTCCACGGCGTAGCGGCCGATCTCGATCTCGGGCACCTCGGCCCGGACCAAGGTACGTGCGCCGGGCGCCTGTTCGGTGCCGAGGACCCGGCCGCGCCGGCCCGACAGATCGCTCATGACGGCGCCGACGTACTCGTCGCCGACCAGCACGCTCACCTCGGCCACCGGTTCCAGCAGGTGGATCCTCGCGCTCGCCGCGGCCTCCCGCAGGGCGAGCGCGCCGGCCGTCTGGAAGGCGGCGTCGGAGGAGTCCACCGAGTGCGCCTTGCCGTCGAGCAGCGTCACCCGCACGTCGATGAGCGGGTATCCGGCGGCGACGCCCTTGGCGGCCTGGGCCCGGACGCCCTTCTCCACCGACGGGATGAACTGCCGCGGCACGGCGCCGCCGACGACCTTGTCCACGAACTCGATGCCCGAACCGCCCGGCAGCGGCTCGACCTCGATCTCGCAGATGGCGAACTGCCCGTGCCCGCCGGACTGCTTGACGTGCCGCCCGCGTCCGGACGCCCTGCTTCCGAAGGTCTCCCGAAGCGACACCCGGTGCGGTACGACGTCGACCTGGACGCCGTAGCGGCTGCGCAGCCGTTCCAGGGCCACGTCGGCGTGCGCCTCGCCAAGGCACCACAGCACGACCTGACGGGTGTCCTGGTTCTGCTCCAGCCGCATGGTGGGGTCCTCGGCGACGAGGCGGGCCAGCCCCTGGGAGAGCTTGTCCTCGTCGGCCTTGCTGTGCGCCTCGATGGCCAGCGGCAGCAGCGGGTCGGGCATGTCCCACGGCTCCATGAGCAGCGGGTCGTCCTTGGCGGAGAGGGTGTCGCCGGTCTCCGCGCGGCTCAGCCTGGCGACGCAGGCCAGGTCGCCGGCGATGACGTGGGAGACCGGGCGCTGCTGTTTGCCGAAGGGCGTGGACAGGGCGCCGATGCGTTCGTCCACGTCGTGGTCCTCGTGGCCGCGGTCGGTCAGCCCGTGCCCGGAGACGTGGACCGTCTGGTCGGCGCGCAGGGTGCCGGAGAAGACGCGGACCAGGGAGAGCCGGCCGACGTACGGGTCGGAGGAGGTGCGGACGACCTCGGCGACCAGCGGGGCCTCGGGGTCGCACGGGCGCAGCTCGCGGGGCCGGCCGTCGACGGTGGTCACGCGCGGGGTGCCGTGCTCCAGCGGGGTGGGGAAGCCGCGGGTGACCAGATCGAGCAGTTCCACCGTGCCGAGCCCTTGCCGGGCGCCCTCGGGGGCGGGGGCGGCGGCCAGCACGGGGAAGAAGCTGCCGCGCGCGACGGCCCGCTCCAGATCCTCGATCAGCGTCGTGACGTCGATCTCCTCGCCGCCCAGGTAGCGGTCCATGAGGGTCTCGTCCTCGCTCTCGGCGATGATGCCCTCGATCAGACGGTTGCGGGCCTCCTCGATCAGCGGCAGCTGGTCCCCGACCGGTTCGGACTCCGCGCGCTCCCCGCCCGAGTAGTCGAACAGCTTCCGCGTGAGCAGCCCGATCAGCCCGGTCACGGGCGCGTGCCCGTCGGGCGACGCGGGTCCGCGCAGGGGCAGGTAGAGCGGCAGCACGGCGTCGGGGTCGTCGCCGCCGAAGGCCCCCGCGCAGATCCGGGTCATCTCCTCGAAGTCCGCGCGGGCGGCCTCCAGGTGGGTGACGACGATCGCGCGCGGCATGCCGACGGCCGCGCACTCTTCCCACACCATGCGGGTGGCGCCGTCCACGCCGTCGGAGGCCGAGACGACGAAGAGGGCCGCGTCCGCCGCGCGCAGACCGGCCCGCAGCTCCCCGACGAAGTCGGCGTAGCCGGGGGTGTCGAGGAGGTTGACCTTGATGCCGTCCCATTCGACGGGCACCAGGGACAGCTGTACGGAGCGCTGCTGCCGGTGCTCGATGTCGTCGTAGTCGCTGACGGTGCCGCCGTCCTCCACGCGGCCCGCCCGGTTCACGGCGCCCGCGGTCAGCGCGAGAGCCTCCACCAACGTCGTCTTGCCCGATCCGGAGTGGCCGACCAGCACCACATTCCGTACGGACGCGGGATGGTCGGCCGCCACTGCCCTGCCGGCGGCTCCGGGGTGGGTGTGCGCCTTGTCGCCCATGACTTGCCTCCCGTGCACGGTGAGGTCACTGCGGGCGCGGGCACGCGAGAGCCGTGTGCGAGCGGCTTCTGCGGCGCCCGCGATCCTTCGAGCTTTCCACTCCCGTCACCGGTCGTCCATACGAGGGACCGGAACCCGTCGCCCGCGGCCGTGCGGCGGGCCCGGGTGCCCGGCCGTCGCCCGCCCGCGCGCGTGGCTACGATGGGCCAGCCGGCGGCCAGCAGGGGCCGCGCGGCGCAGCGACCCTCGGGAAGGCCATGCTGAACAAGTACGCGCGTGCATTCTTCACGCGTGTCCTCACACCGTTCGCCGCGTTTCTCATCCGCCGGGGCGTCAGCCCCGACACGGTCACGCTCATCGGGACCGCGGGTGTGATGGCCGGTGCGCTGGCGTTCTACCCGCGGGGCGAGTTCTTCTGGGGCACGGTCGTCATCACGCTGTTCGTCTTCTCCGACCTGGTCGACGGCAACATGGCCCGCCAGCTCGGCCGCAGCAGCCGGTGGGGCGCGTTCCTGGACTCGACGCTGGACCGGGTCGCCGACGGGGCGATCTTCGGCGGGTTCGCGCTGTGGTACGCGGGCGGCGGCGACGACAACGTGCTGTGCGCGGTGTCGATCTTCTGTCTGGCCAGCGGCCAGGTGGTGTCGTACACCAAGGCCCGCGGCGAGTCGATCGGCCTGCCGGTCGCGGTCAACGGGCTCGTCGAACGCGCCGAGCGGCTGGTGATCTCCCTGGTCGCGGCGGGTCTGGCGGGGCTGCACGCGTTCGGCGTGCCGGGCATCGACGTGCTGCTGCCGGTCGCGCTGTGGATCGTCGCCGCGGGCAGCCTGGTCACCCTGGTGCAGCGGGTCGTCACCGTCCGGCGCGAGTCCGCCGAGGCGGAGGCGCGGGAGGGCGCCGCGCGGGACGACGCCGGCAACGCCTCCCGCGGGAGGGAGGCGACCACATGAGCGCCCGCGACCGGCTGACGGACGCCCTGTACGGGCTGGGCTGGAGCACGGTCAAGAACCTCCCGGAGCCCGCCGCCGCACGGCTCGGCCGCACCATCGCCGACCTCGCCTGGAAGCAGCGCGGCCAGGGAGTGCTGCGGCTGGAGGCCAACTACGCGCGCGTGGTGCCCGGCGCCTCCCCGCAGCGGCTCGCCCAGCTCTCTCGCGCGGGCATGCGCTCCTACCTGCGCTACTGGATGGAGTCCTTCCGGCTGCCGGCCTGGAGCCCCGAGCGGATCCGGGACGGCCTCGACGTCAAGGACCTGCACCACCTGACCGACGGCATGGCCGCCGGCAGGGGCGCGATCCTCGCGCTGCCGCACCTGGCCAACTGGGACCTGGCCGGCGCCTGGGTCACCACCCACCTCGGCATCCCCTTCACCACGGTCGCCGAGCGGCTCAGGCCGGAGACGCTGTACGACCGTTTCGTCGCCTACCGCGAGGGCCTCGGCATGGAGGTCCTGCCGCACAGCGGCGGCGAGGCTTTCGGCACGCTGGCACGGCGGCTGCGCCGGGGCGGCCTGGTCTGCCTGGTCGCCGACCGGGACCTGTCCGCGACCGGCGTCGAGGTGGATTTCTTCGGCGAGACCGCGCGGATGCCCGGGGGACCGGCGCTGCTGGCGCAGCAGACCGGCGCGGCGCTGCTGCCGGCGAACCTCTGGTACGACGACTCGATGATGCGGGGCAGGGTGCATCCCCCGATCGAGGTACCGGAGTCAGGCAGCCGGGCCGAGAAGACGTCTGTGATGACACAGGCGCTGGCAGACGCCTTCGCCACCGGCATCGCCGAGCACCCGGAGGACTGGCACATGCTGCAGCGGTTGTGGGTCGCCGACCTCGACCCCGCGAAGGGGCCCGCGTGAGGATCGGCATCGTCTGCCCGTACTCCTGGGACGTGCCGGGCGGCGTCCAGTTCCACATCCGCGACCTCGCCGAGTACTTCCTGCGGCTCGGGCACGAGGTGTCCGTCCTCGCCCCGGCCGACGACGACACCCCGCTGCCGCCGTACGTCGTCTCGGCCGGACGCGCGGTGCCGGTGCCCTACAACGGCTCGGTGGCCCGCCTCAACTTCGGTTTCCTGTCGGCGGCGCGGGTACGGCGGTGGCTGCACGACGGCGCGTTCGACGTGATCCACATCCACGAGCCGACGTCGCCGTCGCTCGGGCTGCTGGCCTGCTGGGCCGCGCAGGGCCCGATCGTCGCCACGTTCCACACGTCCAACCCGCGCTCGCGCGCGATGATCGCCGCGTACTCCATCCTCCAGGCCGCCCTGGAGAAGATCAGCGCCCGGATCGCGGTGAGCGAGTACGCCCGGCGCACGCTGGTGGAACACCTCGGCGGGGACGCGGTGGTGATCCCCAACGGCGTCGACGTGGACTTCTTCGCCAAGGCGGAGCCCAGACCCGAGTGGCAGGGCGACACCATCGGCTTCATAGGCCGCATCGACGAGCCCCGCAAGGGCCTGCCGGTGCTGATGCGCGCCCTGCCCCGCATCCTCGCCGAGCGCCCGGGGACCCGCCTGCTGGTGGCCGGCCGGGGCGACGAGGAGGAGGCGGTGGAGTCCCTGCCGGCCGCGCTGCGCCCCCGCGTGGAGTTCCTGGGCATGGTCAGCGACGAGGACAAGGCGCGTCTGCTGCGCAGCGTCGACCTGTACGTCGCGCCCAACACCGGCGGCGAGAGCTTCGGCATCATCCTGGTCGAGGCCATGTCGGCGGGCGCCCCCGTCCTCGCCTCCGACCTGGACGCCTTCGCCCAGGTCCTCGACCGGGGAGCCGCGGGCGAACTCTTCGCCAACGAGGACGCCGACGCCCTCGCGGAGGCGGCCCTGCGCCTCCTGGCCGACCCGGGCCGCCGTGCCGAACTCCGCGACCGGGGCAGCGTCCATGTGCGCCGTTTCGACTGGTCGACGGTGGGCGCGGACATCCTGTCGGTCTACGAGACGGTGACGGCGGGCGCGGCGGCGGTGGCCACGGACGACCGGGCCACGGGGCTGCGGGCACGGCTCGGGCTGGCGCGGGACTGAGCCGGGCAGCGCCTGCGGGGGCGGGTGGCCGCGTCCCGTGCGACGGCCACCGCGGCCCGGCGCGGGGCCGCACGCGGGCCGACGGGCGGGCCGCCGTGCGCGCTGCCGGGCTGGGCAGCCGTGACCGGCGTTCCCCGCGGGGCCTGCCACGCAAGGGCCGTCCGCCGCTGAGGGTCCACGACCCGGGCGGCCGACGCCGCGGAAGCCGCGGTCCAGGAGGCGGGATGCGGCCCGCCCTCGCCCCGGCCACCTCGCCCACCCAGGGCCGGCACCGGGCATCGGGCGCACCGGCCGCGCGCGAGGCCGCCGATCCGGGAGCGCCCGGCGGCGCGGCCCCCGTGGTGCGACCGGTAGCCTTGCCGCCCGTGTACTCCACCCTCGTCTGGATCCTCGTCGGGCTCGCGGCGGTCGGGCTGTATCTCAGCTGGACCGCCGGGCGGCTCGACCGGCTGCATGCCCGGATCGACGCCGCGCGGGCCGCGCTCGACGCGCAACTGCTGCGGCGGGCTTCCGTGGCGCAGGAACTGGCCACCTCCGGGGTGCTGGATCCGGCCGCGTCGATCGTGCTGTACGAGGCCGCCCACGCGGCGCGGCAGGCCGAGGAGGAGCAGCGGGAGGTCGCCGAGAGCGAGCTGAGCCAGGCGCTGCGGGCCGTCTTCGCCGACGCGCCGCAGGTCGAGGCCGTGCGCGCGGCTCCCGGCGGTGAGGAGGCGGCGCGGGAGCTGACGGAGGCCGTACGCCGGGTGCCGATGGCGCGGCGGTTCCACAACGACGCCGTGGGCGCGGCCCGGCGGCTGCGCCAGCACCGCAAGGTGCGCTGGTTCCGGCTGGCCGGTCACGCCCCCTTCCCGCTGGCCTTCGAGATGGACGACGAGCCGCCGGCGGCTCTGGTCGACCGGACCTGAGACCACCGGAGGAGTCCCCCGAAAAGAGTCCACAGGGTGTCCATTGGCCCTTGCTGTGGACTGCTGTGTTCACGTTTCCTCGATCGGGCAGCAACCTTCTTTCCACCGAGTGAGGTCAACCCGTGTCCAGCACCCAGAACCAGGCTCCCGAGACCGGCACCGCCCGTGTGAAGCGCGGCATGGCCGAGCAGCTCAAGGGGGGCGTGATCATGGACGTCGTCACCCCGGAGCAGGCCAAGATCGCCGAGGACGCGGGCGCCGTCGCCGTCATGGCCCTGGAGCGCGTGCCGGCCGACATCCGCAAGGACGGCGGCGTGGCCCGCATGTCCGACCCGGACATGATCGAGGGCATCATCGACGCCGTCTCGATCCCGGTCATGGCCAAGTCCCGCATCGGCCACTTCGTGGAGGCCCAGGTCCTGCAGTCCCTCGGCGTCGACTACATCGACGAGTCCGAGGTCCTCACCCCCGCCGACGAGGTCAACCACTCCGACAAGTGGGCCTTCACCACCCCGTTCGTCTGCGGCGCCACCAACCTCGGCGAGGCCCTGCGCCGCATCGCCGAGGGCGCGGCCATGATCCGCTCCAAGGGCGAGGCCGGCACCGGCAACGTCGTCGAGGCCGTCCGCCACCTGCGCCAGATCAAGAACGAGATCGCCCGCCTGCGCGGCTACGACAACAACGAGCTGTACGCCGCCGCCAAGGAGCTGCGCGCCCCCTACGAGCTGGTCAAGGAGGTCGCCGAGCTGGGCAAGCTCCCCGTGGTGCTGTTCTCCGCCGGCGGCGTCGCCACCCCGGCCGACGCGGCCCTGATGCGCCAGCTCGGCGCCGAGGGCGTCTTCGTCGGCTCCGGCATCTTCAAGTCCGGCGACCCGGCCAAGCGCGCCGCCGCCATCGTGAAGGCGACCACCTTCTACGACGACCCGAAGATCATCGCGGACGCGTCCCGCAACCTGGGAGAGGCCATGGTCGGCATCAACTGCGACACCCTCCCCGAGACCGAGCGCTACGCCAACCGCGGCTGGTAGGACGCACCGACATGAGCGACACCCCCGTCATCGGCGTCCTGGCCCTCCAGGGCGACGTCCGGGAGCACCTCGTCGCCCTGGCCGCGGCCGACGCCGTGGCCAGGCCGGTGCGGCGCCCCGAGGAGCTCGCCGGGGTGGACGGCCTGGTCCTGCCCGGCGGCGAGTCCACCACCATCTCCAAGCTGGCCGTCCTGTTCGGCGTGATGGACCCCCTGCGCGCGCGGGTGCGCGACGGCATGCCCGTCTACGGCACCTGCGCCGGCATGATCCTGCTCGCCGACAAGATCCTCGACCCGCGCTCGGGCCAGGAGACCGTCGGCGGCATCGACATGATCGTGCGCCGTAACGCCTTCGGGCGACAGAACGAGTCCTTCGAGGCCGCCCTCGACGTGAAGGGCGTGGCGGGCGATCCTGTGGAGGGCGTCTTCATCCGCGCCCCCTGGGTGGAGTCCGTCGGAGCGGGCGCCGAGGTGCTCGCCGAGCACGACGGCCACATCGTCGCGGTGCGCCAGGGCAACGCGCTGGCGACGTCGTTCCACCCGGAACTGACGGGCGACCACCGCGTCCACGGCCTCTTCGTGGACATGGTGCGCGCAAACCGGGCGGCCGGGGCCTTGTAGGATTCCTGCGTCGTTGCAGAGATGGGTTACGCGAAGGAGACAGGCAGATGTCCGGCCACTCTAAATGGGCCACGACGAAGCACAAGAAGGCCGTGATCGATGCCAAGCGCGGCAAGCTCTTCGCGAAGCTGATCAAGAACATCGAGGTCGCGGCCCGGATGGGCGGTGCGGACCCCGAGGGCAACCCGACGCTGTACGACGCCATCCAGAAGGCCAAGAAGTCGTCGGTTCCGAACAAGAACATCGACTCCGCGGTCAAGCGCGGCGCGGGCCTGGAGGCCGGCGGCGCCGACTACGAGACGATCATGTACGAGGGCTACGGCCCCAACGGCGTCGCGGTGCTCATCGAGTGCCTCACCGACAACCGCAACCGCGCCGCCTCCGAGGTCCGCGTCGCCATGACCCGCAACGGCGGCTCCATGGCCGACCCGGGCTCCGTGTCCTACCTGTTCAACCGCAAGGGCGTGGTGATCGTCCCCAAGGGCGAGCTGACCGAGGACGACGTCCTCGGCGCCGTCCTGGACGCGGGCGCCGAGGAGGTCAACGACCTCGGCGAGACCTTCGAGGTCATCAGCGAGCCCGGTGACCTGGTCGCCGTCCGCACCGCCCTCCAGGACGCGGGCATCGACTACGAGTCCGCCGACGCCAACTTCGTCCCGACCATGCAGGTCGAGCTGGACGAGGAGGGCGCCAAGAAGATCTTCAAGCTGATCGACGCGCTCGAGGACAGCGACGACGTCCAGAACGTCTTCGCCAACTTCGACGTCAGCGACGAGATCATGGAGAAGGTCGACGCGTAACCGCGCGGGCTGAGCACGGCTCAACGGGCCGACGGGACACACCCGTCGGCCCGTCGTCTTGCCGGGCGTTGTCGGTGGCACCCGATAGCCTGCCCAAACAGGAGAGCGAAGGGAGGGGGCGACGTGCGCGTGCTGGGGGTGGACCCGGGGCTGACCCGGTGCGGCGTCGGCGTCGTGGAGGGCGTCGCCGGACGGCCGCTCACCATGCTCGGCGTCGGCGTCGTCCGCACGCCCGCGGACGCCGAACTGGGCGAGCGACTCGTCGCCGTCGAGCAGGGCATCGAACGGTGGCTGGACGAACACCGGCCCGAATTCGTCGCCGTCGAGCGGGTGTTCAGCCAGCACAACGTCCGCACCGTCATGGGCACCGCCCAGGCCAGCGCCGTCGCCATGCTCTGCGCCGCCCGCCGCGGCATCCCCGTCGCCCTGCACACCCCCAGCGAGGTCAAGGCCGCCGTCACCGGCAGCGGCCGCGCCGACAAGGCCCAGGTCGGCGCCATGGTCACCCGCCTGCTGCGACTCGCCGCACCGCCGAAACCCGCCGACGCCGCCGACGCCCTGGCCCTCGCCATCTGCCACATCTGGCGCGCCCCCGCCCACAACCGGCTCCAGCAGGCCGTCGCCCGGCACACGGCCGCCCACCCGATCGCATCGAAAGGCCGTACGGCATGATCGCCTTCGTCAGCGGCACCGTCGCCGCACTCGCCCCCGACGCCGCGGTGATCGAGGTCGGCGGCGTCGGCATGGCCGTCCAGTGCACGCCGAACACCCTCTCCACCCTGCGCACGGGGCAGCCCGCCAGGCTGCACACATCCCTGGTGGTCCGCGAGGACTCCCTCACCCTGTACGGCTTCGCGGACGACGACGAGCGCCAGGTCTTCGAACTGCTCCAGACCGCCAGCGGCGTCGGCCCCCGCCTGGCCCAGGCCATGCTCGCCGTGCACAGCCCCGACGCGCTGCGCCGGGCCGTCGCCACCGCCGACGAGAAGGCGCTCACCGCCGTCCCCGGCATCGGCAAGAAGGGCGCCCAGAAGCTGCTGCTGGAGCTGAAGGACCGCCTCGGCGCCCCCACCGGCGCCCCCGCGGCGGCCGGCGCCGCCGCCACGGGCTGGCGCGACCAGCTGCACGCCGCCCTCATCGGCCTCGGTTACGCCACCCGCGAGGCCGACGAGGCCGTCGCCGCCGTCACCCCCCAGGCCGAGGCCGCCGGGGGCGCGCCCCAGGTGGGCGCGCTGCTCAAGGCCGCGCTGCAGACCCTCAACAGGGCCCGCTGACGCGCCGGCCCGCGCACCGGCGCGCCGGAACGGCCGGAAACCACCCCGGCGAGGGCGCCGCCCAGCCCGTACGAACCACCCGACCGCGACCCCGAGGCACACTCCATGAACTGGGACGACACGACCGACAGCACCGCCGACGACCGGCTGGTGGGATCTGTCGCCGACCGTGAGGACCAGGCCGTCGAGGCCGCCCTGCGCCCCAAGGACCTCGGCGAGTTCATCGGCCAGGAGAAGGTTCGCGAGCAGCTCGACCTGGTGCTGCGCGCCGCCCGCGCGCGCGGCGCCACCGCCGACCACGTGCTGCTCTCCGGCGCCCCCGGCCTCGGCAAGACCACCCTCTCGATGATCATCGCCGCCGAGATGGGCGCCCCGATCCGGATCACCTCCGGCCCCGCGATCCAGCACGCCGGCGACCTCGCCGCGATCCTGTCCTCCCTCCAGGAGGGCGAGGTCCTCTTCCTCGACGAGATCCACCGCATGTCCCGGCCCGCCGAGGAGATGCTGTACATGGCGATGGAGGACTTCCGCGTCGACGTCATCGTCGGCAAGGGCCCGGGCGCCACCGCCATCCCCCTCGAACTGCCCCCCTTCACCCTGGTCGGCGCCACCACCCGCGCGGGCCTGCTGCCGCCCCCGCTGCGCGACCGCTTCGGCTTCACCGCGCACATGGAGTTCTACGAACCCGCCGAGCTGGAGCGGGTCGTGCACCGCTCGGCGCACCTGCTCGACGTCGAGATCGACGCCGACGGCGCCGCCGAGATCGCCGGCCGCTCCCGCGGCACACCCCGCATCGCCAACCGCCTGCTGCGCCGCGTCCGGGACTACGCCCAGGTCAAGGCCGACGGGATCATCACCCGCGAGATCGCCGAGGCGGCCCTCGCGGTCTACGAGGTCGACGCCCGCGGGCTCGACCGGCTGGACCGCGCCGTCCTGCACGCCCTGCTCAAGCTGTTCGGCGGCGGCCCGGTCGGCCTGTCCACCCTCGCCGTCGCGGTTGGGGAGGAACGCGAGACCGTCGAGGAGGTCGCCGAACCCTTCCTGGTCCGGGAGGGCCTGCTCGCCCGCACCCCGCGCGGCCGGGTGGCCACCCCCGCGGCATGGGCGCATCTCGGCCTCACTCCGCCCCGCTTCGCGTCCCCGGGAAACGGACAACAGGACCTGTTCGGGGCGTGACAGCGCGGGCATTCGCCCCCGCAGGAACCCCGATGCCATGCTGAGCGTTGTTCCCTGCGCGCGGACTCGCTTAGACTCCGCCGATGCCGCCTCTCCGCGGCGGCAGACACACCCCCAGCCAACAGGCCGCTCACCTGCGCGGTCGTGCGAAGGAAAATCGTCCCGTGAATAGCCTCGTGACCCTCCTCCCGTTCATCGTGCTCATCGGGGCCATGTTCCTGATGACCCGCTCGGCCAAGAAGAAGCAGCAGGCCGCCGTCGACATGCGGAACCAGATGCAGCCCGGTTCCGGCGTCCGCACCATCGGGGGCATGTACGCGACGGTCAAGGAGGTCAACGAGGACACGGTCCTCCTCGACGCCGGCCCGGGCGTCGAACTGCTCTTCGCCAAGAGCTCCATCGGCGCCGTCCTCTCGGACGACGAGTACAACCGCATCGTCCACGGCGTCGAGCACGACCTGAAGTCCGACGCCGACGTGGTCCCGGACGACGCCTCCTCCCTCACCGAGACCGACGAGCAGGCCGCCGCCGACGACACCTCCGTCGACCTCGGCAAGAAGGACGCCGCCGAGGACGCGCCGAAGACGGACGCCCAGCCGAAGAAGACCGACGGCGACACCGACGCGAAGTAGTCATGTCCCGCAGTGCGCCGGCCGGGCTCGAGCGCACCAGGACATGCGCACCCCGCACGGGATCCCCACACCATGTCATGGCCGCCCGCCCGCCGACCCGGCGCCGGGCGGCCCGAGAGGGAGTACGAGAAGGTGGCAGCACCTAAAAAGGGCCGGAGTGCGAGCGCCCAGAGCAAGCCGTGGCGCTCGCTGGCCCTGATCCTGATCGCCATCCTGGCGCTCACCGGCGGCATGTTCGCCTCCGGTCACACCACTCCGCGTCTCGGCATCGACCTGGCCGGTGGTACGAGCATCACGCTCGGCGCGGTCCCCGAGGACGGCAATGAGTCCGCGATCAACCCGACCAACATGAACACGGCCGTCTCCATCATGGAGCGCCGCGTCAACGGTCTCGGCGTCTCGGAAGCAGAGGTCCAGACGCAGGGCGATCGCAACATCATCGTCAACATCCCCAAGGGCACCAACTCCGAGCAGGCACGCGAACAGGTCGGCACCACCGCCAAGCTCTACTTCCGCCCGGTCCTGGCCACCGAGGCCACCGGCGCCCCGGCGACGACCCCCTCGCCCAGCGGCTCGCCCTCGGCGAGCGGCTCCCCGAGCCCGTCCGCCTCGGCGTCCGCCTCCGAGAAGGCCACGCCCTCCGACGACGAGAGCGCGAGCCCCTCGGCCTCCGCGACCACGCAGGGCCGCGCCGTCACCGACGCGCTGAAGGCCGACCCCACCCCGTCCGCGAGCGCCTCGGCGTCCGCGAGCCCCAGCGCCTCCGCGCCGGCCGGGGACGCCGGCAAGGCGAGCAAGGCGGAGTCCCAGTACGCCACCCTCGACTGCAGCAAGCCCGCGGTCCGAGCGGAGGCCGGCGACGGCTCCAAGCCCGAGGAGACCACCGTCGGCTGCGGTGAGATGGACGGCGTCTGGTACAAGTACCTGCTCGGCCCCGCGGCCGTCGACGGCACCGAGGTCGACGACGCCCAGGCCGTCTACGACACCCAGAGCGGCGCCGGCTGGAAGGTCCAGATGGACTTCACCGGCAGCGGTTCCAAGAAGTTCGCCGAGATCACCGGCCAGCTCGCGAAGAACTCCCAGCCGCAGAACCAGTTCGGCATCGTCCTGGACGGCGAGGTCGTCTCCAGCCCGTACGTCAGCCAGTCGATCACCGGCGGCAACGCCGAGATCTCCGGCAGCTTCACCCAGGACGAGGCGCAGAACCTCGCCAACATGCTGTCGTACGGCGCCCTGCCGCTGACCTTCAAGGAGGACAGCGTCACCACGGTGACCGCGGCCCTCGGCGGCGAGCAGCTCGAGGCAGGCCTCATCGCGGGCGCCATCGGCCTCGCGCTGGTCATCGTCTACCTGCTGGTGTACTACCGCGGCCTGTCCTTCATCGCGATCCTGTCGCTGCTGGTCTCCGCCGCGCTCACCTACGTGATCATGTCGCTGCTCGGCCCCGCGATCGGCTTCGCGCTGAACCTGCCGGCCGTCTGCGGCGCCATCGTCGCCATCGGCATCACGGCGGACTCGTTCATCGTGTACTTCGAACGGGTCCGGGACGAGATCCGCGAGGGCCGCTCGCTGCGCCCCGCCGTCGAGCGGGCCTGGCCGCGTGCCCGGCGCACCATCCTGGTCTCCGACTTCGTCTCGTTCCTCGCCGCGGCGGTGCTCTTCATCGTCACCGTCGGCAAGGTGCAGGGCTTCGCGTTCACGCTCGGCCTGACCACCGTCCTCGACGTCGTGGTGGTCTTCCTGTTCACCAAGCCGCTGCTGACGCTGATGGCCCGCCGGAAGTTCTTCGCGAGCGGCCACCCGTGGTCCGGCCTCGACCCGAAGCGCCTGGGCGCCCGCCCGCCGCTGCGCCGCACCCGCCGTCCCGTCGCCCCCGTCGACCCGAAGGAGGCGTGAGATGTCGAAGCTCGGCACGCTCGGCGCCCGACTGCACCGTGGCGAGGTCGGTTACGACTTCGTCGGCAACCGCAAGCTCTGGTACGGCATCTCGATCCTGATCACCATCACGGCCATCGTCGGCCTGGCGGTGCGCGGCCTGAACATGGGCATCGAGTTCCAGGGCGGAGCCGTCTTCACCACCCCGAAGACGTCCGTCTCCGTGTCCCAGGCCGAGGAGTACGCGGAAGAGGCCTCCGGCCACGACGCCATCGTCCAGAAGCTCGGCAACGGCAGCCTGCGCATCCAGATCGCCGGCACCGACACCAGCAAGTCCGACCGGATCAAGGCGGACCTCGCAGAGAACCTCAAGGTCGACGGCGAGAAGATCAACGCCGAACTCGTCGGCCCCAGCTGGGGCGACCAGATCGCCAACAAGGCCTGGCAGGGACTCGGGATCTTCCTGGTCCTGGTGGTGATCTATCTGGCGATCGCCTTCGAGTGGCGGATGGCGCTGGCGGCGTTCGTCGCGCTCATCCACGACATCACCATCACGGTCGGCATCTACGCCCTCGTCGGCTTCGAGGTCACACCGGGCACGGTGATCGGTCTGCTGACCATCCTCGGCTACTCGCTCTACGACACGGTCGTCGTGTTCGACAGCCTCAAGGAACAGACGAAGGACATCGCCAAACAGACCCGCTGGACGTACAGCGACATCGCCAACCGCTCCATCAACAGCACCCTGGTCCGCTCGATCAACACCACGGTGGTCGCGCTGCTGCCGGTGGCGGGCCTGCTGTTCATCGGCGGCGGCGTCCTCGGCGCGGGCATGCTCAACGACATCTCGCTGTCGCTGTTCGTCGGTCTCGCGGCCGGCGCGTACTCCTCGATCTTCATCGCCACGCCGCTCGTCGCGGACCTCAAGGAGCTGGATCCGCAGATGAAGGCCCTGCGCAAGCGGGTCCTCGCCAAGCGCGCCCACTCCGGCGACCAGGGACCGGCCGAGGACGAGCACACCACCGCCGAGCCCTACGACGAGGACGACGAGCCGGGCGACGCCGCCCCGGCGGTGGTCGGCCCCCGCAACCAGCCCGCGTCCCGCACCCGGGGCCGCGGCCGGCCGTCGGGCAAGCGCCGATGACGGACGTCCAGGAACTGCTGCTCAGCCGCATCCGCGACGTTGCCGACTACCCGGAGCCGGGCGTGATGTTCAAGGACATCACCCCGCTCCTCGCGGACCCGGCGGCGTTCACGGCGCTCACGGACGAGCTGGCCGCCGTCGCCGGGCGCACCGGCGCCACCAAGGTCGTCGGTCTGGAGGCCCGGGGCTTCATCCTCGGCGCCCCGGTCGCCGTCCGGGCCGGCGTCGGCTTCATTCCCGTGCGCAAGGCGGGCAAGCTCCCCGGCGCCACCCTCCGCCAGGCCTACGACCTGGAGTACGGCTCCGCGGAGATCGAGGTGCACGCCGAGGACCTGAGCGCGGGCGACCGCGTCCTGGTCGTGGACGACGTGCTGGCCACCGGCGGCACCGCCGAGGCGTCCCTCACCCTCGTCCGCCGCGCCGGGGCCGAGGTCGCGGGCGTCGCCGTCCTGATGGAACTGGGCTTCCTGGGCGGGCGCGCCCGCCTCGAACCGGCCCTCGCCGGAGCGCCCCTGGAGGCACTCCTCACCATCTGAGACCCGTAGCCACCACCCGAGGCGGGCCCGGAGGAATCCGGCGCCCGCCTCCGGCGTTCCACCGGGGACGGTCCGCACAGTGGCCTGAAGGCGATCTGGGAGCCCCGGCTCGCTACCATGGGATTTCCGGAGCCTGACCGGGGACCCGGATCGCGCACGAGGAGCCCTCTTGCCAGACGAGGCCCAGCACCTGACCGCCGCCAAGCCCGAGCAGCCCTCGGAGCCCGCGGCGAAGCCCGCGCCGCGCCCGACGAACGACACCCGCGGGACGGCCGGGCACGCCCAGCCCGAGCCCGTCGCGCAGCCCGCCGAGCAGGCCCGCCCCAAGCCCGCGCCGCCAGAGCGCCCCGCGCCCGCTCCGGCGCCCGCGATCCGCCCCGCCGCGACCCCGCAGCCCGCCCGCTCCGGCTCCTCCAACCGCGTGCGCGCCCGTCTCGCCCGCCTCGGCGTCCAGCGCGCCAACCCGTACAACCCGGTTCTGGAGCCGTTGCTGCGCATAGTCCGCAGCAACGACCCCAAGATCGAAACGGCGACATTGCGCCAGATCGAGCGCGCCTACCAGGTCGCCGAACGCTGGCACCGCGGACAGAAGCGCAAGAGCGGCGACCCGTACATCACCCACCCGCTCGCCGTCACCACCATCCTCGCCGAGCTGGGCATGGACCCCGCCACCCTCATGGCGGGCCTGCTGCACGACACCGTCGAGGACACCGAGTACGGCCTGGACGACCTGCGCCGCGACTTCGGCGACGTGGTCGCCCTCCTGGTCGACGGCGTGACCAAACTGGACAAGGTCAAGTTCGGCGAGGCCGCGCAGGCCGAGACGGTGCGCAAGATGGTCGTCGCCATGGCCAAGGACCCGCGCGTCCTGGTCATCAAGCTCGCCGACCGCCTGCACAACATGCGCACCATGCGCTACCTCAAGCGCGAGAAGCAGGAGAAGAAGGCGCGCGAGACCCTGGAGATCTACGCGCCGCTCGCCCACCGCCTGGGCATGAACACCATCAAATGGGAGCTGGAGGACCTCGCCTTCGCGATCCTCTACCCCAAGATGTACGACGAGATCGTCCGCCTCGTCGCCGAGCGCGCCCCCAAGCGCGACGAGTACCTCGCCATAGTCACCGACGAGGTCCAGCAGGACCTGCGGGCGGCCCGCATCAAGGCGACCGTCACCGGCCGCCCCAAGCACTACTACAGCGTCTACCAGAAGATGATCGTCCGCGGCCGGGACTTCGCGGAGATCTACGACCTGGTGGGCATCCGCGTCCTCGTGGACACCGTCCGCGACTGCTACGCGGCCCTGGGCACCGTGCACGCGCGATGGAACCCGGTCCCCGGCCGGTTCAAGGACTACATCGCGATGCCCAAGTTCAACATGTACCAGTCGCTGCACACGACGGTCATCGGCCCCAACGGCAAGCCGGTCGAGCTGCAGATCCGCACCTTCGACATGCACCGCCGCGCCGAGTACGGCATCGCCGCGCACTGGAAGTACAAGCAGGAGGCCGTCGCCGGCGCCTCCAAGGTCCGCACCGACGCCCCGAAGTCGTCCGGCAAGGGCAAGGACGACCACCTCAACGACATGGCGTGGCTGCGGCAGCTGCTGGACTGGCAGAAGGAGACCGAGGATCCGGGCGAGTTCCTCGAGTCCCTGCGCTTCGACCTCTCCCGCAACGAGGTCTTCGTCTTCACGCCCAAGGGCGACGTCATCGCGCTGCCGGCCGGGGCCACCCCGGTCGACTTCGCCTACGCCGTCCACACGGAGGTCGGCCACCGGACCATAGGGGCACGGGTCAACGGCCGTCTGGTGCCGCTGGAGTCCACCCTGGACAACGGCGACCTGGTCGAGGTCTTCACCTCGAAGGCGGCCGGCGCGGGACCGTCGCGGGACTGGCTCGGCTTCGTCAAGTCGCCCCGCGCCCGCAACAAGATCCGCGGCTGGTTCTCCAAGGAGCGCCGGGACGAGGCGATCGAGCAGGGCAAGGACGCCATCGTCCGCGCCATGCGCAAGCAGAACCTGCCGATCCAGCGCATCCTCACCGGCGACTCGCTGGTCACCCTGGCCCACGAGATGCGCTACTCGGACATCTCCGCGCTGTACGCGGCCATCGGCGAGGGCCATGTCTCCGCGCAGAACATCGTGCAGAAGCTCGTCCAGGCCTACGGCGGCGAGGAGGCCGCCACCGAGGAGATCGACGAGAGCGTCCCGCCGGCCCGCGGTCGCCGCAAGCGCCGTTCCAGCAGCGACCCGGGCGTGGTCGTCAAGGGCGTCGACGACGTGTGGGTCAAACTGGCCCGCTGCTGCACCCCCGTCCCCGGCGACCCGATCATCGGCTTCGTCACCCGGGGCAGCGGCGTCTCGGTGCACCGCAGCGACTGCGTCAACGTCGAGTCGCTGTCCCGGGAGCCCGAGCGCATCCTCGACGTCGAGTGGGCGCCCACCCAGTCCTCGGTCTTCCTGGTCGCCATCCAGGTCGAGGCGCTGGACCGCTCCCGCCTGCTGTCGGACGTCACCCGCGTGCTGTCCGACCAGCACGTCAACATCCTCTCCGCGGCCGTCCAGACCTCCCGCGACCGCGTCGCCACCTCCCGCTTCACCTTCGAGATGGGCGACCCCAAGCACCTGGGCCACGTCCTGAAGGCGGTCCGGGGCGTGGAGGGCGTCTACGACGTCTACCGCGTGACGTCGGCGCGCAGCCGGTCGTAGGGGGCCGCCGCACCCACGAGGGGCAGCGGCCGGACAGCACGAGGAGGGGACAGCACGAGGAAGGGGCTCCCGTACGCGGTACGGGAGCCCCTTCCTCGGTGCGCTGCGTCAGCCGCCGAACTCCTGCAGACCCTTCAGCGCCTGGTCCAGCAGGGCCTGGCGGCCCTCCAGCTCACGCTCGAGCTTCTCCGCCTTCGCGGTGTTGCCCTGGGCGCGCGCCTGCTCGATCTGGCCCTTGAGCTTGTCCACGGCGGCCTGGAGCTGCCCGGTGAGACCCTCGGCACGTGCCCGCGCCTCCGGGTTCGTCCGGCGCCACTCGGCCTCCTCGGCCTCCTGGATCGCCCGCTCCACCGCGTGCATCCGGCCCTCGACCTTCGGCCGGGCGTCGCGCGGCACGTGGCCGATGGCCTCCCAGCGCTCGTTGACCGAGCGGAAGGCGGCCCGCGCGGCCTTCAGGTCCGTGACCGGGAGGATCTTCTCGGCCTCCTCGGCCAGCTCCTCCTTCAGCTTGAGATTCTCGGCCTGCTCCGCGTCCCGCTCGGCGAAGACCGAGCTGCGGGCGGCGAAGAACACGTCCTGGGCGCCGCGGAAACGGTTCCACAGGTCGTCCTCGTGCTCGCGCTGGGCGCGGCCCGCGGCCTTCCACTCGGTCATCAGCTCGCGGTAGCGCGCGGCGGTCGGACCCCAGTCCGTCGAACCGGACAGCGACTCGGCCTCGGCGACCAGCCGCTCCTTGATCCGACGGGCCTCCTCGCGCTGCGCGTCCAACTGCGCGAAGTGCGCCTTGCGTCGCTTGGAGAACGCCGACCGCGCGTGCGAGAAGCGGTGCCACAGCTCGTCGTCCGACTTGCGGTCGAGCCTCGGCAGCCCCTTCCAGGTGTCCACCAGCGCCCGCAGCCGCTCGCCGGCCGCCCGCCACTGGTCGGACTGCGCCAGCTCCTCCGCCTCGGCGACCAGCGCCTCCTTGGCGTGCCGGGCCTCGTCGGTCTGCTTGGCCCGCTGCGCCTTGCGCTCCTCGCGGCGCGCCTCGACGGTCGCGACGAGCTGGTCCAGCCGGGCCCGCAGCGCGTCCAGATCACCGACCGCGTGGTGCGCGTCGACCTGCTCGCGCAGATGGTCGATGGCGGCCTGCGCGTCCTTCGCGGACAGGTCGGTGGTCTTCACTCGCTTCTCGAGGAGGCCGATCTCGACAACCAGGCCCTCGTACTTGCGCTCGAAGTAGGCCAGCGCCTCGTCAGGAGAGCCGGCCTGCCAGGAACCGACGACCTTCTCGCCGTCGGCCGTACGCACGTACACGGTCCCCGTCTCGTCGACGCGGCCCCACGGGTCGCTGCTCACAGCGCCTCCTCCACATGATGCCCGCGGGGGCCTCAGCTGCCCCGGGCATCGTCCACAGTTTCGTCACGGCCAACATAGGCGACCGGCGGGCGGCCTGTCCGCATCCCGCGCGACCGAAGTTCCGCAGTTGGGGGTCAGGATTCGGTGACCGTCATCTTGTTGATCACGACGGTCGCGTTCGGGGCCCCGTCACCGGCTCCGGTGCTCTCGCCGGCGTCGGCGATCTTCTTCAGCACCTTCATGCCCGACTCCGAGACCGTACCGAACGGGGTGTAGCTGGGCGGCAGCTGGCTGTCCTGGTAGACGAGGAAGAACTGGCTGCCGCCGGAGTCCGGCTGGCCGGTGTTGGCCATCGCGACCGTCCCCGCCGGATAGACGTTGTCCTTGAGGCTCTTGTCCTTCAGATTCTCGTCGGGAATCGTGTACCCCGGACCGCCGCTGCCGCTGCCCGTCGGGTCGCCGCACTGGAGCACGTAGATGCCGTTGGTGGTGAGCCGGTGGCACTTGGTGTGGTCGAAGTAGCCCTTGCCGGCGAGGAAACCGAACGAGTTGACCGTGTGCGGCGCGGCGGACGCCTTCAGGTCGACGTCGATGTCGCCGCAGGTCGTCGCGAGCTTCATCGTGTACTTCGCCGACTTGTCGATCGTGAGCTTTGGCTCCTTCTTCCAGGTCATCTTCTCGACCTTGCCCGCGGCCGGCTTCTCGCACGGGTCCGGAGCCTTCTTGGTCGGCGACGCGCTCGGCGTGACCTCGGCGCCCGCGTTCGTCTTGTCGTCGTCGCCCTTCATGACCCCGGTCGTGTACAGCGCGAGGCTGCCGATGAGGACCACGCCGAGCGCCGAGGCGATGGCCGCGTTGCGCGCGCGGGCCTTTCGCCTGGCGGCCGTACGCCGCTGCTGCTGCCGCAAGAACTTCTCCCGGGCGAGCTGACGCCGCCGCTGTTCCTGGGTGACCACCGGGTTTACTCCTCATGCGTCTCGGACGTCGACGGTTACGCGTGCGCCCCAGTGGGCCGATCGCGTGCGTGTGCCCCGTACCGTATATGGGTTCGCTGAGGAAACGGCAGCGCCGGTAGGCTCTGAACGCGGGCGCAGCCGGCCCGTGATTCCGCCCGAACCGACACAACGAAGGACGATCGTGCTCATTGCCGGGTTCCCCGCCGGGGCCTGGGGGACGAACTGTTATCTCGTCGCCCCCGCCGCCGGTGAGGAGTGCGTGATCATCGACCCCGGCCACCAGGCCGCCCCCGGCGTCGAGGAAGCGGTCCGCAAGCATCGGCTCAAGCCCGTCGCCGTCGTCCTCACCCACGGCCACATCGACCACGTCGCCTCGGTCGTCCCGGTGTGCGGCGCGCACGACGTGCCCGCCTGGATCCACCCGTCCGACCGCTACATGATGAGCGACCCCGAGAAGGCCCTGGGGCGTTCCATCGGCATGCCGCTGATGGGCGAGCTGACGGTCGGGGAGCCGGACGACGTCCGGGAGCTGACCGACGGGGCGCGGCTGGAGCTGGCCGGCCTGGAGTTCTCCGTCGCGCACGCGCCGGGCCATACCAAGGGGTCGGTGACCTTCCGGATGCCCGAGGCCGGCGACATCCCGCCGGTGTTCTTCTCGGGCGACCTGCTGTTCGCCGGCTCCATCGGACGCACCGACCTGCCCGGCGGCGACATGGCCGAGATGCTCGACTCGCTGGCCCGCGTGTGCCTGCCGCTCGACGACTCGACCGTGGTGCTGTCCGGCCACGGCCCCCAGACGACCATCGGCCAGGAGCGCGCCACCAACCCCTATCTGCGGCAGGTGGCGGCCGGCCAGGGAGCATCCCCGGCTCCCCGACGAGGAATGTGACGAGAGACCTTCCGTGAGCACCTTCAAGGCCCCCAAGGGCACGTACGACCTGATCCCGCCGGACAGCGCCAAGTACCTCGCCGTCCGCGAGGCCATCGCCGCCCCCCTGCGCAGCTCCGGCTACGGCTACGTCGAGACGCCCGGCTTCGAGAACGTCGAGCTGTTCGCGCGCGGCGTCGGCGAGTCCACCGACATCGTCACCAAGGAGATGTACGCCTTCGAGACCAAGGGCGGCGACCGGCTGGCGCTGCGCCCCGAGGGCACCGCGTCCGTGCTGCGCGCCGCGCTGGAGGCCAACCTGCACAAGGCGGGCAACCTCCCCGTCAAGCTCTGGTACTCGGGCTCCTACTACCGTTACGAGCGCCCGCAGAAGGGCCGCTACCGCCACTTCTCGCAGGTCGGCGCCGAGGCGATCGGCGCGGAGGACCCGGCCCTGGACGCCGAGCTGATCATCCTCGCCGACCAGGCGTACCGCTCGCTGGGGCTGAGCCGGTTCCGCATCCTGCTCAACTCCCTGGGCGACAAGGAGTGCCGCCCGGTGTACCGGGAGGCGCTGCAGAACTTCCTGCGCGGCCTCGACCTCGACGAGGAGACCCTGCGCCGGGCCGACATCAACCCGCTGCGCGTCCTCGACGACAAGCGCCCCGACGTCCAGAAGCAGCTCACCGACGCCCCGCTGCTGCGCGACTACCTGTGCGACGCCTGCAAGGCGTACCACGAGGAGGTCCGTGAGCTGATCACGGCCGCGGGCGTCGCCTTCGAGGACGACCCCAAGCTGGTGCGCGGTCTGGACTACTACACCCGCACCACCTTCGAGTTCGTCCACGACGGCCTCGGCTCGCAGTCCGCGGTCGGCGGCGGCGGCCGGTACGACGGCCTCTCCGAGATGATCGGCGGCCCCGCCCTGCCGTCGGTCGGCTGGGCCCTCGGCGTCGACCGCACGGTGCTCGCCCTGGAGGCGGAGGGCGTCGAGCTCCAACTGGCGCCCGCGACCAGCGTGTTCGCGGTCCCGCTGGGCGAGGAGGCCCGCCGGGTGCTGTTCGCGAAGGTCACCGAGCTGCGCAAGAACGGCATCGCCGCCGACTTCTCCTACGGCGGCAAGGGCCTGAAGGCGGCGATGAAGGCCGCCAACCGCTCCGGCGCCCGCTACGCCCTCGTGCTCGGCGAACGCGACCTCGCCGAGGGCGTCGTCCAGCTCAAGGACATGGAGTCGGGCGATCAGACGGCGTTCGGCGTCAACGAGATCGTCGCCGAACTCGAGTCCCGGCTGGGCTGATCGTCGTACCGGAGGGCGCCGATTGTCCGTACGGGCATTCGGCGCCCTCCGGTGTGTCCGAATCCGTGCGGCGATCCCTGCCCCTTTATGCGCAGTGAACGGTGACGACGGGTGTGCGTGCGGCACAATGGCCCCTGCCGGAAGCAGCCCCCTCGAGTGACGGATCGGCGTGATGAGCAAGACGACAGTGAAGGACGTCTCCACCGCCCCGGAGCCGCAGCGTGCCGCCCCCGGGGCGCGGACGGTCGGCGCGGGCCGGGCCTTCGCCCTGCTGCTGGTGATCACCGGCGCGGCGGGACTGCTCGCCGCGTGGGTCATCACGATCGACAAGTTCAAGATCCTGGAGGCCAAGGCCGAGGGCAAGACGTTCACGCCGAGCTGCAGCCTGAACCCGATCGTCTCCTGCGGCAGCGTGATGGAGAGCGACCAGGCGTCCGTCTTCGGCTTCCCCAACCCGATGCTGGGCCTCGTCACCTACGGCATCGTGATCTGCGTGGGCGTCGGCCTGCTCGCGAACGCCCGCTTCCCGCGCTGGTACTGGCTCACCTTCAACGCCGGCGCCCTCTTCGGCGTCCTGTTCTGCACCTGGCTGATGTTCCAGTCGCTGTACCGGATCAACGCCCTGTGCCTGTGGTGCTCACTGGCCTGGGTCGCCACGATCTTCATGTTCTGGTACCTGACCTCGTTCAACGTGCGCAATGACCTGCTGCCCGCGCCGACCTGGCTCAAGGGCTTCTTCGGCGAGTTCAGCTGGGTCCTGCCGGTCACCCACGTCGGCGTCATCGCCATGCTGATCCTGACCCGCTGGGGCTCCAAGCTCTGGGCCTGACGCTCCCGGACCCGGTCCGGGGGCCGGCGGCGTTGTCGGTGCCGTGCTCTAGGGTTTCAAGCGTGGAGCCCGACCTTTTCACCGCCGCCGCCGAAGACCGCCAGGAGAAGGACCCGACCAGCAGCCCCCTGGCGGTGCGGATGCGCCCGCGCACGCTGGACGAGGTGGTGGGACAGCAGCACCTGCTCAAGCCCGGCTCGCCCCTGCGCCGGCTCGTCGGAGAAGGCGCCGGGGGACCGGCCGGCCCGTCCTCCGTGATCCTGTGGGGTCCGCCCGGCACCGGCAAGACCACCCTCGCCTACGTCGTCTCCAAGGCCACCAACAAGCGCTTCGTGGAGCTGTCCGCGATCACCGCCGGCGTCAAGGAGGTCCGCGCGGTCATCGACGGCGCCCGCCGCGCCACCGGCGGCTACGGCAAGGAGACCGTCCTCTTCCTGGACGAGATCCACCGCTTCAGCAAGGCCCAGCAGGACTCCCTGCTGCCCGCCGTCGAGAACCGCTGGGTGACCCTGATCGCCGCCACCACCGAGAACCCGTACTTCTCGGTGATCTCCCCGCTGCTCTCCCGTTCCCTCCTGCTCACCCTCGAACCGCTCACCGACGACGACCTGCGCGGCCTGATCCGCCGCGCCCTCGCCGACGAACGCGGCCTGGGAGCCGCCGTCGCCCTCCCCGACGACACCGAGGACCACCTGCTGCGCATCGCCGGCGGGGACGCCCGTCGCGCCCTGACCGCGCTGGAGGCCGCCGCCGGGGCCGCCCTCGACAAGGGCGAGAGCGCGATCGCCCTGAGCACGCTGGAAGAGACCGTCGACCGCGCGGCGGTGAAGTACGACCGCGACGGCGACCAGCACTACGACGTCGCCAGCGCCCTGATCAAGTCCATCCGCGGCTCCGACGTCGACGCCGCCCTGCACTACCTGGCCCGGATGATCGAGGCCGGGGAGGACCCCCGCTTCATCGCGCGCCGGCTGATGATCTCCGCCAGCGAGGACGTCGGCCTCGCCGACCCCAACGCCCTGCCCATCGCGGTCGCCGCCGCCCAGGCCGTCGCCATGATCGGCTTCCCGGAGGCCGCTCTCACCCTCAGCCACGCCACCATCGCCCTCGCCCTGGCCCCCAAGTCCAACGCCGCCACCACCGCGATCGGCGCCGCCCTGGACGACGTGCGCAAGGGACTGGCCGGCCCCGTCCCGCCCCATCTGCGCGACGGCCACTACAAGGGCGCCGCCGAACTGGGCCACGCCCAGGGGTACGTCTACCCGCACGACCTGCCCGAGGGCATCGCCGCCCAGCAGTACGCCCCCGACGCCCTCAAGGACCGGGAGTACTACGCGCCCACCCGGCACGGCGCCGAGGCCCGCTACGCGGACGCGGTCGAGTGGACCCGCAAGCACCTCGGTCGCAAGCCCTCCTGAGCACCCTGTAAACTTCCTCGAAGCGCTGCGTCCCGTGTCCGGCCCCGGTCGGCTCACCAGAGCGGGACATCCAGCCGGAGCCCTGGTCCGCCAGGCCTCCAGGAGCGTCGCGCACCGTCGAACGGTGTCGCGGGCAGCCCACCACCACCCGGAGTCCCGGAGCGGTCGGTGGGCCACTCGCGTGCTGCACGTATGTGCCCAGATCAGGGGAGCGGCTGCCCGGCGAGTCCGGTGACGGACCCGCAGGGTTTCCCCGGCTGCGGATTGCGACCTCCCGTAACCCTGGTGAAGCCGTAAACAGACAGAGAGACAAAGACAGTGGCGAACCAGTCCCGCCCCAAGGTCAAGAAGTCGCGTGCCCTCGGCATCGCGCTGACCCCGAAGGCCGTCAAGTACTTCGAGGCCCGTCCCTACCCGCCGGGTGAGCACGGCCGCGGCCGCAAGCAGAACTCGGACTACAAGGTCCGTCTGCTCGAGAAGCAGCGCCTGCGCGCGCAGTACGACGTGTCCGAGCGCCAGCTCGTCCGCGCCTACGAGCGTGCCTCCAAGGTCCAGGGCAAGACCGGTGAGGCCCTGATCATCGAGCTGGAGCGTCGTCTCGACGCCCTGGTCCTGCGTTCGGGCATCGCCCGCACGATCTACCAGGCCCGCCAGATGGTCGTCCACGGCCACATCGAGGTCAACGGCCAGAAGGTCGACAAGCCGTCCTTCCGCGTCCGCCCGGACGACGTCGTGATGGTGCGCGAGCGCAGCCGTGAGAAGCCGCTGTTCCAGGTCGCCCGCGAGGGCGGCTTCGCCCCCGACGGCGAGATCCCGCGCTACCTCCAGGTGAACCTCAAGGCCCTGGCGTTCCGCCTGGACCGCGAGCCGAACCGCAAGGAGATCCCGGTGATCTGCGACGAGCAGCTCGTCGTCGAGTACTACGCCCGCTGATCCCTCGGCAGGCGCGGTACCCAGCGGTGCCTCAGCCCGTCGTCTCCCCGCCCTGCCGGGTGGGGGAGGCGGCGGGCTCTCGCGTGTCCGTGCCGGGCGGACCCGGCGGCACCGGCCCGCGCGGTCCCGGCAGCGCCGTCGCGCCCCGGGCCGCCCCGCCCAGCGCCCGGCCCACGGCCTCCGCGCGGTCCAGCCGCCCGCCGGCCCGCACGCACTCCTCGTACCGCTCGTCGCCCAGCCGCCGGCGCGCCTCGGCCTCGCACAGCCGGTGCGGCGTCGAGAAGTACGCCGAGCCGAACAGCGGCAGCCCCACCGACGGCCACATCCGCGCCGCCGCCCCCTGCAGCACCGCGGCCTCGCCCGGATCGCCGTCCGCCGTGGTCACCAACGCCAGCAGCTCGATCGACAGCACCTGCCCGAGCAGGTCGTGGAAGGCGTCGGCGCCCGCCAGACAGTCCCGGAGCAGCTCCCGCGCCCGGCCGGGGTCGCCCTCGGTCCAGGCCGCGTACGCCAGCACGTACAGGGCGTAGCCGCGGGCCCACCGCTCGCCGTGGTCCTCGCACACCCGGCGCACGTCCTCGCACAGGCGCACCGCCTCCTGCAGATCACCCTGGAACGCCCGCGTCATCGCCAGCTCCACCTGCGCCATCAGCACATTGCTGTTCAGCTCGCCGATCTCCCGGTAGCGCGCCAGCGCCGAGCGCAGCAGCGTCCGAGCCCGGGCCATGTCGTCCGTGACCAGTGCCAGACAGCCCGTGCGGTGCTCGGCGTACGCCACCGCCACCGCGCTGCCCGCCCGCTCCGCCCGCCGGCGGCACTCCTGGAGCGCCGCGAGCGCCGGCGCCGCGTCGCCCTGGAGGATCGCCACATAGCCGAGCACCCACAGCGCCTTCAGCCGCGACTTCTCGTTGTCCGAGCCGAGTTCCAGGCCGCGCTCCAGCCAGTGCCGCCCCTCGGCGAGCCGCCCGCAGCCGGCCCAGTAGAACCACAGGGTGCCCGCCAGGTACTGGCCCAGATGCGTCTCGCCCCGCTCGGTCAGACAGAACTCCAGCGCGGCCCGCAGATTCGGCAGCTCCGCCGCGATCCGCCCGGCCGCCTGCGCCTGGCGCGGCGAGAACCACTCCAGCTCGCACCAGGTCGCCAGGCCCAGGTACCAGTCGCGGTGCCGCCGCCGCAGCCGGGCCGCGTCCCCGCTCGCCTCCAGCCAGTCGCCGCCGTACGCCCGGATCGTGTCCAGCATCCGGTAGCGCGGCCCCGACGGGGCGTCCTCCCGTACGACCACGGACTGCGCGATCAGCTCCGACAGCACGTCGAGGACATCGTCGGCGGGCAGCCCGTCCCCGCTGCACACGTACTCCACGGCCTCCAGGTCGAACGGCCCGGCGAACACCGACAGCCGCGCCCACAGCAGCCGCTCCTCGGGGGCGCACAGCTCATGGCTCCAGCCGATCGCCGTGCGCAGCGTCCGGTGGCGCGCCGGCGCCTCGCGGCCGGACCTGCCCAGCAACCGGAACCGGTCGTCCAGCCGGGCCAGCAACTGCTCGCAGGACAGTGCCCGCAGCCGCCCCGCGGCCAGCTCGATCGCCAGCGGAATGCCGTCCAGGCGCCGGCACAGCTCCCGTACCGCCGCCTCGTCGCCGGGCGGCGCCCCCTGCTGCGCGGCGCGCTCCGCGAACAGCCGGGCCGCCTCGTCCTCCTCCAGCGGGGCCAGCGGGAACAGCCGCTCGCCGGGGACGTCCAGCGGCCGGCGGCCCACCGCGAGCACCGTGAGCCCCGGCGCGTGCCGCAGCAGTTCGGACACCAGCTCCGCGCACGCGTCCACCAGATGTTCCACCCCGTCGAGCAGCAGCAGGAGCCGGCGGTCGCGGACGTGGCCGAGCAGGGTGTCGCGGGGCGCTCGCGTGGTGTGGTCGGTCAGGGCCAGGGCCTCCACGACCGCGTAGTCCAGCAACGTCGCGTCGCGCACCGGCGACAGGTCCACCCGCCACACCCCGTCGGGCGGCGCGGCCCGCGCGGCCGCGCGGGCGGCCAGCCGCGACTTGCCGACGCCGCCGGCGCCGGTCACGGTCACCAGCCGGGCGGTGTCGAGCGCCCGGGCCAGCGCCGCGAGTTCGGCGGCGCGTCCGACGAAGGCGTCCAGTTCGAGCGGGAGATTGCCGGGCAGGGGAGTACCGGCGGGCTCAGGGTCTCGCATGGGATACGGAGCGTAGTGAATCGTCATCGCTCCGTACAATCGCGCGGACGGTCCGGGGGCCTGGCGCGGCGAGGTAATCCGGTACGGAGCCCCAGCCCCGGCGCGATAGGCTCGGTGCACGACTTTTTCGATGCAGAGGCACGTTCTCAGGGAGCGGGTGCGCGGTGTCCGGTGGAGAGGTGGCCGGGATTCTGGTGGCCGTCTTCTGGGCGATCCTGGTCTCCTTCCTCGCGGTGGCCCTGGCGAGGCTGGCCCAGACGCTCAGGGCGACCACCAAGCTGGTGGCGGACGTGACCGACCAGGCCGTCCCGCTGCTGGCGGACGCCTCCCAGGCGGTGCGCGCGGCGCAGACCCAGATCGACCGGGTCGACGCCATCGCCTCCGACGTCCAGGAGGTCGCCTCGAACGCCTCCGCGCTCTCGACGACCGTCGCCTCCACGTTCGGCGGCCCCCTCGTCAAGGTCGCGGCCTTCGGCTACGGAGTGCGGCGGGCCCTCGGCCGCAAGGACGACGTGCCCGCCGAGGACTCCCGGCGTACCGTGATCGTGGGCCGCACCGTGCCGGCCACCCGGCGGGAGAAGCGGAACCTCCGTGGGAAGAAGGACTGAGCCGAGATGTTCCGCCGCACCTTCTGGTTCTCCACCGGCGTCGCCGCCGGCGTCTGGGCCACGACCAAGGTCAATCGCAAGCTGAGGCAGCTGACGCCGGAGAGTCTCGCCGCCACGGCCGCGACCAAGGCGCTCGAGGCAGGCCACCGGGTCAAGGACCGCGCGGTCGGCTTCGCCCTGGAGGTCCGCGACAACATGGCCCGGCGGGAGGCCGAACTCGGCGAGGCGCTCGGCCTGAACGCGCCCGTCGACCGGGAGCTCCCGCCGCCCGCGGGGTTCGCCGTCATCGAGAACCGCAACGACCCCAAGTACGTCGAGACCACGACGTACTCGTACAACCGGAATGAGGACCACTGATGGAGTCGGCTGAGATCCGCCGTCGCTGGCTGAGCTTCTTCGAGGAGCGCGGGCACACCGTCGTCCCTTCGGCGTCGCTCATCGCGGACGACCCGACTCTGCTGCTCGTCCCGGCCGGCATGGTGCCCTTCAAGCCCTACTTCCTGGGCGAGGTCAAGCCGCCCTTCGACCGCGCCACCAGCGTGCAGAAGTGCGTGCGCACGCCGGACATCGAAGAGGTCGGCAAGACCACCCGGCACGGCACCTTCTTCCAGATGTGCGGCAACTTCTCCTTCGGCGACTACTTCAAGGAAGGCGCCATCAAGCTCGCCTGGGAGCTGCTCACCAGCCCTCAGGACAAGGGCGGTTACGGCCTCGACCCCGAGCGCCTGTGGATCACCGTCTACAAGGACGACGACGAGGCCGAGCAGATCTGGCACGAGGTCGTCGGCGTGCCCAAGGAGCGCATCCAGCGCCTGGGCATGAAGGACAACTTCTGGTCCATGGGCGTGCCCGGACCGTGCGGCCCCTGCTCCGAGATCAACTACGACCGCGGCCCCGAGTTCGGCGCCGAGGGCGGCCCCGCCGTCAACGACGAGCGGTACGTGGAGATCTGGAACCTCGTCTTCATGCAGTACGAGCGGGGCCAGGGCATCGGCAAGGACAACTTCGAGATCCTCGGGGACCTGCCGAGCAAGAACATCGACACCGGCCTCGGCCTCGAGCGGCTCGCCATGATTCTGCAGGGCGTGCAGAACATGTACGAGATCGACACGTCCATGGCCGTCATCGACAAGGCCACCGAGCTGACCGGCGTCCGCTACGGCGACGCCCACTCCTCCGACGTCTCCCTGCGCGTGGTCACCGACCACATGCGCACCGCCGTGATGCTCATCGGCGACGGCGTCACCCCGGGCAACGAGGGCCGCGGCTACGTGCTGCGCCGGATCATGCGCCGCGCCATCCGCAACATGCGCCTGCTCGGCGCCACCGGCCCGGTCGTCAAGGACCTGGTCGACACCGTGATCGGCATGATGGGGCAGCAGTACCCGGAGCTGATCACCGACCGCGAGCGCATCGAGAAGGTCGCCCTCGCCGAGGAGAACGCCTTCCTCAAGACGCTGAAGGCCGGCACCAACATCCTCGACACCGCCGTGTCCGAGACCAAGGCCGCCGGCGGCAGCGTCCTGCCCGGCGACAAGGCCTTCCTGCTCCACGACACCTGGGGCTTCCCGATCGACCTCACCCTGGAGATGGCCGCCGAGCAGGGGCTGTCCGTGGACGAGGACGGCTTCCGGCGCCTGATGAAGGAGCAACGCGAGCGCGCCAAGGCCGACGCCCAGGCCAAGAAGACCGGCCACGCCGACATGGGCGCCTACCGGGAGATCGCCGACCTGGCCGGGGAGACCGAGTTCATCGGCTACACCGACACCGAGGGCGAGTCGACCATCGTCGGCATCCTCGTGGACGGCGTCTCCTCGCCGGCCGCCACCGAGGGCGACGAGGTCGAGATCGTGCTGGACCGGACGCCGTTCTACGCCGAGGGCGGCGGCCAGATCGGCGACACCGGCCGGATCAGGGCCGACTCCGGGGCCGTCATCGAGGTCCGCGACTGCCAGAAGCCGGTGCCGGGCGTCTACGTCCACAAGGGCGTCGTCCAGGTCGGCGAGGTGACCGTCGGCGCCCGCGCCCAGGCCTCCATCGACGCCCGCCGCCGCAAGGCCATCGCCCGCGCCCACTCGGCCACCCACCTCACCCACCAGGCCCTGCGCGACGCTCTCGGCCCCACGGCCGCCCAGGCCGGCTCCGAGAACCAGCCCGGCCGCTTCCGCTTCGACTTCGGCTCGCCGTCCGCCGTTCCGACGGCCGTGATGACCGACGTCGAGCAGAAGATCAACGAGGTGCTCGCCCGCGACCTCGACGTCCGCGCCGACGTCATGGGCATCGACGAGGCCCGCAAGCAGGGCGCCATCGCCGAGTTCGGCGAGAAGTACGGCGAGCGGGTCCGCGTGGTGACCATCGGCGACTTCTCCAAGGAGCTGTGCGGCGGCACCCATGTGCACAACACCGCCCAGCTCGGCCTGGTGAAGCTGCTCGGCGAGTCCTCCATCGGCTCCGGCGTGCGCCGTATCGAGGCCCTCGTCGGCGTCGACGCCTACCACTTCCTCGCCCGCGAGCACACGGTCGTCAACCAGCTGACCGAGCTGCTCAAGGGCCGTCCGGAGGAGCTGCCGGAGAAGGTCTCCGCCATGCTCGGCAAGCTCAAGGACGCCGAGAAGGAGATCGAGAAGTTCCGCGCCGAGAAGGTGCTCCAGGCCGCCGCCGGCCTCGCCGAGTCCGCCAAGGACGTCCGGGGCGTCGCCCTGGTCACCGGGCAGGTCCCGGACGGCACCACCGCCGACGACCTGCGCAAGCTGGTCCTCGACGTGCGCGGCCGCATCCAGGGCGGGCGGGCCGCCGTCGTGGCCCTGTTCACGACGGTGAACGGCAAGCCGCTGACGGTCATCGCCACCAACGAGGCCGCCCGCGAGCGCGGCCTCAAAGCCGGCGACCTGGTCCGTACGGCCGCCAAGACCCTCGGCGGCGGCGGTGGCGGCAAGCCGGACGTCGCCCAGGGCGGCGGCCAGAACCCGGCCGCCATCGGCGACGCCGTCGACGCCGTCGAACGCCTCGTGGCGGAAACGGCCCAGTGACGATGCGCCGAGGACGCCGGCTCGCGATCGACGTCGGCGACGCCCGGATCGGGGTCGCCTCGTGCGACCCCGACGGGATTCTCGCCACCCCGGTGGAGACGGTCCCGGGCCGGGACGTCCCCGCGGCCCACCGTCGGCTGGGGCAGCTCGTCGAGGAGTACGAGCCGATCGAGGTCGTCGTCGGTCTCCCTCGCTCCCTCAAGGGAGGCGAGGGCCCGGCCGCGGTCAAGGTCCGCGCCTTCGCGGGAGAACTCGCACGCATGATCGCGCCCGTTCCGGTCAGACTCGTCGATGAGCGCATGACGACGGTCACGGCCACCCAGGGGCTGCGCGCATCCGGCGTGAAGTCCAGGAAGGGCCGTTCCGTGATCGACCAGGCCGCGGCGGTGATCATTCTGCAGCAGGCCCTGGAATCCGAACGGGTGTCAGGTACAGCGCCGGGCGAGGGCGTCGAAGTGGTCATCTGATCGCGATACGGTAACGTTCCGCGCGATGCGGCGGCGTTCGAAACAGCCGGCGCACAGCAAGAGGCGGGACGGGAGCCGGGACTCGCAGGCCGCGCACCCGCCGCCTCGCGGCTCTAGGGGATCGATGACTGAGTATGGCCGGGGCCCAGGCTCCGAACCGTGGCATCCGGAGGACCCGTTGTACGGGGACCGCGGATGGGCAGGACAGCAGGCCGCAACGGGCCCGCAGTCCCCCTACGGCGGCCAGCCGCAGCACCACCCGCACCAGCAGCCGCAGCAGCCGCAGTACGGCGACTGGAGCCAGGGAGGCCCGCAGGACCCCTACGGCCAGGGCCGGCAGCAGCACCCGCAGCCGTACGACCAGCAGCCTTACCACCCCGGCCACGGGCAGCAGCCGTACGACCCCGCATACCCCCAGCAGCCCGGCCAGGAGCAGGAGGGCTGGAGCACCGGCGCGCAGCCGCACGTCCCCTACGCAGCCGACCCCGCCGACCCGTACGTCCAGCAGTCCGAGGCGTACACCGGCGAACAGCCCGACTTCTACGGCACCCCGGACGCCTACCCGCCGCCCGAGCCGCCCGCCCGGAGACGCGCCGAGCCGGAGCCGGAACGGGCCGGCGGCGACTGGGATCCCGGCCCCGACCGGGGCGAGCACGCGTTCTTCGCGGACGACGACGAGGACGGCGACGACGACGCGCGGAGCACCCGCAGCGGGCGCGGCGACCGGCGCGGACGGGGCGGCAAGAGCCGCAAGAGCCGCAGCGGCTGCGCCTGCCTGGTGGTCGTCCTGGTCTTCGGCGGCGGCCTGGCCGGCGTGAGCTACTTCGGCTACCAGTTCTACCAGGACCGTTTCGGCAGCGCTCCCGACTACGCGGGCGACGGCAACGGCGAGCAGGTCACCGTCCAGATTCCCAAGGGCGCACTCGGCTACGAGATCGGCCGGCGGCTCAAGGAGGCGGGCGTGGTCAAGAGCGTCGACGCGTTCGTCGCCGCGCAGGCGCAGAACCCCGAGGGGCAGTCCATCCAGGCGGGCGCCTATCTCCTCAACAAGGAGATGTCCGCCGAGAGCGCCGTCGAGCTGATGCTCGACCCCAAGAGCCAGAACAATGTGATGGTCACACCGGGGCAGCGCAACATCACGGTGTACCGGGCCATCGACGAGCGGCTCGGCCTCAAGGACGGCACCACCCGGGACGTCGCCGGGAAGAAGTACAAGAGCCTCGGCCTGCCCGAGTGGGCCAACAGCGACCGCGACATCAAGGACCCGCTGGAGGGCTTCCTCTACCCGGGCACCTATCCCGCGGCCAAGGGCATGAAGCCCGAGGCGGTCCTGAAGCAGATGGTCACGCAGGCCAACGAGAAGTACGGGCAGTACGACCTGGACGACAAGGCCCGGGAGCTCGACCTCGACAACCCCCTGCAGGTCGTCACGGTCGCCAGCCTCGTCCAGGCCGAGGGCAAGACGGAGGAGGACTTCCGCAAGATGGCGGAGGTCGTCTACAACCGCCTCAAGCCGTCCAACACCGAGACCTACCAGCTGCTCCAGTTCGACTCGACCTTCAACTACCTGAAGGGCGAGAGCAACATCCACATCAGCGAGTCCGAGATCAACAGCAACCGGGACCCGTACAACACGTACACCCGCAAGGGCCTGCCCCCCGGACCGATCGGGAACCCCGGAGCGGAGGCGCTCAAGGCGGCGCTGAACCCGACCGGCGACGGCTGGCTCTACTTCGTGGCGACCGACGGAGCGAACAAGACAGAATTCGCCCGGACCCACGACGAATTCCTGAAGCTCAAGGACAAGTTCAATGACAGCACGGGCAACTGACGCCCGCCGTGCGGCCGTTCTCGGCTCGCCCATCGCCCACTCCCTCTCCCCGGTGCTGCACCGGGCCGCGTACGCGGAGCTGGGGCTGACCGGCTGGACGTACGACCGGTTCGAGGTGGACGAGGACGCCCTGGCGGGCTTCGTGGAGGGGCTCGGTCCCGAGTGGGCCGGGCTGTCGCTGACCATGCCGCTGAAGCGGGCCGTGATCCCGCTGCTGGACGGAATCAGCGAGACGGCGGCCTCGGTCGAGGCGGTCAACACACTGGTGTTCACCGACGACGGCCGCCGCCTCGGCGACAACACCGACATCCCCGGCATGGTCGCCGCGCTGCGGGAGCACGGCATCGAGCAGGTCGCCTCGGCGGCGGTCCTCGGCGCCGGCGCCACCGCCTCCTCCGCGCTGGCCGCGCTGGCCCGGATCTGCACCGGTGAGGTCGTGGTCTACGTGCGCAGCGCGGCGCGCGCCGCCGAGATGCGGCAGTGGGGCGAGCGGCTCGACGTCGAGGTGCGCACCGAGGACTGGGCGGACGCGGCCGACGCGCTGCACCGGCCGCTGGTGATCGCGACGACCCCGGCCGGGGCCACCGACGCGCTCGCCGCCCGGGTGCCGGAACGGCCCGCGACCCTGTTCGACGTGCTCTACGAGCCGTGGCCGACCACCCTCGCCGCCCGCTGGTCCGCCTACGGTGGCGCCGTCGTCAGCGGTCTCGACCTGCTGGTGCACCAGGCGGTGCTCCAGGTCGAGCAGATGACCGGCCGGACGCCGGCGCCCGTGGACGCCATGCGGAAAGCTGGCGAGCAGGCGCTGGCGGAACGCTAGGATCACTGCGGTCCGCAGGGGGCGGATCTTCTCTTGTGACCGTGGGGGAGCGGTAGTTCATGTCCACAGGTGTGTCCCTGGCGTCCGTCAAGGCGCAGATCTTCGACGCCGTGCTGGGGTTTCTGCCGGACTGGGTGCAGATCACCGTACTGGCGCTGATCGTGCTCGCCGTCGTGGCGTCCTGGGTGATCAGGATCAAGCGCAGGATCGCCCGGCGCCGGGCGGCCCGTTCCGGCCGCCCGGTGCACGCGGCGGCGCAGTACGGGCAGGGGAGCGGCGCCGACCACCTCGGTCCCTACGCGCCGCAGCAGGCGCCGGCCCGGGGGAGCGGCGCGGACCACCTCGGCGCCTACGCGCGGCAGCAGGCGCCCGCTCCGGGGAGCGGCGCCGACTACCTCGGCGCCTACGCGCCGCACAGCGCCCGGCGTGACGGATCGGGCTGACGCGACTACGTCCGCCTGATGGAACAGCGGCCGGGGCAGCCGCGGGGACATGGGAGGATCGGAGATGGCCGGCCAGGGCCGCGCACCCCGGTCGCGCCACCACGGCACGCGAGGACGAAGGCGTGCCGCAAGGGCAGTACCGGGGCGCGAATCATGAGGAGCACCGTTGAGCAGGTTGCGCTGGCTGACCGCGGGGGAGTCCCACGGTCCCGCACTCGTCGCGACGCTGGAGGGCCTTCCGGCAGGTGTGCCGGTCACCACGGAGATGGTGGCCGGTCATCTGGCGCGGCGGCGGCTCGGTTACGGCCGGGGCGCCCGGATGAAGTTCGAGCGTGACGAGGTCACCTTCCTCGGCGGCGTCCGGCACGGTCTGACCCTGGGTTCTCCGGTGGCGGTCATGGTGGGGAACACCGAGTGGCCGAAGTGGGAGCAGGTCATGGCGGCCGATCCGGTCGATCCGGAGGTGCTCGCCGGTCTGGCCCGCAGTGCCCCGCTGACCCGGCCGCGTCCCGGTCACGCCGATCTGGCGGGTATGCAGAAGTACGGTTTCGCCGAGGCCCGGCCGGTCCTGGAGCGGGCGTCGGCGCGGGAGACGGCGGCCCGGGTGGCGCTGGGCGCGGTGGCCCGTTCGTACCTGAAGGAGACCGCGGGCATCGAGATCGTCAGCCATGTCGTGGAGCTGGCCGGGGCGAGGGCGCCCTACGGCGTCCATCCGACCCCGGCCGACGTGGAGAGGCTGGACGCGGACCCGGTGCGGTGCCTGGACGCGGACGCGTCGGAGGCGATGGTCGCCGAGATCGACCGGGCCCACAAGGACGGTGACACCCTGGGCGGGGTGGTGGAGGTGCTGGCGTACGGGGTGCCGGTGGGGCTGGGCTCGCACGTGCACTGGGACCGGCGGCTGGACGCGCGGCTGGCCGCCGCGCTGATGGGCATCCAGGCGATCAAGGGCGTCGAGGTCGGCGACGGTTTCGGTCTGGCGCGGGTGCCGGGTTCGAAGGCGCACGACGAGATCGTGGCCACCGGCGAGGGCGTCCGGCGGGCGACGGGGCGTTCCGGTGGCACGGAGGGCGGTCTGAGCACGGGCGAGCTGCTGCGGGTGCGGGCCGCGATGAAGCCGATCGCCACGGTGCCGCGGGCGCTGAGGACGGTCGACGT
>NZ_JBVJFP010000010.1:0-304528 GCF_055587785.1 Streptomyces sp. NPDC046379
AGTTCTCAAGGAACGGCCGCTTCCTTTGTACTCACCCTCTCGGGCTTTCCTCCGGGCGCTTCCCTTCGGTCTTGCGTTTCCGACTCTATCAGATCTTTCCGATCCGATTTCCTCGGCGCTTTCCAGGTTCCCGCTTCCGCGTTTCCCTTTCCGGCGGTTCCGACTTTATCAGAAGTTCTGGGTCGGAATTCCACCCCGCTCGGGCGGGGCACGAGGCACCCGGGTTCCCTGCGAGGCGAGCCGTAAACGTACTGGAGCGGAGCGCCCCGATGCAAATCGAGGGGCCCCGCTCCGTCGGACCTCAGACCTCCACGACCACCGGGAGGATCATGGGCCTGCGACGGTAGGTGTCGGAGACCCACTTGCCCAGGGTGCGGCGGATGAGCTGCTGCAGCTGGTGAGGTTCGACCACGCCGTCCTGGGCCGAGCGTTCCAGGGTCTCCGTGATCTTCGGCAGGACCACGTCGAAGGCGGAGTCCTCGATGCCGGAGCCGCGGGCCTGGACGTGCGGGCCGCCCGTGATCTTGCCGGTGGACGAGTCCACGACGACGAAGACCGAGATGATGCCCTCCTCGCCGAGGATCTTGCGGTCCTTGAGCGCCGGCTCGCCGACGTCACCGACCGAGAGGCCGTCGACGTACACATAGCCCGCCTGGACCTTGCCGGAGATCTTCGCCCTGCCCTCGACGAGGTCGACGGCGACTCCGTCCTCGGCGATCACGATGCGGTCGTGCGGGACGCCGGTGAGGGCTCCCAGCTCGGCGTTGGCCCGCAGGTGGCGCCACTCTCCGTGGACCGGCATCAGGTTGCGCGGCCGGCAGATGTTGTAGAAGTACAGCAGCTCGCCCGCCGAGGCGTGACCGGAGACGTGGACTTTGGCGTTGCCTTTGTGGATGACGTTGGCGCCCCAGCGGGTCAGGCCGTTGATCACGCGGTAGACCGCGTTCTCATTGCCGGGGATCAGGGACGACGCGAGGATCACGGTGTCGCCGGAGACGATACGGATCTGGTGATCCCGGTTGGCCATCCGCGACAGTGCCGCCATGGGCTCGCCCTGGGAGCCCGTGCAGACCAGGACCACCTCGTGGTCGGGCAGGTCGTCGAGGGTTCTGACGTCCACCACCAGGCCGGGCGGGACCCGGAGGTAGCCCAGGTCGCGGGCGATGCCCATGTTGCGGACCATGGAGCGGCCGACGAACGCCACGCGCCGGCCGTACTCGTGCGCCGCGTCCAGAATCTGCTGGATGCGGTGGACATGACTGGCGAAGCTCGCCACGATGATCCGCTTGCGGGCGCTGCCGAAGACCTGGCGCAGGACGTTGGAGATGTCGCGCTCGTGCGGCGTGAAGCCGGGGACCTCGGCGTTCGTGGAGTCGGAGAGGAGAAGGTCGATGCCTTCCTCGCTCAGCCGTGCGAAGGCGTGGAGGTCCGTGAGGCGGTTGTCCAGCGGCAGCTGGTCCATCTTGAAGTCGCCGGTGTGGACGACCATGCCGGCGGGGGTGCGGATGGCGACCGCCAGCGCGTCCGGGATGGAGTGGTTGACGGCGACGAATTCGCAGTCGAAGGGGCCGATGCGCTCGCGGTGGCCCTCGGCGACCTCGAGCGTGTACGGGCGGATGCGGTGCTCCTGGAGCTTCGCCTCGATGAGCGCGAGGGTCAGCTTGGAGCCGATCAGCGGGATGTCCTGTTTCTCCTTGAGGAGGAAGGGGACACCCCCGATGTGGTCCTCGTGGCCGTGGGTGAGGACGATGCCCTCGATGTCGTCGAGGCGGTCCCGGATGGACGTGAAGTCCGGCAGGATCAGGTCGATTCCGGGCTGCTCCTCCTCCGGGAAGAGCACTCCGCAGTCGACGATCAGCAGGCGGCCGCCGTACTCGAAGACCGTCATGTTTCGGCCGATCTCGCCGAGGCCGCCGAGCGGGGTGACCCGCAGGCCGCCTGCGGGGAGCGGCGGGGGCGGGCCGAGTTCAGGATGCGGATGACTCAAAAGACTCTCCTCACCACGCGCGCCACGTACCGGTGGGCACGTGGCGCGCGTGACGTTCGTGCATGAGCAGTTGTCAGTGATGGATGCGGACACCGGTGGCCCGCGTATTCAGTTGTGAAGTGTTCACGCCCGGTCGGGCGAAAGTCCGATGTCAGAGCTGTACCCCGCCCGCAGCAAGATCGATCTTGAGTTGCTCGACCTCCTGGGGCGTCAGTTCGACCATGGGCAGGCGCAGCGGGCCGCCGGGCAGGCCCTGGAGGGCGAGCGCGGCCTTGGTGGTCATGACGCCCTGGGTGCGGAACATGCCGGTGTACACCGGGAGCAGCTTCTGGTGGATCTCGGTGGCCTTCTGGACGTCGCCCGTGGTGTACGCCTCGACCAGCTGGCGCAGCTCGGGGGTGACGACGTGGCCGACGACGGAGACGAAACCGATCGCGCCGACGGAGAGCAGCGGCAGGTTGAGCATGTCGTCGCCGGAGTACCAGGCGAGCCCCGACTGCGCGATGGCCCAGCTCGCGCGGCCCAGGTCGCCCTTGGCGTCCTTGTTGGCGACGATCCGCGGGTGCTCGGCCAGGCGGACCAGCGTCTCGGTGTTGATGGGCACGCCGCTGCGCCCGGGGATGTCGTACAGCATGACCGGCAGGCCGGTGGCGTCGGCGACGGCGGTGAAGTGCCGGTACAGACCCTCCTGCGGGGGCTTGTTGTAGTACGGCGTGACGACGAGCAGGCCGTGCGCGCCGGTGCGTTCGGCGGCGCGGGCGAGTTCGATGCTGTGGTGGGTGTCGTTGGTGCCGACGCCGGCGACGACGTGGGCCCGGTCGCCGACCGCCTCCAGGACCGCTCGTACGAGGTCCGATTTCTCCGCGTCGCTGGTGGTGGGCGACTCGCCGGTGGTTCCGTTGACGATCAGGCCGTCGTTGCCTGCGTCCACCAGGTGGGCGGCGAGCCGCTGCGCGCCGTCGAGGTCGAGTGCGCCGTCCGCCGTGAAGGGCGTGACCATGGCGGTGAGGACCCGCCCGAAGGGGGTCTGCGGAGTGGAGGTCGGAGCCATGGGTTACACGCTACTCGTTGCTCAGGGCCTGGTCTTCCCTCGGGGTGCGGGGAAAGTCCTGACATATGCGGAGCCCGGCACTGCCTGCTCGGGGGTTCAAGCAGTGCCGGGTCCGTTTGATCAGGCTAGATGAACTTCTACAAATGCCGCAATACGGACACTTCGTCGGCCCGGCGTGCGCTACGGCGCCACGCGGCCGTTGGCGTTGAAGGCGGCGTGGGTGAGCGGCATGAGCCCGGCCCACTCGGCCTCCATCCGTTCGCCGACCATCTCGATCTCGCGCTGCGGGAAGGACGGCACCTTGGCCAGCTCGTGCTGGGTGCGCAGACCGAGGAAGTGCATCAGCGAACGGGCGTTGCAGGTGGCGTACATCGACGAGTACAGGCCGACGGGAAGGACCGAGCGGGCGACCTCGCGGGCGACCCCGGCCGTGAGCATCTCCTGGTAGGCCGCGTAGGCCTGGCGGTAGGAGTCCTCCATCGTGCGGGTGACCAGCTCGTGCTGCTCCTCGCTGCCCTCGACGAAGACGTACTTGCCGGGGCGGCCCTGCTGGACGAGCTTGCGGGAGGGGTCCGGCACGTAGAAAACCGGCTGGAGCTCCCGGTAGCGGCCCGACTCCTCGTTGTAGGACCAGCCGACGCGGTGCCGCATGAACTCGCGGAACACGAAGATCGGGGCGCTGATGAGGAAGGTCATCGAGTTGTGCTCGAAAGGGCTGCCGTGCCGGTCCCGCATCAGGTAATTGATCAGGCCCTTGGAACGTTCCGGGTCCTTCTTCAGCTCGTCCAGGGACTGCTCTCCGACGGTGGAGACCCGGGCCGCGAACAGTACGTCGGTGTCGGACGCGGCGTGCTTGACCAGCTCGACGGAGACGTCGCTGCGGAGCTCGATCTTGAACTCGTCGGGGGTGGGGGTCACGGTTCGGAGGGTCCTTCCCATCTCGTCGGTCGGACGTCACTCTACGTCCCCGCCCTCGCGCGACCCGACCACCCCTGCGGTTGGGCGAGCGTGCGACGCAGTCGCCCCCGCCCGGAGCTGACGCGCCCAGCGGCGGGCCCGGCGTACCCAGGCATCCATTGAGCGGTGAGCGGGGCGAACCCGGACGGACCCCCGAGGGTGGTGAGCCGGGGCGGGGCTCGGTAGCCTCACCGGGCACAGCCCATGCGTGGATTGAGTGAGGACCCGCCGTGCCCCTGCCTTTCCTGACGGCCGACCGAGCCTTCGACGCGGCGGACGACGTCGCGCTGCCGTTCGACGACCGTGACCGCTGGCGGCGGCCCTACCGCCCGGGTCCCTGGCGGGTGGGCGCCGCCGCGATCTGCCTGCTGCTCGCCTCCTACGTGCTGTTCGCCGCAGTGATCATCGCGCTGACCGGGACCGTGTCGTCCGCCGGTGTGGTGTTCGGGATCGCGCTCCTGGCCATCGTGTGCGCCCTGCGGCTGCTGCGGATGGGCGTGTGGGTGAGCGCGGCCGGGCTGCGTCAGGTGCGTTTCCTGAGCACGCGCACGGCGCCGTGGCAGCGGGTCGGCTCGGTGCGCACGGTGCAGCAGCCGGTGCGCTGGCTGGGGCTGCCCCGCGCGGTGCAGGGGCAGGCGCTGATCCACGTACGGGGGCAGGACACCACCATGCTGCTGACCACTCATAACGCGGATTTCCTGGCGCGGCCCGGGGCGTTCGACCGGGCGGCGGATTCGGTGGAGGCGTGGGCCGAGGAGTACCGGCGGCAGGGCTGAGCCGGTCGACGGCGACACGAGAGGGGCCGGTCCGTGGACCGGCCCCTCTCGTGCGTCACGCGTCGGCGGGCTCCCTGCCGTCGTGCAGGGCGATCGCCCGCTGCATCGCCTTGCGGGCGCGCGGGGTGTCGCGGGCGTCGTGGTAGGCGACGGCGAGCCGGAACCAGGTGCGCCAGTCGTCCGGGGCCGCCTCCGTCTCGGCCTTGCGGCGGGCGAAGACCTCGTCTGCCGACTCGCGGTCGATCCGGCCGCTGGGCAGGCGCTTCAGCTCGTCGACGGGCAGGCCGCCCTCCGCCTCCAGCTCCGCGGCGAGACGGTTGGCCCTGCGGACGAACTGGGTGTTCTTCCACAGGAACCACAGGCCGATCGCCGGCAGGATCAGCACCGAGACGCCGAGGGCGACCGTCAGCGGGGTGCCGGCCTCGATGAGCAGGATGCCTCGGCTGCCGACCAGGAGGAAATAGAAGACCAGGACGGCGGCCGTGAGGGCGTAGGTGAGCTTGGCGCGCATGACGGTGTCAGCCCAGGTCCAGGAAGTGTTCCAGGCCGAAGGTCAGGCCCGGGGTCGTCACCACGCGGCGCGCGCCCAGCAGGATGCCCGGCATGAAGCTGCTGTGGTGCAGCGAGTCGTGCCGGACGGTCAGGGTCTCGCCCTCGCCGCCCAGCAGGACCTCTTGGTGCGCGAGGAGCCCGCGCAGGCGCACCGCGTGCACCGGGACCCCGTCGACGTTCGCGCCGCGCGCTCCGTCCAGGGCCGTCACCGTGGCGTCCGGCGCCGGCGCCGTGCCGGCCTCGCGGCGGGCGGCGGCGATGAGCTGGGCGGTGCGGGTGGCGGTGCCGCTGGGGGCGTCGACCTTGTTCGGGTGGTGCAGTTCGACGACCTCGACGGACTCGAAGTAGGGCGCGGCGAGCTGCGCGAACCGCATGGTGAGCACGGCCCCGATGGAGAAGTTGGGCGCGATGAGCACGCCCGTCTCCGGGGACTGGGCCAGCCAGCCCTCCAGCTGCGCGAGGCGCTCGTCGGTCCACCCCGTGGTGCCGACGACGGCGTGGATGCCGTGCCGTACGCAGAAGTCGAGGTTGCCCATGACCGAGGCCGGGGTGGTCAGCTCGACGGCGACCTGGGCGCCGTTCTCGGCGAGGGTCTCCAGCTTGTCGCCCCGGCCGAGGGCGGCGACCAGCTCCATGTCGTCGGCGGCCTCGACCGCCCGTACCGCCTCGGAGCCGATGCGGCCCTGGGCGCCGAGGACCGCCACGCGCAGCTTGCTCATGTTCGTTGCTTCCTTACCGGGTGGGTTGGACCGACGGCGTCACGGTCATGCGACGGCGTCGTGCAGCCGGGCGGCCTGCTTGTCCTTGAGGGGGCCGATGACCGACAGGGAGGGCCGGTGTCCCAGGATGTCGCGGGCGACCGCGCGGACGTCGTCCGGGGTGACCGAGGCTATCCGGGCCAGCATGTCGTCGACGGACATCTGCTCGCCCCAGCACAGCTCGCTCTTGCCGATACGGTTCATCAGCGCGCCGGTGTCCTCCAGGCCGAGGACGGTGGAGCCGCGGAGCTGGCCGATGGCGCGGCCGATCTCGTCGTCGGACAGTCCGTGCTCGGCGACGTGGTCGAGTTCGTCGCGGCAGATCCGGAGCACGTCGTGGACCTGCGACGGCCGGCAGCCGGCGTAGACGCCGAACAGCCCGCAGTCGGCGAAGCCGGAGGTGTACGAGTACACGCTGTACGCCAGCCCGCGCTTCTCCCGGACCTCCTGGAAGAGCCGGGAGGACATGCCGCCGCCGAGGGCGGTGTTGAGCACGCCGAGGGCCCAGCGGCGCTCGTCGGTGCGGGCGAGGCCGGGCATGCCGAGGACGACGTGGGCCTGCTCGGTCTTGCGGCCGACCAGTTCCACCCGGCCGGCGGTGCGCAGGGCGCGTCGGCCGCCGCGCGGGGCGACGGGCACGGCGCTCGGGTCGGTGAGGGCGCCGGCCTTCTCGAAGGCTGCGCGGACCTGCCGTACGACCTTGTTGTGGTCGATGTTGCCGGCGCAGGCGACGACCAGGTGGGTGGGGTCGTAGTGCTTCTTGTAGAAGCGGCGGATGCGGTCGGCGGTGAGGGCGTTGACCGTGTCGACGGTGCCGAGGACCGGGCGGCCGAGCGGGTTGTCGCCGAACATGGTGTGCGCGAACAGGTCGTGCACGCAGTCGCCGGGGTCGTCCTCCGTCATGGCGATCTCTTCGAGGATGGCGCCGCGCTCGACGTCGACGTCGTCCTCGCGGATCAGCGAGCCGGTCAGCATGTCGCAGACCACGTCTATGGCGAGCGGCAGGTCGGCGTCGAGCACGCGCGCGTAGTAGCACGTGTACTCCTTGGCCGTGAAGGCGTTCATCTCGCCGCCGACCGCGTCGATGGCGGAGGAGATGTCCAGGGCGGAGCGGCGGTCGGTGCCCTTGAAGAGGAGGTGTTCCAGGTAGTGCGTGGCGCCGTTGAGCGACGGCGTCTCGTCGCGGGAGCCGACGTGCGCCCAGATGCCGAAGGTGGCGGAGCGCACGGAGGGCAGGGTCTCGGTGACGACGCGCAGGCCGCCCGGGAGGGTGGTCTTGCGGACGGTGCCGATGCCGTTCGTCCCCTTGATGAGGGTTTGGGTACGGGCGACGGCCCGCGCCTCCGAGGAGGGGCGGGCCGTCGCCGTGGAGCTGCGGGACGTCACTGGTCGGCGTCGTCCTTCTGGTCGTCGGCGGCGTCTTCGCCCTCGATCACGGGGATGAGGGAGAGCTTGCCGCGGGAGTCGATCTCGGCGATCTCGACCTGGACCTTGGCGCCCACGCCGAGGACGTCCTCGACGTTCTCCACGCGCTTGCCGCCGGCCAGCTTGCGGATCTGCGAGATGTGCAGCAGGCCGTCCTTGCCGGGGAGCAGGGAGACGAACGCGCCGAACGTCGTCGTCTTCACGACCGTACCGAGGTAGCGCTCGCCGACCTCGGGCATCGTCGGGTTGGCGATGCCGTTGATCGTGGCGCGGGCGGCCTCGGCGGAGGGGCCGTCGGCGGCGCCGATGTAGATCGTGCCGTCGTCCTCGATGGTGATCTCGGCGCCGGTGTCCTCCTGGATCTGGTTGATCATCTTGCCCTTGGGGCCGATGACCTCGCCGATCTTGTCGACCGGGATCTTCACGGTGATGATCCGCGGCGCGTTGGGGGACATCTCGTCCGGGGTGTCGATCGCTTCCATCATCACGTCGAGGATGTGGAGGCGGGCGTCGCGGGCCTGCTTGAGGGCCGCGGCCAGGACGGAGGCGGGGATGCCGTCCAGCTTGGTGTCGAGCTGGAGGGCGGTCACGAAGTCCTTGGTGCCGGCGACCTTGAAGTCCATGTCGCCGAAGGCGTCCTCGGCACCGAGGATGTCGGTGAGGGTGACGTAGTGCGTCTCGCCCTCGATCTCCTGGGAGATCAGGCCCATGGCGATGCCGGCGACGGGGGCCTTCAGCGGCACACCGGCGTTCAGCAGCGACATGGTGGAGGCGCAGACCGAGCCCATGGACGTCGAGCCGTTGGAGCTGAGCGCCTCGGACACCTGGCGGATCGCGTAGGGGAACTCCTCGCGCGTCGGCAGGACCGGGATCAGGGCGCGCTCGGCGAGGGCGCCGTGGCCGATCTCGCGGCGCTTCGGGGAGCCGACGCGGCCGGTCTCGCCGGTGGAGTACGGCGGGAAGTTGTAGTTGTGCATGTAGCGCTTGCGGGTCACCGGGGAGAGGGTGTCCAGCTGCTGCTCCATGCGGAGCATGTTGAGGGTGGTGACGCCCAGGATCTGGGTCTCGCCACGCTCGAACACGGCGGATCCGTGAACCCGCGGGATGGCCTCGACCTCGGCGGCCAGGGTGCGGATGTCCGTCAGCCCGCGGCCGTCGATGCGCTTCTTCTCCTTGATCACGCGCTCGCGGACCAGCTGCTTGGTGAGCGAGCGGTACGCGGCGGAGATCTCCTTCTCGCGGCCCTCGAACTCCGGCAGGAGCTTCTCGGCGGCGAGGGTCTTGACGCGGTCCAGCTCGGCCTCGCGCTCCTGCTTGCCGGCGATGGTGAGCGCCTGGGCCAGCTCGGGCTTGACGGCGGCGGTGAGCGCCTCGAGCACGTCGTCCTGGTAGTCCAGGAAGATCGGGAACTCGGCGGTCGGCTTGGCGGCCTTGGCGGCGAGGTCCGACTGGGCCTTGCAGAGGACCTTGATGTAGGGCTTCGCGGCCTCGAGACCGGCGGCGACGACCTCCTCGGTGGGGGCCTCGGCGCCGCCCTCGACGAGCTTGATGGTCTTCTCGGTGGCCTCGGCCTCGACCATCATGATCGCGACGTCGCCGTCCTCCAGGACGCGGCCCGCGACCACCATGTCGAAGACGGCGTCCTCCAGCTCGGTGTGCGTCGGGAACGCCACCCACTGGCCGCGGATCAGCGCGACGCGGACGCCGCCGATCGGGCCGGAGAAGGGCAGGCCGGCCAGCTGAGTGGACGCGGAGGCGGCGTTGATCGCCACGACGTCGTACAGGTGGTCGGGGTTGAGCGCCATGATCGTCGCGACGACCTGGATCTCGTTGCGCAGGCCCTTCTTGAAGGACGGGCGCAGCGGGCGGTCGATGAGGCGGCAGGTGAGGATGGCGTCCTCGGAGGGCCGGCCCTCGCGGCGGAAGAAGCTGCCGGGGATCTTGCCGGCGGCGTACATCCGCTCCTCGACGTCCACCGTCAGGGGGAAAAAGTCGAGCTGGTCCTTGGGGTTCTTGGAGGCGGTGGTGGCCGACAGCACCATGGTGTCGTCGTCCAGGTAGGCCACGGCGGAGCCTGCGGCCTGCTTGGCCAGGCGGCCCGTCTCGAAGCGGATGGTGCGGGTGCCGAACGCGCCGTTGTCGATGACGGCCTCGGCGTAGTGGGTCTCGTTCTCCACTAGTGTTTTCTCCTCGTCTTCGTCCCTCCGTGCCCGTGTGGCCGGGGGACGGTTGCGGAGAAGCGCTCCGTCTGGTGCGGGCCGGTCTTCGATCGAAGCACCCGGGGCTCGCTTCCCCCCGGGGGCCACTACCGAGGACCGGCGGCGGCGAGGTGCGCTTCTCCTCATTCGGTGTACGTGATGTAGGCGTACCCCCGTGGGGCGGGCCTCATCACGTTGTGTCGTGCGTTGTGGTCGTGCGTCGTGCTCTGTACTGGGTCGTGCTCTGTACTGGGTCGTGCTCTGTACTGGGTCGTGCGTCGTGCTGGGTCGTGCGTTGTGCTACCACACTACAAAGGGGCGGTGACAGTGCGCACGTACAGCAAAGGGAGCGGTCCCCGATCGTTGGGAACCGCTCCCTTCGCGGCGTCTTACTTGGCGCCCGCCGCACCGCGGCGGATGCCGAGGCGGTCGACCAGCGCACGGAAGCGCTGGATGTCCTTCTTGGCGAGGTACTGCAGCAGCCGGCGGCGCTGGCCGACCAGGATCAGCAGACCACGACGGGAGTGGTGGTCGTGCTTGTGGGTCTTGAGGTGCTCCGTCAGGTCGGAGATCCGACGGGACAGCAGGGCCACCTGGACCTCGGGGGAGCCGGTGTCGCCCTCCTTGGTACCGAACTCGGAGATGATCTGCTTCTTCACTGCGGCGTCGAGCGACACGCGTACTCCTCATGGTCTGAGACGGGCCACCGAGTGCCCCCGGTCTGCATCGCGGGGGAGCTTCCGTTACTCGGGAGGCGGGGATCCGCTGGGCGCGGCCTCCAGAGCGGCGCTCCGGGGGTGCGTACACAAACGGCCGTCACTCAGGGTACCAGCAGGTGGCGGACGTCCCGACCGCGGCCCGGTAACCGCTCGATGGAGCCGCACGCGGCCACTAGGGTGAGCCCCGTTCATCGCGTCCATGGGAGCGCTCGTGGTGTCCGAGGCTGCTCGAGCCGTTCGTCGTGGGCACGCACGGAGCGCAACGTCGGGAAGGGGTCGCTGCGGCATGGCGGAGACGGAAGCGGAGATGAAGGCGCGCAAGGAGCGGGAGCGGGACGAGCTCTACGCGCTCGACATCTCGGGTGTCGAGTGGCACTGCGCGCCGGGCACGGAGGAGCACGAGGAGCGGGTGGAGATCGCCTACCTGCCCGGCGGCGCCGTGGCCATGCGCTCGTCGCTCGACCCCGGCACCGTGCTGCGGTACACGGAGGCGGAGTGGCGCGCCTTCGTGCTGGGCGCGCGGGACGGCGAGTTCGACCTGGAGCCGGCGCCGCACAACGGAGGGCTGGAGGCCCAGTAGCCGACGGGGGCGGGACCCCCGGTGGTCGGCAGGGGAGCGGGAGCCCCGCGTGGTCGGCGGTTGTTGGCACCCCGGCGGCCGAGGGGCCCCGTCCGGCTGGATGCGGCGCCAGCGGCTACTTCTTCCGCGGGACGTCGCTCTCGATGCCGAGGGCGAGCCAGGTCCACGCCTTGCCGTCCTCCTCGGACGGCCCGTCCGCGGCCTTCGCGCCGAAGAAGATCCGTCCGTTCTGGACGACGGCGTCGGCCAGGGTCACCGAGGTGAGGTTCCACGCCTCGGAGGGCAGGTCGAAGTAGAGGTACGGGGTCTCCGCCCCGGTCTTCGGATCCAGGGCGACCAGGCCCATGGGCGTGATGTGGTCGCTGCTCTCGCGCAGGGCGAGGAGGCGATCGCCGCTCATGCGCAGCGGGCGGAGCAGGGAGTTGCGGCCGGATTCGAACTTCTTGACGGTCCTGCCGGTCGCCAGGTCGAAGCCGACGACCCAGTTGGCGTTGTTGACGAGGTCGCCCTGCTCCTTGCTGGTGAGGAACACCTGGCCGGCGCCGGCGACGATGGTGGGGCAGTCGTCGGCGGCCACGTGGTCGACCTCGTCGGCGCACTCGGCGACGTACGCGCCGTTCTCCAGGCGGACGGTGGCGCGGCGCTTGCCGTCACCGTCCAGGGAGAGGATCTCGGTGATGCCGACGTCGCCGGCGGCGGTGGCGAGGGCGACCGGGTCGGTGGAGACGATCCGGACGTCGCGGACGCCCTTGGCGGGTTCGTACGTCCACCGGGTCGCGCCGGTCTCCGGGTCGAGGGCGCGGATCTTGTACGTCAGCGCCTCGGACGAACCGAGCGGCGCGTCGGGGTCCGGGCAGGAGTACCGCACGAGCAGGGCGGGGCCGCCGCCCGCGCCGTCCGACCCGCACGCGCCCGCGTCCTCGCCCTCCACGCGCCAGCGCCGCTTGCCGGTGTCCATGCTGTACGCGTCCGTGCCGCCGCCCCAGGTCACCGCGACGGTGCCGGAGATCAGCGTGACGCCGGGATCCCGCTGGACGGCGGCGTTGGCGGGAGCGTCGTCGCTCTGGCCGGAGACGGGTATTTCCGCCTGCCACACCTTGGTGCCGTCGTCGAGGTCGACGAAGGCGACGCGGTTGCAGTGCGCGTCCTCGCTCCGGCTCTCGCGGAACAGCACGGCCGTGCGGTTCTCGCCGGTGACGTGCCGGGTCTTGCCGCAGATCGGTCCGTCGAGGGGGAGTTTCCACGCCTCTTCGCCGGGTGCGGCGTCGGTGCCGATCCCGATGCCGACGAGGGTGCGGTTGATGCCCTTGGCGAGGATCTTGTCGGTGGCCCACAGGCCCGGCATCTCGTACCGCTCGCCGGGGCTCATGTCGTCGACGGAGAACCGTACGGCCATGGCGCCCCGGTCGCTCGCCGGCCGCCGCTCGACCGTCTCCCTGACGTCCAGCCTGCCCTGCTTCGCGGTCGGCGTGGCGTCCTCGGCCGCGGTGCGCTCGCCGTCCTCGTCGGGGGCGAGCAGGAGGGCGCCGCCGACGCCGAGCGCCGCGACGAGGGCGACCGCGACGAGGCCGCCGAACAGTCGCTTCGTTCGGCGCTTCTTCTGCCGGGTCTCGGCGGTGAGGGCGGACTGGGTGTAGACGGAGGGGGGCGGGCCGAAGCTCACGCGAAAGGGTCCTTTTCTCCGGGCCGTTGGGGGCGTTGTGGTGCGCCGGCGCATCGGTGCGCTGGTGCGTTGGTGGCGTCGCGGGGGCGGGTGCGTTGGTGGCGTCGCGGGGGGGGGCGGGTGCCGGGGCGGGCGCCGTCGGGCAGGCAAAACGCGCCCCCACTATGCCTGTTGGGCCGGAGGAAGGTGACCGGGGGGTCAGCTCCGGTGGGCGGCGGTCCGGTTGCCGGTCGTGGAGCGCGCCGAGGCGTGGACGTCGAACAAGGCGAGGCCAGGGGAGCGGGGGTCAGCAGGACGAAGCCCTCGGCGTTTCCAGGAAGCGGCCCCGGAAGGGCGGCGGTCAATGAGCGGTGTGCTCGTGTCCGCCGCCTGCCGCCTGCCGTCCGCCGAGTACGAACCCTTGCCCACGCTCGCCGACGGGGTGACCCTGTGGTGCGCGCACGCGATCGGCAGTACGTGCTGACCCGGCCCACGGATGCGGAGGCCGGGCTGCCCGGGGTGGCACGGCGGCCGGCTTGACCGAAGAGGAACGCGCCCGGCGGGTCCCTCGCCTCGTTGATTAGGCTGGGCGGGGGGTTGCGTGTTCCAGGGTGACCCGGGGAACAACCCACTGACTCCCACTGACTCGTACGACGGCAATACGGTCGCCCCAGCACGGCATGAGGGTGCTCGACCACACCAGGAGGAACTGTGAGCAGCGATCGGGACGGGATCCGCGGGGGCTGGGCGACGCCCGGCGACGACCAGCCCGACGCGGAGTCCGCCGTCGAGGCGACGGGCGAGTTCACCATCGACTATGCGCCGCCTGCCTGGTACACGCAGAACGCGGCGGGGAGTTCGGGGGCCGGTGGGTCGTCGGGTTCGTCCGGGGCATCGAGTCCGTCGGGGGCGGGGCCTTCGTCGGGTCCGGCCGACGCGTCGGGTTCGGCGGATGCGCCGGATCCGGCCAATGTGCCGGGTTCTGACGGGGACTACGGCTCTGATGCCGGTTCCGGTGACTCCGGCGGGGCATCCGCCGGCCCGTCCGGTTCCACTGGTTCCTCCGGTTCGTCCGCGGCTTCCCCGCCGCTGGCGCCTCCGGAGTTTCTGCCGGGGCTGACGCCGCCGCCCCATTCGATGCAAGGGGCGGCGGGGACGGCAGGGGCGGCTCCTCGGATCGCGCCCGGCGCTCCCTTCACGCCTCCGCCGCCGGCGCCCGCTCCGGGCGCTCCGTTCACTCCACCTGCCCCCGCGCCGGCGCCGGGGGCCCCTTTCACTCCGCCGGTTCCGGCTGCCGGGGCGCCGTACACGCCGCCGGCGCCGCCCACCGGGGCGCCCATCGCCGTGCCGAAGTTGCCGGTGGGGAGCGGCTTCGAGCCCCAGCGGCAGGAGCCGACGTCCCCTGCGGCTGTGCCGAGCATTCCGGTGCAGGGGTTCGGGGCGCCTCCGGTTGCCGAGGAGACGGCGGAGGAGGAGACCGACGCGGAGCCTTCGAAGGGGGCCGAGACGGAGGTCGAGGCCGACACCGGGAACGGTGATCTGGAGAGCGGCGCCACGATGCGGTTCTCGGCCGTCGCGCTGAAGCGGGAGATCGCCGAGCGGGCGGCTGGCGGCACCGCCGGTGGTGAGGTGCGCGAGGACTCGTACGACGACGCCGAAGAAGAGGACGAGGACGGCGGCGAGGATGCCGTCGTGGCCTCCGAGGACGACGAGCCGTCTTCCGACGCCGACTTGGAGAGCGGGGAGCCGGAGGAGGACGCCGTTCCCACCGACGCCGTTCCCACCGACGCCGAGCCCGCCGCCGGTCAGCCCGCCGCCGGTGAGGCGTCCGAGGACGAGCCCGGGAGCGACGAGCCCGCCGACGCCGTTCCCGCCGACGCCACGCCGCAGGACGATGTGCCCGAGGACAGCGTCCCCGAGGACGCCGAGCCCCAGGACGCGCTTCCCGCGGTCACTCCCCCGCCGGCTCCGCAGGCCGGGGTGCCCCCGCTTCCGCCGTCGTACCAGCCCGCGGCTCCCGCGCCGGCGGCCCAGTGGCCCGTGCAGCCACACGCCCGGCCCGACGCCGGTGCAGCGAACCCGCCGCACCAACAGCAGCCGCAGCAACCGCCCTTCCAACCGCAGCCGCCGCAGCCCGCGCCGACCGCCTGGACCCCGCAGCCCCCGGCGCCCGCCCCGGCTTCTCCTCAGCCCCAGCCCCAGCCCCAGCAGCCCGGTTACGGCTTCCCCCACCCCGGCGCACCGGCCCCCGCCCAGCAGGCGCCGCACGCCACCCCCGACCCCCCTGCGCCCCAGCCCGGTTACGGCTTCCCGCAGCACAGCGCAGCGGCCCCCACCCCGCCGCAGGCGCAGCCCGCCCAGCCGGAAGCCACCACCGCACCGCCGCAGATTCCCGACAACGCCCTCGGCCCCCAGCCCGGTTACGGCTTCCCCAACCAGGGCGCCCCCGCGCAGCCCGGCGCCTACGGCTTCCCGCAGTCCCCCGCCCCCACGACGCAGGCCCAGCCGCAACCCCCGACACAGCCGCAGCCGCAGCCGCAGCCGGACCAGCACCCCCAGCCGCAGCCCCAGGCGCAACCCCCCATCGACCCCCGTCTGGGCACCGCCTGGCCCCAGCCCATGCAGCACGACCAGCGGCAGCCCACCAACCCCGGTGCCGCGCCGCTCGGTTACACCGCCGCCGTCGAGCTGTCTTCCGACCGGCTGCTCAACAACAAGAAGCAGAAGGCGAAGAGCGGTCGCCCCACCGCCTCCTCCTCCCGGTTCAAGATCGGCGGGAAGAAGGAGGAGGCCGAGCGGCAGCGGAAGCTGGAGCTGATCCGCACGCCCGTGCTGTCCTGCTACCGCATCGCCGTCATCAGCCTCAAGGGCGGCGTCGGCAAGACCACGACGACCACCGCCCTCGGTTCCACCCTCGCCAGCGAGCGGCAGGACAAGATCCTCGCGATCGACGCCAACCCGGACGCCGGCACGCTCGGCCGCCGGGTGCGCCGCGAGACCGGGGCCACCATCCGCGACCTGGTCCAGGCGATCCCGTACCTCAACTCGTACATGGACATCCGGCGGTTCACCTCCCAGGCCCCGTCCGGCCTGGAGATCATCGCCAACGACGTCGACCCGGCCGTGTCCACGACGTTCAACGACGAGGACTACCGGCGCGCGATCGACGTGCTGGGCAAGCAGTACCCGATCATCCTCACCGACTCGGGCACCGGCCTGCTCTACAGCGCCATGCGCGGCGTGCTCGATCTCGCCGACCAGCTCATCATCATCTCGACGCCCTCGGTGGACGGCGCCAGCAGCGCCAGCACCACGCTGGACTGGCTCTCCGCGCACGGGTACGCCGACCTGGTCTCCCGCTCCCTCACCGTGATCTCCGGGGTGCGGGAAACCGGCAAGATGATCAAGGTGGAGGACATAGTCGCGCACTTCGAGACGCGCTGCCGGGGCGTGATCGTCGTCCCCTTCGACGAGCATCTCGCCGCCGGCGCCGAGGTCGACCTCGACATGATGCGGCCCAAGGTGCGGGAGGCGTACTTCAACCTCGCGGCCATGGTCGCCGAGGACTTCGTACGGCATCAGCAGATGCACGGGCTGTGGACCAGCGACGGCAACCCGCCGCCGGTCGCCGCGCCGCCGCTCCCGGGCCAGCCGCTCCCCGGCCAGTCCCCGGCCCCCGGCCGGCAGCACTACCCGCCCCAGCAGCAGCCCTACGCCCCCCAGCAGCCCGGCCCCTACCCCCCGCAGCAGCCCGGCCAGCCCTACGCCCAGCCCCAGCCGCCGTACTCGCAGCAGCCCGGCCAGCAGCCCTACTCCCAGGGCGGTTACGCCTACCCGCAGCAGCCCCAACAGACCCAGCCGCCTCAGCAGCCCCCACACCCCCACCAGCCGGGACAGCAGCCCTCGCCCCCGGAGCAGTAACCAGCAGCCATCGCCGAGCCGCCCGCACAGGACGGCACAGCACAGCACGGCGTGCTGCACAGCAACGCCACGGCACGCAGAAGGCGGCCGGCGCCCCCAAGGGGTGCCGGCCGCCTTCCTCGTTCGTACCGCCCACGCGCCTACGGCGACGGCTGCTCCGCCGCCCCGATCAGCTCACGGCACTGCTTCACGTCCTCGGCCATCTGCTCCAGGAGTTCCTCCAGCGACGCGAACTTCGCCTGCCCGCGCACGAACGCGAGGAAGTCGACGGCCACATGGAGCCCGTACAGCTCCAGCCCTTCGCGGTCGATGGCGTACGCCTCCACCGTGCGCTCGGTGCCGTCGAACTGCGGGTTGGTGCCCACGGAGATCGCGGCCGGCATCGCCTCGCCCTGGGCGTGCAGCCAGCCGGCGTAGACGCCGTCGGCCGGGACCGCGGTGTGCGGGAGGGTGTCCACGTTGGCGGTGGGGAAGCCCAGTTCGCGACCGCGCTGGGCGCCGCGGACGACCACGCCCTCGACGCGGTGCGGGCGGCCCAGGATCTCGGCGGCGCCGGCCACGTCGCCCTCGGCCACCAGGCGGCGGGTCAGCGTGGAGGAGAACGGCTCGCCGCCCCCCGCCTCGCCCGACACGTACAGGTCGACGACGTCGACGTCGAAGTCGTAGACCTCGCCCTGCTCGGCCAGGAAGGCGACGTTGCCCGCGGCCTTGTGACCGAAGCGGAAGTTGGGGCCCTCGACGACCGCCTTGGCGTGCAGCTTGTCGACGAGGACCTTGACCACGAAATCGGCCGGCGACAGCTTCGAGAACTCCGCCGTGAACGGCAGGATCAGGACCGCGTCCACGCCCAGCCCGGCCATCAGCTCGCAGCGGCGGTGGTGCGGGGCCAGCAGCGGCGGGTGGCTGCCGGGGCGGACCACTTCGCTGGGGTGCGGGTCGAAGGTCACGACGACCGCGGGTACGCCCAGCTCGCGGGCGCGTTCGACCGCGTGCCGGATGATCAGCTGGTGCCCTCGGTGGACGCCGTCGTAGGAGCCGATGGTGACGACGCTGCGTCCCCAGTCCTCGGGGATGTCCTCCAAGCCACGCCAGCGCTGCACTGTGACCGCTCCTCCGAACCCAAGCCGGTACTTGCCCGTCTGCCTCTTACGCAGGTCTAAGAGTGCCATGCCGGGACGGTGCGGCCCGCATCGGCATGGTCGCTGTGACCCGGTGCACGCGACCCGGCCGTCGTGGGAGGAGTTTCGCCGGGGGCGTCGCGGGCGTCGGGAGCGCCGAAGCGGGGCAGTACGTCGGACAGCGCGGCCCGTAGTGCGGGCGGGCCTGTGTCCTTGAGGGCGGTGACCAGGGCGAATGCCGCCGTGCGGGCCGCAGGGCCCTGCGCCGGGCGGCTGCCGGCCCAGCGGGCGACGCAGGCGGCGGTCTCCGGGCGCTGCGTCACGCACTCCGCGATCAGGGCGGCGACCCTGTGGGCGAGCGGGGGCATGGCGGCGTCGGCGAGGGCGAGCAGCGCGGTCTGCGGGTCGGGGCGGGCCAGCCGGGTGCGGAAGGCGTCGAGGACGGGTTCGGGGTGCGTGGCCAGGGCGGCGGCCGCTGCTTCGGGCGGGAGGCCGGGGTCGCAGGCCACGAGGCGTTCCAGCGCGCGCGGGAGGTGACGGGCGCGGGTGTGGGGATCGTGGAGGAGGATGCCGAGGGCGCCGCCGTGCAGGCCGGTCTCGGCGGGGCGGGCGAGCACGGCGAAGGCGGCGTGCTGGAGCAGGTCGCGGTCGGTCTCGGTGCGGGCGTGCGCCGCGGCGCGCAGGCCGTACGTCACCGCTGCCGCCCGCCGCGCGGGGCGCTCGTCGTGCGCCCACCGGTCCACGGCCCGGCACAGGGCGGCGGGCTCCTCCTGGGCGAGGACGGCGAGCAGTTCGTCGGCGCGCCGGTGCCCGCTGTCGGCGAGGGCCTCGGTGAGGGCGTCGGGGGCCCGGTGCCGGTGGGTGTGCAGCAGTGCCTGCGCGGCCGTCGCCACGGTCGCGTCGGGCGCCGAGGGCAGCGGGCGGTCGTCGTCGAACCAGCGGGTGAGCAGCGGCTGTACGGCGGCGGGGTCGGCGACGAGCAGACGTGCGGCCGCGTCCAGGTACCGGCCCTCGGCATGTCCTCGGTGCCGGACCGCGGGGGCGCGGTATGCCCCGGCGCACGTCGGGGAGTCGGCGAGCCCTCGGTGCGGTGCGTCCGCGGGCATCCGAAGTGGTGCGTCCGCCGGGAGGCGGTGCGGCGGGTCGGCCGGGAGCAGGCGGCGCAGCAGGTCGACGCGCTCGGCGCGGGGCAGGGGCAGGCCGGTCCAGAAGTCGGGGGCGAAGTCCTGTGCATGGGCGACCCGTTGGCGCAGTCTGCCGGCCAGGGCGTCGGCGAGCAGGCGCAGGACTCCGACGTACGGTGTGGCGTCCGGTACCCGGCGCAGGACCTCGGCGAGCAGGCGGGCGGCCCACCAGGAGTCCGGGTCCGCCTCCAGGGCCCCGAGCAACTCCAGAAGGCGGGAGGCGAGTTGGTGGGTGCCGTGCTGCCGGGCGACGAGGAGCAGGGCCTGGACGACGGGGCCGATGCGGTGGTGCGGGACGGGGAGCGGGTGCGGGACGCCGCCGCGGACGAGGGTGCGCAGGGCCTCGTCCAGGTCGAGGTGGGTGCCGTGGAGCCAGTCGGCGAGTTCCTCGTGGGCGAAGCGGTAGCCGCCGCCCGCGGGGACGAGGAGGCCCTCGGCGAGCACGGCGGAGGCCCAGCCGGTGCCGCCGCCGAGGGTCGCGGGTGCGGGGCCCCAGGGGAACAGCGTCTCGAACGTCTCGCGGTCGAGTTCGCCGTGGCCGGGGCCCAGGCTGCGCCGCGCGGCCTGGTGGACCTGTCCGGCGACCTTGGCCGCGAGCCGTCGTACGGCGGTGCCGCGCAGGCCGTTGCCGGCGGCGAGCCGGACGGCGACGCGCAGGCAGAGCAGGTCGAGGTGGGCCGCGAAGACCTCGTGCCGGTCGAGGCGGGCGGCGCCCGCGGGGGCGTCGGGGAGGGCGGCGCGGACCTCGGCGAGGAGGCGGAGGGCGAGGGGGTGGCGGGCGTCTGAGGCGGTGAGGGCGTCCTCCGGGAGGCCGAGGCGGGCGCGCGCCTCTCGGGCCTCGCCGGGGTTCAGGTCGCCGAGGCGGAGGCAGGGCGGCAGTCCGCCGGCCCCGCCGTCGGGGCGGCGTGCGGTGTGCAGCGTCCCCGCCGGGAAGTGCGCGCCCGCGACCTCCCAGTACTCCTCCCGGCACGCCACCACCAGCCGCGCGCCCGTTTCCGTCAGCCAGGCGGCCGTGCCCGCGGTCCACTCCGCGAGCCGGTGGGCGAGGAGCGGGGGCATCTCCTCGGGCGAGTCGAGCAGGAGCAGCAGGGGCCGGCCGGCCTCATGGGCGAGCGTCGCGAGACGTTCGGGGCCGGTGTCGCCGAGGTCGTCGGGGCAGGCGGATGCGGAGGCGGCGACGATGCGGGCCGCGCGGGTGAGCGCCCGGCGGGCGGCGTCGGCGAGCGAGGCGTCGGCGTCCGCGAGGTCGGCGCCGCGCAGCCAGAGCGTGGGGGCGGGCCGGTCGCCGCGGGCGCGGCGGTCGGCGAGGGCCGCGAGTTCGGTCGTACGGCCGCTGCCGGGTGGGCCGACGAGGCCGAGCACGGCGGCCGGGCCGGCCGTGAACGCGGTTAGTTCGCGTGCGACGTCCGCGCGCTCGACGGGCTCCGTTCCCCCGGCGGGCGGGCCGTCCTGCCCGACCGAGGTGGCGGTCAGTTCGAGGACGCCCGCGAGGTTGAGGTCGGCGCCGTAGGCGGGCACCGTCGCGGCGTTGCGGGCGAGCAGTTCGGCGAGGGGGCCGGCGCCCGGGGCGCGGCGCAGCGGCACGGCGAACCCGGTGTCGCGGTCGCCGCAGCGCAGGCCGGTGGCCAGGACGGCGACGACCGCGCCGGTCGCGGCGTCGACGACGGGTCCTCCGGCCGCGCCGCCGCCCCTGCGCAGGGCGTCCCGGCCGGCCGTGCCGATCGCCAGCTCCAGGACGCCGTCGAGGGCATGGCTGCGGCCGCCCGCCGTGTAGGTCGCGCCGGTCGTGCCGAGCACGCGGGCCTCGCGCCAGCCGTCGGCGGCGATGCGCACGTAGGCGCCGGCCGTGATCGCCTGCCGCGCGGTGAGCGCAGCCGGGTCCGCGTCGAGGCCCTCGGTGCGCACGATCGCCAGGTCCAGCTCGGGCAGGAGGGTGACGGCGTCGGCGGCGGCGACCCGGCAGTGCCGTCCGGTGGCGGTGTGCAGGACGATCCGGTCGAGGTCCTCGACGGTCTCGTGGCTGGTCAGGACCGTGCCGTGGTGGTCGGCGACGATGCCGGCGCCGCGTGGGCGGCCGGCCTCGTCGTGGACGCGGACCAGGGCATGGTCGCCGCGCCCTCCGCGTCCCGCCATGATCGAACCTCCCCGCCGTGCCTTACGGGCGTCCCCGTGCCCTGGCTCCGACCGTAGGGCGGGGATGATCGGGCGGAAAGATCACTCGGCCAACGCGCCCCCCTGCGCTCCCCCGGTTCACTCCGAGCGCCCGTCCGGACGGGTGAATGCGGGGCGGCCGTTGGACAGCTCCTAGGGGTGTCTGGCATATGAGCGCGGGAGAAGGAGCGGCTTCTGGTGCGTGCGATCGCAAGGCGCCGGAGCGCCCTCGTAGCGGAGCTACCAGGACGGTTCGGCAACGCGGCTGGGGGTGCCCCCTCTGGGGGAGTGCGTGCCAGGAGCCGCGACGCCGCGGGCATTTGTCAGACACCCCCTAGGGGTGGGGGAACCGAGGGGGACCGTGGAGCGGCGGGAGTGACTCTCCCCGTGACCGCCGCTCCACGGGAGGACGGACCGGTAGCCCTCCCGGGGGCGTCCACCGGAAGAGGCGGCGCCCGCTCTGCGGAGGCGTCCGGACACGGCCCGGCAGGGCGGCGGGCCGCCGCCGACAGCGCCCCCTCCCGGGTCCGGACCCGGCGGCCCGGCCCTCACCGGCAGCCCACCGACGACGGCGACGCGCCCTCGCTGGGCTGCGGGGCTGCGCGGCTCCGGACGTCCCCCGGCGGTCAACCGAATACGGCCACGCTCTTCGCCTTGCCCCGCTGCTCCTCCACCAGCGCGAGGAAGCGGCCCTCGGGGTCGAAGACGGCCACCGGGCCCGCGCCCGCGTACTCCTCGGGAATGTCGAGCCGGACGCCGTTGCCGAGCAGCCGGGCGCGCCGGGCGTCGATGTCCCAGCGCGGGAAGGCGGCGGCCGCCGCGTCGGCGATCGGCATGACGGTCAGCTCCTGCTGGAGCTGGTCCAGGGTGCGGGCCGCGTCGAGCCGGTACGGTCCGACGCGCGTGCGGCGCAACGCCGTGAGGTGTCCGCCGACGCCCAGGTCGGCGCCCAGGTCGCGGGCGAGGGCGCGGATGTAGGTGCCGGAGGAGCAGACCACGGAGACGACCAGGTCGAGCACGGGGATGCCGTCCTCGGCGACGGCGTCCCGGACGTCGTACACCCCGAAGGAGGAGACGGTGACGGGCCGGGCAGGGATGTCGAAGTCCTCGCCGTCGCGGGCGCGCTTGTAGGAGCGCACGCCGTTGATCTTGATGGCGCTGACCTTGGACGGCACCTGCATGATGGTGCCGGTGAGCTTGGCGATGCCCGCGTCGATGGCGTCGCGGGTGACCTTCGAGGCGTCCGCCGACCCGGTGATCTCGCCCTCGGCGTCGTCGGTGACGGTGGTCTGGCCGAGACGGATGGTGCCCAGGTACTCCTTCTCGGTCAGCGCGAGGTGGCCGAGGAGTTTGGTGGCCTTCTCGACGCCGAGGACGAGGACGCCCGTCGCCATCGGGTCGAGGGTGCCCGCGTGGCCGACGCGGCGGGTCCTGGCGATCCCGCGCATCTTGGCGACCACGTCGTGCGAAGTGAAGCCCGACGGCTTGTCGACGATGACAAGGCCGTCGGGCGTGGTGGTGTCGCGGCTCATTCGGCGATGTCGTCCTCGTCGTCGCCCGGCTTCTTGTACGGGTCGGGCTCACCGGCGTACTTGGCCTGGGAGGCCGCCTCGCGCACCTTCTCGTCGGAGGCGCGGGCCTTGTCGAGGAGGTCCTCGATGGTCCGGGCGGTGTCGGGGAGGGCGTCGGCGACGAAGGTGAGCGTCGGCGTGAACTTCACCCCGGCGGCCTTGCCGACCTCGGAGCGCAGGACGCCCTTGGCGCTCTCCAGTCCGGCGGCGGCGGCGGCCCGCTCCTCCTCGTCCCCGTACACGGTGTAGAAGACGGTCGCCTCCCGCAGGTCACCGGTGACCCGGGTGTCCGTGATGGTGACGTGCGAGCCGAGCCGCGGGTCCTTGATCCCGCGCTGCAGCTTCTGGGCCACCACCTCTCGGATGAGGTCCGCCAGCCTCTTGGCACGCGCGTTGTCGGCCACTGGTCCGTCTCCCGTTCTTTCTCTTCGTTCGTGGTTCAGTCGTCGTCGCCGTGGAAGCGCCGTCGCACGGACAGCAGTTCCACTTCGGGGCGCGCGGCGACCAGCCGTTCGCACCGGTCCAGTACGTCGGTGAGATGCCCCGCGTCGGCGGACACCATCGCGAGGCCGATGCCGGCCCTGCGGTGGAGGTCCAGATGGTCCACCTCCGCCGCGCTCACGGAGTACTTCCGCTGCAGCTCGGCGACGATCGGGCGGACGACGGAGCGCTTCTCCTTCAGCGACCGTACGTCGCCGAGGAGGAGGTCGAAGGACAGCGTCCCCACATACATGTGTGCAGCCGGTTCACCCGCCGGTACGGGATCGATGGCCCCGCCATCCGCGTGGCAGGGACATCAGAACCGTACAACGAACGGCCGGGGCCGATCGACGGAAATTACTCTCCGTCGACCGGCCCCGGACCGGACCGCCTCGGAAACCGTGCCCGTTACGAGCGCGGCTTCTCGCGCATCTCGTACGTCGCGATGACGTCGTCGACCTTGATGTCGTTGAAGTTTCCGAGGTTGATACCGCCCTCGAAGCCTTCGCGGATCTCGGTGACGTCGTCCTTGAAGCGACGCAGACCCTCGATGTTGAGGTTCTCCGCGACGACCTTGCCGTCGCGGATGAGGCGCGCCTTGGTGTTGCGTCGCACCTCGCCGGAGCGGATGAGGACACCCGCGATGTTGCCCAGCTTGGAGGAGCGGAAGACCTCGCGGATCTCCGCCGTGCCCAGCTCGACCTCTTCGTACTCCGGCTTGAGCATGCCCTTGAGGGCCGCCTCGATCTCCTCGATCGCCTGGTAGATGACCGAGTAGTAGCGGACGTCCACGCCCTCGCGCTCGGCCATCTGCGCCGCGCGGCCGGCCGCGCGGACGTTGAAGCCGATGACGATGGCGTCGGAGCCCATCGCCAGGTCGATGTCGGACTCCGTGACCGCACCGACGCCGCGGTGCAGGACGCGGATGTCGACCTCTTCGCCGACGTCCAGCTGGAGCAGCGAGGACTCGAGGGCCTCGACGGATCCGGAGGCGTCACCCTTGATGATCAGGTTCAGCTGCTGGACCTCGCCGGCCTTGAGGACCTTGTCCAGGTCCTCGAGCGAGACGCGGCGCGTGCGCTTGGCGAAGGCCGCGTTGCGCTCGCGGGCCGCGCGCTTCTCGGCGATCTGGCGGGCGGTGCGGTCCTCCTCGACGACGAGGAAGTTGTCGCCCGCGCCCGGGACGTTGGTCAGGCCCAGGACCTGGACCGGCGTCGACGGGCCGGCCTCGGCGACGTTGTTGCCGTTGTCGTCGAGCATGGCGCGCACGCGGCCGTAGGCGTCGCCCACCACCATCGTGTCGCCCACCCGCAGGGTGCCGCGCTGCACGAGGACCGTCGCCACGGCGCCGCGGCCGCGGTCGAGACGGGACTCGATGGAGATGCCCTGCGCGTCCTGGTTCGGGTTGGCCCGCAGGTCGAGCGAGGCGTCGGCCGTGAGGATCACGGCCTCCAGCAGCGAGTCGATGTGCAGACCCTGCTTGGCGGAGATGTCGACGAACATGGTGTCGCCGCCGTACTCCTCGGCCACCAGGCCGTACTCGGTCAGCTGACCGCGCACCTTGGTCGGGTCGGCGCCCTCGACGTCGATCTTGTTGACCGCGACGACGATCGGGACGTCGGCCGCCTTGGCGTGGTTGAGCGCCTCGACCGTTTGCGGCATGACGCCGTCGTTGGCCGCGACGACCAGGATCGCGATGTCGGTCGACTTCGCACCGCGGGCACGCATGGCGGTGAACGCCTCGTGACCCGGGGTGTCGATGAAGGTGATCTTGCGCTCTTCGTCGTTGACCTCGGTCGACACCTGGTAGGCGCCGATGTGCTGGGTGATGCCGCCGGCCTCGCCCGCGATGACGTTCGTCTTGCGGATGGCGTCGAGGAGGCGGGTCTTGCCGTGGTCGACGTGACCCATGACGGTGACGACCGGCGGACGGACCACCAGGTCGTCCTCGTCGCCCTCGTCCTCGCCGAACTCGATGTCGAACGACTCGAGCAGCTCGCGGTCCTCCTCCTCGGGGCTGACGATCTGAACCGTGTAGTTCATCTCGCCCGCGAGGAGTTCCAGCGTCTCGTCGGAGACGGACTGGGTGGCCGTGACCATCTCGCCGAGGTTCATCATGACGGCGACGAGCGACGCCGGGTTGGCGTTGATCTTCTCCGCGAAGTCGGTGAGCGAGGCACCGCGCGACAGGCGAATGGTCTCGCCGTTGCCGCGAGGCAGCATCACGCCGCCGACCGACGGGGCCTGCATGGCCTCGTACTCCTGGCGCCTCTGCCGCTTCGACTTGCGGCCACGACGGGCGGGACCGCCGGGACGGCCGAAGGCGCCCTGCGTGCCACCGCGGCCACCGGGACCGCCGGGACGGCCGCCGAAGCCGGGACGGCCACCGCCGCCCGCTCCGGGAGCACCCGGACGGCCGGCGAAGCCGCCGCCACCGCCGCCGCCGGGACCGGCCGGACGGCCGGCGAAGCCGCCACCGCCGCCACCGGGACGGCCGGCGAAGCCGCCGCCGCCGGGACGACCGCCGCCGGCACCGCCGGGACGACCGCCGCCACCGGGTCCGCGGCCGCCGGGGCCGCCGCCGGGACGCGGGCCGGCAGCGGGACGCTGCGGCATCATGCCCGGGTTCGGACGGGGACCGGCGGGACCGCCGCCGGGACGGGGACCGCCCTGCGGACGCGGCATCGAGCCCGGGGTCGGGCGGGGGCCGCCCGGAGCCTGGGGACGAGGACCGCCGCCCTGGGCGCCGGGCGCCTGGGGACGGGGACCGGCGCCGGGAGCGCCGGGGCCGCCGGGACGCGCGCCCTGCGGACGCGGCGCCTGCGGACGGGCCATGCCGGTGGAGCCGCCGGAGGTGAAGGGGTTGTTGCCCGGACGCGGACCGGCCGGACGGGCGCCCGGACGCGGCGCGCCGCCGCCGGGACGCTGACCCTGGCCTGCCGGACGGCCGCCGTCGCGCTGGCCCTGGGAGGGACCGGCGGGACGGGCGCCGGGCTTGGGGGCGCCGGGACCCGGACGGGCGCCCGCGGGGCGCTGGCCCTGGGCGGCCGAGGCCGCGGGCGCCGCCGGAGCGGACGGCGGGGCCGTGAACTCCGGGGTGGTGGGCGCCGCCGGGGCGGGACGCGGGGCGGGCTTCGGACCCGGCGTCGGACGCGGACCGGGAGCGGCCGGCGCGGGCGCCGACGGGGCCGCGGGCTGCTGGGCCGCGGCCGGCTTGGGGGGGGCCGGCGGCTTGGGAGCAGCCGGACGGGCCGCCTGCGCCGGGGACGGCGCGGGGGCGGGCTTGGGGGCGGCCTTGCGCGGGGCGGGCTTCGCGGCGGACTTGCCGCTGCCACCGCCCTGGAAGGCATCTGTCAACTTGCGCACTACGGGCGCCTCGATCGTCGAAGACGCCGATCGGACGAATTCACCGAGTTCCTGGAGCTTGGCCATGACGACCTTGCTCTCCACACCGAACTCCTTGGCGAGTTCGTATACCCGGACCTTAGCCACTTCGCTCCTTTGAGGTCCGGGTTGCGGCCGGACCGTCGCTAGTTCATGGGCGTACTCATCGCGTACTCATCGAGTGCTCATCGCAATCTCGACCTGCTTTCGACTCGCGAGGTACCAGGGCCGCGCGGGGGCTCCCGTGCGGCACGTCTTACGGTGTTGCCTGCTCGGCAACTGTTGTCTGCTCGACGTATCGGCGCAACGCCTTTGTGTCGAGCGCTCCCGGGGCGCGCAGTGCCCTCGTGAACGCCCGACGGCGTACCGCCTGGTCGAGACAGACCAGGGCGGGGTGTACGTACGCACCCCGGCCGGGCAGCGTACCGCGAGGATCGGGGACGCATGCGTCCTCGATCGCCACGGTGCGCAGCAGCTCCGTCTTGGCCGCGCGCTCCCGGCACCCCACACAGGTGCGTTCAGGGCATGATCGGGCGTGCGTCCGGCCAGACACTCTTCAGTCTACCTCCCCGTAGCGACCTCACCCCTTTGGGGCAGGGATCGAACGGTTGTTGTCGTGATCTCAGCGACCTGCGGCTTGGATGCATTCCCGCGGGCGTCCCGGAGGCGCCCCCGGGGAATGCCCCGGGTAACTCCGAGGCGGCTTCGAGGGGACCCCGAGCCGCCGTCGAGCGGCTACTCGGACGGGCGGTCGGACGGCTGCTCGGTGTCCGGGCGGATGTCGATCCGCCAGCCGGTCAGCCGGGCGGCGAGGCGGGCGTTCTGGCCCTCCTTGCCGATCGCCAGCGACAGCTGGTAGTCCGGCACCGTCACGCGCGCGGAGCGGGCCGCCATGTCGACGACCTCGACCTTGGACACCCGCGCGGGCGACAGGGCGTTCGCCACCATCTCCGCCGGGTCGTCCGACCAGTCGACGATGTCGATCTTCTCGCCGCTCAGCTCTCCCATGACATTGCGCACCCGGCCGCCCATGGGCCCGATGCAGGCGCCCTTGGCGTTCAGCCCCGACCGGGTGGACCGGACGGCGATCTTGGTGCGGTGGCCGGCCTCGCGGGCGATGGCGGCGATCTCGACGGAACCGTCGGCGATCTCCGGCACCTCCAGGGCGAACAGCTTCTTCACCAGATTGGGGTGGGTGCGCGACAGGGTGACCGAGGGGCCGCGTACGCCCTTCGCCACCCGGACGACGTACGACCGCAGCCGCATGCCGTGCGGGTAGGTCTCGCCGGGCACCTGCTCCTGCACCGGCAGGATGGCCTCCAGCTTGCCGATGTCCACCAGCACGTTCTTCGGGTCGCGGCCCTGCTGCACCACGCCGGTGACGATGTCGCCCTCGCGGCCGGCGTACTCGCCGAGCGTGGCGTCGTCCTCGGCGTCGCGCAGCCGCTGGAGGATGACCTGCTTGGCGGTGGTCGCGGCGATCCGGCCGAAACCGGACGGGGTGTCGTCGAACTCGCGGGGCTCCTGGCCCTCCTCGAGGTCCTCGGGGTCCTCCTTCGCCCACACGGTCACGTGACCGGTCTGCCGGTCGAGCTCCACGCGCGCGTGCCGGCGGCTTCCCTCGGTGCGGTGGTAGGCGATGAGGAGGGCCGCCTCGATCGCTTCGACCAGCAGGTCGAAGGAGATCTCCTTCTCCCGTACCAGGCCCCGCAGGGCGCTCATGTCGATGTCCACGGCTACGCCTCCTCTTCCTTCTTGTCCTTGCGGCCGAACTCGACCTGGACGCGCGCCTTGGCGATGTCCCCGTGGGCGAGTCTGCGCGCCGTGGGCTTGCGCCCCTTGACCCCGGGTACCTCGACATCGACGCCTTCGTCGTCGACGCCGAGAATTCTGGCCACCAGTTCCTCGCCCTCGGCGAGCTGGAACTTCACCAGCCGGCCGGTGGCGCGCACATAGTGCCGCCGCTCGGTGAGGGGGCGCTCCGCGCCCGGGGTTGTGACCTCGAGGGTGTACTCGCCCTCGCCCATCGCGTCCGTCTCGTCGAGCTTCGCCGAGAGCGCACGGCTCACATCGGCGATCTGGTCCAGGTCCGCCCCGGTGTCCGAGTCGACGACGACGCGCAGCACCCGCTTGCGTCCGACCGAGTCCACCGCGATCTCCTCGAGGTCCAGCCCCTGGGAGGTGACGAGGGGTTCCAGCAGTTCTCGCAGCCTCTCGCGCTGGGTGGTGCTCATCCGGGTGACTCCTCGGCCGCGTGTGCTGTTGTGGGATGGTCGCGTGTCTGGTCAAAGGGTATCCGGTCGCGGAGGGTGTTGCCGTCCACCCGCGTGTCCGCCGGCCGCCGTACGCCCTGCCGTTTGCCGGGTCGGACCGGTGCCGATGAGCGGTTTCGCACGGATGCGCGGGTACCGTGATCACGGGCGTGCCGCCCGGTCCCTTCGTACGAGTCTTCGAGGACGTCAGCCGTGCCGTTTCCCCTGTCGCCGCGCATGCCCTCGGGGCCGCGCAGAAGGAGCCTGCTCGCCTCGGCGGCGGGCGTCGCACTCGTCGCGGGCTGTTCGGGTCCGCCCGGGGAGGCGGGGGACGAGCGCTCCGCTCTGTCGGCCGCCGAGCGGGCACGCGCGCGTGCGGCACGGGACAGCGCGGAGCTGGCCGCGCGGTACGACGCGGTGATCGCCGCCCATCCGGCGCTCGCGGGGCGGCTGGTACCGCTGCGGGACGAGGTCGTGGAGCACGCACGGGCGTTCGGGGGCGGGAGCGGCGGCCGTGCGTCCGCGACTCCCTCGGCCTCGGCGTCGGGTTCCCCCGCCCCCGCCGTCCCCGTTCCGGCGGACGAGAAGGGCGCCCTGGCGGAACTCGCCCGGGCGGAGCGGGAACTCGCGGACCGGCGGGCCGGGACGCTGACGGACCTGCCCGGCGAGTCGGCGCGGCTGCTGGCCTCCGTGGCGGCGTCCGGGGCGGTGCACGCGTACCTGCTGACGGAGGGCGAGGGATGAGGGCGGCCGGGGACCGGGAGCCGGCCATGGGCGGGCGCGGGGCGGCCTGCGGCGGGGAACGGCGCGCGGCGGGGCGGGCGGCGTACGACGCCCACCGCGTACGGCGGGACACGCCGGCGCGCGGGTTCCGGTGCACCGGGGGCGAGCCGGTGGCGGCCGGGTACGCGCCGGCGGGCGGGTGCCGGGGCCCCGCGGGGGAGCCGGTCGCCGCCACGGCCGGGTACGGGTTGACGGAAGGTGAGCGATGAGCAAGGCGAAGGACCGGGAGCTGGCGGCCCTGCAGGCGGCGCTGGCCGCCGAGCACGCGGCCGTGTACGGCTACGGGGTGGTCGGCGGGCGGATCGGCGAGGAACGGCGCACGGAGGCGCGGGCGGCCTACGACGCCCACCGCGCGCGGCGGGACGCGCTGGCGCGCGAGGTCCGGGACCTGGGCGGCGAGCCGGTCGCCGCGGCGGCCGGATACGCGCTGCCGTTCCCGGTGGCGGACGGCCCGGCGGCGGTCCGGCTGGCGGCGGCGGTGGAGGACCGGGTCGCCGGGGTGTACTCCGACCTGGTGCGTGCGGCGGACGGGAAGCGGCGGGCCGCCGCGGCGGCGTCGCTGCGGGAGGCGGCGGTGCGGGCGGTGCGGTGGCGCGGCGAGAGCGTAGCCTTCCCTGGGCTCGCCGAGCGGGGAGCCGGGTCGTCGTCGGACACGGGCGCGGCCGGGGCTTCGCCGAGGGCATCGGCGTCAAGCCGCTCCTAGGAAGGGAACGACTCGCGTATGGCTTTCGAACCGCCGCGGCGTCTGGTGAGGGCGCTCGGTGAGACGGCACCGGACGGTGACGGCTGGTTGGAGAGGCTGCCGGAGGCGGTCGAACAGGCCGTCGTTCTACGCGAGTTGACCGTGGAGCGGGTGCAGGTGCCCGGCGGCCGGAGCAGCCTCGTGCTGCTGGTGCGGCGGGCGGACGGCACGCCCGCGGTGCTGAAGCTGGCGCCGGCCCGGTTCCGGCCGGAGAGCGAACGGGCGGCGCTGGCCCACTGGGGCGGTCTCGGCGCCGTACAGCTGCTCGATCCGGAGGCGTCGGACGGGGCGTTGCTGCTGGAGCGGCTGCATCCGGACGTGTCGGTGCGGTCGTTGCCGGAGGCGAAGGCGCTGCTGGAGGCGGCGGGCACGCTGCGCCGGTTGTGGGTGGAGCCGCCGGGGACGCACGTGTTCGAGACGGTGGCCGAGCGGACGGGCCGGCAGGCGGAGGCGATGCGGGCGAGCGCGGCGGCGGACGACCAGGCCGCGCCGCTGGTCGACGCGGCGCTCGCGGCCCGGGCCGAGCTGCTGGCCGAGGCGCCGGAGCGGCGGCTGCTGCACGGCACGTTCCGGCAGAGCAAGGTGCTCGCCGGGGACCGGACGCCGTGGCTGGCCGTGGGGCCCGACCCGGTGGTCGGCGAGTGCGCCTTCGATCTGGCCCGGCTGGTCCGCGACCGGGTGGAGGACCTGATCGCCTCTCCGTCGGGTCCGGCGACGACCCGTCGCCGGATCAAGCGGCTCGCGGAGTCGCTGGACGTCGACCAGGACCGGCTGCGCGGCTGGACGCTGTTCCGGGCGGTGGAGTCGGGGGTGCGGGCGCGGCGCGTGGGCCGGCCGCGGGACGCGGAGCTGCTGCTGGAGTTCGCGGGCTGGCTCTGAACGGGACGCTGCCGGACAACCGGGACGCCTGCCGGGCGGGGCGACGACGTAAGGGACGCCCGCCCTGGCGGACGCCCCTTACTGACGCTGCCGGTCAGGCGGTGAGTCGGGCGATGGCCTCCTCGACGGGAAGCTCCTCGCGCTCGCCGGTGCGGCGGTCCTTCAGCTCCACGACGCCCTCACCGGCGCGCCGGCCGGCGACGAGGATCTTCGGTACGCCGATCAGCTCCGCGTCGGTGAACTTGACGCCCGGCGAGACGCCGGCCCGGTCGTCCACCAGGACGCGGGCGCCGGCCGCGGCGAGCCTCCCGGCGACGTCGAGGGCGAGCTCTGTCTGGAGGGCCTTGCCGGCGGCGACCACGTGCACGTCGGCCGGGGCGACTTCCGCGGGCCAGCACAGGCCCTTGTCGTCGGCGGTCTGCTCGGCGAGCGCGGCGACGGCGCGGGAGACGCCGATGCCGTAGGAGCCCATGGTGACGCGGACGGGCTTGCCGTTCTGGCCGAGGACGTCGAGCTTGAGGGCGTCGGCGTACTTGCGGCCGAGCTGGAAGATGTGGCCGATCTCGATGGCGCGGTCCAGCTTGAGGCCGGTGCCGCACCTGGGGCAGGGGTCGCCCTCCCGGACGACCACGACGTCCACGTACTCGTCGACCTCGAAGTCACGGCCCGCGACGACGTTCTTCGCGTGCGTGTGCTCCTTGTTGGCGCCGGTGATCCAGGAGGTCCCGGGCGCCACGCGGGGGTCGGCGATGTACTTCACCTTGGCCAGGCCCTGCGGGCCGACGTAGCCGCGGACCAGGTCGGGGCGGACGGCGAAGTCGGCCTCGGTGACCATCTCGACGGTGGCCGGCGCGAAGTGGGCCTCGACCTTGTCCAGGTCGACCTCGCGGTCGCCGGGGACGCCGACGGCGACGATCTCGCCGTCGACCTTGACGAGGAGGTTCTTCAGGGTCGCGGAGGCCGGGACGCCGAGGGAGGCGGCGAGGGTCTCGATGGTGGGGGTGTCCGGCGTGGGGATGTCCTCGGCGGCGGGCACGGCCGAGCCGTCGACGGGCTTCAGCTCGAAGGAGATGGCCTCGGTGTTGGCAGCGAAGTCGCAGTTCGGGCAGTCCGCGAAGGTGTCCTCGCCGGCCTCGGCGGGAGCGAGGAACTCCTCCGACTTGGAGCCGCCCATGGCGCCGGCGGTGGCGGCGCAGATGCGGTAGTCGAGGCCGAGGCGCTCGAAGACCTTCTGGTAGGCCTGGCGGTGCAGCGCGTAGGACTGGGCGAGGCCCTCGTCCTCGGTGTCGAAGGAGTACGAGTCCTTCATCAGGAACTCGCGGCCGCGCAGGATGCCGGCGCGGGGGCGGGCCTCGTCGCGGAACTTGTTCTGGATCTGATAGAGGATCACCGGCAGGTCCTTGTAGGAGGACGCCTGGTCCTTCACGATCAGCGTGAAGATCTCCTCGTGGGTGGGGCCGAGCAGGTAGTCGCCGCCCTTGCGGTCCTTGAGGCGGAACAGCTCGGGGCCGTACTCGTCCCAGCGGCCGGTGGCGTCGTAGGGCTCACGCGGGAGCAGCGCGGGCAGCAGCACCTCCTGGGCGCCGATCGCGTCCATCTCCTCGCGGACGATCCGCTCCACGTTGGCGAGGACCCGCTTGCCGAGCGGCAGCCAGGTCCAGACGCCGGCGGCGGTACGGCGTACGTAGCCGGCGCGGACCAGCAGCTTGTGGCTGAGGACCTCGGCGTCGGCCGGGTCGTCGCGCAGCGTCTTCGCCATCAACTGGGACATGCGCTGGACCGGTGCGTTCGCCATCGTTCTCGTACTCCTGCCGGATGGGGGTCCCCCGCTCGGGCGGGGCCCGGCGCGGGGGAGGGTGATGGCAAGGAGGTTAACCGGGGGGTGCGGGGCGGCGGAAATCGGTTATCGGCGGCGCAGCGGGAGCGGCGCGCCCATGACGGCATACGGCTTGGGGGCGCTGGGGAACAGGACGCGGCGGGCCAGATCCTGGTAGCCGAGGGAGTGGTAGAGGCCGCGGGCCGGGCTGTCGGTGTCGATCGCGGAGAGGATCGAGCGGGGTTCGTCGGCGGTGTCGGTGATGGTGGTGATCAGGGCGCGGCCGACGCCGCGGTTCTGGAAGCGCGGGTGGACGTGCAGCTCGGTGATCACGAAGGAGTCGTCGAGCCAGGCCTCGTGCCCCTGGGCGCGCAGATACGGTTCCACGACGGTGGACCACCAGTGGGCGCGGTCGTTGGGCATCCCGTAGACGAACCCGACGAGGTCGCCGCCGGCACTCGCGCCGAAGGCCCGGGCGCCCGGGTACGTCATGTGGCGCAGCACGATCTGGCGCCGTACGGCCACTTCCTCGGCGCCCAGCCCGAAGGCGACGGCTTGCACCTCGAGGGCCTCGTCCACGTGGGCGGGGAGGTCCAGAGGGCCGATGACGGGGTCCATGCCGGGGAGCCTACAGGGGCGTCGGTCCCGCCCTCAGAAGAGAACGCTCATGAACGCTCCGACCTCCTGGAACCCGACCCTGCGGTAGGTGCGCCGGGCCGCGGTGTTGTAGTCGTTCACGTAGAGGCTGGCGACGGGGGCGAAGTCGGCGAGGGCGTAGCGCAGGACGGCGGCCATGCCGGGGGCGGCGAGGCCGCGGCCGCGGTACTCGGGGGCCACCCAGACGCCCTGGATCTGGCAGGCGCGGTCGGTGGCGGCGCCTATCTCGGCCTTGAAGACGACCTTGCCGTGCTGGTCCAGGCGGGCGAAGGAGCGGCCGGAGCCGACGAGTTCGGCGACGCGGGCCTGGTAGAGCAGGCCGCCGTCGCCGGCGAGGGGGGAGACGCCGACCTCCTCGGTGAACATCGCCACGCAGGCAGGCATGATCGTTTCCATCTCGTCCTTGCGGACGCGGCGGACGTAGGGGTCGGGGGCGACGCCCTCGGGCATCCGGTCGGTGATCATGAGGGGCTGGTGGCCGCGGACGTCGCGGGCGGGGCCCCAGTGCGGTTCCAGCAGGCGCCAGAGGAGGGCGGTGGGCTCGGCGGGGCCGACGATGGAGGAGCAGCGGCGGCCGGCGCGACGGGCGCGGTCGGCGAAGGCGCGCACCGCGCGGGGGGTGGCGCAGAGGGGGACGAGGTTGGCGCCCGCGTAACAGAGGGACGTGAGCGTGCCGTCCTCGTACCATCCCCACATTTCGCCGCCGAGCCGCCACGGGTCGAGGCCGGCGACCCGGACCCGTGAGGTCACGAAGGCGTTGGCGACCGGGTCGCGGTCGAGGACGGCGAGCGCGGCCTCCAGGTCGCTCGGTTCGAGGACCCGGGAGGAGGTCTGGGTCAACACGGGCGGGGCCTCCCGGTGGGAACGTCTGGTCTCCGCACTGTACCTGGCGGTGTGGTGGCGGTCCCCTGGTGCGCGGGCCTGCGGCCGGGCGCGGTGGGGCGCCGCCGTGTTTCGGTGCCCGTCCTTCCGGGGGCTACGCCCCGGACCCGCGACGGCCTGAACGGCCTCGTTCTCGAACGCCGGACGGCCTGGACATGGGCACCCGGCGTTCGCGACGGCGCCGTCCGGCACGCCCGAAGGGGCACCATCCTCGCGGTGCCCCCCCGGGACGGCGCCCCTTCGGCCGGTTTCTCGGCCGCCCCGTGTCAGTCCGCCACCGACACCGACGGCTCGCCCGACGGGACGCCCGCCGCCTCCATCTGCTCGGCCAGCTTCATCGCTTCCTCGATCAGGGTTTCCACGATCTTGGACTCGGGGACCGTCTTGATGACCTCGCCCTTGACGAAGATCTGGCCCTTGCCGTTGCCGGAGGCGACGCCGAGGTCGGCCTCGCGGGCCTCGCCGGGGCCGTTGACGACGCAGCCCATGACGGCGACGCGGAGGGGGACCTCCATGCCGGTCAGGCCCGCGGTGACCTCCTCGGCCAGCTTGTAGACGTCGACCTGGGCGCGGCCGCAGGACGGGCAGGAGACGATCTCCAGGCCGCGCTCCTTGAGGTTCAGGGACTCCAGGATCTGGATGCCGACCTTGACCTCCTCGGCGGGCGGCGCGGAGAGGGAGACGCGGATGGTGTCGCCGATGCCCTGGGAGAGCAGGGCGCCGAAGGCGACGGCGGACTTGATCGTGCCCTGGAAGGCCGGGCCCGCCTCGGTGACGCCGAGGTGGAGGGGGTAGTCGCACTGGGCGGCGAGCTGCCGGTACGCCTCGATCATCACGACCGGGTCGTTGTGCTTGACGGAGATCTTGATGTCCCGGAAGTCGTGCTCCTCGAAGAGGGACGCCTCCCACAGGGCCGACTCGACCAGCGCCTCGGGCGTCGCCTTGCCGTACTTCTGGAGCAGCCGCCGGTCCAGGGAACCCGCGTTGACGCCGATGCGGATCGGCGTGCCGTGGTCCTTGGCGGCCTTGGCGATCTCCTTGACCTTGTCGTCGAACTGCTTGATGTTGCCCGGGTTGACCCGCACCGCCGCGCAGCCGGCCTCGATCGCGGCGAAGACGTACTTCGGCTGGAAGTGGATGTCGGCGATGACCGGGATCTGGGACTTGCGGGCGATGGTCGCGAGGGCGTCGGCGTCGTCCTGCGTCGGGCAGGCGACGCGCACGATCTGGCAGCCGGAGGCGGTCAGCTCGGCGATCTGCTGGAGCGTGGCGCCGATGTCGGACGTGCGCGTGGTCGTCATCGACTGGACCGAAACCGGCGCGTCCCCGCCGACCGCCACGGACCCGACCTGGATCTGCCGGCTCTTGCGGCGCTCGGCGAGCTTGGTCGGAACGGACGGCATGCCGAGAGAAATCGCAGTCATCTGCTGTGCAACCCCAAGTCGTGGATCAAGGTCCGGTCCCGTCAGCGGCGGGCTCCAGGCTTCGAGATTACGGTACGCGCCCGGGCGCGAGGACATGACGTCGGTGAAGCCGCTCGAAGGAAGCGGCCCGGCACATCACCGTGCCGGGCCGCGGGTAACGCCCGTGTGGCTAGGAGATTCTCACCGGGTTGACCACGTCGGCGATCAGCACCAGGACGGTGAAGCAGATGAAGATCCCCGCGACCACGTAGGCCACCGGCATCAGCTTCGCCACGTCGAACGGGCCCGGGTCCGGCCGGCGCAGCACCTTCGCGACGTTGCGCCGCAGCGACTCCCACAGCGCGCCCGCGATGTGCCCGCCGTCCAGCGGCAGCAGCGGGAGCATGTTGAACAGGAACAGGGAGAGGTTGAAGCCGGCGACCAGCATCAGGGCCATGGCCAGCTGCTGGGTGGGCGGTATGTCCAGGGTGAAGATCTCGCCGCCCACGCGGGCCGCGCCGACGACGCCCATCGGGGAGTCCGGTTCGCGCTCGGCGCCGCCGAAGGCCGCGTCCCACAGGGCGGGGATCTTGCCGGGCAGCGCGGCGAGGGAGTCGACGGCGTCGCCGATGCGGTCGCCCATCCAGGTGAGGGAGTCGTCGAAGTCCTGGCGGACGACGCCGGTGGCGGCGCTGAAGCCCAGGAAGCCGGCGGTGACGTACTCGCCCTCGACGACCTGACCGCTGGAGTCCTTCTTGGCGACCTGGTTGGTGGCGATCGTCGCCTCCAGGGGCACCTCACGGCCGTCGCGCTCGACGACGATCGGGACGGTCTCGCCGGGGTGGGCGCGGATCAGGTCGGAGAGCTGGTTCCAGGTCTCGGTGCGGACGCCGTCGAAGGCGACGATCCGGTCGCCGGCCTGGAGTCCGGCCGCGGCGGCCGGGGAGGGCTCGTCGGACTCGCGGCACTTGTCGCGGTTCTCGCTCTGCGCGATGACGCACTGGGAGACCGAGCTGACGGTGGTGGTCTGCTGGGAGATGCCGAAGCCCATGAGCACGATCAGGAACAGCGCCACCGCGAGGACGAGGTTCATGAAGGGGCCCGCGAACATCACCACGACCCGTTTCCAGGGCTTGCGCGTGTAGAACAGGCGGGTCTCGTCGCCGGGGCGCAGTTCCTCGAAGGCCGCCGAGCGGGCGTCCTCGATCATGCCGCGCCAGGGCGAGGTGGAGCGGGCCTCCAGCTTGCCGTCGGGGCCGGGCGGGAACATGCCGATCATGCGGATGTAGCCGCCCATGGGGATGGCCTTGACCCCGTACTCGGTCTCGCCCTTCGTGCGGGACCAGATGGTCGGGCCGAAACCGACCATGTACTGCGGCACGCGGATGCCGAACATCTTGGCCGTGGACAGATGCCCCAGCTCGTGCCAGGCGATCGAGATCAGCAGGCCGACCGCGAACACGACTATGCCGAGGATCATCATCAGGGTCGTCATGCACGCGCCTCCGCGCTCGCCGTCGGGACTGTGAGTTCCCGGGCCCGTGCCCGCGCCCAGGTCTCCGCTTCGAGGACGTCCGGCACGGTGAGCGAAGTTCCCGTCCGCGGGACGCCGTGTTCCTCGACGACCCGGGTGACGGTCTCCATGATCCCGTTGAACGGCAGTGCGCCGGCGCGGAAGGCCTCGACGCACTCCTCGTTGGCCGCATTGAACACCGCCGGGGCGGTGCCCGCGAGCTCGCCGACGTGCCGGGCGAGGTTCACGGAGGGGAAGGCGTCGTTGTCCAGGGGGAAGAACTCCCAGGTCGACGCCGTGCTCCAGTCGAACGCGGGGGCCGCGTCGGGCACCCGTTCGGGCCAGCCGAGACCGATGGCGATCGGCCCGCGCATGTCCGGGGGGGTCGCCTGGGCCAGGGTGGACCCGTCCATGAACTCGACCATCGAATGGACGTACGACTGCGGGTGTACGACCACCTCGATGCGGTCGAAGGGAATGTCGTAGAGCAGGTGCGCCTCGATGACCTCCAGGCCCTTGTTGACCAGGGTCGCGGAGTTGATCGTGATCACCGGTCCCATGGCCCAGGTGGGGTGGGCGAGGGCGTCCTCGACGGTGACGTGGGCCAGCTCCGCCTTCGTACGGCCGCGGAAGGGGCCGCCGGACGCGGTGACGACCAGCTTGCGGACGTCGGCGCGGGTGCCGGCGGCGAGGGCCTGGAAGAGGGCGGCGTGCTCGGAGTCGACCGGGATGATCTGGCCCGGCTTGGCGAGCGCCTTGACCAGCGGGCCGCCGACGATGAGCGACTCCTTGTTGGCGAGCGCGAGGGTACGGCCCGCCCCCAGGGCGGCGAGGGTCGGGGCGAGGCCGATGGAGCCGGTGATGCCGTTGAGGACGGTGTGGCAGTCGGAGGCGGCGACCTCGGTGGCCGCGTCGGGACCGCCGAGGATCTCGGGCAGCGGCTCCCCGGCGCCGTACCGCGCGGCGAGGGCCTCGCGCAGCTGCGGTACGGCGTCCTCGCGGGCGACCGCGACCGTCCGCACCCGCAGCCGGTGCGCCTGCTCGGCGAGAAGGGCGACCTGGCCGCCGCCTGCGGACAGGGCGGTGACCCGGAAGCGGTCGGGGTTGCGCAGCACGAGGTCGATGGCCTGGGTCCCGATCGACCCGGTGGAGCCGAGGATCACCACGTCCTTCGGGCCGTCGCCCGCGACGGGGTCGTACACCAGGTGCGGGTCGGCGAGGGGGGCTGGACTGTCGCTCATGGACCCATTGTGGCCGCACCGCGCGCCCGGGAGGACAGCGGCGTCGTTGTGGCGAAGGGGGATCGCCGCAGCCCGCCGTCGGGCCGGGCCGAATGCGCTCGCGTCGGTCACCGGCCGGCCCACGCGGTGGCCGATGCCGCCCGGCAGTCCGCAGCCCGCGTCACTCGATGCGGCGGTGCACGTTCTCCCGTTCGCTCTCCCCCGGCGTCGCGTCCGCGATCCACGGCCCCTCCCCCGACGGGTCGACGATGCCGTGTTCCAGCCACTCGTACGCGCCCGCCAGGACGTCCTTGACGACCTTGCGGTCCAGGTCGTCCGTGTTGGCCCACAGGCGGGTGAAGAGGGCGTCGACGCGCAGGCGGGACTGGTGGCAGAAGGCGTCGGCCAGTCGGTATGCCTCGCGGCCGTGGTCGCCGCGGGAGCGGAGCAGTTCGGCGCGGACGCAGGCGGCGCTCATCGCGAAGAGTTCCGCTCCGATGTCCACGATCCGGCCGAGGAAGCCCTGCTTGGTCTCCATCCGGCCCTGCCAGCGGGACATGGCGTAGAAGGTGGAGCGGGCGAGTTTGCGGGCGTGCCGTTCGACGAAGCGGAGGTGGCCGGAGAGGTCGACGCCCTGGTGTCGGAACTGCGCGTAGGACGTGGGCAGTTGGCCCGGTCCGGCGATGAGTTTCGGCAGCCACTTGGCGTAGAAGACGCCCGCGCCCGCGCCGGCCCGCGCCTTGTCCTGGAGGGACTTGTCGGGGTCGATCAGGTCGCCCGCCACCGACAGGTGGGCGTCGACCGCCTCGCGGGCGATGAGCAGGTGCATGATCTCGGTCGAGCCCTCGAAGATGCGGTTGATCCGCAGGTCGCGCAGCATCTGCTCGGCGGGCACGGACCGTTCGCCGCGGGCGGCGAGCGACTCGGCGGTCTCGAAGCCCCGGCCGCCGCGGATCTGGACGAGTTCGTCGGCCATCAGCCAGGCCATCTCGGAGCCGTAGAGCTTGGCGAGGGCGGCCTCGATGCGGATGTCGTTGCGGTCCTCGTCGGCCATCTGGGAGGACAGGTCGAGGACCGCCTCCAGGGCGAAGGTGGTGGCGGCGATGAAGCTGATCTTCGAGCCGACCGCCTCGTGCAGGGCGACGGGCTTGCCCCACTGCTCGCGGACGGCCGACCACTCGCGGGCGATCTTCAGGCACCACTTCCCGGCGCCCACGCACATCGCGGGCAGGGAGAGCCGCCCGGTGTTGAGGGTGGTCAGGGCGATCCTGAGACCGGCGCCCTCGGGGCCGATGCGGTTGGCGGCGGGGACGCGCACCCGGTGGAAGCGGGTGACGCCGTTCTCGATGCCGCGCAGGCCCATGAAGGCGTTGCGGTTCTCGACGGTGATGCCCTCGGAGCCGGCCTCGACGACGAAGGCGGTGATGCCGCCCCGGTGCCCCTCGGACTTCGGGACGCGGGCCATGACGACGAGGAGGTCGGCGACGACGCCGTTGGTGGTCCAGAGCTTCACCCCGTCGAGGACGTAGTCGTCGCCGTCGGGGACGGCGGTCGTGGCGAGGCGGGCCGGGTCGGAGCCGACGTCGGGCTCGGTCAGCAGGAAGGCGGAGATGTCGTGGCGGGCGCAGCGGGGCAGGAAGGCGTCCTTCTGCTCCTGCGTGCCGAACATCTTCAGCGGCTGCGGCACGCCGATCGACTGGTGGGCCGACAGCAGCGCGCCGACCGCCGGGCTGGCGGAGCCGACCAGGGCGAGGGCCTTGTTGTAGTAGACCTGCGTCAGGCCCAGGCCGCCGTAGCGGGTGTCGATCTTCATGCCGAGGGCGCCGATCTCCCGGAGTCCGGCGATGACCTCGTCGGGGATGCGGGCTTCGCGTTCGATGCGGGCCGAGTCGATGCTCGTCCCGCAGAAGTCGCGCAGCCGGGCGAGGAACTCCTCGCCGCGCCGGGCGTCCTCGTCGGCCGGGAGCGGGTGGGGGTGGATGAGGTCGAGGCGGAAGCGGCCGAGGAACAGCTCCTTGGCGAAGCTGGGCTTGCGCCAGGTCTGTTCACGGGCCGCCTCCGCCACTTGGCGGGCCTCACGTTCGGTGACGGTGGGACGGGGGGCAGCTGCGGGCTCTGCGGACATGAGGGTCACCTCGCCGCGAATCGGGATCGGGGTCCATGCGGTTGCCGACGGGTGCTACTCGATCGTTCGTACCCGATCCGGGGCAAAGCCACCACCCTTCGCGCGGCCGTTCGGCCGATGCCGGCGGAGTGCGCAGGGCGCCGCCGAGGCCGACGCCGCCGTACAACGGGGTTGACGCTGTCGCACGTCGACCCCCGCCGGGGCGGCGGCAGCGCGTCGACGGTCCGGGCCCGCTTGGACATACGGGGCCTGCGGTGTTGCATGGGGTCCTGCCGGGGACGGGCGGTTCGCGTACGCCCCTTCGGCCGCCGCCGGACGGGGTCGTCGGGAGGGCCGGAAGGCGGACGGCGGACGGTTCCGGCACCGCCCGGCACGAGGTTCCCGGCAGAAAGTGTCGAAGCGCTTCGACGGCCTATGGACACCCACCCCCGCTGGAGCTACTGTCGAACCACCCTCACCCGCCGTTGTTCGCAATGCGCACTGTCGAAGCGCTTCACAAAGCTTGGAGAGCTGGATGGTCACCCTCGCCGAGGTCGCCCAGCACGCCGGAGTGTCGGCGAGCACGGTGAGCTATGTCCTCAGCGGCAAGCGGTCCATCTCCGCGACCACCCGGCAGCGGGTCGAGCAGTCCATCCGGGAGCTGGGCTACCACCCGAACGCCGGCGCCCGGGCCCTGGCGAGCAGCCGGTCGAACATCATCGCGCTGATGATCCCGCTGCGCACGGACATGTACGTGCCGGTGATGATGGAGATCGCCATCGCCGTGGCCACCACCGCCCGCACGCACGGGTACGACGTCCTGCTGCTCACCGGCGAGGAGGGTCCCGACGCGGTGCGCCGGGTCACCGGCAGCGGCCTCGCGGACGCGATGATCCTGATGGACGTCGAGCTGGAGGACGAGCGGCTGCCGCTGCTGCGCGGCACCGACCAGCCCTCCGTGCTGATCGGTCTGCCGACCGACACCAGCGGCTTGACCTGCGTCGACCTGGACTTCGCGGCCACCGGCGCGCTGTGCGTGGAGCATCTGGCGGACCTCGGTCACCGTGACGTCGCCGTCATCGGCGAGGCGCCCGCGGTGTACGAGCGGCACACCGGCTTCGCCGAGCGCACCCTGCACGGCGTCCGCGCCCGCGCCCGCGAGCTGGGTCTGCGGGTGCTGCACCGGCCCTGCGAGGGCGGGTACGACGCGATGGCGGCAACGCTCGCCCGGGTCTTCGACGAACGTCCGGCGACCACGGGTTTCGTCGTGCAGAACGAGTCGGCGGTCGAACCGCTGCTCGCGCTGCTGCGCCAGCAGGGCCGGGCCGTCCCCGAGGACGTGTCGGTCGTCGCGATCTGCCCGGACCAGGTGGCGACCCAGGCCTCGGTGCGGCTGACGTCGGTCGCCATCCCGGCGCAGGAGATGGGCCGGATCGCCGTGGCCCGCCTGATGGCCAAGCTGGACGGCCGGGGCGCGGACGACGTGGTCCTGATCGCCCCCGAGTTGACGGTCCGGGCCAGCACGGGACCGGCGCCCGCCGGGTCCTGACGCCCCGCTCCCCCGTGCCCCACGCCGGGGCACGCCCCTGTCTCCACTCCTCACAGGAGCACCCCACGTGAATCAGCCTGCCGAAACCCAGTCTGCCGGAAGCCAGTCGGCCGAGAACAAGTCGGCCGGGATCCAGTCGGCCGGGGACCAGCCGGTCGCGGACCGCTCGGCCGGGAACGGGTCCGCCGACCGGCCCGCCGGCCTCCCGGCCCACGGCCCCTCCGACGTCCAGCCCAAGGTCAGCCTCGCGCAGTCCTCCCCCACCGTCGGAACGTTCCGTGAGCGGGACGGCGGGCTGGAGTGGAGCGGCCGCCAGGAGACCGTGCGGATCGAGCCGTGGGGTCCGGACGCGGTCCGGGTCCGGGCGCGGCTCGGCGGTCCGGTCCTGGACGCGCTGCCCGGGGCGCTGCTGGACGAGGCCCCGGCGACCGCGAGCACGGTCAAGGTCGGCGACGGGGAGGCGCGGCTGATCGTCGGCGCGCTGACCGTGCACGTCGACGCCGAGGGGATGATCCGGTTCCTGCGCACGGCCGACGGGGAGGAACTGCTCTCCGAGGAGCGCGCCCACTTCTGGTGGCCGGGCCCGCGCCTCTACACCGCCGTGGGCAACGGACACCACCGCCTGGAGCAGCGGTTCGCCGCCTACGAGGGCGAGAAGCTGTACGGGCTGGGCCAGCACCAGCACGGCCGGCTCGACCAGAAGGGCCTGGTGGTGGACCTGGTCCAGCGCAACGCCGAGGTCGGCATCCCGGTGCTCACCTCCAGCCGCGGCTACACGCTGCTGTGGAACAACCCGGCGATCGGCCGGGTGGAGCTGGCCCACAACGGCACCCGCTGGGTCGCCGACTCGGCCCGCCAGATCGACTACTGGATCACCGCGGGCGCCCCGGCCGACGCCCAGCGGCGCTACAGCGCGGTCACCGGCCGCACCCCGATGCTGCCCCAGTGGGCGGCCGGGTTCTGGCAGTGCAAGCTGCGCTACCGCACCCAGGAGGAACTCCTCGCGGTGGCGCGGGAGTACAAGCGGCGGGGCCTGCCCATCGACGCGATCGTGTGCGACTTCTTCCACTGGACGCATCTGGGCGAGTGGAAGTTCGACCCGAAGGAGTGGCCCGACCCGGCCGCGATGGTCCGTGAGCTGGACGAACTCGGCATCAAACTGGTCGTGTCGGTGTGGCCGTCGGTCTCCCCGCTGTCGGAGAACCACTCCCTGATGGAGCAGCGCGGCTACTTCATCGGCACCCAGTACGGCCCGATGGCGCACGCCGACTGGCCGGACAAGGAGGTCGCCTCCACCGTCCAGGTCGCCTTCTACGACGCCACCAACCCGGAGGCCCGCGCCTTCGTGTGGTCGCGCGTCCGGGACAACTACCTGCTCCCGTACGGCATCACCGCGTTCTGGCTGGACGCCTGCGAGCCGGAGCTGAAGCCGGGCTTCGCCGAGAACCTGCGCTACTGGGCGGGCCCCGGCCTGGAGGTCGGCAACCTCTACCCGGCCGAGAACTCCCGCACCTTCCACGAGGGCCTGACCGCCGCCGGCGAGACCGAGGTCATCACCCTCAACCGCTCGGCGTGGGCGGGCAGTCAGCGCTACGGCGCCGCGCTGTGGTCCGGCGACATCGGCACCGACTTCCCGACCCTGCGCCGCCAGATCGCGGCCGGCCTCAACACGGCCCTGTCCGGCATCCCCTGGTGGAACACGGACATCGGCGGCTTCCACGGCGGCGACCCGGACGACCCGGCGTACCGGGAGGTGATGGTGCGCTGGTTCCAGTTCGGCACGTTCTCCCCGCTGATGCGCCTGCACGGCTTCCGCGACCCCGGCATGCCGCTCGGCCCGGACATGACCGGCGGCCCCAACGAGGTGTGGTCGTACGGCGAGGAGGCGGGCGCGATCCTGGAGCGGTACCTGCGGCTGCGCGAGCGCCTGAAGCCGTACGTGCTGCGGGCGATGCGGGAGGCGCACGAGGAAGGGCTGCCGGTGATGCGGCCGCTGTTCCTGGAGTTCCCGGACGACCAGGGGGCCTGGTCGGTCGACGACGCCTACCTCTTCGGCCGGGACCTGCTGGTGGCGCCGGTGCTCACGGCGGGCGCGACGGCCCGCACGGCGTACCTCCCGGCGGGGGCGCGTTGGACGGACGCGTGGACGGGGCGGTCGTACGAGGGGGGTGCGGCGGTGACGGTGGACGCGCCGCTGGACCGGATCCCGCTGTTCCTGCGGGACGGGGCGAGCCTGCCGGTGCGGGAGCCGTAGGCCGCGGGTGAGTCGGGGCCCGCGCACGGCCCTTCGACGAGCATCGCGCGCGGGCCCCGCGGTCCTCGTCGAAGGACCGCGGGGCCCGCGCGGCGGTTCACTCGCGGCGCCAGAGGGCGGGGACGTTGGGCGGCTCCCAGCCCGGCATCGAGGTGTGGGCCTGGAGGCAGCGGTAGCCGACCGCGGCGTACGCGACCCGGTCGCCGGCGGTGTAGGCGCGGCCCGGCGCCCAGCTGCCCGACGGGTCGGGGGGCGGGTCGGTGGGGTCGCCGAGCACGTCCAGCACGAAGTCGAAGACGCCCGCCCGGGCGCCCCCGCCCGCGTCGCGGACGTTCATGAGCAGCTCCGGGTCGAACAGCGCGTCCGTGCTGTTGCGCGGCTCGCCGGGGAAGTAGAGCTGCGTGGTGAGCACGGGCTCGCCGGGCGCCTGCGCCTTGACGTGGATGTGCCGGGTGCGGCCGGGGTACAGGCCGGGGACGATCGTGTGCAGCACGAAAGCGCCGGCGCCGTTGGTGAACTGGTGCCCGCGGAAGGCGTGTCCGGCCATGTCGTAGGCGCCCGCGTTGTCGGCCTGCCAGAAGTCGAGCAGGACTCCGGGCAGCGGGGCGCAGTCGCGGCCGAGGACGTGGCCGGTGACGGTGAGCCGGGCGCCGGGGACGCCCGGCGTGACGAGGCTGGTGCGTAACGGGGAGTTGGGTTTGAAGTAGGGGCCCTCCATCTGGTCGGGCGTGGGGTCGTCGCCGTCGTCGCAGAAGGGCGTCGGTGTGAGGGTGCGCGATCCGGCGTCGCGGGCGAGCGCCGCCGTGCCGGTGGCGAGCAGCGGGACGGCGGCGCCCGCGGCGACGGCCGCACGGAGCAGGTTCTTGCGGCTGATGCCGGACGCTCCGGTCTCGTCGGGCGGGGGCGGGGAGGGGGTCATGGCGGCTCCTCGGTGGGGGTCGCCGGTCACCGTATGCGCGGCGGCCCCCACCGGGGCAGCTGTCGTTCCGCCCCCTTGCCCGGGGTTATGGAACCGTGCGGGAGCGGCTAACTCCCGGAGACCGTCAGGTTGTTGGTGGTGAAGTTCAGTCCGCCCGACGACGAGGTGATCTCGTAGCCGAACTGGACGTCGCCGATGGTCTCGTTGCCCATCCAGCCCTTGGTGTCCTTGATCCACTTCAGGATCGGGAGGATGTCGACGGTGCCGGAGTTGGAGTCGGAGGTCCGCAGGAACGAGAAGACCTCGTTGTGGCCGTTGCTGCCCTTGTAGACGTTCCAGGTGTGGCCGCCGAGGCTGACGGTGCCCTGCGAGCTGCCCAGCGGGCCGACGGCTCCGTGGTGGTTGACCCAGAGCATGATCTCGTAGTCGTAGTCGGTGTCCCAGATGTCGTACGACGTGTTGTACGCGCCGGACGACGGGACGGTGACGTTGTAGCTGCTGGTGAGCGAGCCGATCGAGGTGATCGGCTTGTTGATCACCTTCTTGGAGTTGGGGTACGACTTGATGCCGCCGGTGTTGGGGTGGTTCGCCCACACGCCCCAGTTGGTGCCGGAGTTGGCCCACACGCACTGGCTGCCGGCGCCGGAGCCCCAGATGTTGTTGTAGAGCGTGTAGCCGTTCAGGGTGGTGTTGCCCCACTGGTCGCAGGAGTTCCATACGGCCGCGTGGGCGGGGGCGGAGGCGAGGCCGACGGTCGCGCCGAGCGCGAGCGCCGGGGCCAGCAGGGCCTTGGCGACCCTGCCGAGGGTGGTCGTTGCCATGGTGTCCCTTCCATGGGTGGGGGGAATTGCTGGGGAATTGCGGGGAGTCACCGCGCCCCCAGGGTGAGGACGCGGTCTTCTCCGGCGACGAGGTCGAGCGGCTCGGAACCGGAGGAAGTCCACAGGTCGATGCGGCAGGTGCGGTGCGGTCGCAGCACGGCCCGCACGCCGTCGGGCGACCACGTCAGGTCGATCCGTGCGCCGAACCGGGTCCGCACGCCCCGCAGTTCGCCCGCCGCGAGCGTGGGCGGGAGCGCGGGCAGCAGGACCAGCCGGGCGGGCGTCGACTGGACGAGCGCCTCGATGAGCACGGCGGGCAGGGCGTGCGCGGCGTCGGCGTTGTAGACGTCGCGCTTCGGGTAGTGCGCGCTCATCAGGGAGGCGTGGAAGTAGTCGCCGGTCAGCACCCGGCCGAGCGCGTGCGCGACCCGTTCGCCGTCCCGCAGCCGGGCGGCGACCAGGGCGTGGTGCAGGTGGCCGTGGGCGGAGTCGTTCTCGCAGCCGCGCAGTTCGAGGGCGCGGTGGGCGGCGCGGGCGAGGTCCGGGGTGTCGTAGGGGTTGATCTCGTCGAGCGGCCAGACGCCGTAGAGGTGGCTGAGGTGGCGGTGGTCGTAGGTGTCCTCCAGGTCGGGGCGGGCCCATTCGGCGAGGGCGCCGTCCTCGTTGACCCGGTGGGGCGGGACGCGGTCGGCGAGGGCGCGCCAGCGGTCGGCGTGCGGGGTGCCGGGGTGGTAGTCGGCGGCGGTGCGCAGGGCGTGGCGGGCGGCGGAGAGGTCCATCGCCGCGTCGACGGCGCCCCAGCTCGCGTTGGCGGGCCGGTTCTCCGGCGAGTACGACGGCACGACGACGACCCTGCCGTCGGCGTCGGTGCGGCTGAGGAAGTCCTCGTAGAACAGGGCGGCCTCGGCGAGCGCGGCGGCGGTGCGCGGGTCGCGCTCGCCGCGGATCTCGTCGTGGTCGACGAGGGGCGCCAGCAGCCAGTCGGCGCCGGCGGTCCACAGGTGCAGCGGGTACTCGCGGCTGAAGTGGTAGGTGTGCCCGGACTCGCCGTCGGTGTGCGAGGGCGCGACGACGCCGCGGGCGCCGAAGATCGCGCGGGCGTTGTCCCGCCAGTCGGGCAGCTGGCCGTGGATCAGGGCGGCGTGCGCCTCGGTCACCTCGGGGAGGGCGGCGCAGGCCGCGGAGGCGGTCTGGAGGTTGAGGTTGGCGTTGGTGGTGAACGCGCCCGACCAGGCGGTGTCCCAGTCGCCGGTCCACAGTCCGGGAAGCCGGGGCGGCAGCATCCCGGAGGCGGACAGGAGGTGGTAGCGCCCGGCGGCGAAGAGGCGTTCCAGGAGCGCCGGGCTGTCCGGCCGCCCGAGCAGGTCCGAGCCGGGCAGCGCCCGTTCCGCGGGGTCGGCGGCGAGGTCGAGGGTGACGCGCGCGTAGGCGGTGCGGTGGCGGCCGAGATGCCGGGCGAGCAGGACGTCGTACGGCGTGGCGTCCCGGGGTGCGTCGCCCGGTGTCCCGTCGTCGCCGAGGTCGTCGTACGGCGTCCCGTGGAGCAGGTCGGCCAGGGCGCGGGCCTCGGCGACGACGTCGGCCTCGCCGGTGTGCCGGCGCACCCGGGTGAGCAGCAGCACGGAACGGGCGCCCCGGATGCGGACGCCGGGGGGCGCGAGGGTGGTGGCGCCGCCGGCGACGGCGAGCAGGGTGACGCCGGTGTAGCCGAGGTCGCTGCCGGGGTAGCGGGCGCGCAGGCTCAGTAGGGCGCCCTCGGAGGTCAGGGCGGCTCCGTGGCCGAGGCCCAGGGCGGCGGGGGCGCCGGGGAGGCGGGCGTCCAGGCGGACGTCGAGGGTGAGGTGCCGGGCGGCGACCCGCTGGACGATCACGTCGTCGGCGCGGGAGACGAAGACGCGGCTGCTCCAGTCGCCGCGTTCGGCGACCGCCTCGCCGGTGGTGAAGTCGACGGCGCGGCGGTAGCGGTGGCCGGCGTGGTCCGGGGCGCGGTCCAGGCGGAGCTGGAAGGCCGGGTGGAAGGGCCGTACCCACTGCAGCGGCCGGCCGTCGGTGAAGCCCTCGGCGGCGGCGCGGTCGCCGGCCAGCAGCCGGTCCTGGACGGCGGCGAGTTCGGCGGCGAGCCGGGGCGGGGTGCGGTTCTCGTCCTGGCCCGGACGGACGAGCGTGTGATGCGTGACGACGACCCGGTCGACGTTCGGATCACCGAACACCAGGGCGCCGTGGCGGCCGTTGCCGCTGAGGAAGGCGTCCTCCCAGCGGGCGGCCGGGGCGGGCTCCCAGGTGCCGTGCACGGGTGCGGTCGTCGTCGGGTCCGTCATGGGCGCAGCACCGCCACGCCGTAGCGGTCCAGGCGGACCTCGCCGCTCACCGTCGTGTCCGTGAGCAGGTCCCGGTGGCTGCCCGGGACGGGGACGACGACCGGCTCGCGGCGGTGGTTGAGCAGGAACAGCAGGTCACCTCGGCGGACCGCCTCGACGCCCTCGGGGACGCCGTCGAGGACCGGGCGGACTCCCGCGCCCTCGGCGACGCGGGCGAGCAGGGCGCGCAGGGCGTCCGGCTCGGGCAGGGTCGAGACGTACCAGGCACGGCCCCTGCGCAGTACGGCGGGCATGCCGTCGAGTTCGCCGCCCTTGTAGGGGACGGTCTCGTCGGCGTCGTCGGCGGGCTCGATCTCCTCCGACCACAGGGTGCCGCGGAAGCCGTCGCACTCGACGGTCTCCCCCGCCGCCAGCGGCCAGCGCTCGTGCAGGACGCGGATGCCGAACAGGTCGCGCAGCCGGGCGTCCATGCCGCCGGGGCGGATCCGGTCGTCCTCGTCCGCGGCTCCGGTGAGGAAGCCGCAGACGAGGACGCCCCCGCCGGCGACGTACGCGATAAGGCCGTCGACGGCGGTGTCGGTGAGGAGGTACAGCTGCGGCGCGACCACGAGGCGGTAGCGGCTCAGGTCGTGTGCGGGATGGGCGAAGTCGGTGGCGAGGCCGGCCTCCCACAGGGCGCGGTGCCACGCGGTCAGGATCCGCGGGTGGTCGGCCTCGGCGGAGAGCCGGCCCTCGTGGTCGCCGGCCCACCAGGAGTGCCAGTCGTGCAGGATCGCCACGTCGCCGGGGGTGTGGGCGCCCGAGACGTGCGGGGCGATCCGGGCCAGGTCGGCGCCGATGCGCACGACCTCGCGGAAGGCGCGGCCCTGTTCTCCCGCGTGGCCGAGCATCGCGGAGTGGAACTTCTCCGCGCCCTGCCGGGACTGCCGCCACTGGAAGTAGCAGACGGCGTCCGCGCCCCGGGCGACGGCCTGCAGCGACCACAGGCGGTTGAGCCCGCGCGGCTTGGGCCGGTTCACCGCGCGCCAGTTGACCGACCCGGCGGCCTGCTCCATCAGCATCCACGGGCCCCGCGCCTGCGAGCGGGTCATGTCCTGCACCAGGGCGCCGTGCTGGGCGCCGAGGGGGTCGTCCGGGTCGGGGTAGAGGTCGACGGAGACGACATCCTCCTCCTCGGCCCAGCGCCAGGCGTCCTGGCCCTGCCACAGCGGCATGAAGTTGGTGGTCACCGGGGTGTGCGGGGTGTGCCGGCGGACGATGTCCCGCTCGGCGAGGAAGCACTCCAGCAGCATGTCGGAGGTGAAGCGCCGGAAGTCCAGCACATGGGCGGGGTTCTTCATGTAGTGGGCGCGGCGCGGGGGCAGGATGCCGTCCCAGGTGTCGTACGCCTGGCTCCAGAAGGCGGTGCCCCAGGCGGTGTTGAGGGCGTCGAGGGTGCCGTAGCGGTCCCGGAGCCAGCCGCGGAAGCGTGCGGCGGCCTCGTCGCCGTGGTCGAAGGTGCAGTACTCGTTGTTGATGTGCCACATCGTGAGGGCGGGGTGGCCGCCGTAGCGGGCGGCGAGGTCCTCGGTGACGGCGGCGGCGTGGCGGCGGTAGGTGGCGCTGGAGTGGGAGAAGTGCTGGCGTCCGCCCCACAGTTCGACGCGGCCGTCGGCGTCGCGGGGCAGGGTGTCGGGGTGCAGCCGGCCGAGCCACGGGGGCGGGGATGCGGTGGGGGTGGCGAGGACGACGCCGATGCCGTGGTCGTGCATCAGGTCCATCAGCCGGTCCAGCCAGCCGAAGTCCCGCTCGCCGGGGCGGGGTTCGAGCTTCGCCCAGGAGAAGACGCCGAGGGTGACCGAGTTGACGCCGGCCTCCCGCATCAGACGGACGTCCTCGTGCCAGGTCTCCTCGGGCCACTGCTCGGGGTTGTAGTCGCCGCCGAACAGGAGCCCGCCGCGGGTCGCGTCCCCGAGGCCCGGCCGGGCGGTCATCGGACGGGCTCCCCGTACTGGATGCCGCGCCCGTTGGTGGCGACGTACACCCGGCCGTACACGCGCGGGTCGCCGGTGATGGTCTCGCCGGTCCAGCCCCACTGGTGCGCGTCGTCGTTGATCCGCGTCCAGGTCCTCGCCCCGTCGTCGGAACGGTGGATCGCGGTGATCGTGTCGACGGCGCCGACCTGGTAGAGCGCCGGGTAGTCCGCTCCCTCGGCGGCCTTGCCGAAGCCGAGGGCGTACGACGCCCAGCAGCTGTCGACCTTGGTGAAGGCGGCCCCGCCGTCGGTGGACCGGTACAGCCCGTTCCACTTGGCGCTCAGCCACAGGTCGCCGGAGCGGCCGGGGGCGGCGACCACCTTGAACTGGGTGTCGCCGGAGGGCAGTCCGGTGGCGCGGGCGGTGAAGGTGAGGCCTCCGTCGGTGCTGGCGAACAGGGTGCCCGTGTCGGTGTCGTACGCGTAGAAGAGCTGCGGGTCGGCCGGGTCGGCGACCGGTGTGGCGCCCTTCGGGAAGGAGGGGACCTCGCTCCAGGTGGCCCCGTTGTCGGCGGAGCGGTGCGCCGGGTGCCTGGTGCCGTCCCAGTGCACGAAGGACCACAGCAGCACGCTGCCGTCGGCGTTGGCCGCGATCGGCCCCGGCGCGTCCTTGGCGAGGGACGGCTGGGCGGCGAAGGGGGCCCAGCTGCGCCCGCCGTCGTGCGAGTACGCCCCGTTGCCGTGGTCGCCCCAGCCGGCGCGGACGACGTACGCCGGCCTGGCCGCGGCCTGCGCGAGCCCCGTCGACGTCCCGGTCACGGGGTTGGAGGCCATGCCGCGGGACGGGGAGGCGGTGAGCCGCTCGTGGTACATCACGCCGAGGTCGCCGAGCCCGCTGATCAGGTGCGCCTCACCGGTGGGCGGCGAGATCAGCTGCCGTACGGAGGCCTCCTCCAGGCCGCGGATCTGCGGCGCCCAGTGCTCCAGGTCCCGGGTGCCGTAGACGGTGGCGCCGGTGCCGAACACGATGTGCCGGGAGTCGTACGGGTCGACGGCGAGGGCCTGGATCCACCAGCCGAACTTCGGCTCCGCGCCCCACTTGAGGTAGGGCGTCTCCGACACGTCGAGGACGGCGGCGTCCTTCAGGGACGTCCAGTTGCGTCCGCCGTCCGTGGAGCGGTACAGGGTGTCCACGGCGGCCCAGCGGTTGTTGGTGGAGACCACGACGGTCCCGGGCCGGCGCGCGTCCACGGCGACGCCGCCGTAGCCGAAGGAGTCCCCGGCGCCGTCGGGCTTCGCCGGCGTGACGTCGGTCCAGGTCCCGCTCGCCGTGGCCAGCCGGTGCACGCTGCCGTCGGTCTGGCCGTTGGGGCCGGGTGCGTCGGCGTAGGTGACGTACAGGGCGCGGGTGTGCCGGTCGTAGGCGGCCCTGACCGGCACCTTGGCGAAGCTGCCGGACGGCTGTCCGGGCACGGCCTGCCAGGTGGCGCCGTCCAGCGTGCGGTAGAGGTTGGCGTCGCCGCCGTCGCCCCACCCGGCGTACACGGCCCGCCCGGCGGCCACGAGCAGGGTGATCCCCTGTCCGGTGGCGCTCGGCGTCGCCGGGAATCCGGACACGGGCGCCCAGGTCGCGCCCCGGTCGGTGGACCTGAGCAGCCCGTCGTGCCGGGTGCCGAGCCACAGGGTGTCGCTGTCCCGGGGGTCCACCAGCAGCCGCTCGCCGCAGCCGCGCCCGTCCTCGTTGGCCCCGAGCTTGACCGTGAGGTCGGTGCGCGCCCAGGTCCGGCCCCGGTCCTCGGACCGCAGCACGGCGCCGTTGCCGGCCCAGGGCTGCGCGTAGGTGCCGAGCGCGAGGTAGAGCCGGTCGGGATGCGCCGGGTCGACGGCCATGGCCTCGACGCCGAGGAGGTTCCAGTCGTCCCATCCGAGGTGGTCGGTGAGCGGGATCCAGCGCGCCCGCCGCTCGTCCCACCGGTAGGCCCCGCCGATGTCGGTGCGGGCGTAGGCGAGCCCGCGCACGGAGGGGTGGAAGAGCAGGCCGGTGACGAATCCGGTGCCGCCGATGACGACGTTGCGCCAGCGGTAGGCGGGGGCGTCGACGGCCGCCTCGGCGGCGTGCGCCCGCAGCGGGAGGGCGCTGGCAGCGGCGACGGCGGCGGACCCGGCCAGGACGGCGCGCCTGCTGAGGTTGGACGTGCGCATGACATACCTCGCTCTACGGATGGGGAAAGTGGACGTACCTCTGGGGCGCGGGCCCGTGCCGGCGCCCGCGCGGGCCTCAGCCCTTGACCGCGCCGGTGAGCATCCCCTTCTTGAAGTGCCGCTGCACGAACGGCGACAGCACGGCGACCGGCAGCAACGCCATCACCATGACCGCCATCTGCACCGCCAGCCCCGACAACTGCCCGGTCTTGATGGCCTGTCCCAGTCCGACCGGCGCCTCCTGCTTCTGCACCAGCTGGATCATGACGTTCTGCAGCGGCATCATGTCCTGGTCGTTCAGGTACAGCGACGCGTTGAACCAGGCGCTCCAGTACCCCACCGCGTAGAACAGCGTGATCACCGCGATGACCGCCCGCGACAGCGGCAGGACGATCTGCCACAGGATCCGGAAGTCGCCGGCCCCGTCGATGCGCGCGCTGTCCACCAGTTCCTGCGAGATGCCCATGAAGAACCCGCGCAGGACCAGGATGTTGAACACGCTCACCGCGCTCGGCAGGATCAGCGCCAGGTAGGTGTCCGTGAGGCCGAGCGTCTGCACCAGGAGGTAGGTGGGGATCAGGCCGGCGCTGAAGAACATCGTGGCCAGCAGGAGCATCAGGATCCAGCGGTGCCCGAGCGAGCCGCTGCGCGAGAGCCCGTAGGCGCACAGCACCGACACCGTCATCGAGAACGCCGTGCCGACCAGCGTGACCAGCACGCTGATGATCGCCGCACGGGTGACCTGGCCGCCGCTGAGCAGCTCCTGGTAGGCCACGAAGGTGATGTCCTTCGGCACCATCACCAGGCCGCCGGCCTCGTCGATGGTCTTGCGGGTGGAGAGGCTGGTGACCACGACGATCCACAGCGGGAAGAGGATCGCCAGGCACGCGATCCCGAGCACCAGCCCCTTGGCCGCGAGACCGGCCGGCTTAGGCCGCTCCTCCCACACCGGCCGGGGCGGTGCGGCCCAGCGGCGCCGTACCTGCTTGTCGATGACCGCGGTCACTTCTTGTACACCCCCTGCTCGCCCATCAGATGGGCCACCTTGTTCGCGGCCAGGACCAGTCCGATGCTGATGACGCCCTTGACGAGCCCTGCGGCGGCCGCGTAGCCGAAGTCCTGGTTGCGCACGCCGTTCCACCACACGAAGGTGTCGAGCACCTCCGCCGCGCCCGGTCCCACGGCGTCGCGCTGCAGCAGGATCTGCTCGAAACCGACGGTGAGGGCGTCGCCGACGCGCAGCACGAGCAGCAGGGCGATCACCGGGCGCAGCGCGGGCAGCGTGACGTGCCACATCCTGCGCCAGCGCCCGGCGCCGTCCATCGCGGCGGCCTCGTACAGGTCCGGGCTGACGGAGGAGAGCGCGGCGAGGAAGACGATGATCCCCCAGCCGGCGTCCTTCCACACCGTCTCGGCGGTGACCAGGAACTTGAAGGTGCTCGGGTCGGTCATGACGTCGAGCCCGTCGTAGCCGTGGGCGCGCAGCAGCTGGGACAGCAGCCCCGCGCCGCCCAGCAGCTGCTGGAAGACCGCGATCACCAGCACCCACGAGAAGAAGTGCGGCAGATAGAGAACGGCCTGGGCGAACGCCCGCACCCGGGGCCTGACCACGCTGTTGATGAGCAGCGCGAGCAGGATCGGGATCGGGAAGAACAGCACGAGCTGGAGGAAGAACAGCACCAGCGTGTTCCGGACCGCCTGCCAGAAGGCGGAGTCCTCGAAGATCCGCTGGAAGTTCTCCAGGCCCACCCAGGGGCTGTTCAGGATGGACACGACCCCGTTGTCGCTGATGTAGGGGTCGTAGTCCTGGAAGGCGACCACATTGCCCAGAATCGGCACGTAGTTGAAGATCAGGACCAGGGCGACGGCCGGCAGGGTCATCAGGAGCAGGACGCGGTCGCGCCCGAACCTGTGCCGCAGACTCAGCTGCCCCGGCGTCTTCTTCCTCCGGCGGGCCCCGCCGGCGTCGTCGGACGTCGTCGGGGACTTCGCCGTCGTGTCGGCCTCGGTCCTGCTCCGAGGCACCGTGCTGTGGGACACGGCGTTCTCCTTGCCTCGGTAGTCGGTCAGTTGGCCGCGGAGCCGTTCTCGTCGAGGATCTTCTTGTACCAGTCGCGCAGTTCGTCGCCGCCCTTGCTCTTCCAGTCGGAGACGGCCTGCTGCATGTCGCTGATCTTCTTGCGGCCCCGGACGATGTCGTCCTCCAACTGCTCGAAGTTGTTGGAGAGGTTGGTGTAGCGGCTCGGCTCGGTGATCTGCATGCCGTAGAACGACGACTTCCTGGTGAAGGCGCCCATCCGCTGCTGCCACTCGACCTGGCCCCTGGCGACCTCCGGGAAGTCGGGGTGGGCGATGGTCGGGGCGGGGCTCGCGACCATGACGTAGGCGTTCATCACGTCGATGTTGCCCTGGTCGGTCTTGGTGGGGACGCCGTCCTCGACGGTGTAGTGGGTGCCCTCCACGCCGTAGTTGGTCATCATGTACTCCTTGGTGCCGTACGGCGCCGCGGTGACGTTGGCGACGGCGAGCACGTCGCGGACGACCGCCTCGGAGGCCTTCTTGTTGACGAAGGCGAAGATGCCGGCGGGCTGGTCGGCCCACATCGTCGGGTCGCCGCCGTCGTGTCCCCACACGTCCATGCCCCAGATCTTGAACTCGGGGTTCTGGGTGGCCTGTTCAGCGGTACGGCCCCACCACTGCGAGATGTTGTTCGGGTAGACGAGGAACTCGCCCTTGGCGAACTTGGGGCCCGGGTCGGGGGCGGTCTTGCCCATCTCGGAGTCGGGGTGGACGACGCCCGCCTCGAAGAGCTTGCGGGACCACTCAAGCGCCTCGAGGTACTCCTCGGTCTCGACGCGGTTGACCAGCTTGCCGTCGACCAGGTTCCAGTGGAGCGGCTTCTCGCTGCCGTTGAACACGCCGAACGCCTGGAAGGCCGTCCACTTCATGTCCAGGCAGGCCCAGCGCTTGGCCCTGGCGTTGGTGATGTCCTTGGCCAGCGCCATGAACTCGTCGCACGACTTGGGGACTTCGTAGCCCTCCTTGTCGAAGATGTCCTGGCGGTACAGGGGCACCATGCTGGGGGCCCACGGCGACGGCATCGGCAGGCCGCGCAGCTTGCCGCCGAAGATGGAACGCCGCCAGGCGTCCGTGGGGATCGCGGCGAGGTTCGGGTACTCCTTGACCGCGTCACCGGACAGGTACGGGCCCAGGTCGGCGAACTTGCCGATGATCGCCGAGGGTATCTTGCCGTTCATGTTCCAGCCGGGCACGACGACCACGTCGGGCACGTCGCTGGAGGCCAGGACCGCGCCGAGCTTCTGCTCGTAGGTGTTGCCGTCCTGGTTCTGCCACCGGACGTCGACGCCGATCAGGTCGTTCATGCCCTGGTAGTAGGGGTTGTCCCCCTTCGGCGGGGAGCCCCAGAACGGCGACATGACGGTGACCTTGCCGCCCTTGCCGAGCTTCTCGGGCACGGAGGTCTTCAGGTCCGCGAGGTCGAGCTTGCGGGTGAAGCCGGCCGCCGAGCCGTTCTTGGCGGGGATGTCGGGGGCGACCACGTTGCTGGCCACGTACGCCGGCAGCAGCTTCTTGGCGTCCTTGCCCGAGGTGGTGCCCTCGCGCGAGCCGCTGTCCGAACCGCCGCAGGCGGCGAGCAGCGGCATCCCGCCGGCCACGGCCGCGGTGGCGACCGCCGTGGAGGCGAGGAAGCTTCTCCGGCTGGGCGCGGAGGAGGAGGCGGCGTTCGGCGTCATTGCGTCAACCCTTCGTGGCGCACCAGGACACCCGGCGGTGGAGCCGTCGGCTGCGGTGTCTCGTAGTGGAACTGGCTGAGCTGAAGCGGTTCGCGGATCCACGGGCACGGTGCCGGGACCGGCTAGTCGAAGCGCTTCGATGTTGCTGCGAGGTTAAGTGAACACCGGGGGGTGCACAAGGGTCGCTTCCAAGATTCCTCCGGGCTCCGGAGGTTTCGGCCCTGCTCATCTGCGCCTTGCTATGTCGGCGAACTGCCGCAGTTGTTGCGGTGGGATGCCTTGACACCCGAGGGCGCGTCGATCGAGCATCGAAGCGCTTCGAAAGCGCCGCGCCGCTCCATCGCTAGGGGAACCCCACGTGACCGCACACACGCCGCCCGCACCGCCCTTCCGTGACGCGAACCTGCCGTTCGCGAAGCGCATCGACGACCTGCTGTCCCGGCTGTCCCTCGACGAGAAGGTCGCCTTCCTCCACCAGTTCGCGCCCGCCGTGGAACGGCTCGGCGTCGCCGCGTTCCGCACCGGACAGGAGGCACTGCACGGGGTGGCGTGGATGGGCCCGGCCACGGTCTTCCCGCAGGCGGTGGGGCTGGGCGCCACCTGGAACCCGGAACTGGTCCGCCGCGTCGGGGACGCCGTGTCCAAGGAGGTGCGCGCGATGCGGGCCCGCGACGAGCGGGTGGGCCTCAACGTCTGGTCGCCGACGGTGAACCTGCTGCGCCATCCGCTGTGGGGCCGCAACGAGGAGGGCTACTCGGAGGACCCGAGGCTCACCTCGGCCATCGCCACCGCCTACACCCGCGGACTGCGCGGCGACCACCCCGTGTACTGGCGCACCGCGCCGGTCCTCAAGCACTGGCTCGCCCACAACAACGAGACGGACCGGGCCACTTCGTCGGCGTCGGTGCGTCCGCGGGTGCTGCACGAGTACGACCTGCGCGCCTTCCGGGACACGGTCGAGGCGGGCGCGGTGGCCGGGGTCATGCCGGCGTACAACCTGGTCAACGGCCGCCCCAACCACCTCTCGCCGTACCTGGAGGAGCAGCTGCGGACCTGGACGGACGACGACCTGCTCGTCTGCTCGGACGCGGGCGCGCCGACCAACCTGGTCGACCACGAGCACTACTTCGACACCCACGAGGAGGCCACGGCGGCGGCCCTGACCGCCGGCGTCGACAGCTTCACCGACCACGGCACCGACGGCTCGCAGATCACCGCGCGGGTGCACGGCGCCCTGGAGCGGGGCCTGCTGACGGAGGCCGACGTGGACACGGCCGTGCGCCGCCAGTTGTCGGTGCGGTTCCGGCTCGGCGAGTTCGACGGCTACGACGAGGCCGGCGCCTTCGACACCCCCGGACACCGCGCGCTCGCACGGGAGGCGGCCGAGCAGGCGATCGTGCTGCTGCGCAACGACGGCGTCCTGCCGCTCGCCCCCGGGACCCGGATCGCGGTGACCGGGCTGCTCGCCGACGAGTGCAAGCTCGACTGGTACAGCGGCACGCTGATCCACCGCAGCACGCCGCTGGAGGGCCTGCGCGAGCGCTTCGGCGCGCAGAACGTCGTCTTCGCGGAGGGCGTGGACCGCGTCCGCCTGCGCACATCGGCCGGCGCCTTCCTCCATGTGCCGCGGGCCCCGGAGGCCGCCGGCGCGGTACGCGGCGCGGAGGGCGCCCTCGACCCGGCGCTGCTGGCAGGCCGCACGGACCTGCCCCCGCTGACCACCGACGCCGCCGGCACCGAGCTGGCCCTCGTCGACTGGGGCGAGGGCGTCCTCACCCTGCGCGCGCCCGACGGCCGCTACCTGTCCGTCGCCGAGGACGGCTACGTGCGCGCCTCCGCCGACCAGCCGGGTGGCTGGGTCGTCCAGGAGACCTTCCGCCTGGAACCCCATGGCGACGGTCACCTCCTGCGGCACACGGGCACGGGTCGCCATGTCTCAGTGACCGCCGAGGGCGTGAAGGTTGCCGACGAATCCCCGGAGATCTTCGAACTCGTGCACATCGAGCGCGGCGAGGACGCCGTGGCCCGGGCGGCGGCCGGCGCCGACGTGGTCGTGGTGGTCGCGGGCAACGACCCGCACATCAACGGCCGCGAGACCGAGGACCGTACGACCCTGGCCCTGCCCGCGCACCAGGACCGCCTGCTGCGCGCGGCACGCGAGGCGAACCCGCGCACGGTGCTGGTCCTGACCTCCGCCTACCCCTACGCCTTCGACCCGTCCCCGCTCCCGGCCGCCCTGTGGACGGCCCACGGCGGCCAGGCGGCGGGCACGGCCCTGGCCCGCGTCCTGGCGGGCGACGTCTCCCCCGCCGGCCGCCTCCCCCAGACGTGGTACGCCTCGGACGCGGACCTCCCTTCCCTCCTCGACTACGACGTGATCGGCAGCCGCCAGACGTACCTGTACTTCGAGGGGGCCCCGTTGTTCCCCTTCGGCCACGGCCTGTCGTACGCGCAGTTCGCCTACGCCGGCCTGACGGCGAGGGTCACGGACACGACGGTCGAGGTCTCCTTCACGGTCACCAACACGGGCGACGTGACCGCCGACGAGGTCCCGCAGCTGTACGCCCGCGCGGCACAGCCGTCGGCGCCGCGCCCGCGCCGGGAACTGCTGGCCCACGACCGGGTGACCCTGTCCCCCGGCCGGACCACGACCCTGTCCTACGAAATCCCCCTGTCGGCCCTGGAGTTCTGGGACGTGTCCCGCTCGTCCTGGCGCCTGGACCCCGGCCCGTACGACCTCCTCGTGGGGGCCTCCAGCGAGGACGTCCGCCTCCGCACGACGATCACCCTCACCGGCACCCCGGCGACCCCGCGCCCGCTCGTCGAACGGGGCCTGTCCGCGGCCGACTTCGACGACCACACCGGCGCGGAGCTGGTCGACCGCACGAAGAGGTCGGGCGACGCGGTGACCCCGGCGGGCGCGGGGCCGGCCGAACTGGTCTACCGGGCCTGCGACTTCGGCACGGGGGTGACGGGCGTGACGTTCGAGGTGGCGGGCGCGGGCACGGTCGAACTGTCCCTGGACGGCGGGGAACCCGTGGTCACGGTGAGCACGCCCGCCTCGGACCCGTACGCCTACACGACCGTGTCGGCGCCGCTCACCGCCGAGGGCGTGCACGACGTCCGGGTCGGGCTGGGCGGGGAGGTGCGGCTGGCGCGGGTGGAGGTCTCCCGCTGAGCCTGCGGAGGACGTCTTCCCCTGACACGCCGATGGCCGGAGCCCCCGCACAGTGGGCTCCGGCCGTCGGGCCGAGGGGTGTCGGTCAGAGGGCGAGGCCCGTCAGGACCAGGACCCGCTCGTAGGTGTAGTCCTCCATGGCGAAGCGGACGCCCTCGCGGCCGACGCCGGACTGCTTGGCGCCGCCGTACGGCATCTGGTCGGCGCGGTAGGAGGGCACGTCGCCGATGACCACGCCGCCGACCTCCAGGGCGCGGTGGGCGCGGAAGGCGGCCTGCAGGTCGTGGGTGAACACGCCGGCCTGCAGACCGTACTTGGAGGCGTTGACGGCGGCGAACGCCTCGGCCTCGCCGTCGACCCTCTGCACCGTGAGGACCGGGCCGAAGACCTCCTCGCAGGCCAGGGTGGTGCTCGCGGGGACGTCGGTGAGGACGGTGGGCGCGTAGGAGGCGGCCTCGCGCTTGCCGCCGGTGAGGAGCTTCGCGCCCGCGGCGACGGCCTCGTCGACCCACGCCTCGACGCGCTGGGCGGCGGCCTCGCTGACCAGCGGGCCGACGTCGGTGGCGTCGTCGGACGGGTCGCCGGTGACCTGGGCCTCGACGGCGGCGACGATGCGGGGCAGGAGACGGTCGTAGACCGACGCGTCGGCGATCACGCGCTGCACGGAGATGCAGGACTGGCCGCCCTGGTAGTTCGAGAAGGTCGCGATGCGGTGCGCGGCCCGGTCGAGGTCCTCGTCGCTCGCCCAGTCCGCGAGGACGACGGCCGCGCCGTTGCCGCCCAGCTCCAGGGTGCAGTGCTTGCGCGGCACCGAGTCCATGATCGCGTAGCCGACCTTCTCGGAGCCGGTGAAGGAGACGACCGGCAGGCGCTCGTCCTGGACCAGGGCGGGCATGCGGTCGTTCGGGACCGGGAGGATCGACCAGGAGCCGGCCGGCAGCTCGGTCTCGGCCAGCAGCTCGCCGAGGACCAGGGCGGACAGCGGGGTCGCCGGGGCGGGCTTGAGGACGATCGGGGCGCCGGCGGCGATGGCCGGGGCGACCTTGTGGGCGCACAGATTGAGCGGGAAGTTGAACGGCGCGATGCCGAGGACGACGCCCTTCGGGAAGCGCCGGGTGAGGGCGAGCCGGCCCTGGCCGCCGAGGTCGGTGTCGAGGCGCTGGGCCTCGCCGCCGTTGAAGCGCCGGGCCTCCTCGGCGGCGAAGCGGAACACGGACACCGCGCGGCCGACCTCGCCGCGGGCCCACTTGACCGGCTTGCCGTTCTCGGCGGAGATCAGCCGCGCGATCTCCTCGGTGCGCTCGGCGAGCCGCCGGCTGACGTGGTCCAGTGCGGCGGCGCGGACGTGGGCCGGGGTGGCGGCGAACTCGTCCAGCACGGCGTACGCGGCGGCCACGGCCTCCTCGACCTGGGCGTCGGTCGGCACGCTCACCGTTCCGACGAGCCGGCCGTCCCACGGGGAGGTGACGTCGAAGCTGTCCTCGCCGGTGGCCTGGCGTCCGGCGAGCCAGAAGGCGTGGGTGGAGGTCATGGTCGAAGCCCGTGCCCTTCCGCGTTGGGTGTTCCTGTGCTGCTCTGTCGGGTCAACCGTAGGGCGCGGGGCGCGAAGGGTCGCTTGTCCGATGCGTAGCAGTGCGGGCGGGGGATGCGCCGTATTGGCCCAGTCGCGGGACGTAGCGGCAGGGGGGGCCACCGGCTACTGCTCGGCCGACGTCGCCTTCAGCGCCAGCCACAGTTCCATCCGGACGTCCGGGTCGTCCAGGGAGCGGCCCAGGATCTCCTCCACGCGCCGCATCCGGTAGCGCAGGGTGTGGCGGTGGACGCCCAGGTCGGCGGCCGCGGCGTCCCACTGGCCGTGCCGGGACAGCCAGGCGCGCAGGGAGGCGACCAGGTCGCCGCGGCCGGTGGCGTCGTGGTCGTGCAGCGCCCGCAGCAGGCCGTCCGCGAAGGCGCGTACGGCGTCGTCCGCGAGGAGCGGCAGCACGGAGCCGGCCGCCAGATGTTCGTGCTCCACCAGCACGCGGCCCCTGCGGCGGGCGACCGACAGCGCCTGGACCGCCTGTCTGTACGCGGACCCGGCGGCGATCGGCCCGGCCGGCGCCGACAGGCCCACGACCAGGCCGTCCTCCTCGCCGCCGCCCGTGCCCTCGCCCGTCGCCCGGCCCACCTCCAGCCCGGCCGCGTACTCCCCGCACGCCTCGATCACCGCGCCCCCGTCCGTCGCCAGCACCACCAGGCGCTCGCCGCCGCTCTCCGGCACCGCGAGCACCGCCTCCCCCGACCGGGCCGCCGCCGTCTCCACCGCCTCGGCCAGCCCGGCGAGCCCGGCGGCCCCCGACGCGCACTCGGCGACGACGATCCGGAAGGGCGCGTCCAGCAGGTCGCCGTACAGGCCGCCGGCCACCGTGCGGGCGTGGTCCGGTTCGCCCGCCAGCAGCATCCGCAGCACGGCGGCGCCGATCCGCTGCTCGGCGGCGTGCAGGGAGCGGGAGCGTTCCGTCGTCAGGGTGAGCAGGGCGATGGCGGAGTGCACGGCGTAGCGTTCGGCGGTGCCGAGGGCGGCGGCGGTGCCGACGGCGAGGGCCGCGCGCGGACGGCGGCCGGTGCCGAGGGTGTGCAGTTCCACCCGGTCGTCCCGGTCCGGCACGCCCACCACGGAGCTGGCCGGCGCGGGCCGCTCCCGCAGCCGTTCGACGTCGGACGTCAGGCGCGCGGCACGGCGGCCGGCCCACTCCGGCGCGGCGGCGACGACGGCGCCCGAGGCGTCGTACAGCGCCGTCCACCCGTCGACCTGCGCGGCGAGCGCCCCGAGCAGCCCTTCGGGGCCGTCGTTCAGCGCCTGCCTGGTCAGTTCCCGCTGGGCGGCGAACCCGTCCGTCACCGCCCGGTACTGGTCGGCGGCGATCGCGGCCGACACCGCCTTGGTGATGGCGAGGAACGGGGTGCGGCGGGGCACCTCCAGCAGCGGCAGTCCCTCGCGCTCCGCCGCGCCGACCAGGGCCTGCGGGATCTCGTCGTAGTTGACGCCGACCGCGAACCCGAGGCCGACCACGCCCGCCCCGGCCAGCCGCTTCACGTACCGGCGCATCGCCTCCGGGTCCTCCGCGTCCAGTTTCAGCGCGGTGATCAGCAGCAGCTCGCCGCCCTCCATGTAGGGCACGGGATCGGCCAGCTCACTGACGTGGGCCCAGCGCACGGGCACGTCCAGGCGGTCCCCGCCGGCCCGCACGGTCAGTTTGAGCGCGGGGTGGTGGACGAGTGAGGCGAGCGTGGGGGGCATGGGACCTTCAGGTCGAGGGGGTGATCTTTTGGCCGCCGCGTATGAACGACCTGTGTCGATTCTGCCTCACCGTACGGTCCCGGGTTCCGGACGAGGACTCACGACGGCCGGGAACCGCCCTCCCCGCCCCGGGCCCTCAATCCCGCAGATCCACCAGCAACGGCGGCGCGTGCTCGCCGCCGACCGTCGTCAGGGACAGCACCGCGTGCCCCGGCGGCACCTCGTGGGCGAGCTGGGAGGCGGACCAGCGCTCCCGCTCGACCTGCCGGACGGTCACCGCCTCCGTGGTGACCGCCTTGCCGGTGACCATCTTGCGCAGGGCGTGGATGGCCCGGGTCATGGGCTGGTCGGCGAACACGGTGTGATGGGCCACCTCTTCGGTCTCGACCCACTCCTTGCCCCACGCCTCGGCGAACCGGCTGCCGTCCCAGGTCGTGACGCCGGACAGCGCCATCCGGCAGCCGACCGCCGCGTAGAGCGGCCCGTGCAGCGGCTCGGGCACGTCGGCGACCGTGCGCAGCGCGAGCACGACCCCGGCGTTGCGGGACCGCAGCCGCTGGACGCGCCGCACGGACTCGGCGGTGACCGCGCCGGTCGCGTCGTCGAGGACGAGGCAGGCGAAGTGCTCCCGCTCCTCCTCCCGCACGACGGCCGAGAACTGCGCCAGCACCAGCCGGGTGATCAGCCGGGACGCCTCCTCGTGCCCGTGCTCGGGGACGTCGATCCGCACCCGCAGCGGATGGTGGGCGACGGCCCGCAGCGAGAACGGCCGGATCCCGTCGCCACCCGCGCCGAAGAAGCCCGCGAAGGCCGGCCGGTCCAGGGTGGCGAGCCGGTCGGCGAGCGCCGGACCGGGGTCGCCGGGGGTGTCCGTCTGGCGGATACGCGCTTCCAGTTCCCTGGCCATGGCGACGTGCCGCCCGCCTCCCAGCGCCTCGCGCACCGCGCCCACCACCGCCGGGTCGCCCTCCAGCAGCCGGCGCAGGACGGTGAGGGGCGGAAAGCCGCCGAACGCCGCCCGGTAGGGGCCGAGGAGCTGCGCCAGCGCCGTGGCCGCCCGCTGGACGCCCACGGACTCCAGGTCTCCCGCCAGCGCCTCGGCGAGGAACCCGGCCGCCTCGTCGGGGTCGACGGAGCCGGCGTACGGGTCGAGGTCGTACGACGAGGCCGCGTTGCCGAGGCGTACGACGATGTCGAAGGCCGCGTCGGGGCCGACCGGCGCCCCGGCGGCGCACACCGCGACGACGGCGCAGCCGCCGGTCAGGGCCTGCAGGGCGAGGGACTCCACGACCGGCGCGACGACCCGGCGGGTCTTGCCGGACCCGGACGGCCCCACGACGAGCAGGGAGGTGCCGAGCGTCTCCGGTTCCAGGGCGGCGCCCGCGTTCCGGTAGTCGAGCGGCGTGCGCTCGGCGGGCGTCCAGCGTCCGATGCGCACCTGTCCGGCGAGCAGGTCGTGCCGGGCGGCGCGGACGGGGAGGTCGCGGGCGCCGGAGGGGTGGACCAGCGCGGCGCCGCCCTGGCGCAGCACGGCGTCCGTGAAGGCGGCGGCCCGGCCGAGGCCCCGGGCGCGCCGCCAGGCCCGGTCGAGCCGGGCGCAGTCGACGTCGTTCGTCCGGCCGCCCAGCGTCTCGGCGGTGAGGACGTCCGCCGCGTCGGACGCGCCGGCCTCGCGCAACGCGGGCCAGTGGGATCGGGGGGTCTCGACGGCCGGCGGGGGCTCGTCGGACGCCGTGCGGCGGCGGGCGGCGAGCCAGGTGCGCGCGAGCTGCGGCCAGCCCCCGATCCGGGCGAAGGGCCACAGGACGAGAAGGGTGATGACGGCGTAGAGCGCGTCGGTGGTCCAGGGCGAGGTGAAAACCTCGTAACCGCCCGTGACCAGGACGACGAGGGAGAAGATCGGCGCGACCACGGGGAGGGCGTCCCAGCCGACGCCCGGGAAGGCGCTCGGGAAGACGAAACTCAGCGTGGCGAGCGCGCCGAGGGCCGCGAGCAGGGCGCGCGCGGGCTGCTCACGCCGGGCGACGACGTGGCGCACGATGTCGGACCAGCTGCCGAGCCGGCCCATGGCGTACAGCAGCACCCCGAAGAAGAGGCCGTCGTAGACCACCTTGGCCTCCGCGCCCTCCAGGCCCTTGGGCGAGGCCAGTGAGCCGCCCCACCACCAGTCGTCCGGGGTGAACACGCGCAGCAGGGTCCACTGGAAGGGCACGGCGCCGCGCCGCCACATGGACCACAGCACGAGGGCGAGGACCAGCGGGACCAGTACGCCGACGATGGTGACCGGCGCGAGGCGCTCGGCCGGGCCGTCGTCCCTGGCCGGACGGTGGCCGAAGCGCCAGATCCCCGGCCTGGCCGCCGGGCGCGGCTCGTCGAGCCAGTCGGCGACGGCGGAGCGGGCGGGCGCGGGCTGCTCGGCGCCGGCCGCCGCACCGGGCGGCGACCCCGCGGGCGGACCGGGCGCGGCAGCCGGACGGGGCGGGACGGCCGGGGCGGGCGGCACGGGCGGCACCCCCGCCCCCTCGAACGGCCCAGACGGCCCGAACGGCCCCGGCGGCCCCGCCGGACGCGGCACCGGGTTCGGGTGCGTGCCCCGCGCGTCCTGCGTCCCGTCGCTGTTCATCGCCCTGCCCCCTGGCCAGCCGCTGCGTGCACCGTCAGCGAGTCAATCTAATGCCCCGGCAGGGGGAGTTCACCGAAGACCGACCCCGGCCGCGCCGGATGCCCCGCCGTGTCCCGCGCCCTCACCCCCGCCGCGCCCTTGCCGCAGGCCCGGCTCCGGCCCCGCCTACCCCTCCCGATCTGTCCACCACGGACAACCGCCCCTCCCGAACAACGCCCACATGGAGCATGCCCCCACCCCCGCCCCGCCCCTAGCCTGCGAAGAAAGAAGGCAAGCATCCGCAAAACCCCCAGGAGCCCCGCATGTCCGCACTCCCCCAGGAGCGCCGCGTCGTCACCGCCATCCCCGGCCCGAAGTCGCAGGAACTGCAGGCCCGCCGTGTCGCCGCGGTCGCCCAGGGCGTGGGCTCGGTGCTGCCCGTGTTCACCGCGCGCGCGGGCGGCGGCATCATCGAGGACGTCGACGGCAACCGGCTGATCGACTTCGGTTCCGGCATCGCCGTGACGTCCGTCGGCGCGTCCGCCGAGGCCGTCGTGCGCCGGGCGAGCGCCCAGCTCGCCGACTTCACCCACACCTGCTTCATGGTGACGCCGTACGAGGGCTACGTGGAGGTCGCCGAGGCGCTGGCCGAGCTGACGCCGGGCGACCACGCCAAGAAGTCGGCCCTGTTCAACTCCGGCGCCGAGGCCGTCGAGAACGCCGTCAAGATCGCCCGCGCGTACACCAAGCGGCAGGCGGTCGTCGTCTTCGACCACGGCTACCACGGCCGCACCAACCTCACGATGGCGCTGACGGCGAAGAACATGCCGTACAAGCACGGCTTCGGCCCGTTCGCGCCCGAGGTGTACCGCGTGCCGGTCGCCTACGGCTACCGCTGGCCGACCGGCGCCGAGAACGCCGGTCCGGAGGCCGCCGCGCAGGCCGTCGACCAGATCACCAAGCAGGTCGGCGCGGAGAACGTCGCCGCGATCATCATCGAGCCGGTGCTCGGCGAGGGCGGCTTCATCGAGCCGGCGAAGGGCTTCCTGCCGGCGATCCGGAAGTTCGCCTCCGACCACGGCATCGTCTTCGTCGCCGACGAGATCCAGTCCGGCTTCTGCCGCACCGGCCAGTGGTTCGCCTGCGAGGACGAGGGCATCGTCCCGGACCTGATCACCACCGCGAAGGGCATCGCCGGCGGTCTGCCGCTGGCCGCGGTGACCGGCCGCGCCGAGATCATGGACGCGGCGCACGCGGGCGGCCTGGGCGGCACGTACGGCGGCAACCCGGTCGCCTGCGCCGGCGCGCTCGGCGCGATCGAGACGATGCGAGAGCTGGACCTCAACGCCCGCGCGAAGAGCATCGAGACGGTCATGAAGGCCCGCCTCGGCGCTATGGCCGAGAAGTTCGACCTCATCGGCGACGTGCGGGGCCGCGGCGCGATGATCGCCATCGAGCTGGTCAAGGACCGTATGACCAAGGAGCCCGCGCCGGAGGCCACCGCCGCCCTGGCCAAGGCCTGTCATGCGGAGGGCCTGCTGGTCCTCACCTGCGGCACCTACGGCAACGTGCTGCGCTTCCTGCCCCCGCTGGTGATCGGCGAGGACCTGCTGAACGAGGGTCTCGACATCATCGAGCAGGCGTTCGCGCGCATCTGAGCCGGCCGTCCGCACGTCTGGCGGCCCGCGCGATGAGCGTGTGAAGAAGGTGTGCGGGGTGGATGGCGGGATACCGATCCTGCTGTCCCGCGCCCACCCGCTGTCGTAGGTTCTGACCGATGAGAGATACCGCCCGTGGGAAGCCGCGGGCGACAGGCCGGGGCCTCCCCAGCTTCGACCTGGTCGTGCCTCGCGCACACAAACCGGGGCCTCGCGCCCCGGGTCTCCTCACCGATCGGACGGTCGCCCGCCCCAGACCCCCCGGGGCGCGCGACGTTCCGATTCGGACGCCCGTGATCGGCCCCCCCGATCCCGGCCGTCGAGAAGGGCCGACGCACACCCCCCCTTGCGTCGGCCCTTCGGCCGTTTCCGGGGCCCGGTGCGCGCTGCGGCCCGCGGGGGTACGAGGCCGCACGGGGCGGTCATGCGGTAGGCAGTACCTCATGCCGCGACCCCCCTCGCCCCGACCGCGCCCGGCCGCCCCCGTGCCGCCCTCGCTGTGCCCTCCTTTCCTCCTGTGCCTGACCCTCGGCCTGCTGTTCGGCCTGATCACCTGGCAGGTCGTCGCCGACGGGCCGCTGGTGCGGCTGGACGAGCGGATCAGCCGGGCCGCGGTCCGGCCCGGCCGGGTCTCCGACGCCCTCGCGGACCTGGGCAACGTGGAGGTCGCCGTCCCCGTCCTGGCCGCCGTCGCCGCCTACGCCGCCCGCCGCCGACGGCGGGCGGGCGAGCGGCGCTGGTGGCGGCCGGCGGCCGGCGCGCTCGGGCTGATGGCGCTGGTGCCGGTGCTCGTCGTGCCGGTCAAGGAGCTGACCGACCGTCCCGGGACCCCGGCCGTGCCCCCGGCCACCGGCTACTTCCCCTCCGGCCACACCGCCACCGCCGTCGTCGCCTACGGCTGCGCCGCCCTGCTGGTCCTGCCCTGGCTGCGGCGGGCCCTCGTCCGACGCGCGGTCGTCGCGGGCGGCGCCGTCGTCAACCTGGGCGTCGGGGTCGGGCTGGTCCGGCACGGCTACCACTGGCCGCTGGACGTGGTGGCCAGTTGGTGCCTCGGGGCGGTGCTGCTGACGGTGTTCGCCACCTCGGCCGGAGTCAGCCGAAGTAGCCGTCGAACGTGCGCTGGAACTCCCAGTTCGCGAACCGGTCCCAGTTGATCGACCAGGTCATCAGGCCCCGCAGCGACGGCCAGGTGCCGTGCGTGGCGTACGAGCCGCAGTTGGTCCGCTTCGTCAGGCAGTCGAGGGCCTTGGTGACCTCGCCCGGAGGGACGTACCCGTTGCCCGCGTTCGTGGACGCCGGCATGCCGATGGCGACCTGGTCGGGGCGCAGCGGCGGGAAGACGTTGTTCGCGTCGCCCGCGACCGGGAAGCCGGTGAGGAGCATGTCGGTCATGGCGATGTGGAAGTCGGCGCCGCCCATGGAGTGGTACTGGTTGTCGAGGCCCATGATCGGGCCCGAGTTGTAGTCCTGGACGTGGAGCAGGTCGAGGTCGTCGCGCAGGGCGTGGATGACCGGGAGGTAGGCGCCGGCGCGCGGGTCCTGGCCGCCCCATCGGCCGGTTCCGTAGTACTGGTAGCCGAGTTGGACGAAGAACGTCTCCGGGGCCATCGTCAGGACGAAGTCGTCGCCGTACCGGGCCTGGAGGGTCCTGAGCGCCGAGATCAGGTTGACGATCACCGGGGTCTTCGGGTTCTTGAAGTCGGTGTCGTCGGCGTTGAGGGACAGCGAGTGGCCCTCGAAGTCGATGTCGAGGCCGTCGAGGCCGTACTCGTCGATGATCTTCGAGACGGAGGAGACGAAGGTGTCGCGGGCGGCGGCCGTGGTGAGCTGGACCTGGCCGTTCTGGCCGCCGATCGAGATGAGCACCTTCTTTCCGGCCGCCTGCTTGGCCCGGATCGCGGCCTTGAACTCGGCGTCGCTCTCCACGCCCGGGCACTCGGTCGCCGGGCAGCGCTCGAAGCGGATGTCGCCGGAGGTGACCGAGGTCGGCTCGCCGAAGGCCAGGTCGATGACGTCCCAGCTGTCGGGGACGTCGGCCAGGCGGGTGTAGCCGGAGCCGTTGGCGAAACTGGCGTGGAGGTAGCCGACCAGGGCGTGCGGCGGCAGGTCGGAGGAGCCGCCGCCGGAGCCGGGCGCGGTCGTCGCGGTGACCGTCGCGGACCTGGCGGACTCGCCGGCGTCGTTCACGGCGGCCACCTGGAAGGCGTACGCCGTCGAGGGCGTCAGGCCCGTCACGGTGGCCGAGGTCCCGCTCACCGTCTGGACCTTCGTGCCGTCGCGGTAGACGGCGTACCCCGTCGCGCCCGTGACCGGCGACCAGGACAGGGCGACGCTGGTGGCGGTGACGGTGCCGGTGCGCAGGCCGGCCGACGGGGCGGGCGGCTGTCCGGTCTCGCCGCCGGGGCCGACGAGGGAGATGTCGTCGGCGTGGTAGGCGCCGGTGCCGTACCAGCCGTGGGTGTAGATCGTGACCCGGGTGGTGTTCGGGCCGGTGCGGAAGGTCGTCGTCAACTGCCGCCAGTCGGGGGCCGACTGGGTCCAGGTGGAGACGTCGGTGGTGCCGGTGCCGCTCGCGCCGAGGTAGACGTACGAGCCCCGGACATGGCCGCTGAGCGTGTACTGGGAATCGGGTTTGACGGTCACGGTCTGGGAGCAGCGGGCGTTGTCGCTGCCGGCCGGAGTGGCTTTCAGCGCGGAAGTGCCGCTGCGGACGGGACTGTTGACGGTGGTGCCGGCGGTGCAGGACCAGCCGTCCAGGCCCGCCTCGAATCCGCCGTTCCTGGCGAGGTCGGCGTCGGCCGCACGGGCGGCCGACGACAGCGCGGTCACGCCGGGCATGGTCAGTGCCACGGCGGTGAGGACGGCGAGAGGTCTGAAGCGATCCACGAGTGCCTCCGCGGAGGGGGGAAGGGGCAGGGTGGAGCGCCCACAACTTGGTCCAGACCAATCCCGGTTGTCAAGGGTTGCGGCGGCCGGAGCCGTCCTCCGTCACGCCCGGGGAGCCCCGCCCCCGGACGATCCGCCCTCCGCCCGTCCGCCCTCCGCCAGTCCCGCCGCCGCCTCGTGCATCGCCAGTTCCAGCAGCGCCGGGTCGGTGAGGGTGCCCGAGCCGTCCGGCGGCACCAGCCAGCGCACGCCGCCGGACGGCCGGCCGGGATACGGCACCACGATCCAGGTGCCGCTTCCGGCGGTGCGGACGCCGGTGCCGACCCAGCGCGAGGCGGTGCCCGGCGGCACCAGGAAGCCGACCCGCGCGTCGCCGAAGTCGGCCAGCACGGGCCCGGGTTGGTCGATGATGCGGGTGAGGACGTCGAGCGTGGGGTAGCCCAGCTCGCCGGGCAGGATCAGGACGTCCCAGGCCTTGCCCGCCGGCAGCAGCGCGACCCCGCGGGGGCTGCGCTCCCACTCCCAGCGGCACGCCTCGGGATCCGGCGCCACGGATGCCAGCCACTCGACCGCCGTCTTCGCCCCTGCCATGAGGAGACCTCCCTGTCTCTCGTGTCCGACGCTGGTCGCGTCACGAGGGAGAGGGAGGTCACCGGCGTCCATTACGCGGGTCCGGCTCACTCGTCCGAGTGAGCCGGATCACACGGGCGTGTGCCGCACGCCCGCCCGTTCGCCCGTGCGGGCGGTCAGCTGTCGAAGCCGAGCCCCAGCCGGTCCATCGTCCGCAGCCACAGATTGCGCCGCCCGGCGTGGGCGTCGGCCCTGGCCAGCGACCACTTGGTGAGCGCGATGCCGGTCCAGGCGAACGGCTCCGGCGGGAAGGGCAGCGGCTTCCTGCGGACCATCTCCAGCTCGGTCCGTTCGGTGCGCTCCCCCGCCAGCAGGTCGAGCATGACGTCGGCGCCGAAGCGGGTGGCGCCCACCCCGAGGCCGGTGTACCCGGCCGCGTAGGCGACCCGGCCGCCGTACGCCGTGCCGAAGAACGCCGAGAAGCGTGAGCAGGTGTCGATCGCCCCGCCCCAGGCGTGCGTGAAGCGCAGGCCCTCCAGCTGCGGGAAGCAGGTGAAGAAGTGGCCGGCGAGCTTGGCGTACGTCTCGGGGCGGTCGTCGTACTCGGCGCGCACCCGGCCGCCGTAGGGGTAGATGGCGTCGTAACCGCCCCACAGGATGCGGTTGTCGGCGGAGAGGCGGAAGTAGTGGAACTGGTTGGCGCTGTCGCCGAGGCCCTGCCGGCCGCGCCAGCCGACCGACGCGAGCTGCTCGTCGGTGAGCGGCTCGGTCATCAGGGCGTAGTCGTAGACGGGGACGGTGTAGTGCCGCGCCCGTCTGACCAGGCTGGGGAAGATGTTGGTGCCCAGGGCTGCCTTGCGGGCGCGGACCTCGCCGTACGGGGTGCGCACGCTCATCCCGGCGCCGTACGGCTTCAGGGTGAGCGCGGGGGTGTGCTCGTAGACCCGCACGCCGAGGCGCAGGCAGGCCCGCTTGAGGCCCCAGACCAGTTTGGCCGGGTTCACCAGGGCGACGCCCCGGCGGTCGTGCAGGCCGGCCTGGAAGGTGGGCGAGTGGACCTGGGCGCGGACGGCGTCGGCGTCCAGGAACTCGAAGCCGTCGCCGAGCCCCTCGCGCACCATCCGCTCGTACCAGTCGCGCAGTTCCCACGCCTGGTACGTCTCGGTGGCCACGTCGATCTCGCCGGTGCGCTCGAAGTCGCAGTCGAGGCCGTGCCGGGCGACCGCCTGCTCGATCTCGTCGAGGTTGCGGGCGCCCAGCTCCTGCAGCTTGTGGATCTCGCCGGGCCAGCGGGTGAGGCCGTTGGGCAGGCCGTGGGTGAGGGAGGCGGCGCAGAAGCCGCCGTTGCGGCCGGAGGCGGCCCAGCCCACCTCGCGGCCCTCCAGCAGGACGACGTCCCGTGCGGGGTCGCGCTCCTTGGCGATCAGCGCGGTCCACAGTCCGCTGTAGCCGCCGCCGACGACCAGCAGGTCGCAGGTCTCGGCGCCGGTCAGCGCGGGCTCGGGGCGGGGCCTGCCGGGGTCGTCCAGCCAGTACGGGACCGGCTGGGCGTCGGAAAGAGATCTGGTCCAACGGTTCATGGCGCTTGGGGCCATGATTTTCAACTCCCCACGACTGTCAGGACTTGTGCTTGGTGCGGCGGTTTCCGACGACCATGGAAACCAGGACGAACAGCACGGCGAGCAGGAACATGGCCGTGCCCACGACATTGATCTGGACGGGCGTTCCGCGCTGTGCCGAGCCCCAGACGAACATGGGGAAGGTGACGGTCGAGCCCGCGGTGAAATTGGTGATGATGAAATCGTCGAAGGAGAGCGCGAAGGCGAGCAGCGCGCCCGCCGCGATGCCCGGCGCCGCGATCGGCAGAGTCACCCGGAGGAACGTCTGGAAAGGACCGGCGTAAAGGTCCTGCGCGGCCTGTTCCAGACGCGGGTCCATCGACATCACGCGCGCCTTGACGGCCGTGACGACGAAACTGAGGCAGAACATGACGTGGGCGATGAGAATCGTCCAGAAACCGAGCTGCACGCCCATGTTGAGGAAGAGCGTCAGCAGCGAGGCGGCCATCACGACCTCGGGCATCGCCATCGGCAGGAAGATCAGCGAGCTGACCGCGCCCCGCGCCCGGAACCGGTAGCGGACCAGCGCGAAGGCGATCATCGCGCCGAGCACGGTCGCGCCCAGCGTCGCCCAGAAGGCGATCTGGAGACTGAGCGCGAGCGAGTCGCACAGCCCGGAGACCCCGCAGGGATCGGTCCAGGCGTCCGTGGAGAACGTCTGCCACTCGTAATTGAAGCGGCCCTTCGGGTCGTTGAAGGAGAACACCGTCACGACGACGTTCGGCAGCAGCAGATAACCGAGCGTCAGCAGTCCGGCGAGCACCACGAGATGGCGCCTGAACCAGTTCACGAATGCCATTTAGACCAGATCCTCCGTGCCGGACCTGCGGATGTGGAGCGACACCATGACGAGGATCGCGAACATCAGGATGAAGGACAGCGCCGCCGCCGTCGGATAGTCCAGAACCCGCAGGAACTGCGACTGGATCACATTGCCGATCATGCGGGTGTCGGTGGAGCCGAGCAGGTCGGCGTTCACGTAGTCGCCCGCGGCCGGGATGAACGTCAGCAGGGTGCCCGCGACCACGCCCGGCATCGACAGCGGGAAGGTGACCTTGCGGAAGGTGGTGACGGGCCGCGCGTACAGGTCCCCGGCGGCCTCGTGCAGCCGGCCGTCGATCCGCTCCAGCGAGGTGTACAGCGGCAGGATCATGAACGGCAGGAAGTTGTACGTCAGTCCGCACACCACCGCCAGCGGGGTGGCCAGCACCCGGTCGCCGGCGGTCATGCCGAGCCAGGAGGTGACGTCCAGGACGTGCAGCGCGTCCAGGGCGCCGACGACCGGGCCGCCGTCCGCGAGGATCGTCTTCCAGGCCAGCGTGCGGATCAGGAAGCTGGTGAAGAACGGCGCGATCACCAGGATCATGATCAGGTTGCGCCAGCGGCCCGCGCGGAACGCGATCAGATACGCCAGCGGATAGCCCAGCAGCAGGCACAGCACGGTCGCGGCGCCCGCGTAGAGCACCGAGCGCAGGAACTGCGGCCAGTACTCGGACAGCGCGTCCCAGTAGGTGGCGAAGTGCCAGGTGACCTCGTACCCCTCCTCCAGCGAGCCGGTCTGCACGGAGGTGGAGGCCTGGTAGACCATCGGCAGCGCGAAGAAGACCAGCAGCCACAGCAGACCGGGCAGCAGCAGGAGGTACGGCGTCCAGCGGCCCCACCGGCGCGGGGGTTTCGCCTCGGGTGCGGGCGCCAGGGGCGGCGCTTCGGTGACGGTCGCCATCAGACCGCCTCTTCCTCGGTGCCCGCGTCGATGTCCTGGGCCGCGTCCAGACCGAAGGTGTGGGCCGGGTTCCAGTGCAGGACGACCTCGGCGCCGGGGACGAGACGCATGTCGCGGTCGACGTTCTGGACGTACACGGACAGCTCCGCGCCGGCCGGGCTGTCGACGACGTACTGCGTGGAGACGCCGATGAAACTGGCGTCGGCGATCCTGCCGGTGACGCGGTTGCGGCCCGCCGGGATCGCGCCCGCGTCGTCGGCGTGGGTGAGGGAGATCTTCTCGGGCCGCACGCCGACCAGCACCTTTCCGCCGGCCGCCGTGGGGGCCGTACAGCGCGCCCGGGGCAGCGTCAGCTTGCCGCCGCCCGCCCTCAGCACGATCTCGTCGCCGCCCGCGGTGTCGACCTCGGCCTCGATGAGGTTGGAGGTGCCGAGGAAGTTGGCGACGAACGTCGTCCTCGGGTTCTCGTACAGGTCGGCGGGGGCGCCGAGCTGCTCGACGCGGCCCGCGTTCATCACGGCGACCGTGTCGGCCATGGTCATGGCCTCCTCCTGGTCGTGCGTGACGTGGACGAAGGTGATGCCGACCTCGGTCTGGATGCGCTTGAGCTCCAGCTGCATCTGGCGGCGCAGCTTCAGGTCGAGCGCGCCGAGCGGCTCGTCGAGCAGCAGCACCTTGGGGTGGTTGATCAGCGCCCGGGCGACGGCGACGCGCTGCTGCTGGCCGCCGGAGAGCTGGTGCGGCCTGCGGCGGGCCTGCTCGCCGAGCTGGACCAGGTCGAGCATCTCGCCGACCTGCTTCTTCACGCTCTTGATCCCGCGCCGGCGCAGCCCGAAGGCGACGTTCTCGAAGACGTCGAGGTGCGGGAAGAGGGCGTAGGACTGGAAGACGGTGTTCACCGGCCGCTTGTACGGGGGCAGCCGGGTCACGTCCTGGTCGCCGAGGTGGACGGTGCCGCCGGTCGGTTCCTCCAGGCCCGCGATCATGCGCAGGGTGGTGGTCTTGCCGCAGCCGGACGCGCCGAGCAGGGCGAAGAAGGAGCCCTGCGGGACGGTCAGGTCCAGCGGGTGGACGGCGGTGAAGGAGCCGTAGGTCTTGGTGATGCCCGAGAGGCGGACGTCGCCGCTGTGGTCTGTGGTCGTCATGGTCGTCACGCCCCTGTGAGCTTCGCGAACTTCTCTTCGTAGGCCGTCTCTTCCTTCGAGCTCAGGGAGCGGAAGGCGCGGGACTTCGCGGCCATCTCCTCGTCGGGGAGGATCAGCGGGTTGTTCGCCGCGTCCTCGTCGATCTCGGCGAGTTCGTCCTTCACCCCGTCGACCGGGCACACGTAGTTGATGTACGCGGCGAGCTGCGCGGCCGGTCCGGGCTCGTAGTAGTAGTCGATGAGGCGCTCGGCGTTGGTCTTGTGCCGTGCCTTGTTGGGGACCAGCAGGTTGTCCGTGGACGTCATGTAGCCGCTGTCCGGGATGAGGAAGTCGACGTCGGGGCTGTCGGCCTTGAGCTGGACGACGTCGCCGGCCCAGGCGAGGCAGGCGGCGAAGTCTCCCTTGGTGAGGTCGGAGGTGTAGTCGTTGCCGGTGAACCGGCGGATCTGGCCCCGGTCTGCGGCCTTCTGGAGGCGGGCGATCGCCGCGTCGAAGTCGTCGTCGGTGAACCGGCCCGGGTCCTTGCCCAGGTCGAGCAGGGTCATGCCGACGCTGTCGCGCATCTCGGACAGGAAGCCGACCCGCCCCTTGAGCTTCGGGTTGTCCAGCAGGTCGGAGACGGACTTGACCTCGACGCCGTCCAGCGCCTTCTTGTTGTAGGCGATGACCGTGGAGATGCCGGTCCACGGGTAGGAGTAGGCGCGCCCCGGGTCCCAGTCGGGGCTGCGGAACTGCCGGGAGAGATTGGCGTACGCGGTGGGCAGGTTGGCCGGGTCCAGCTTCTGGACCCAGCCGAAGCGGATGAGCCGGGCGGCGAGCCAGTCGGTGACGCAGATCAGATCGCGTCCGGTGGGCCGGCCGGCCGCGAGCTGCGGCTTGATCTTGCCGAAGAACTCGACGTTGTCGTTGATGTCCTCGGTGTACTCGACCCTGATCCCGGTCCGCCTGGTGAACGCGTCGAGCGTCGGGTGGTGCTTCTCGCTCTCGTCGACGTCCATGTACTCGGTCCAGTTGGAGAAGCTGACGGTCTTCTCCTTCGCCGAGTGGTCCTCCGACGAGACGCCCGAGGTCTTCGCGGCCGGCGGAATGCCGCAGGCGCTCAGCGCGCCGAGGCCGCCGGCCGTGAGTGCGCCGCCCGCGGAGGCGCGCAGCAGCGAGCGGCGGCTGAGGGAGGCCCTGCCGTTGCGGAGGCTGCGCCGCATGGCGGCCGCTTGGGCCGGCGACGGGCGGTCGGGCTCGTACTGCTCCATGCGCGTGGTGCCCTTTCGGAGGATGGGCGGCCGCGGGTCGGGCGGCCTGGTGGCTATCGGTCCCCGAAGACGGTGCGGTGCCAGTCCTTGCGGGCCACCGCCGTGTTGTCGAACATGACGTGCTTGATCTGCGTGTACTCCTCGAACGAGTACATGGACATGTCCTTGCCGAAGCCGGACTGCCCATAGCCGCCGTGCGGCATCTCGCTGATGATCGGAATGTGGTCGTTGACCCAGACGCACCCGGCCCGGATCTCACGGGTGGCACGGCCCGCGCGGTACACGTCCCGGCTCCACGCGGAGGCGGCGAGCCCGTACGGGGTGTCGTTGGCGAGCGCGATCCCCTCGTCGTCGGTGTCGAAGGGCAGGACCACGAGGACCGGGCCGAAGATCTCGGCCTGGACGATCTCGCTGTCCTGGGGCGCGTCGGCGATCAGCGTGGGCCGGTAGTAGGCGCCGTCCTTCAGTTCCCCCCACGGGGCCTCGCCGCCGGTGACCACGCGCGCGTAGGCGCGCGCCCGGTCGACGAAGCCGGCGACCCGGTCGCGGTGGGCGTGCGAGATCAGCGGCCCGAGGTCGGTGCCGGGGGCGAACGGGTCGCCGAGCCGGACGGTCTCCATGAGGGCGGCGGTCCGGGCGACGAACTCCTCGTACAGGGGGCGCTGCACGTAGGCGCGCGTGGCGGCGGTGCAGTCCTGCCCGGTGTTGATGAGCGCGCCGGCGACCGCGCCGTGCACGGCGGCCTCGAGGTCGGCGTCGTCGAAGACCACGAAGGGCGCCTTGCCGCCGAGTTCGAGGTGGATCCGCTTGACGGTGGCGGTGGCGATCTCGGCGACGCGCTTGCCGACGGGGGTGGAGCCGGTGAAGGAGGTCATCGCGACATCGGGGTGGCCGACGAGGCGCTCGCCCGCGTCCCGGCCGGCGCCGGTGACGATGTTGACGACCCCGTCCGGCAGGCCCGCGTCGGCGGCGGCCCGGGCGAACAGCAGGGAGGTGAGCGGGGTGGGTTCGGCGGGCTTGAGGACGACGGTGTTGCCCGCGGCGATCGCCGGGAGGATCTTCCAGGCGGCCATCTGGAGGGGGTAGTTCCAGGGCGCGACGGAGCCGACGACGCCGATGGGTTCGCGGCGCACGTACGAGGTGTGGTCGCCGGAGTACTCGCCGGCCGACTGGCCCTGGAGGTGACGGGCGGCGCCGGCGAAGAAGGCGGTGTTGTCGATCGTGCCCGGCACGTCGAACTCGCGGGTCAGCTTCAGCGGTTTGCCGCACTGCAGGGACTCGGCGCGGGCGAAGTCCTCGGCGCGGTCGGCGAGGACGGCGGCGAGGCGGTGCAGGGCGTCGGACCGCTCGCCGGGGGTGGCGGCGGACCATCCCGGGAAGGCGTCGCGGGCGGCGGCCACGGCGGCGTCGACGTCGTCGGCGCCGGCCAGTGCGTAGCGCAGCACCTCGTCGCCCGTGGCCGGGTCGACGACGGCGTGCGTACGGCCCGACGTGCCGTGGGTGAGACGGCCGGCGATGTACTGCGCACCGTCCGCGAACCGGTCCCGTGCGGCGAATCGTTCCGGGGTGCCCTGACCCGCGTCGTGCATGTCGCTCTCCTTCGGCGGCGTGGCTCCAGCTCGATTTGAGTGCCGATCCTGACAGAGCAGTGGGTCATCAACAAGGGATTCCGTTGTTGCCTTTTGGTTACACGACGGAATCTGTCGACCAGGTGTCGAGTCGCCCGGGAAAAGGCAGGACGGACTGTCAGTGGCGCCTGCCAGACTCGCGTGCATGGAGAACACGACGGGGGCGCCGGGACGGATCGGCTCGCGCGAAGCGCTGGTCGAGGCCGTCCGGGCGGGCGTGAGGGTGAAGTACCTGTACTTCTGGGGGCACCGGCCGCGACCGGGCGGACGGATCGGTCCCGGCTGTCTCAGCCAGTGGTGGCCGTCGCCGTTCACGGTGGACGGCGTGGCGTACGCGAGTGCCGAGCACTGGATGATGGCCGCGAAGGCCCGTCTCTTCGGGGACGCGGAGGCCGAGCGGCTGGCGCTGGCCGCGGAGCATCCGGCGCAGGCCAAGCGGGCGGGGCGGCTGGTGCGCGGCTTCGACGAGGCGGTGTGGGAGCGCGAGCGGTTCGGCATCGTGGTCGAGGGGAGCGTGCACAAGTTCGGCGCCGACGCCGGTCTGCGGGAGTTTCTGCTGGACACGGGGGACCGGGTGCTGGTGGAGGCGAGCCCCGTGGACCGGGTCTGGGGCATCGGCCTGGCGGCGGACGACGCCGCGGCCGGGGACCCGGAGCGGTGGCGGGGGGCGAATCTGCTGGGGTTCGCGCTGATGGCGGCGCGCGAGCGGATACGGGCGCGGGATCAGGACGCCGTCCCGCGCCCGGCGTGAGCGGTCAGGCGAGGAACAGCGCCAGCATCAGGAGGATGCCGACGACCGCGCCGACGGCTCCGCAGATGATGCCGGCCAGGGCCTGGCCCCCGTTGGTGGCCTCGCCCCGGCTCGCCCGCTGCCTGCCGATCACGCCGAAGACGACGCCGAGGACGCCGGTGACGATGGCGAGCGGCCACAGGCAGAAGCCGACGACCGAGACGATGCCGACGATCAGCGCGGCGGTGCCCAGCCCGTTGTTCGGCATGGCCGGCATGCCGGTCCAGCCGGGGTAGGGCTGATGGTGGTGGCCGGGGGCGTGCTGGCCGGCGTGGACGGGCTGCGCCGGGTAGGCGTAGCCGGCCGCCGGATAGCCGTACGGCGCCCGGCCGGGGCCGTCGGGGGCGATCGCCGGGGCCGGGACGGCGCCCTGCGGGGGCGCGGCCGGGCCGGTGGGCGGCGCGTAGGGGGTGCCCGCCGAGGGGGTGCCCGGCTGGTGGGGGGTGCCCGCCGGCGGGGTGCCGGGGCCGGGGGGCGCGAACGGGTTGGGCGGCGGGTACGCCCCGGGTCCGCCGGTCGACGGGGCCGGCGCCGCCCAGGGCTGGGCGGGGGCCGGGTTGCCGTCGGCGGTGGGCATCGAGGTGACCGTCTGCTGGTCGTGCACGGAGGGCGGCACGGGGGCGACGGGGCCGCTCGACGCGACGGTCATGCCGGGTCCCGCGGGCGCGGCCCACGGGTCGGGGTCGTCCCGCACGACCGGGATGGCGTCGCTGTCCAGCGCCGCGCCGGGGCTCGTCTCCCGCACGGACTTCTCGGGCGCCCACGGGTCACGGGCGTCACCGCCGGTCGCGGACGCCCCCTGCCCGTCGGCGGCGTTGTGCTCCGGCGCTGCCGGCGGCTGCGGGTCGTCGGACATGCGCGGGGTCCCCTCTGTCGTACGCGGTCGAACGCGTGCGGTCATGCTACGACCAGAACCGTCGGCACGGGGGCCCGGTCCCCCGCGACATCTCCCGGCCTACGATGATCCCGACCCGTCGATCAGCCGATCACCCGCGTCCCGCCGGCCAGGCCCGGGGCGCCGTTCCCGGGGAGGAACCCTTGTCCGACCGTCTCGTGGCCGCCATGACCGGCGACCGTGATCTGCGCGCCTTCATCGCCGGACTGCCCAAGGCGGAGCTGCATGTCCACCATGTCGGCTCGGCGTCCCCGCGGATCGTCGCCGAACTGGCCGCCCGCCACCCCGACTCGAAGGTGCCCACCGACCCCGAGGCTCTGGTCGACTACTTCACCTTCACGGACTTCGCGCACTTCATCGAGGTGTACCTGTCCGTGGTCGAGCTGATCCGCACCCCGGAGGACGTGCGGCTGCTGACGTTCGAGGTGGCCCGGGAGCTGGCCCGGCAGCAGGTGCGGTACGCGGAGCTGACCGTCACGCCGTTCTCCTCCACCCGCCGCGGCATCGACGCCAAGGCGTTCATGGAGGCGATCGAGGACGCCCGCACCGCGGCCGAGGCCGAGTTCGGGACCGTGCTGCGCTGGTGCTTCGACATTCCCGGCGAGGCGGGGCTGGAGTCCGCCGAGGAGACCGTCCGGCTCGCCACCGACGACCGGCTGCGCCCGGAGGGGCTGGTCTCCTTCGGGCTGGGCGGGCCCGAAGTGGGCGTGCCCCGGCCGCAGTTCAAGCCGTACTTCGACCGGGCCATCGCCGCGGGGCTGCACTCGGTGCCGCACGCCGGCGAGACCACCGGGCCGGAGACCGTGTGGGACGCCCTGACGCATCTGCGCGCCGAGCGCATCGGGCACGGCACGAGTTCCGCCCGCGACCCGAAGCTGCTGGAGCACCTCGCCGAGCACCGCATCGCGCTCGAGGTGTGCCCGACCTCCAACATCGCCACCCGCGCGGTGCGCACCCTGGACGAGCACCCCATCCGGGAGTTCGTCGACGCGGGCGTGCCGGTGACGGTCAACTCCGACGATCCGCCGATGTTCGGCACCGACCTCAACACCGAGTACGCCGTCGCCGCCCGCCTCCTCGACCTGGACGAGCGCGGTCTCGCCGGCCTGGCGCGGGGCGCGGTCGAGGCGTCGTTCCTGGACGAGCCCGGCAAGGCGCGACTGACCGCCGAGATCGACGAGTACACCGCGCGGTGGCTCGCGTCCTGACCCGCCGGGGCCGACCCGTTACAGGGCCCGACCCACCACAATGGGCCCATGCGGAACGTGATCGCCGTGGCCCACCGCGGCGCCCCCTACCACCACCCCGAGAACACGATCGACTCCCTGCGCACCGCGCTCGACCTGGGCGCGGACGCGGTGGAGACCGATGTGCGCCTGACCCGCGACGGCGTCCCCGTGCTGCTGCACGACCCGACGCTGAAGCGGCTGTGGGAGCACGACCGGCCGGTGCTCGCCCTGTCGGCGGACGAGGTGCGGGGCCTGACCGGGGGCCGGGTGCCGACGCTGGCCGAGGCCCTCGTGGCGACGGACGGCAGCCGGCTGATGCTGGACCTGCCCGGCACGCCGGACGTCCGGGCGGCGCGCCGGGTGGTCGACGTGGTCCGCGAGTGCGGGGCTCAGGACCGGGTGTACTACTGCGCCGGCGCGCGGGCGATGCTCGCGGTGCGCGAGGCCGACCCGGCCGCCGAGATCGCCCTGACCTGGACGACGCTGGCCCCGCCCAGGCCCGCCCTGCTGGAGGCGGTGCGCCCGCGCTGGCTCAACTACCGCTTCGGCCTCGTGGACCGGGACCTCGCCGACCGCGTCCACCGCGACGGCTACCTGCTGTCCGTCTGGACCGCCGACACCCGGCGCACGATGCGCCGGCTGGTCGCGGCGGGCGTCGACTCCATCACCACCAACCGCGTCGACGCCCTGTGCGCCCTGCGCGACCGCCTCACCGCCGGGGACCGGCGAAGCTGAGCGGCGGCGCGATCGCTTGCGCGTCGGCCCCGTCCCCCACCCACAGCCCGATCAGCAGCGCCGCCGTCGCCTCCACCAGCCCCGCCCGGTCCGGTCCCCGGCGTTCACCGGCTCGCAGCCGATGTCGCGCACCAGCCGCCGTACGGCGGACAGCGCCCGTTCGTCGTCGCCGCACAGCGGCACCGCCAGGGGGCGGCCGTCGAAGACGGGCGGGGTCAGCCTCCAGACGTCGACGTGGCAGAGGTTGAACGCCTTCACCACACGGGCGTCCGTGGCCGCGGCGGCGATGCGCTCGGCGGCGGAGGGATCGACGCCTTCGGGGCCCGGGCGTTCGAGCACGGCGACGAGGTCATGGCCGCGCAGGAGCGGTTCGGGCGAGAAGGGCGGGGTCCGGGGCCGCGGTGAGCGCCTCCAGCCGCTTGATCCTGCGGCGCACCACGTACAGCGGGATCATCCCGAACACCCCGAACGACATGTCGATGGCCGTCCACCACCCGGGGATGCCGCGGACCGGCCCGCAGATCAGGGCGAGCGGGACGACCATCGCGCAGGCGATCATCCCGAACTCGACCACCCAGATGTTGCGGACCGGGTCGCGGTAGGGGCCGTAGAAGGCGACCGCGATGACCAGGTGGGCGAAGGCGAGCCAGTCCGTGCCGTACAGGACGAACGGGTGGTCGGCGTCGGTGGCGTCCAGCCCCCGCCGCACCCGCTCGACCCATTCCATCAGCCCCGGCAGCTGCTCGGGCACGAACGTCGACCGGAGGAACTCCTCGGCCCAGCGCAGCTCGTGGACCAGGGGGAAGGCCGTCGCCCCGCTGAGGACCAGGCAGACCACGAAGAACGCCAACCACGCGCGAATGCCCTTCAGCAGGGCGGCTCTGTCGCTCATGACCCGAGCCTACGCCCCCCTTTTGAACGTGTTCAAAAGGGGGGCGTAAAGATGCCTCACGCCGCCTTGAAGCCCCGCAGCCGCAGGGAGTTGCTCACCACGAAGACCGACGAGAAGGCCATGGCCGCCCCGGCGAGCATCGGGTTGAGCAGTCCGGCCGCGGCGAGCGGCAGCGCGGCGACGTTGTAGGCGAAGGCCCAGAACAGGTTGCCGCGGATCGTGCCGAGGGTGCGCCGGGAGAGCCGGATCGCGTCGGCGGCGGCGCGCAGGTCGCCCCGGACCAGGGTGAGGTCGCCGGCCTCGATGGCCGCGTCGGTGCCGGTGCCCAGGGCGAGTCCGAGGTCGGCCTGCGCGAGGGCGGCGGCGTCGTTGACCCCGTCGCCGACCATGGCGACCGTACGGCCCTCCTCCTGGAGCCGGCGCACGACGGCGGCCTTGTCCTCGGGCAGCACCTCGGCGATGACCTCCTCGATGCCGACCTCGGCGGCGACCGCCCGTGCGACGGCCTCGTTGTCGCCGGTGAGCAGCACGGGCCGCATCCCCAGCGCCCGCAGCCGGGCCACTGCCTCGGCGCTGGTGTCCTTCACCGCGTCGGCGACCACCAGCACGGCACGCGCCCGCCCGTCCCAGGCGACCGCGACGGCGGTGCGGCCGTCCCGCTCGGCCGCCGTCTTGGCCGCGCGCAGTGCCTCCGGCAGTTCCAGCGACCGGTCGGCCAGCAGCTTCTCCCGTCCGACGAGGACCGCGTGACCGTCCACGACGCCCCGCACTCCCAGTCCGGCCACCGACGTGAAGTCCTCCGGCGCCGGCAGGCTTCCGACGCGCTCCTCGGCGCCGGCGGCGACGGCCCGCGCGATCGGGTGTTCGGAGGCGTGCTCCAGCGCCCCGGCCAGCCGCAGCACCTCCGCCTCGCTCTCGCCGTCGGCGGTGTGCACGGCCAGCAGGGTCATCCGGCCGGTGGTGACGGTGCCGGTCTTGTCCAGGACGACGGTGTCCACGCGCCGGGTGTTCTCCAGCACCTCCGGGCCCTTGATCAGGATGCCGAGCTGGGCGCCCCGCCCGGTGCCCACCATGAGCGCGGTCGGGGTGGCGAGGCCGAGGGCGCAGGGGCAGGCGATGATCAGCACGGCGACGGCGGCGGTGAACGCCGTCGCGGCTTCGGCGCCGTTGCCGAGCCAGAAGCCGAGGGTGCCGAGGGCGAGCGCGATGACGACCGGCACGAACACGCCGGATATCCGGTCGGCGAGCCGCTGGGCGGCGGCCTTGCCGTTCTGGGCGTCCTCCACGAGCCGGGCCATCCGGGCGAGCTGGGTGTCGGCCCCGACCCGGGTGGCCTCGACGACGAGCCGCCCGCCCGCGTTGACGGTCGCGCCGGTGACGGTGTCGCCGACGCCGACCTCCACGGGCACGGACTCGCCGGTCAGCATCGAGGCGTCGACGGCGGAGGAGCCCTCGACCACGGTCCCGTCGGTGGCGATCTTCTCGCCGGGCCGGACGAGGAAGCGGTCGCCCGGCTTCAGATCGGCGACGGGCACCCGGTGCTCGGCGCCGTCGCGCAGCACGGTGACGTCCTTCGCGCCGAGTTCCATCAGGGACCTCAGCGCGGCGCCCGCCCGCCGCTTGGAGCGGGCCTCGAAGTAGCGGCCGGCCAGCAGGAAGGCGGTCACCCCGGCGGCCGTTTCCAGGTAGAGGTTCCCGGAGCCGTCGCCCCGGGCGATGGTCAGCTCGAAGGGATGGGTCATGCCCGGCGTGCCCGCGGTGCCGAGGAACAGCGCCCACACCGACCACAGGAACGCCGCCGCGGTGCCGACGGAGACCAGCGTGTCCATGGTGGACGCGCCGTGCCGGGCGTTGGTCCAGGCGGCGCGGTGGAAGGGCCAGGCGGCGTAGGTGACGACGGGCGCGGTGAGGGTCAGGGACAGCCACTGCCAGTACTCGAACTGCAGGGCCGGGACCATCGCCATGGCGATCACGGGCACGGCCAGGACGACGGCGGTGACGAGCCGTTCGCGCAGCGGCTTCAGCTCGTCGGTCTCGGCGGGCGGGGCGGCGGCGTCCGGCGCAGTGGGCTCGTGGGCGGTGTACCCGGTGGCCTCGACGGTGGCGATCAGGTCGGGGACGGTCACGCCGGCCGGGTAGCTGACCTTCGCCTTCTCGGTCGCGTAGTTGACGGTGGCGGTGACGCCCGGCATGCGGTTGAGCTTCTTCTCGACGCGCGCCGCGCAGGAGGCACAGGTCATTCCGCCGATGGCCAGCTCGACCTGGGCGGCGCCGGGTGCCGGGGCGATCGTCATGGCGTCCTCACTCCTCCTGTCCGGGGGGCGTCCTCCCCGGGCGCTTCGTCCAACTTCCCTCATACCCCAGTGGGGTATAAGCTGAGGCCATGTATACCCCCCAAGGGTATGCTGAGGCAAGTCAGACGAGCGACTCCAGGAGCCCGCGATGCGTCCCGCACAGAAGATCGGCGCCTTCACCGCCGCACTCGCCACGTCCTTCGCCGTCGCCTACGGCATCGGCGACGCCGTGAACCCGATCTCCACGGAGACGACGGCGGAGATGAAGACGGAGACGGCGGCGAAGCGCCCGGCGGCGAGCAGCACGCCCTCCGCGCCGGGGACCGCCCCCGGCGGCCTCCAGGTCTCCGAGCGCGGCTACACCCTGGACCTGGACACCCCGCGCGTGCGGGCGGGCGAGGAGAGCGAACTGCGTTTCGTCGTGCGCGACGGCAGGGGACGGCCGGTGACCGAGTACCGGCGCGAGCACGGGAAGGAACTGCACCTGATCGTCGCCTCACGCGATCTGACCGTCTACCGCCATCTGCATTCCGCACGCGGCTCCGACGGCGTCTGGCGCTCCACCGCCGACCTCCCCGACCCCGGCGCCTACCGCGTCTTCGCGGACTTCACGCCCGCCGCCCAGCAGGACGGCCTGACCCTGGGCGCCGACCTCGCGGTCACCGGGGACTACGCGCCGGGGAACCTCCCCGCGCCGTCCCGCACCGCCGAGGTGGACGGCTACACGGTCGCCCTCGCCGGCGGCCTGAAGGCGGGCGGCGAGAGCACGCTGACGTTCACGGTCACCCGCGCGGGCCGCCCCGTCACCGCCCTCCAGCCCTACCTGGGCGCGTACGGCCACCTGGTCGCCCTGCGCTCCGGCGACCTGGCCTACCTCCACGTTCACCCGCACGACGAGGTCCACGGCGACGCCGAGTCCGGCCCCGAGGTCGCCTTCTCCGCGACGGCGCCGAGCCCGGGGACGTACCGCCTGTTCCTGGACTTCAAGATCGACGGCGAGGTCCGCACCGCGGCGTTCACCGTCCGCGCGGGCGGCGGCGCACCGGCGGCGACGGAGCCGGCCCCGGAGCCGACCGGGCACGACGAGGCGCCGCACGGCCACTGACCGGCGCACGTCCGCGCGGGCGACCGCGTCCGGGCGGGCACGTCCGCGCGGGCGCCCCACCGGCATCCGTGGAACCCGCCCCGCCCTCTCGCCGGCACGGCCCCGAGCACACCGCGGCCCCGGACGGAGAGTCCCGTCCGGGGCCGCGCGCCGTGCGTCGTCAGGCGTCCAGCGACGTCATCACGTGCTTGATCCGCGTGTAGTCCTCGAAGCCGTACCCCGACAGGTCCTTGCCGTAGCCGGACTTCTTGAAGCCGCCGTGCGGCATCTCCGCGACCAGCGGGATGTGGGTGTTGATCCACACGCAGCCGAAGTCCAGCTTCTTGGACATCCGCATCGCGCGGGCGTGGTCCTTGGTCCACACCGAGGAGGCGAGGGCGTACTCGACTCCGTTGGCGTAGCCCACCGCCTGGTCCTCGTCGGTGAAGGACTGGACGGTGATGACGGGGCCGAAGACCTCGTTCTGGATGATCTCGTCGTCCTGCTGGAGGCCGGAGACGACCGTCGGGGCGTAGAAGTAGCCCTTGTCGCCGACCCGCTGACCGCCGGTCTCCACCTTGGCGTGGGCGGGCAGCCGGTCGATGAAGCCGGCGACCTGCCGGAGCTGGTTCGGGTTGTTCAGCGGGCCGTACAGGACGTCCTCGTCGTCGGGCCGCCCGGTCTTCGTCTCCGCCGCCGCCTTGGCGAGCGCGGCCACGAACTCGTCGTGGATGGACTCCTGCACGAGCACGCGGGTGGCGGCCGTGCAGTCCTGGCCGGCGTTGAAGAAGCCCGCGACCGAGATGTCCTCGACGGCCTTGGCGATGTCGGTGTCCTCGAAGACCACGACCGGGGCCTTGCCGCCCAGCTCCAGGTGGACGCGCTTGACGTCCTTGGCGGCGGACTCGGCGACCGACATGCCGGCGCGCACCGAGCCGGTGATGGAGGCCATCGCCGGGACCGGGTGCTCGACCATCAGACGGCCGGTGTCGCGGTCGCCGCAGATGACGTTGAAGACGCCCTTGGGCAGGATCTCCCCGAGGATCTCGGCGATCAGGACCGTGGAGGCGGGGGTCGTGTCGGACGGCTTGAGCACGACCGTGTTGCCCGCCGCGATGGCCGGGGCGAACTTCCACACGGCCATCATCATCGGGTAGTTCCAGGGCGCGACCTGCGCGCAGACGCCGACCGGCTCGCGGCGGACGATCGAGGTCATGCCGTCCATGTACTCGCCCGCGGAGCGGCCCTCCAGCATCCGGGCCGCCCCCGCGAAGAAGCGGATCTGATCGACCATGGGCGGGATCTCCTCGGAGCGGGTCAGCCCGACCGGCTTGCCCGTGTTCTCCACCTCGGCCGCGATCAGGTCCTCGGCCCGCTCCTCGAAGGCGTCGGCGATCTTGAGCAGGGCCTTCTGCCGCTCGGCGGGCGTGGTGTCCCGCCACGCCGGGAACGCGGCCGCGGCGGCGGCCATGGCGGCGTCGACGTCGGCCTGTCCGGAGAGCGGAGCGGTCGCGTACGCCTCGCCGGTGGCGGGGTTGACCACCTCCGTGGTCCGTCCGTCGGCGGCGTCCCGGAACTCTCCGTCGATGTAGTTGCGCAGGCGACGCAGTTCGGTGGTCACTGCCGGCCCTCCTGTCGGGGTGTCCATTCCTTGAGATGCCCACCCTAATCGGTTGCCCGACGGTTTCAACACCCCCCGCCGCGCCGATTCTGCGAAATCCGCACACTGCGAACGCGTAAACAACGGATTTCATCAATCCGGCCTTGCGAAACCGTCGAGTCCTCATGCACAGTGAGGTCGTGGCCAGTCGAAGCGCAGACCAGAGAGGCACGCGGGACCTCCGCGAGACCTCCCGTGAGACCCCCCGCGAGCCGAGGAACGGCAGCCCCCAGCTGGACGCCGTCTCGCTCGCGATCATCGAGCAGCTCCAGGAGGACGGCCGCCGGCCGTACGCCGCGATCGGCAAGGCCGTGGGCCTGTCGGAGGCGGCCGTGCGCCAGCGCGTCCAGAAGCTGCTCGACCAGGGCGTGATGCAGATCGTCGCCGTCACCGACCCGCTCACCGTGGGCTTCCGGCGGCAGGCGATGGTCGGGATCAACGTCGAGGGCGACGCGGAGTCCGTGGCCGACGCGCTGACCGGCATGGCGGAGGTCGAGTACGTGGTGATGACCGCGGGCTCGTTCGACGTGCTCGCGGAGATCGTCTGCGAGGACGACGACCACCTGCTGGACGTCATCAACAAGCGCATCCGCGCTCTGCCCGGCGTGCGCTCCACCGAGAGCTTCGTCTACCTCAAGCTCAAGAAGCAGACCTACATGTGGGGAACCCGATAACCCGTGAGGACCCGATAACCGTGAGCACCAAGGACCTCAGCCGCTCCGCGTACGACCACCTGTGGATGCACTTCACCCGCATGTCCTCGTACGAGAACTCCCCCGTCCCGACGATCGTCCGCGGCGAGGGCACCTACATCTACGACGACAAGGGCAGGCGCTACCTCGACGGACTCGCGGGCCTGTTCGTGGTCCAGGCCGGGCACGGCCGCACGGAACTGGCCGAGACCGCCGCCAAGCAGGCCCAGGAGCTGGCCTTCTTCCCGGTCTGGTCCTACGCCCACCCCCGCGCCGTCGAGCTGGCCGAGCGCCTCGCCGACCACGCCCCGGGCGATCTGAACAAGGTCTTCTTCACCACCGGCGGCGGCGAAGCGGTCGAGACCGCCTGGAAGCTCGCCAAGCAGTACTTCAAGCTGACGGGCAAGCCCACCAAGTACAAGGTCATCTCGCGCGCGGTCGCCTACCACGGCACCCCGCAGGGAGCCCTGTCCATCACCGGCCTGCCGGCCCTGAAGGCCCCCTTCGAGCCGCTGGTGCCGGGCGCGCACAAAGTGCCGAACACCAACATCTACCGCGCCCCGATCCACGGCGACGACCCCGAGGCCTTCGGCCGCTGGGCCGCCGACCAGATCGAGCAGCAGATCCTCTTCGAGGGCCCGGACACGGTGGCCGCGGTCTTCCTGGAGCCGGTGCAGAACGCCGGCGGCTGCTTCCCGCCGCCGCCCGGCTACTTCCAGCGGGTGCGCGAGATCTGCGACCGGTACGACGTCCTGCTCGTCTCGGACGAGGTCATCTGCGCCTTCGGCCGCCTGGGCACGATGTTCGCCTGCGACAAGTTCGGCTACGTCCCGGACATGATCACCTGCGCCAAGGGCATGACCTCGGGCTACTCCCCGATCGGCGCGTGCATCGTCTCCGACCGTCTCGCCGAGCCGTTCTACAAGGGCGGCAACACCTTCCTGCACGGCTACACCTTCGGCGGCCACCCGGTCTCCGCCGCGGTGGGCCTGGCCAATCTCGACCTGTTCGAGCGGGAGAACCTCACCCAGCACGTCCTGGACAACGAGGGCGCGTTCCTCTCCACGCTGCAGAAGCTGCACGACCTGCCGATCGTCGGCGACGTCCGCGGCAACGGCTTCTTCTACGGCATCGAACTGGTCAAGGACAAGGCGACCAAGGAGTCCTTCGACGCGGAGGAGACCGAGCGGGTCCTGTACGGCTTCCTGTCCAAGGCCCTGTTCGAGAACGGCCTGTACTGCCGCGCCGACGACCGCGGCGACCCGGTCGTGCAGCTCGCGCCGCCGCTGATCTCCGACCAGCGGACGTTCGACGAGATCGAGCAGATCCTGCGCGCGACGCTGACGGAGGCGTGGACGAAGCTCTGACCGTCCCGTCGCTGATCAACACCGGCCCCGGACCCGTCCGTTCGAGTGAGAACGGCCGCCCGGGGCCGTGTGCTGTCCGGGCTTCCCGCGTGGTCTGCCTAGCGTGCCAGTGACCGATCGGCCCGGCTGTTCGTTCCCCCGGACGGGGGACCACACGGGAAAACGGATCAGAACCGAGGTGTACGCCCATGGAGGCCCCACCGGACAACGACGTGCTGTGGGCACGGTCCCTGCACTTCACCCATCCCGACGGCTTCGCCGCGCTCGGCGGCGTCTCGCTCGCCGTGCGGGAGGGCGAGATCCTCGCCGTCACGGGTCCGCGCGGCAGCGGAAAAACGACCCTGCTGCACTGTCTCGCGGGACTGGTCCGCGTCCGCCGCGGCGAGGTCTGGTTCAACAGCCTCCCCGTGCACACCATGGGCTCCGTGGCCCGTGAACGGCTGCGCCGGGAGCGCTTCACCTGGATCGACCCGGGACCCTCGCTGGTCCCCGAGCTGAACGCCTGGGAGAACGCCGCGCTGCCGATGATGCTGCGCGGCATCGGCCGCCGCCGCGCCAAGGCCGCCGCCCTGGAGTGGCTGGAGCGCCTCGACGTGGGCGGCAAGGCCCGCAAACGCCCGCACCAGCTCACCAAGGCCGAGCGCCAGCGTGTGTGCGTCGCCCGCGCGGTGGCCCCCGCTCCGACGGTCCTGTTCGCCGACGAGCCGACCGCTCCCCTGCACCGCGCCGACCGCGCCCAGGTGCTGCGCACCCTCACCACGGCCGCCCGCTCGCACGGCATCACCGTCGTGTTCGCCACCCACGACCCGGACGCCGCGGCCGTCGCCGACCGCACGGTGTCGCTGCGCGACGGCCGGCGCGTCAACACCGTGCACCTGCCGCCGGTCGCCGACTCGGAAGGCCGGGCCGCGTGCTCGCTCTCCGTCTGACCCGAAGCGCCCACCCGGCCGTCCAGCTGCGCCGGCTGCTCGTCGCGGCGGCCTCGGCGGGCACGGGCTTCCTGCTGCTGTGCGCCCTCGGCCACGCGCTGAGCCACCCGCACGATCCGGCCGCCTCCGCGCTGCGGCTCGCCTGGTGCGCGGCGCCGCTCGCCGCCACCGTCCAGTTCGCGGTGGCCGTCGCCCGCACCGACCCCGGCACCCGGCCCCGCCCCGGCCTCTCCGCGATCGGCCTCGGCCCGGCCCGTCTGATGGCCGTCGCGGCGACGACGACGGCCCTGTCGACCACCCTCGGCTCGACGCTCGCCCTGCTGTTCTTCCTGCACCTGCGCGGCGACCTCACGGGCCTGCCCTTCGACGCCGCGGCGGCGGACTTCCTCGCCGCGGGCCACCCCCTCCCGCTCCCCGCCGCCCTCACCCTCCTCGCCCTGGTCCCGGCGGCGGCGTCCCTGGCCGTCGCCGTGGTCCTGCGGCCACGGGAGAGCCGGCGCACGGGGCGGAGGCAGGGCGGCCGGTCGGGGTGGGCGAGGCAGGGCGGCCGGTCGGGGTGGGCGAGGCAGGGCGGCCGGTCGGGGTGGGCGCGGGCCAGCGGCCACGGCACCGGGCGCGGGTCCGCCGGAGCGGGCGGCCGCGTCCGCCCGCCGTCCGCGGATGCCGCCCGGCCCGTCGGGACGGACGGCGCCGGCGAGGCCCGCCGGGCCCACGCGACCGGCGGCCGGGACGGCGCCCCCCGGCCCCACGCGGCGGAGGGTTCCGGTCGCGCGCCCGCGGCCGTCGGGTCGTACGGCCCCTCCGGCCACCGGCCCCACCGGGCGCCGACCGCGCGCACCGCGGACGCGCGGGAGACCGACGTGTGGGAGGCGGACGTGTGGGAGGCGGCCCCCCGTCCGACGGACCGCCACGAGGACCGCTTCCGCCCGGCGTACGACGTCACCGCCCCCTCGCCCCTCCCCACCGACCACCGCGCCGCCCCCGTCGCCCTTCCCTGGGGCATGGCCACCGTCGCCGCCGGGCTCGCCGTCGAGGCCTACGCCGGGCATGCCACGGCCACTCCCGCCGGACTCGCCCTCCCCGGAGGACTGACCGGCGGCCCGGCCGGCGTGCTTCTCGGGTGGGCGCTCACCGCCCTCGGGCTCGCCCTCGCCGGCCCCGGCCTCACGCACCTGTCCGGCAGGCTGCTCCAGGCCGTCCGGCCCGGGGCGCTGCGGCTGCTCGCGGGCCGGGTCCTGATGGCGGAGGCGTCCCGCATCGGACGGCCCCTCGGCGTGGTCTGCGCCGTCGCCTCCGCCGCGTACGCGACGGCCGTCCTGCGCGCTCCGGACGGGCCGTCCTTCGGTCCGCTGTCCACCCTCGGCGCGCTGCTCGTCGCCGGCTGCGCCGTCGCCACGCTGCTCACCGCGGCCGTGGAGGCCCGGCAGATCCGCGCCGAGACCACCGCCGCCCTGGTGCGGCTCGGGGCCCCCGCCGCGCTGCTGCGCGCCGCCGCCGCGCTGCGCGCCGGGGCGCTCGTCGCCGTCTTCACGCCGCTGACCCTGGTCGTCGCCGAGCTGGCCGCCCAGCCCCTGGCCCGCTGAGGGACACTGCGGAGATCCCGCGGAAAAAAATCTTCGGGCGCCGATGAGTTCGCGGACCCGCCCCGGTCTACCCACCGAACACGACGAACCCGACGGGAAAGGCCCCGCCATGTACCAGCAGATGATCTTCGTGAACCTGCCCGTGAACGACATCGAGGCCTCGAAGAAGTTCTTCACGGAACTGGGCTACTCGATCAACCCCCAGTTCAGCGACGAGACCACGGCCAGCGTCGTGATCAGCGACACGATCATCGCGATGATGCTCTCCAAGGAGAAGTACGCCCAGTTCACCAAGAAGGAGATCGCGGACGCCACGAAGACCAGCGAGGTCCTGATCGCGCTGAGCGCCGAGAGCCGCGAGAACGTGGACGAGCTGGTGGACAAGGCGATCGCGGCGGGCGGCACCGCCTCGGGCGAGACCCAGGACCTCGGTTTCATGTACGGCCGCGCCTTCGACGACCTGGACGGCCACACCTGGGAGGTCGTGTGGATGGACCCGGCGGCCATCGAGGGCTGAGCCCGCACCGGCCGCCCGTCGGCGGGGCGGGCGGCCCTCGTGCCTAGCATGGGCGGGTGCAGCAACCACCCGCCCGCGCATCCCACCCGTCCGCTCCCGCGCCGGCCCCCGCGGACTCGTCCAGCGGAGCCTTCCCCACCGGCGCCACGGCCTCCCACACCGCCTCGCACGACCGCGAGATCGAGTCGCTCGCCGAGTTCGACGAGGTCCTCGCCGCCCATGGCACCCTGGCCCGGTTCCGGGTCCAGGCCGTCGATCTGACCGGCCGTACGGACCGCCTGCTGACCGCCGACGTCTCGGGCGCCGTCTTCCTCGGCTGCCCGATGAGCCCCGAGGCCGCGAACCGGGTCGCCGCCGCCGGGGCACTCGTCTTCCCGCCCGCACCGGGCCTGCCCTTCGACCCGTACCGGGGCTTCGTGTACACCCCCGAGGAGCTGTTCGACTCCCTCGACGCGGGCTACGAGGCCACCCCCGACTTCCACGCCTACGCCTGGTTCCGGTCGACCCGGGCCGACGGGGACGTCTTCGCGTCCATGCTGCGCACCGTCCACGACGACGCGATCTCCGACGCGCTCGACGAACTCCTCGTCGGCGCACGGGTGGTGGGCGTCATGGGCGGCCACGCGATGGCGCGCGGCACCGCGCCGTACGAGGGCGCCGCCCGGCTCGGGCGCGAGCTGGCCCGCGCCGGACTGACCGTCGCCACCGGCGGCGGCCCGGGTGCGATGGAAGCGGCCAACCTCGGCGCGTACGCCGCCCCGTTCGACGACGGGATGCTCGCCGAGGCCCTGCGGCTCCTCGCCGAGGCACCGCAGTTCGTCCCGTCGGTCACCGACTGGGCGCGGGCCGCCTTCGAGGTGCGCGCCCGCTGGCCGCACGGCGGTCCCTCGGTCGGCGTCCCGACCTGGTTCTACGGCCATGAGCCGCCGAACGCCTTCGCCGCGCACATCGCCAAGTACTTCGCCAACGCCACCCGCGAGGACGGCCTGTTGGCGCGCTGCACCGCGGGTGTGGTCTTCCTGCCGGGAGCGGCCGGGACCGTGCAGGAGATCTTCGACAACACGACCCCGAACTACTACGAGTCGCGCGGCGAGCCGACCCCCATGGTTCTGGTCGACCGCGCGCACTGGACGGAGCGGTTGCCGGCCTGGCCGCTGCTGCGATCACTCGCCCGGGAGCGGCCGATGGAGGCGCGGATCGCGCTGGTGGACACCATCGAGGAGGCGCCGGCGGCCCTCGAGCGGCTCAGTGGCCGGTAAGACCCCTTCGCGGCCCATGAGCGGGTAAAGGCAAGTCCCCCGCGGGGACCGCAGATTGACACTGTTATCGAACGCTTATAGACCTGTGAGTCTCCTGGGAGTGGTGAGGCGCCGGCACACTCCGATCGTCCCGCCTCTCCCCTCAGCCCTCCGCAATCTGCGCGATCCTGAAGGACAAACGTGTCCATAATCCACCGCACCGCACGTCGCCGCGTGCGTTTCCTCGGCGCCGCCTCCGTCTCGGCCGCGTTCGCGCTCGGCGTCGCGGGCCACGCGTTCGCCAGTGACATCGGTCAGTTCTCCGCCGCGGCCGAGTGCGACGGCGGCAAGGGGATCATCACGGTCACGGCCAAGGATCCGGCCGGCACGCCCGCGCTCGTCTCCGTCTACCTCGAGAACAACGGGGCGGACGCCCGGTTCGTCGGTGAGCAGGAGGTCCGGGGCTCGGCCGAGGGCGTCAGCGTGGTCTTCGCCGAGGACTGGAAGCCGGGCGCCGTCTACCGGATCCGCGTCAAGGCCGGCGCCGAGGTCGACGAGGACATCCGGCCGAATCTGACCGCGCCGGGCACGGCCTGCGCCGACGACTCCGAGGACCCGAAGCCGGCCCCGTCGAAGCCGGCGGCCGCCATCTCGGCGCACCCGACGTCCCAGGCGCCCGCGCCGGCCACTCCGCAGACCAGCATCCCGCCGGCCTCCGCGGACAGCGTCCCGTCGCCGGCCACCGGCGACTCCCATCTCGCCGCGACCGGCTCCAGCTCCAACACCGGCCTGATCATCGGCATCGCCGCCGTGCTGGTCGCCGTCGGCGTGGCCGCGGTGTTCCTGGGCCTGCGTCGCCGGGGCACGAACGACGACCGCTGAGCCGAGCGGGCGGGGCATCGGCGAAGGTCGCCCCGGCGGGCGGCCTCATGCGCAGGTCGCCCCCGGCGGGCGGCTTCGGTCGAACGCCGTCCCGGGCGGGCGTTCTCCTCAGTCGAAGGACGCCCGCTCCAGCCAGAACTCCAGCAGCCCGCGCTCGCCGAGCACGTCGAGGCCGGGGCTGTCCAGCGGCAGTCGGCGGTAGAACGCGAGCAGCACGGAGGTGAGCGGCCCGCGCAGGGCGACGGTCGCCTTCTCGTGGCCGCGCCGCCACACCACCCCCTCCCCGGTGAGTTCGATGGTCCACTCGGCGTCGAGGGCGGCGTCCGTGTCGGTGGCGTGCAGGTGGATGCTGCCGGTCCGCCCGAGCAGCTCGCGCGTCGCCTCGCCGGGGGCATTGCGCTGGAGGTACGCCACGATGCCGAGCCACTCGTCGAGGGCGTCGGCGGCGATCTCGGGGGCCACGCGGTACGGCAGGCCGGCGGCGAGGACCGCGTCGGCGCGGTGGACGGCGAGTTCGTGGGTCATCCGGCGCGCCCAGAAACCCGCGGTGCGGGTCCCGGCCCAGCCCCACACCTCGGTGTCGGGCCCGGCCTCGCGCAGGGTGCGCGCCAACCGCTCGCCGCTCTCGGCCATCCAGGCCGCCAGCGCCGGCGCGTCCCCCCGGGCCTCGGGCCCGGCCGCTCCCGGCACCCGGTCCCCGGGGATCATCTCCACGGCGCGGGTGCGCACCATCAGCTCCGCCCAGCGCAGGACGGAGCCGACGTGCCGGACGAGCTGTTCCAGGGTCCAGTCCGGGCAGGTCGGCACGGTCGCGGACAGATCGGCTCCGGAGGCGACGAGCACCTCCAACTCCTGTGCCTGCGCGGCGATTTCCTCGCAGTAGCGGTCGTACGTCAAAGGTTCGGCACGGTCGGTCATGCCCGCACCCTACGGTCGCCCGGTCAGCCGAGCACCACGATTTCCGCCGGGTCGAACTCCACCCCGACCACGCCCCCGGCCTCGGGAGCGTCCCGCAAAGCACACGCCGCCTCCAGCCGCGGCGCGCCCTCCGGCTGGAGCTGTACGGCGACATGGGTGCCCTTGAACGTGCGCGCGACCACCGTGCAGCGCAGGCCGGCGCCGGCCTCGACCAGGCGCACCCCGGCGGGCCGTACGAGCAGGGTCCGGGAGCCCTGGGGGGCGCCCTCGGGCACGGGCAGCCTGCCCCACGGCGTGTCCGCGGCCCGTCCGTCCACTGTCGCCGAGGTCACGTTCTCGAAGCCGAGGAAGCGGGCCACGAACGCGTCGGCCGGCCTCTGCCACACGTCAAGGGGCGAGCCCGACTGGGCGATCCGTCCGTCCCGCATGACCACGACCCGGTCGGCCAGCGCGAACGCCTCGCCCTGGTCGTGCGTCACGGCGAGCACGGTGGTGCCCAACCGGGTGAACAGCTCGCGCAGCTCCACCACCAGCCGCTCCCGCAGAGAGCGGTCGAGCTGCCCGAGCGGCTCGTCCAGCATCAGCAGCCTCGGCCGCGGCGCCAGCGCCCGGGCGAGGGCGACGCGTTGCTGCTCACCCCCGGAGAGCGAGGCGACGGCCCGCCGCCCGGCGCCCGGCAGCCCGACCAGCTCCAGCAGCTGCGCGACCCGTTCGCGCTGCCGCTCCCTCGGCGCCCCGTGCATCCGCAGCCCGAAGGCCACATTGCCGGCCACGTCCCGCTGCGGGAACAGCTGATGGTCCTGGAACATCAGCCCGACGCCCCGCTTGTGCGCGGGCGTCCCCGCCTGGTCCCGCCCGTCGAGCAGCACCCGCCCGGAATCCAGCGGCTGCAGTCCGGCGACCGCCCGCAGCAACGTCGACTTGCCGCTGCCGCTCGGCCCGAGCACGCACACGATCTCGTGCTCGGCGACGCCCAGGCCGACGCCGTCGAGCACGGCCCGCCCGCCGAACCGGACGGTGGCGTCCTGGAGGGCCAGCAGCATCAGAACTCTCCCGTCCGGTCGGTACGCAGACGTTCCAGCACCAGCAGGGCCACCGCGCACACCACCATCAGAATCGTGGACAGGGCCATCGCCTGCCCGTAGTTGAGTTCGCCGGGCCGGCCCAGCAGCCGGGCCACGGCGACCGGCAGCGTCGGGTTGTCGGGCCGGGCGATGAACACCGTGGCGCCGAACTCGCCGAGGGACACGGCGAACGCGAACCCGGCCGCGACCAGCAGCGCCCGCCGCACCATCGGCAGGTCGACCTCGCGCCAGACCCGCCAGGGCGACGCCCCGAGCACCGCCGCCGCCTCGCGCAGCCGCGCGTCCACCGCCCGCAGCACGGGCAGCATCGTCCGCACCACGAACGGCACCCCGACCAGCGCCTGCGCCACCGGCACCAGCAGCCAGGAGGAACGCAGGTCCAGCGGCGGCTCGTCGAGCGCGATCAGGAAGCCGAAGCCCACGGTCACCGCGGACACGCCGAGCGGCAGCATCAGCAGCGCGTCGAAGCCGCGCACGAACCGGCCCGCGTCCCGCCGGGTCAGCGCGGCGGCGGCCAGCCCGCCGACCAGCACGGCGATGGCGGTGGCGACGACGGCGTACCCGAGGGAGTTGCCGACCGCGTTGATCGGCGGCACCAGGAAACTGCCGCCCTCCTGGCTGGTCAGCGCCCGGTAGTAGGCGAAGTCGGGGGCGGCGAGGGACCGTTCGACGAGCACGGCCAGCGGCAGCAGGATCAGCGCCGCCACGGTGGCGAGGACCCCGGCCAGCAGCCACCGCTCCCCCGCTCCGCGCGGCCGGTGCGCGGTGACGGAGGCGTCGACCAGCTTCAGCGCGGTCTCCCTGCGCCGTACCGTCCAGGCGTGCAGGGCGAGGATCGCGCCGACCGCGAAGAACTGGATGAGCGTGAGCACCGCGGCCGTGGACAGGTCGAAGATCTCGGAGGTCTGCCGGTAGATCTCCACCTCCAGGGTCGCGAAGGCCGGTCCGCCGAGGATCTGCACGACGCCGAAGGAGGTGAAGGTGAACAGGAAGACCATCAGCGCGGCGGCGGCCACGGCGGGCGCGAGCGCGGGCAGCGTGACCTGCCGCCACGCCCGCAGCGGCGAGGCGCCGAGCATGCGCGCGGCCTCCTCCTGGCGCGGGTCGAGCTGGGCCCACAGCCCGCCGACCGTGCGGACGACGACGGCGTAGTTGAAGAAGACGTGCGCGAGCAGGATCGCCCACACGGTGGTGTCGAGCCGGACGCCCCACAGCTCGTCCAGCAGTCCGCCGCGCCCGACGAGCGCGAGGAACGCCGAGCCGACGACGACCGTCGGCAGCACGAACGGCACGGTCGCCACCGCCCGCAGCACCTGCTTGCCGGGGAAGTCGAGGCGGGCGAAGGCGTAGGCGGCGGGCAGCGCGATCAGCAGCGTCAGCGCGGTGGAGAGCAGGGCCTGCCAGGTGGTGAACCACAGGACGTGCCGGATGTCCGGCCGGGTGAGGACGTCCGCGATCCGGCCCAACTGCCAGGCCCCGTCGACGCGCAGACCGCGGGCGACGATCGCGGCGACGGGGTGGGCGAAGAAGACGCCGAAGAACGCGACGGGCAGGGCGATCAGGCCCAGCCGCGCCGCGCTCCCCTTCGCACGGAGCGCCCGGGACGTCACTTCAGGACGAGCGAGGTCCACGCGCCGACCCACTCGTCGCGGTGAGCGGCGATGTCGTCCGGGGCCATGGTCCGCGGGTCCTCGGCCTGCCGCCCGTACTTCCTGAACTCCTCGGGCACCTGGGCGCCCTCGCGCACCGGGTGGACGAACATGTTCAGCGGCATGTCCTCCTGGAACTCCTTCGAGATCAGGAAGTCCAGCAGCGCCTTGCCGCCCTCGGGGTTCTTCGCGTTGCCGAGCAGCCCGGCGTATTCGATCTGCCGGAAGCAGGTGCCGGTCGCCACGCCGGTCGGGGCGGTGTCCGGCCTGGGGTCGGCGAAGACGACCTCGGCGGGCGGCGAGGAGGCGTACGAGACGACGAGCGGCCGCTCTCCGCCGGCCTCCCGGCCGCCGGAGGACCCGGAGAACTCCTCGTTGTAGGCCTGCTCCCAGCCGTCGACCACCTTCACGCCGTTGGCCTTGAGCTTCTTCCAGTACTCCGGCCAGCCCTCGTCCCCGTACGCGGCGGCGGTGCCCAGCAGGAAGGCGAGGCCGGGCGAGGAGGTGGCGGCGTTCTCGGTGACGAGGAGGTCCCGGTACACGGGCTTCACCAGGTCGTCGAAGGTCCGCGGCGGGTCCAGCTTGCGGTCGGCGAAGTACTTCTTGTCGTAGTTGACGCAGACGTCGCCGGTGTCGACGGGCGTGACCCGGTGCTTCACCGTCTCGTCGCGGTACTCCGGGCGGATCAGGTCGGCGCCCTTCGCCTCGTACGGCTGGAACAGGCCGTTGTCGAGCGCGCGGGAGAGCAGGGTGTTGTCGACGCCGAAGAAGACGTCGCCCTGCGGGTTGTCCTTGGTGAGGATGGCCTTGTTGACGGCGGTACCGGCGTCGCCGTCCATGAGGACCTTGAGCCGGTAGCCGGACTTCTTCTCGAAGGAGGCGATCACGTCCTTCGACACGACCCACGAGTCGTGGCTGACCAGCGTCACGGTCTTCGAATCGGACGTCCCGGTGCCGTCGGAGCCGTCGGAGTCGCCGGACGTGCACGCGGACAGCGTGACGAGGCCCAGCCCCACGACCGCGGCCGTGAACTTCTTGGCGGTGGTGCTCACCGATTTCCTCCTGGCTGACCAGGAAGAGACGCGGCCCTGCCCGTTCGCGGGCAGGGCGCAACAGCTCGAGTGGTGACCGATCTCCCTACCCAGAATGACCTGGGCGAGGTTCGGAGGGTCTGCGGTCTTGAACCGCACTCTCAGCGCTGTGGCGCTCCCCTGTCGGAATATGTAGGAATACTCAGATCACGAACATGTACGTACGAAGGTCAGACTACCGCTCGGTGGCCGCGAGCTGACCACACGCCCCGTCGATCTCCTGGCCACGGGTGTCCCGGACGGTGACCGGCACCCCGTGCGCGGCGATGGCCTCCACGAACGCCTTCTCGTCCTCGGGCCGCGAGGCGGTCCACTTCGAGCCGGGCGTGGGGTTGAGCGGGATCAGGTTGACGTGCACCGGCCGACCCTTGAGCAGCCGGCCGAGCCGGTCGCCGCGCCATGCCTGGTCGTTGATGTCGCGGATCAGCGCGTACTCGATGGACAGCCGCCGCCCGGACCTGGCCGCGTAGCCGAAGCCCGCGTCGAGCACCTCGCGGACCTTCCACCGGGTGTTGACGGGCACGAGGGTGTCGCGCAGCTCGTCGTCGGGAGCGTGCAGGGAGATCGCGAGCCGGCACTTGAAGCCCTCGTCGGCGAACCGGTGGATCGCCGGGACCAGTCCGACGGTGGACACGGTGATCCCGCGCTGCGACAGCCCCAGCCCGTCCGGCTCCGGATCGGTCAGCGCGCGGATGGCGCCGACGACCCGCTTGTAGTTGGCGAGCGGCTCGCCCATCCCCATGAAGACGATGTTGGACAGCCGCGCCGGCCCGCCCGGCACCTCGCCGTCCCGCAGCGCCCGCATGCCGTCCACGATCTGGTGCACGATCTCGGCCGTCGACAGGTTCCGGTCCAGTCCCGCCTGCCCGGTCGCGCAGAACGGGCAGTTCATCCCGCATCCGGCCTGCGAGCTGATGCACATCGTCACCCGGTCCGGGTAGCGCATCAGCACCGACTCGACCAGCGTGCCGTCGAACAGCCGCCACAGCGTCTTGCGGGTGGCGCCCTCGTCGGTCGACAGATGCCGTACGACGGTCATCAGCTCGGGGAACAGCGCCTCCCGCAGCCTGGCACGCGAACCGGCGGGGATGTCGGTCCACTGCTCGGGGTCGTGCGCGTACCGCGCGAAGTAGTGCTGCGAGAGCTGCTTGGCGCGAAACGGCTTCTCGCCGATCTCGGCGACGGCTTCCCTGCGCTCGGCGGGCGAGAGATCGGCAAGGTGCCGCGGCGGCTTCTTGGCTCCGCGCGGGGCGACGAAAGTGAGTTCTCCGGGTGCAGGCATAACCCTTCCAGTGTGGCAGATCATCGCCGGGAGCCCAGGCCGGAGCGGGGTGGGGGTGGTCACCTGTGGGTGCCGTCTGTCAGCGTTGGCCAGCCTCGGACGGCCCAGGGACGGCCCAGGGTGCTTCGCTGCCGCGATGCCGCCTCCGAGAGTTCGCCCGGAATTTTTGAAACTTCCGCATATGCACCGACTGGCTGCCATAATCCAATCGTGCTAGCAGCAACGAACTCGAACAGCGCAGGAGCACTTCCGGCTGCCGCCGTGGTAGCAGCCTGTGCCCTCCTGTTCACGATCGCTTCTTTCTGGTGGCTCAACGCCCGCCAAGGGGTCCTTAAGTCTTACACTCCTCACTCCTTCGCCGCTGCTACGACAAGCAGCAAGACGCTCATCCGGATCCCTCTAATTTTCTTCAACACCGGCCCGAAGCCAATCATCGTGCAAAATTTGCGCTTGACCCTTTCAGACACAACAAAAGGCACGGTCACTCTTCCCTGGAGCACCACTCGCGATCGGATCCGACCCGAGAAGGATGACGACCCCCGGCTTCCCAGCGTCTTCGTTGTAGCAGGCCGGTCCGCCGTACAGGTGTTTGCGGAATTCAGCACGCCATTTCCGAACTTTATTCCAGAGCTCCGAGAATATCAGGCCGCAGTCCAATGCAAACTTGGCCACAAGAAACACTGGGGCGACCTCCTGGAATTCCCTATCCAGCTAGGCAACATGACCACCCCTACAGCTTATATTGCCTACAGTAATGAGCCAACGGAAATCACCGAGGACGACCGCACAAAAGCCGCCGCCGCCCTCGATAGTTTGAGATCCGCAGAGAATTCAAACCCAGCTTGATCCCCCACCGACACTTAGATTGGATTACACATGCCCATCCCGTCCCTCCCCCGCTTCCTCTACTTGGACGAGAAAGGACTAGGTGAGTATCTCTCCGTAGTAGAGCAAGGACTCTCCGATGAAGCAAAGACGCGTCGCTTGTCAAGCGGAGGGCAAGTAACGTCCGCCGGGCTCGGTCAACCAGCAGACGGTGAGTCCACCTCAGAGGAAGAGCGAGTAGTCCGCGAAACGGCTAGTCAGCGCTTCATCCGCCTGGTCACCGCACTCGACGTAGCGGCCACTCAGTGGCGATACCGCGACATCGAGGACCTGGGAGAAGAATTCGAAAGCGTCAATGTAGCAGACATCGTGCACGTACAGTGCGAAGTGGAGATTCCCCCTTTCATTCGCATGCTCAGTCAGCCAGAACAGTTGGATGACATGGTGAACCTGATTGAGGCATTTCGAGCAATGGCTCCCATGCTTGGACAGGATCTCGAAGGGCTTCCTGGAGAGAAGGAGACGAAAGCTTTTAGCGATTTCGGCAAAGCGATGAAATCAGACGTGGTCATCCTTGGCGATCAAGAAGACGGCGGCCCTCAAATTACAGGCAAGCTGAACAAGGATTACGTTCGAGATGCAATAGAAGGCGAGGTTTTCATTCTAGGGAAGGTCGCCAAGCGATTGAAGCACGGAGAAACTCACTCCCTCCTAGCGATCCCTGGTGCATCCCTGATGAGTCGAAAGCAGCGCAGGGAAGCTGCTCGACAAGAGCAGTCGGACGACACCACATTGGTCGGCCCGGCTCTGACCCTGGATATTCTCGCGATCTACCGCTGACACCTGCCCAACAGGTCGGCGGAGCGGCTTTGGGCTGGAGCTGCTTTGGGGCGAGTGATCATGGCCCCGTAAGCTTCCGGCGAGTCGGGCAGTCTGTGGACCTGCCCGTTAAAGCACGACGTTGGGGCCATGATCTTAGAGGCTCGCCCCAAAGTGGCTGCCTAAAGCCGTGGAGCCGACCGCCCCAGCCACAGAGGGTGTCTCCCCACTTCATGCCCGCAGCCGCCGAGCGCGCCGCCGGGCGCGGCCAGCCGAGGCGCAGACAGGAGGCAGGCCGCGCCGCAGAGGCGGCGCGCGCCCGCGCCGTGCGCGGGCCTTGATGAAGTAGGGAAAGTTGTACCGCACCCATGATCGAGTCGCTCGATCGTGGCCTGTCGGCTCCCTACTCGTCTCGGCTACCGTTCCTTGCATGCCTTCTGCACTGGACACGCCTCAGGGAGCGGCCGAACTCGCCGAGTCTCTGCTTCCCCAGCTCGGCAATCGCTGGCTGCACACGCAGGCTGTGGCCGCTCGGGCACGTGAGGCCTCCGCGGCTGTGTCCGAGGCTGACCGGGATCTCCTCGTCGCCGCAGCGTGGCTGCATGACATCGGTTACGCCCCCGAGCTTCGCGAGACCGGGTTCCATCCCCTCGACGGTGCCCGTCACCTGGAAGCACTGGGTGCGCCGGCGCGTCTGGTGCGGCTGGTCGCTCACCACTCCGGGGCCGTGTACGAAGCAGAGCAGCGCGGTCTGTCGGCAGAGCTGGCCGTCTACGAGCGGGAAGACTCCCCCGTCCTCGATGCGCTGATCTTCGCCGACATGACAACCGGCCCCGCAGGGCAGTCCTTCCCCTTCGACACGCGCATCGACGAGATCCTCGTCCGCTACGAGCCGGGCAGCGAGGTGCACAACGCGATCAGCAAGGCACGTCCGTACCTCCAGGCCGCCGTCGAGCGAACCCTCGACCGCATGGCCGCTCAGCCGATGTAGGGCTCGGTCCGGTCGGCCAGGCCGTGATCGATCCGCATGCGCATCGACGGGTGGATGTTCAGCTCGCCCAGCCTGCCCGGATCGACGAACGCCACTTCCTTGCTCTCGCTGCTCGTCCGCAGCTGGCCGCCGACGATGCGGGCATGGAAGCAGATCGAGAACTGCTGGCGGACCTCACCGTCGTCGTAGGCCATGACGTGTCCGGGGTTCGTGTAGATCCCGACCAGGCCGGTGACCTCGACGTCGAAGCCGGTCTCTTCCTTGGTCTCGCGTACAGCCGCGTCGGGCGCTGACTCGCCCAGGTCGATGCCGCCTCCGGGCAGGGCCCACAGATCGTTGTCTGTCTTGTGGATCAGCAGGACCTCACCGGCCTCGTTACGGGCCACGGCGGTCACGGAGGGGACGAGGCTGTTCGCCTTCGGGGCGTTCGGATCGTTGAAGTAGTCGACGCGTGCCATGCGTTCAGCGTCGCACGTCGGAAGCCGGTTATGCCTTCCGGCCCTGATCCCACGCGTAGTCGAAGCTGCGCATGTAGTGCCGGAACGTCCGTGCTCCCGGCAGGTACTTGAAGTGCATCACCGGGTTCTGCCCGGCGGGAGCTCCGAGCACGTGGGGATTCACCAGCACGTCGTCATCGAACCGGTAGATCGAGTTGTAGAGGATCGTGTCGTGCAGCCGGATCTCTACGCCGGGTGTCGACATGGCGGGCTGCAGGTACCGGCGGGTTATCCGCGCTCGGGCCGCCAGGTCGTCGCCGATGCCCTCCTCCTCGCCACGCTGGCGCACGGCCGCGGAATCCGGGTCGCCCAGCAGGATGCGGACCTGGGCGCCGGCCTTCGCCTTCTCGGCCAACTGGTCCGGCAGGTCCGGGTGACTGTCGAAGAGGAACAGTCCCGCGTACACCAGGATGTCGACCTGGTCCGTCGCCTTCTCGATCAGGGAGGACCACAGCGGGGCAGGGACGGCACCGCGGTGCGGATAGTACGTGATCAGCTCCGACGCGCTCGCCTTCTCGGCCTGCTTCTCGACTGACGGCCACACGTAGACCTCGTCGACCCCCAGGAAGCTCGCGGCCTTCCAGCGGTGCCCCCGGTGCGGAGTCCGGTTGGTGGTGATCCAGCGCTCGACGCTCTTGGGATCGACTCCGACGTGTTCGGCGACGGACTGGATCGTCTCGCCCTTCGCCGAAATCGCAGCCCGCAGACGTTCGTTCGCCATGGTGTTCCCTCCTAGGGACCCATAGGGACGTTTTGACGGTAGCTCAGACGTCCCTAAACGTCCATACGGACCGTGATGCGTCCAACCCCTCTCGCGGTCTCCTGATGTCACCGACGGGACGTCGGCCAAGAACCCATCACAGCAGGAGACAAGACGATGCGTCAGATTCCCGTGGACACCTCCGCCGCGACCGTGATGGTCGCCAAGACCCCGCAGCCCAAGGTCAAGGACCGCCGAACCGGTGAGATCGCCATGGACGTCGAGTCCGGCGCGAAGCTGATGACGGTCGATGTGATGTTCGCGGCCAACGACGAGGTGGAGATCCTCTCCATCACCGTCCCCGAGCCGGGCATCTCCGGTGAGCTGACCATGGGCACGCCGGTCGCGCTCACGGGCCTGATCGCACGGCCGTGGGAGAACGACTTCAACGGTCAGAAGCGGCACGGCATCGCCTTCCGCGCGGTCGCCGTCACCTCGCTGGCCGCCGCTGCCTCGAACTCGAAGGCGGCCTGACCATGACCGCCTTCACGGTCGCTCTGGTGCTGGTCGTCGCCGCTGCGGGTCTCCTGCGGCGGCGGCGCCCCGCCTGGTACTGGATGACCTTCGGCGTCACCCTCGCCTCGCTGCGGGTCCTGGTCCGCTACGCCTCCGTCATGGACGCCTGTGGCCTGACGGTCCCGCCCCCGCGCTGGCGCCTGGCTCTGGCCCGGATCGCCAACCGGCCCGTGCCGGACTCCCGCCCACCGCGCATCCTGCGCTTCCGGCCGACCCGTACCGGCCTGGTCCTGCGCCTGGGACTGCGCCCCGGTCAGGACGCCTTCGACGTCGCCGCCGCCTCGGACCGGCTGCGCCACTCCTTCTCCATGTACGGTGTCACCTCGCGTGAGGTGCGCTCGGGTGTCGTGGAAGTGCGGATGACCGGCTACGACGTCCTCAAGCAGGTGCAGATGCCCGCCGAGGTCGACACCCGCCCCATGAGGGTTCCGGTCGCCCTGCGCGAGGACGGCTCGGTGCACTACCGCGACTACCGGGCCGTCCCGCACGCCCTCACGCTCGGCGCCACCGAGTCGGGCAAGTCCGTCTACCAGCGCAACCTGGTCGCCGGGCTCGCCCCGATGGACGTCGCCCTGGTCGGCATCGACTGCAAACAGGGGGTGGAGCTGTTCCCGCTGGCCCGCCGGTTCTCCGCCCTCGCCGACAACCCCGACACCGCCGCCGACCTCCTCGACGCGCTCGTGTCCCGCATGGAAGGCGTCTATCAACTCATCCGGGCTGAGCAGCGCATCACCTCCGCCGTGCCCGACGCCGAGATAGCCGCCGACATCTGGGACCTGCCCGACGACATCCGTCCCGTCCCGGTCGTGGTCCTGGTCGACGAGGTCGCCGAACTCGCCCTGTTCGCCAGCAAGGAGGAAGAGAAGCGGCGCGACCGCATCATCACCGCACTGGTCCGCCTCGCCCAGCTCGGCCGCGCGGCCGGCATCTACCTGGAGATCTGCGGACAGCGCTTCGGCTCCGAACTCGGCAAGGGCATCACCATGCTCCGCGCCCAGCTCACCGGCCGCACCGCCCACCGCGTCAACGACGAAACCAGCGCCAACATGGCCTTCGGCGACATCTCCCCGGACGCCGTCCTGGCCGCCATCCAGATCCCCGCCGAGACACGCGGGCTGGCGATCGCCGGTGACTCGACCGGCGGCTGGCACCGCATCCGCGCCCCGCACACCTCGCTCCGCCAGGCCGTGAACACCTGCAACCGGCACGCCGACCGCACACCGGTCCTGCCTGAACTGGCCCCCTTCCGGCCCGAGCTGGTCAGTTCCTCCGAGGCCCTGGTGCCGCTGTCCAAGACGGCTCCCGTCACGGCCTGAGTTCCCCCCACCCAACGGTCGGTGCGACCGCCCTTCGCGCCAGGTTCCTACCCCTGCCATGTCTGATGAAGGGAGAACCCCGCCATGTGCCCCGACTGCGAGGACTTCGCCCGCACGGTCCTGCTCCTGGGCCAGCTCGCCCTCTACGCCGACACGACCGGCGCTGACCTCGACTTCGTGGACGCCGTCAGCCCTTCCCTGGCCGCCTCGCTCCCCGAACCGCCGACCGGGGAGGAGTCCTGATGCCCGCCCGTCACAGCCTGCGCGTCGACGCCGTCCTGGTCCAGGCCGTCATCGCCGGAGCCTTGTCCTTCGCCCACCTGCACGACCTGGCCGCCGCTGCCGGACAGGACGGCTGGAAGGCCTGGGCCTACCCGGTCAGCGTCGACCTGCTCCTGGTCGCCGCCTGGCGACGACTCCGCCGTGAGGGCCCGTCCCGGCTGGCCTGGTGCTGGTTCCTCATCGCCCTGTTCGCCTCGCTCGGCGCCAACGTCGCCACCGCCGGATTCCTCGACCTGGCCGACCCACCCGCCCTGCTCCGCCTCGGCATCGCCGGATGGCCCGCGCTCGCCTTCCTCGGCGGAACCCTCCTCGCACACTCCGGCGACCACCGGATCCCGGATGCCTCGGCACCCGCCGCGGCCCCGGAACCCGGTCTCGCCGACGACCGCGAACCGGCCCCCGAAGCCACGCCGGACCCGGAGCCCGCCCCGGCCCCGGTGGAGGAGCCGCCGGCGCTTCCGCCCGCCGACCCGGTGCCCGCGGTTCCCGCCGTGCTCATCGACCACGCCCGCAAGGTCGCCGCCGACTACCGCGACCGCACCGGCGCTCCGATCGACACCGACACCCTGCGCGCCCGACTCGGCGTCCCGCCCCACCTCGCCGACGCCATCGCCGCCCAGCTCGCCTGACCCGGAAGGAGAACCATCCGCCATGCCCGCCCGCGACCACTTCCACTCCGTGATGCGGATCGGCCCCGTGCAGATCGGCACCCACCGTGACCGCCACGGCCAGACCAAGTACGCCGCCGTCTGCACCGCTGACCGCTGCGGCTGGTCCGCCGACTACTCCAGCCAGAGTGCCGCCCAGCTCGCCGCCCGCACCCACCGCTGCCGCGTCCGCTAGGAGACACCGCCGTGCAGGTCCCCCTCTGGTTCGCCCTCGCCGTCGTCGGCTACCTCGGCGTCAAGTTCCTCCGCCCGCCCTGGTGGCTCGTCGCCGTCCTCCTCCTCGGCGGATACCTCCTCGCCGACAGCGTCCTGGCCCCCGCCATCGACACCGCCCTCAGCAAGTAGCCCCGAAGGGAAATCCGCCATGCTTCGCCCGAAGATCCCCACCATGCCCAGCCCGACCGGACTCATCACCCCGCCCACCATCGTCGAGCCGACCACCGTGGTCCAGCACCACCCGACGCCCGCCCCTGCGCCGACCGCGTCGACCCGCCCGACGATCCAGCTCACCCCCGGCACAGCCCTCGCCCTGGTGGGTGCTGGTACGGCCGTGGTCCTGGTCGTCGGCGCCGTCCTGGTCTCGATGCTCCTGGCCGTCGCCGTCACCGGCGCGTCCGTCGCCGTCTGCGCCGTGGTGATCCGCTCGCTCATCTCCTCGCAGCACCGCCGCTGAACGGTTCCAGGGGCGACGCACAAGCCGCCAAGCACGCCGCCGCTCCTGGGACCGGGTTCCGTCAGCCAACCGCCATCGTCAAGGAGCAACGCCATGGACTTGCACATAGCCGCGAGCATCGTGCCGTTACTGGGCTGGGCCGTGCACGGCGGCATCCTCACCCGCCGTCTCGCCTGCGCCCGCCGCGACCCGCTCACCGGCCTGCACACCCGCGCCGGATGGACCGCCCGCGCCGAACACCTCATCCGCCGGCACCCGAACGCTGCCGTGCTCCTGGTCGACCTCGACCACTTCAAGACCCTGAACGACACCCACGGCCACGCCGCGGGGGACGCCGCCCTCGTCGCCACCGCCGACCGACTGCGTGCCTGGTGCGGACACAACGGCACCGCCGGCCGCCTGGGCGGGGACGAATTCGTCGCCGTGATCCGGGACCTGACCGCCGCCGATCTCGACGCACTCACAGCAGCGCTGCACCGGCCGCTGCCCTATGACGGGACGCCCCTCCCGCTGGCCGCCTCAGTCGGCGTCTGCCCTGTGGCGGAGCTGCCGGTGCCCCTCCTGACGGACGCCCTCGCCGCTGCCGACGCCGCCATGTACGCGGCCAAGGGCCGCACCCGCCGAGGCTCACACAGCACTCGCTGAGAGGCCGCCGGGTGGCGCACAAGCCGCCAAGCACGCCGCCACCCGGGGCCGTTCCTTCCAACCGCAATCGAAAGGAACCACCATCATGGCCCACCACAGCTCGCCCCCGCCTAGGATCTGCCCGGCCTGCGACGGCTTCGCCTCCGTCGCCGTCACCCTCGGCGGCCGCGACCACCGTGGCCACCTGCGCACCATCACCGCCCACTGCCCGGCCTGCAACGGCCTCGGCGTCACCCGCACCCGCCCCGACCGGGAGGGCGCCCGTGTCTGAGCAGCTGCTCGACCGTGCCACCCTCGGCGACCTGCTGAGGGTGGCTTCGGCCTCTGACTACCACCGCTGGCACGAGCAGATCCGCCGCACCGGCGGCTGTGCCGACCCCATCCACCTGACCGGCTGGGTCCTGCACAAGGACAAGACGACCGGCGAGACCCTGCACCACTACTCCACCGAGGGCGAACCGGGCGGGCGGCTCCGCCTCGCCTGCGGCAACCGCCGGGCCTCCCGCTGCCCGTCCTGCGCCTGGACGTACGCGGGCGACACCTACCACCTCATACGCGCCGGGCTCGCCGGGGACGACCGCCGCGACATCCCTGCCACCGTCCGCGACCATCCCCGCGTCTTCGCCACCCTCACCGCACCCTCGTTCGGCCGCGTGCACAACCGCCCGGACCGGGGCGTCTGCCGCTGCGGCACCCGCCACACCCCCGACGATCCCGCTCTCGGCACGGCCCTTGACCCGGAGACGTACGACTACGCAGGCACGGTGCTGTTCAACAACCACGCCGGACAGCTCTGGCAACGCTTCACCAACCGGCTCCGTCGGGAAGTCGCCGCCCGCGCCGGCCTCTCTCAGCGGGAGTTGAAGGAGTCTGCCCGGCTGTCGTACGGCAAGGTCGCGGAGTTCCAGAAGCGGGGTGCGCTGCACTTCCATGCCGTGATCCGCCTCGACGGACCGGACGGCCCTGGCTCCCCGCCGCCGACCTGGGCCACGGTCGATCTCCTCTCCGACGCGATCCGGGCCGCTGCCGCGCACTCCTACACCTCGGTCTCCGTCCCGGCCGTCGCCGACCAACCGGCCCGGACCTTCCGCTGGGGCCGACAGCTCGATGTCCGGCCGATCAAGGCCTTCGGGCACGGCTCCGACATCACGGAACAGGCCGTCGCCTCCTACGTCGCCAAGTACGCCACCAAGGCCGCCGAGAACACGGGCACCCTCGACCGCCGCATCGGTGAACTGTCCGAACTCGACCGCCACGGCGTCCCGGACCACACCCGACGGCTCATCGAGGCGTGCAAGCTACTCGACCCGCTGTACCCGGACCGGCGCCTGTGGGCCTGGGCTCACATGCTCGGCTTCCGCGGCCACTTCTCCTCGAAGTCCCGCCGCTACTCGACCACCCTCGGCGCCCTGCGCCAGGCTCGCGCCGACTACCGCGCCGCCCAGGAGCACGCCGCCCTCGGCCTCGACGACCAGGAGCCGGACACCGTCCTGGTCCTCGCCGACTGGCAGTACGCGGGTCATGGCCACACCCCCGGCGAATCCGTCCTCGCCGCCACCATCGCCCGCGACCTCCAACTCAACCGCCAAACCGCCCGTGAAGCCCTGCAAGACCTGGCTCTGGAAGGAGTCGCCGCATGACCGTCCGCACCCTTCCTGAGCGGTACTTGACCCCGGCTGACGTCGCCGAGCTGCTCGGCGTTCCGGTCGAGACGCTGTACCAGTGGCGGCGGAAGCGCACTGGCCCTCCGGCCTTCCGCGTCGGCCGGCATCTTCGCTACGACCCCGCACGGCTTCGCCAGTGGGTCGACGGTCTGACCGAGGTGGCCGCCTGATGCCTGGGCACGTGCAGGATCGCTGGTACAAGACCGAGACAGGCCCGGACGGCAAGCCGGTGAAGGTGAAGACGGATCGCTACGGCAGCGGCCTCCGCTACCGGGCCCGGTACGTCGGGCCGGACGGCACCGAAAAGAGCCGGTCCTTCCCCGACCGCCAGAAGCGCCGGGCGGAAGAGTGGCTGGCCGAGACGGCTGCCGACATGTCCCGTGGCCAGTACGTCGACCCCAAGGCCGCCCGGATCACCTTCCAGCAGTACGCCGAACGCTGGATCGCCGGACAGACGACCGACCTGAACACCCGTATCGGAGTGGAAACCCGGCTCCGCCTGCACGCCTTCCCCCGCATCGGGCCGCGTCCGCTCGGGTCCTTCCGCCCGGTCCACATCCGCGAGTTCGTGCGCGACCTGGAGAACGACTCGATAGGCGGCACCTACGCCCGCAACATCTACGCCAACGTCCGTGCGGTGCTGTCGGCCGCCGTGGACGACGGCCACCTCGCCCGGAACCCATGCTCGGCGGCATCTGTCCGCCCACCGGCCGTCTCGACCGCCCGGGTCGTGCCGTGGCTCCCCTCCCAAGTGCTCGCAGTCCGCGAGGCCCTACCCGAGCGTTACCGAGCCATGGTCGACGTGGGCAGCGGCTGCGGCCTCCGACAGGGCGAGATCATCGGCCTGGCCGAACACGCCTTGCTGCTCGACAGCGACACCCTGCGGGTCACCACTCAGGTCAAGCTGATCCGGGGCATAGCGGTCTTCGCTCCGCCCAAGGGCAACAAGGAGCGTGACGTGCCGCTGCCGTCCTCGGTCGCCTCGGCCCTGCGCCAGCACATGGATCGTCACCCGCCCGTGGCCATCAAGCTGCCATGGGGCAGGCCGGACGGCCCGCTCACCGAACGGCGCCTGATCTTCACGAACACGATCGGCGGGATCGTCTGGCGGAGCAACTTCAACGTTCACGAGTGGAAGCGCGCCCTCGCCGCGGCCGGCCTCATCCCGACGCCGGAACCCGGCAAGCCGTACGCCTCAGCTCGGCAGCACGGGATGCACGCCCTTCGCCACTTCTACGCCTCGGTCCTCCTGGACGCGGGCGAGAGCATCAAGGCCGTGAGCGAGTACCTGGGCCACGCCGATCCGGCGATGACGCTGCGGGTGTACGCCCACCTGATGCCCAGCAGCACCGAGCGCGCACGCCGGGCTTTGGACGATGTCTTCGGCATGGCTCAGGAGCCCTGACGGTCCACCGACTAGTGCACGGAAGGGGCGGCAACCATATCGAGGTTGCCGCCCCTTCCCTGTACCTGAGCTGGGTTCACGTCGTCGCAGGGCTGGACGAAACGGCTAGACGATGTGGACACGCTCGGTCTCGCCATCTCGATTGCGAAGCAACACGTCACTGCCTTCACGCATGCGTTCTTCAATGAACGCATAAATCTGCACCGCTCGATTGATCACGTCTGTCTTGGTTAGCCCTGTGGCTGCAGTGAGCTGCTCGATGGCTTCCACTGCCGGCGGCACGAGGGTGACCGAATAGCGCTCATTCGCAGCGGGGCGAGCGGTCTGGGTCGGTCGCGGCATATCTATACCTTCCTTGGTCTCCGTCTTGATCCGTAGTAATCGATCTTAACGATGCGCGCGAATGTGCACCCGCTCTGCACGCTACGGCGCACCGATCCGCATCCATCATGGACCCTTATGCACCGATGACGCAAGAGCTAGGTGCATTTTTTCACCAAGAATGCGTCAGCGTGCTACGGTGGACTCACCTCCCGAGGCCGGGCCTAAGGGTCTCGGGTGGCGCCAACCCAACCAACAGGAAAGGAAGTTCAACGTGAAACGTCATGCATCCAGGCCACTCGCAGCTGCTGCTCGGTAGCCCTTCCCGCCAAACCAATCGGAAGAGCTAGAACGCGACAGCCGGACGCGACGTCCGGCGCATTGCTGAATACGTGACGTGACGGAATGAAAGGGGGTCTGCCATGCGATGGCTGCAACCCGTCCCCATCTAGGAAGGACCTGGAGGGGACGGTGCATGGAGGTAAAACATGCACCCGTCCAACCCGAACAACGGCGGCAACGCGACACCGAGCGGGGGTGAGGAACCGACCGGAGCCGCTTATGTCAAGATCACGACGGTGCCGAACGGCCCTTCTCTGACGGCCTCCGTGCCTGAGAAGGAAACCGACCGGATGTTGAAGACGGCGGAACTTGTCGTCGGCATCGGCGGAAGCGTGATCGGTCCCCTTGCGATGGCCAAGACGCTGGAGTTGATCGGTCCGGGAATGCCGTGGCATGCCCAGGTCGCTCTTCTCATCCTCGCGGCGTTGTTGCCAATGGCCTGCTACTGGCTGACGGTGCGTCGCCGTCGTCGCCGGGGTTAGCCCCAAATATTCTCCGCCGCCCCTGAGAGCCCTCCGCGCCGGATGTGGAGGGCTCTCAGACGTGTTGCCATCCACCATCCGACGGTCCGACGGCCCAATGACGGCCCGACACTGCTCAGGCCCACTGCGCAGCCAAAAATGCGCTGGCCAGACGACCGAACCTCTGACTAAACGCCAGTTCTCCGGGCTTGGGCATGGTCCTACCAGTGTCGCAGATCGAAAACGCCGACCCGGACGCCCGCCCGCCGCGCTAGAGATCGCCCAGCAGATCCGTGATCGCGGAGAACCAGCCCTCACGGTGGTCCTTGCAGTACTTGTAGCGGCTCCTGCGGATCCGTATCCGCGGCTGCCGGACCGGGACGCCGCACGCGCGGCAGGGTCTCGTCCGTCTGCTCATCGTCGCTCTCCCCCTGTGAACGCCTGCAGTCACTCGTGCAGGTACCAGCCGGAACCCGTGAACGCGGCGAGGGCCCCCCGCCCCGAAGGACGACGGGCCCTCGCCCACTGCCGTCGGTCAGCCGCTGCCCACGAACAGCACCAGCAGCAGCCACACCACCGGCGCCGTCGGCAGCAGCGAGTCCAGCCGGTCCATGATGCCGCCGTGCCCGGGCAGCAGGGTACCCATGTCCTTGATGCCGAGGTCCCGCTTGATCATGGACTCGCCGAGGTCGCCCAGTGTGGCGCTGGCGGCGACCGCGAGGCCCAGGAGCAGGCCCTGCCACCAGGCGCCGTCGTCCACCAGGAACTGCATGCACAGCGCGCCCGCCGCCATGGCGAACGCCACCGCGCCGAGCAGCCCCTCGCGGGTCTTGCCGGGGCTGATGCGCGGCGCCAGCTTGCGCCGGCCGAACCGCCAGCCCACCGCGTACGCCCCGGTGTCGCTGACCACCGTCAGCAGCAGGAACGTCAGCACCCGGCGCGGGCCGTCGTCCGCGGCGAGCATCATCGAGACGAACGTCGCCAGGAACGGGACGTAGAACGCGGCGAAGACGCCCGCCGTCACGTCCCTGAGATAGTTCTCCGGCGGTGCGGTCATCCGCCACACGAGCACCGCCAGCGCCGTGAGCGCCATGGCCACCCACGCGCCCTCGGCGCCCCGCGCATAACCGGCGACGACCATCGCCGCGCCGCCCACCGCGAGCGGCACGAGCGGCACGTGGATCTGCTTGCGCTCCTCGAGCCGCTTGGTCAGCTCCCACAGCCCGACGGCCGCGGCGACCGCGATCACGCCCACGAACACGGCCTTGACGACGAACAGCGACACGACGATCACCGCGCCGAGTCCGACGCCGACCCCTATCGCCGCGCCCAGGTCCCGTCCCGCGCTCTTCTTCTGCGGTGCGGGGGCCGGCTGCGGGGCGTCGGGCATGGGCTCCGGATTCTGCGGGGCCGCGCCGTGGTGCGGCGCCGGCCGGCTCTGGTCGCGGAAGGAGGGGCCGCCCGGCCGAGCGGCCCCCCTCTCGTCATCCTGGTCTCCGCCGTGGGCGGACACGTCGGGCACGATGGGCATGGGGCGAGTCTGCTGCGCGGCGAGCGCATCGTAGGCGGGACCCGCCGGGGCGACCCCCTGGAGGGGCCCCCGGTCGGACGGCCCCCAGTACCCAGCGTGCGGCGGCGCCCCCCAGGAAGAGTCGTTCATCAGACCTCGAGAAGCTCCGCTTCCTTGTGCTTGAGCAGCTCGTCCACCTGGGCGACGTACTTCGCGGTGGTGTCGTCGAGCTCCTTCTCCGCACGGCGGCCCTCGTCCTCGCCGACCTCGCCGTCCTTGACCAGCTTGTCGATGGCGTCCTTGGCCTTGCGGCGCACCGAGCGGATGGACACCTTGGCGTCCTCGCCCTTGCCCTTGGCGACCTTGATGTACTCGCGGCGGCGCTCCTCGGTCAGCTCGGGGAACACCACGCGGATGATGTTGCCGTCGTTGCTCGGGTTGACGCCCAGGTCGGAGTCGCGGATCGCCTGCTCGATGTTGCGCAGCGCGCTCTTGTCGAACGGGGTCACGACGGCCATGCGCGGCTCCGGCACGGAGAACGAAGCCAGCTGGTTGATCGGCGTCGGCGCGCCGTAGTAGTCGGCCACGATCTTGTTGAACATCGCCGGGTGCGCACGGCCGGTGCGGATCGCGGCGAAGTCCTCCTTGGCGACCACGACGGCCTTCTCCATCTTCTCCTCGGCCTCGAGGAGGGTCTCTTCGATCACCACTTGCTCCTGCGTGTCTTGAGTAGGCCCGGCTGCGGTTCCGTGGCTGCGGTCGGCGGCCGGCTGCGTCGCGTCTTCTTCCTGCACGTTTCCCGACCGGCGGGACATTGTCCATCCCCCGGCCGGGCAGCGTGGTTCACCGGTCAGTCCCGGCTGCCCTGGTCACCCACGAGCGTGCCGATCTTCTCACCCTTGACGGCGCGGGCGATATTGCCCTCCTTCAGCAGCTCGAAGACCACGATGGGCAGCTTGTTGTCGCGGCACAGCGTGACGGCGGTGGCGTCGGCGACCTTGAGGTCCCGGGTGATGACGTCGCCGTAGCCGAGGGAGTCGAACCGGACCGCGTCCGGGTTGGTCTTGGGGTCGGAGTCGTAGACACCGTCGACGCCGTTCTTGCCCATCAGCAACGCCTCGGCGTCGATCTCCAGGGCGCGCTGGGCGGCGGTGGTGTCGGTGGAGAAGTACGGCATGCCCATACCGGCGCCGAAGATCACCACGCGGCCCTTCTCCAGGTGCCGTACGGCGCGCAGCGGAATGTACGGCTCGGCGACCTGCCCCATGGTGATGGCGGTCTGCACCCGGCACTGGATGCCCTCCTTCTCCAGGAAGTCCTGGAGGGCGAGGCAGTTCATCACGGTGCCGAGCATGCCCATGTAGTCGGAGCGGGCCCGGTCCATGCCGCGGACCTGGAGTTCGGCGCCGCGGAAGAAGTTGCCGCCGCCGATGACGATGGCGATCTGCGCGCCGTCGCGGACGACGGCCGCGATCTCGCGGGCGATGGCGTGCACCACGTCCGGGTCGACGCCCAGGCCCCCGCCGCCGGAGAAGGCCTCACCGGACAGCTTCAGCAGAAACCGGCCGGGTACTTTGCCGTCGTCGCTCTTCTGGGCCTGCGTCGTCATGGGGTTCTCGCCTCTTCATACGTGGTGCACATACGAAGAAGGCCATTGCCGGTGGTGGGTTCACATCCCCTACGCGGCAATGGCCTCCTCGTCAGATCTGCTGTCGTCCGTGACCCGCCGGGCGCCGGCGCGCACGGCACGGACGACTGCGGTCGACCCTAGCGGTATTCCTCACGGCGTTCCGCCCGGGTCCGCGAGTCGCTCGCGGTTCGGACTCAGATGCCGACCTTGATGCGCGAGAAGCGCTTCAGGGTGACACCGGCCTCATCCAGGACCTTCTGGACCGACTTCTTGTTGTCGAGGGCGTACGGCTGACCGAGCAGCGTGGCGTCCTTGAAGAAGCCGTTCAGGCGACCCTCGACGATCTTGGCGATCGCGGCCTCGGGCTTGCCCTCGGCGCGGGTGGTCTCCTCGGCGATGCGGCGCTCCGACTCGACGACGTCGGCCGGCACGTCCTCCTTGGAGAGGTACTTCGGCGCGAAGGCGGCGATGTGCTGCGCGACGCCCTTGGCGACCTCGGCGTTCGGCTTGTCCAGCTCGACCAGGACACCGATCTGCGGGGGCAGGTCGGGCATGGTGCGGTGCATGTACGCGGTCACGAAGCCGTCCGCGAACTGCGCGAAGCGGTCCAGGACGATCTTCTCGCCGAGGTTGGCGTTGGCCTCGTCCACGTACGCCTGGACCGTCTTGCCGGGCTCGATCTCGGAGGCGAGCAGCGCCTCGATGTCGGCCGGGGAAGTCTTGGCGACGTGCTCGGCGATGGTCTTGGCGACGGCCTGGAACTTGTCGCCCTTGGCGACGAAGTCCGTCTCGCACTTCAGCTCGACCAGGACGCCGGAGGAGTTGTCGCCGGCGATGATGGAGACCACGGCGCCGTTCTCGGCGGAGCGGCCCTCGCGCTTGGCGACGCCCTTCTGGCCCTTGATACGGAGCGCCTCGACGGCCTTCTCGACGTTGCCCTCGGCCTCGTCCAGCGCCTTCTTGCAGTCCATCATGCCGGCGCCGGTGAGCTCGCGGAGCTTCTTGACGTCGGCGGCGGTGTAGTTCGCCATGAGTCTGTGAGTCTTTCTCGAAGTCTGGAGGATCGGAGATCTGCACGGTCTGCGATCCACATGTAGATGCAGATCCGCGACTCGATGCTGACCTACGGGTGAACGGCGGGGGCGGAGTTCATGTCACCGCCCCCGCCGTCAACGCTGACGTCGGCGGTCAGGCCTGCTCGCCCTCGGCGGCCGGAGCCTCGGCGGCCGGAGCCTCGGCGGCGGGGGCCTCCTCGGCGGCGGCCTCGGCAGCGGGGGCCTCGGCAGCGGGGGCCTCGGCCGGCTTCTCGGCGCTGTCCTCGCCGTCGGCCTTCTTCTCGCCCTCGAGCAGGTCGCGCTCCCACTCGGCCAGCGGCTCGCCGGCGGCCTTCTCGCCCTTGCCCTCGGTGGCGACACCGGAGCGGGCGATGAGGCCCTCGGCCACCGCGTCGGCGATCACGCGGGTGAGCAGGGTGACGGAGCGGATCGCGTCGTCGTTGCCCGGGATCTTGTAGTCGACCTCGTCGGGGTCGCAGTTGGTGTCGAGGATGGCGACGACCGGGATGTTGAGCTTCCGGGCCTCGCCGACCGCGATGTGCTCCTTCTTGGTGTCCACGATCCAGACGGCGCTGGGCACCTTCTGCATCTCGCGGATACCGCCGAGGGTCTTCTCCAGCTTGGCCTTCTCGCGCGAGAGGACCAGCAGCTCCTTCTTGGTGAGGCCGGAGGCGGCCACGTCCTCGAAGTCGATCTGCTCGAGCTCCTTGAGGCGCTGCAGACGCTTGTAGACGGTGGAGAAGTTGGTGAGCATGCCGCCCAGCCAGCGCTGGTTGACGTAGGGCATGCCGACGCGGGTGGCCTGCTCGGCGATGGCCTCCTGCGCCTGCTTCTTCGTGCCGACGAACATGACCGTGCCGCCGTGGGCGACGGTCTCCTTGACGAACTCGTAGGCGCGGTCGATGTACGACAGCGACTGGAGCAGGTCGATGATGTAGATGCCGTTGCGCTCGGTGAAGATGAAGCGCTTCATCTTCGGGTTCCAGCGACGGGTCTGGTGACCGAAGTGGACGCCGCTCTCCAGCAGCTCCCGCATCGTGACGACGGCCATGGCCGTATCTCCTTGAATTTCTCGGTTGTGCCGCGGCTGCCGGACGGCTGCCGCGCCTGACGCCCGCTGTGCGCCGTTGCCGCGAAGGACCGAGGGGCGCTGATACCGGGGAGGTACCGGGGCGTGCGAAGTCGACCCGGTGGCCCGGGTCGCCACGAGAAGTGTACGGGACCGTCGCACCGCCGGGTGACGCGGCTGTCCACAACCTGCGGGCGGTCCACAGGCTGCGGCCCTGCTCGCCCGGGGTGCGGGACGGTGGCCGTCATGTGTTCCGTACCTGCGTACCGATGGGCGACGAGGGGTGCGGCGGGGCTGTTGCCGTTCCTCGTCCTCGCGCTGCTGACCGCTGTCGCGATCCTCCCGGCCGGGGCGGCCCCGGCCCCGCGGGTTGCTTCCGCACCGCCCCGGGCCCCGGCCGTATCGGCGCCGCGGACGCCGAGCCCACCGCCGCCGCCTGTGCCTGCGGTCGGCCGGAACTGGCCGGTGGGGGTGCGTCCCGTGGTGTCCCGGGGCTGGGAGCCGCCGCCGACGCCGTACGCCCGCGGTCACCGCGGGGTCGACCTCGCGGCGCCTGCGGGGGCGCCCGTCCGTGCGGTCGCGGCGGGGCGGGTGACCTTCGCGGGCCGGGTGGCCGGAAAGGGCGTGGTCGCCGTGACCCTGACAGGCACGGGTACGCCCGCGCTGCGCACCACGTTCGAACCCGTACGGGTGACCGTGGTCAAGGGCGACGAGGTGATTCCCGGCCAGATGATCGGCACGGTCGAGGCGACCGGCTCCCACTGCACGACGCCCTGCGTCCACTGGGGCCTGCGGCGCGGGGAGGCCTATCTGGACCCGCTGTCCCTGCTGCCGCCGTGGCTGCTGCGCCGGGGGCCGTCGAGACTGCTGCCGGTACTGGGGGTGCCGCTGCCCGGCCGACCCGCGGACCGGCGCAGGGGCCGTGAGACCCGTGGCCCGGGGCAGCGACCGCGAGCCCCTCGGCCCGGCGCAGGGGCCGTGAGCCCCTCGGCCCGGCGCAGGGGCCGTGAGCCCCTCGGCCCGGCGCAGGGGCCGGTCAGCCCCGCACGCCCCGCAGGGCCATGGCCACCGCGGCCTCGGTGATGGCCCCCGGATCCTCCGCCGCGCCCAGCTCGATACGGCGCACCGCCGCGTCCACGACGCCCTGGAGCAGCATCGCCGCGAGTCGCGGCTCGGTATGGCCCAGGTCTGCCAGCGCGGCGCCGATCATCGCCACCAGGCCCCCGTGCGCGGCACGGATCTTCTCACGGGCGCCGGCGTCCAGCTCGCTCGCGGAGATCGCGACGACGGCCCGGTGCCGGCGGTCGCCGACCAGTTCCAGCTGCTTGCGGACATAGGCCTCGACCTTGCCCTCGGCCTCGTCGGCCGCAGCCATCGCGGCCTCGACCTCGGCCGCCCAGACCGGGAAGTCGACGGCGCACAGTTCCTCGACCACGGCCGCCCGCGAGCGGAAGTACTCGTACACGGACGACCGCGCCAGTCCCGTGCGCTCGGCGAGGGCCGGGAAGGTCAGCGCCTCCGTACCGCCCTCGGACAGCAGGGAGCGAGCCGCGTCCAGCAGGGCGGCTCGTTGCATCGACCGGTGCTCGGCCACGGAGGCCGCTCGAATCCTTGGCACGACGTCCACTGTACGGAGCCACTCCGGCGAGCGGGAGTGACGCGCACCGCTTTGGACCGGTACGGGCGGACGCGGATCACCGGCCGAAGCCGGCCAGCTTCGCGCGCAGCTGGAGCACCGACTTGGTGTGGATCTGGCTGACCCTGCTCTCGGTGACGCCGAGCACATTGCCGATCTCGGCGAGCGTCAGGCCCTCGTAGTAGTACAGCGTGACCACGGTCTTCTCCCGCTCCGGCAGCGTGTTGATCGCCCGTGCCAGAAACCGCCGCAGCTCCCGGTCCTCGGCCACCTCCACCGGGTTGTCCGCCGTGGTGTCCTCGAGCGTGTCCATCAGGCTCAGCCGGTCGCCGCCCTCGCCGCCGACGTGCAGCAGCTCCTCCAGGGCCACGACGTTCGCCAGCGACAACTGGCTGAAAACCGCGTGCAGTTCCTCCACCGCGATGTCCAGCTCGGCGGCCACCTCGCTCTCGCTCGGAGTACGCCGCAGCCGGGCCTCCAAGGTCGCGTACGCCCGCTCCACGTTCCGCGCCTTCTGCCGCACCGACCTCGGGATCCAGTCCAGCGCGCGCAGCTCGTCGATCATCGCGCCCCGGATCCGGGTGATCGCGTACGTCTCGAACTTGATCTCCCGGTCGATGTCGAACTTCTCGATCGCGTCGATCAGCCCGAACACGCCGGAGGAGACGAAATCGGCCTGCTCGACGTTGGGCGGCAGGCCGACGCTCACCCGTCCCGCCACATACTTCACGAGCGGCGAGTAGTGCAGGATCAGCTGCTCCCGCAGCCGCTCGTCCCCCGTCGCCTTGTACGACCGCCACAGCTCGTCGAGCGTCGAGGGAGCGGGCGGCCGCACGCTGCCACCGTCGCGGGCGGCTGGGGGGATCGCCGCCCGGTCGGACCCGGAGGTGTGCTGGGGCATTCGTCGCCTTGTGCCGTTCTGCCGTGAGGGTGCTGCCTGGGTGACCTGTCGGTCCTTGCCGTCGGTTCGCCGTCTGGTGGTTCTGTCCGTTGGTCCTGCCGGCTCTGCTGCTTGCGCCGGTGCTGATTCTGTTGGTTCGTCCGAGATCCTCGTGAGCGTAGCGTGACTGAAGAGTCGCGGTGTGCGAAGAACGGCCGGACGCCGGTACCGGGATGCGTTCGACCGGCCGCACCACCGGGTCACCGCGGTCGCTGTGCGTCATCGCCGGAAGGCGTCAACTCCGCGATTCCACAAGGGCTTCCGGCAGGACCGCGGCGGTTCCCCCGGACGGCCGAACACGCTGGGTCAGCGGGCGGCGCGGCCCTCTCGAACGGACGTCACCGCCTGGCGTGTCAACTTCCAGTCATCGCCGTGTCGTTCGACGTAACCAAGCGCTCTGAGTTCGTACAGTCTCGCGATGGCGTCGTCCTGTGTGGTCAGCGCGACCCGCGCGATCTCGGCCGGCCCGGCCGCCGAGGAGCCCGGCAGCGCGGCGAGAACCCGGCGGGCGGCCGGCTCCAGCAGGTCGCGCGGCAGCACCGGGCCGCGCCGCTCCGGGGCCAGCTCGCCCACTTCCCCGACGAGTTCTACGACCTCGGCGGCGTCGGTGACCAGCTCGGCGCCACCGCGCAGCAGCTCGTGCACACCGGCGGACAGCGCGCTGGTGGCGGGCCCCGGCACGCCCATGGTGTGCCGCCCCAGCCGCTGCGCCGCCCGCGCGGTGACCAGGGATCCGCTGCGGTGGGCGGCCTCCACCACCACGGTGCCCCGGGTCAGCGCGGCGATGACCCGGTTGCGCAGCACGAACCGGCTGGGTGTCGGATGCTCGCCGGGCGGCAACTCCCCGACCACCAGGCCCTGTTCCGCGATCCGGCCGATCAGCTGGGCGTGTCCGCGCGGATAGGGCCGGTCGACGCCGCAGGCGAGTACGGCGACGGTGGCGCCGCCCGCGCCGAGGGCGCCCCGATGGGCGGCCCCGTCGACGCCGTAGGCTCCGCCGGAGACGACCACCCAGCCGCGCTCGGCCAGCCCCGCGGCGAGGGTGACCGCCATGTGCGACCCGTACTCGGTGCACGCCCGCGCGCCGACGAGGGCGACGGATCGGAGCGCCCACATGCGCAGGCCGGCCGGCCCGCGCACCCACAGCCCGAGCGGCCGGGCGTCCCCCAGGTCGTCGAGCTGCCCGGGCCACTCGGCCGCACCCGGGCACACGAACCGCACCCCCGACGCCCGCGCGACCGCGAGGTCCCGTTCCGGCTCGGCCCGCGCGGCCCGCGCCCGTATCCCGGCCCACCGCCTGGCGCTCACCCCGGGCAGCGGCCTGCCCCCGTCCCGCAGTCGCCGCACCACCTCACCGGCCCCCAACTCCCGCACCCACCGTCCGCCCGCCTCGTCCCCGGGCTCCAGGACCCGGGTGAGGAAGACCCGGGCGAGCAGCTCGGGACGAGGCGCATCCGCGCCGGACCCAGGGGCGGGCTCGGTGCCGGCCCCAGGGGCGGACCGGGTGCCGGACTCGGGAGCGGGCCCGGTGCCGGACTCAGGAACGGACCGGGTGCCGGACTCAGGAACGGACCGCGTGCCGGACTCAGGAACGGACCGGGTGCCGGACTCGGGAGCGGCGGTCCAGCCGCCGGTGCGCGGCTCGCAGTCGGCCCGCCCGGGACCAGGCTGCTCCCCGGAAGCCCAGGCCCCGCCGCCGCGTGCCACGTCCCCTCCCGACCGGTCGCCGTCCCACGCCCGCGCGCCCCGCGCCTCACCCCCGCTCACGTCAACGCCCCGATCGCCATGGGCACCCCCCGCGGCACCCCCGTGCGCAGTTGCAGTGCCAGGGCCACGTCCGTGGCGTCGGGGCGGGAGTGGCCGACCAGGTCGGCGATCGTCCAGGCGACGCGCAGGACCCGGTCGAGTCCGCGGGCCGTCAGCGCCCCCCGCTCCAGCGTGCGCTCGGCCTCGTCCATGGCGCCCGGCGCAGCCTGCCACCGGCTGCGCAGCTCCCGGCCGGGCACTTCGCTGTTGGTCCGCCACGGAGTCTCCGCGAGCCGCGCCGTGGCGCGCTCCCTGGCCGCCCGCACCCGGTCGGCGACCGTCGCGCTGGACTCGCCGCGCGTCCCCCGGTCGACCAGCTCGGCCCGTGTCACCCGGTCCACCTCCACCCGCAGGTCGACCCGGTCGAGCAACGGCCCGGACAGCCGGGCCTGGTACCGGCGGACCGCCGAGGGCGGGCACTCGCACAGGTCGCCGGTGAGGGAGTAGCGGCCGCAGGGGCAGGGGTTGGCCGCGAGGACCATCAGGAACTTCGCCGGGAACCTCACCACCCCCGCGCTGCGGGCGATCACCACGTGCCCCGACTCCAGCGGCTGCCGCAGCGCGTCGAGGGCCTGCGAGCCGAATTCCGGGGCCTCGTCCAGAAAGAGCACCCCGCGGTGCGACAGGGACACCGCGCCGGGCCGGGCGACGCCGTGGCCGCCGCCGACGAGCGACTGCATGGTGGCCGAGTGGTGCGGGGCGCAGTAGGGGGCGGCGTCGATCATCGGCTTGTCCGGCGGCAGCAGACCCGCCACCGAGTGCACGGCCGTGACCTCCAGCGACTCCTCCCGGCCGAGCCGGGGCAGGATGCCGGGCAGCCGCTCCGCCAGCATCGTCTTGCCGGCTCCCGGCGGCCCTTCCAGGAACAGATGGTGACCGCCCGCGGCGGCGACCTCCACCGCCGTGCGCGCCGCGATCTGGCCCACGACGTCGGCCAGGTCGTGTCCGGCGTCGTGCCCGGCGTGCGTGCCGTGCATGCCGGTGGCCGCCCCGGCGCCCGGCACCCGCAGCCCGGCGAGCAGCGGGTCGGGGCGTCCCTCGTCGAGGGGTTCCTCGTCGGGCACCGGTTCGTCGGCCAGGACCGCGATCAGCTGGCGCAGGCTGCGCACCCCCAGCACGGACACCCCGGGAACCAGCGACGCCTCGGCCGCCGCGCACTCCGGCACGACGACCTGCTCGTAACCGGCGTCCGCCGCGGCCAGCACGGCCGGCAGGATGCCCCGCACCGGCCGCACCCGGCCGTCCAGGCCCAGCTCGCCGATCATCACGATGTCGGCGAGCACCCGCGGGTCGATCCGCTCGCTCGCCCCGAGAACGGCACAGGCAACAGCGAGATCGAAACCGCTGCCCGCTTTGGGCACCGAAGCCGGGCTGAGTCCCACCGTCAGCTTCTTCTGGGGCCACTCGGCCCCGGAGTTCACCACCGCGGCCCGGACCCGGTCCCGGCTCTCCGTCAGGCTCTTGTCCGGCAGGCCCACGAGCGTGAACGCCGCGACTCCCGGTTCGAGGTCGGCCTGCACCTCGACCACCACGCCCTCGACGCCCACGAGGGTGACCGAACAGGTGCGGGCGAAGCCCATCACGCCACCCCCCGCGCGTGCTCGACCACCGGGGCGCCGCGGTCCGGCAGGACCACCCCGACCAGGTCGATGCGGACCCCGCCGGGCGGCGCTCCGCCGTGCGACTGGATCCAGCGCTCGGCGAGGTCCCGCAGCCGCGCGGCCTTCTCCGGGGACATCGCGGCCATGGGGTGCTCGAAGGAGCCGCCCCGGCGGGTCTTGACCTCGCAGACGACGAGCGCGTCGCCGTCCCGGGCGACGATGTCGATCTCGCCGGTCCTGCCGCAGCGCCAGTTGCGCTCCACCACCGTCATGCCGGCCTCGGCCAGTCGCCTCGCCGCCAGATCCTCGCCGTACCTGCCCGTCGCACTTCGTGCGTTCATGTCGGCACCACCTCCGGCGCCAACCGTCACGCATCCGGACCCGGCGAGTGGATCTTGGTGGGCTACCCGCCGGTTGTGGACAACCCCACCACCTGTTCGGGTGACGATCAGCTGCCGGGCAGTTCCAGGTCGCTCTTGTTCAACTCCTCGATGTTCACGTCCTTGAACGTGAGGACGCGGACCTGCTTGACGAACCGGGCCGGCCGGTACATGTCCCACACCCAGGCGTCCGCCATGGACACCTCGAAGAACACCTCACCCTGGACCGAGTGCACCTGCATCTCGTAGTCGTTGGTCAGATAGAAGCGCCGCTCGGTCTCGATCACGTATTTGAACAGACCGACGACATCGCGGTACTCCCGGTAGAGCTTGAGCTCCATCTCGGTCTCGTACTTCTCGAGGTCCTCGGCGCTCATGGCATGTTCCCCTTCAGCCGTGCGATCCCCCCATTGTGCGCCAGTCCCGTGGACCCCTAGGCGATTTCCGTGTCAAGGATCTCGGGCCTGGCCGGAGGACCTTCGTCGAGCAGCCTGCTCAGCAGCTCGGCGAGTCTGGTCGGGTACACCGTCTCACGCGCGTCGGCCAGTTCCCGACAGGTCCACCAGCGCGCTCCGACGACGCTGCGCCGCTCCAGTTCGGTGAGCGCGGCCGGCTCGGTCGCGGTCTGCGCCGTACGGGCCAGGTAGTACCACTCGTCCTGGTCCCAGCGCCGCCCGGCGAAGGGGAAGGAGCACCGCCGCCGCCACAGCACCGGCCCCAGCTCGACCTCTGTGATTCCCGTCTCCTCCGCGAGTTCCCGCAGGGCGGCCTGTGCACGGGTCTCGTCGCCCTCCAGGCCGCCGCCCGGCGTGAACCACCAGTCGTCGGCCGGGTCGTCCGGCTCATGGCCGTGCAGGAGCAGGATCCGGTCGTCGGGGTCGAGCAGTACCACGCGGGCCACCTTGCGCACCTCGTCGGCCGGCCCGTCGTACGGCGTGCCCGTACTCGGATCAGCTTGCACCGGCGGGCTCCGTCCGGTCCTTTCGGCGGCCCGCGCCGGCCAGCTTGGCGATCGGGCCGTACGCCGCGCCGCCGAGCACCAGCACCGCCCCGGCGCCGATCAGGTAGCCGATCGTGCGCAGCGGCCCCGGGGCGGACAGGGGGCCGAGTGCCTCGAAGCCGGTCGGGCGCGTCAGCATGCCCTCCATCGGCCAGACCACTGCGTCCACCCGCGCGGAGACCGCGTCGCGCGCCACGCTGCCACGGGCCGCGTCCGTGAGGTGGGCGGTGGAGTCCAGCGAGCCGTGCCGCTCGTCGCCGAGCAGGAACAGCCGCCCCTCGGGCACGGTCACCTCGCGGAAGGCGTACGCCCCGGTCACCCGACCGTCGTCGAGATAGGGCTCGTCGATCTGCCGCCCGTCGACCGTGAGCCGGCCGTCCCGGCAGCAGGACACCCGGTCCCCGCCGACCCCGACCACCCGCTTGATCAGCGGCGCGTCACCCCAGTCGGTGTCCCGGAAGACCACGACGTCGCCGCGGCGCACCTCCGCGCCGTCGACGCGCTGCGCCAGCACCCGGCCGCCCGCGTCGATCGTCGGCGCCATGGAGTTGGTGGGCACGGTGTAGGGCCGGTAGACGACGGCCGCCCAGGCGAAACCGCCGAGGAACAGCACCAGGCCCAGCGCGACCGCCAGCCCGGACAGTCGCTGTCCGAGCCGGCCGCCCGCCGGGCCGTCGCTCGCTGTGCCGCCGCGCGGGGCCGTACGTATCGTGCTCTCGCCACCCATGGATCCGCACCCTACCCGGCGGTACGGGAGCCGGTCAGCCCCGCGCGTCCGCGCACCGGACCCCGCTCAGCGGGTCGGCCGGACGGTGATCCGGCGCCGGCGCCACAGCGCCACCGGCAGCACCGCGGCGAGCGCCAGCGCGTTCGGAGCGGCGACCTGCGCCGCCGCGGCGGAGGACGCCCCCGCGTCCAGACCCGGCTGGTCGAAGGTGGGCGGCACCGGCAGGGTGCCCCAGCGGTCGACCGGCCAGGCCTTGAAGACCGCGCGGCCGACGACCTTGTCCACCGGGACCATGCCCTTGTTGGCGTCGGCCTGGTTGTAACGGGAGTCGCGGGAGTTCTGGCGGTGGTCGCCCATCACCCAGATGTAGCCCTCGGGCACCTCGACCTTGAACTGGCCGCCCTGGTCGTCGTTGCTGCACGGCGTGTTGCCGGGGTAGACGTAGGGCTCGTCGAGCGCCTTGCCGTTGACCTTCAGCGGGCCGGTGTTCCGGCATTCGACGGTGTCGCCGCCGACGCCGATGACCCGCTTGATCAGGTCCTTCTCCTCCGCGGACGGCATCAGGCCGATCCAGCTCAGGAAGGTCTGGAAGGCGTTCGGGTCGGCCACGGGCTCGCCCGCGAGCCAGTTGTCCGGGTCGTGGAAGACGACGACCTCGCCGCGCTCCGGCTCGGAGCCGAACCACGGGGTCAGTTTGTCGACCAGGACCCGGTCGCCCTTCTGGAGGGCGTTCTGCATCGAGTCGGAGGGGATCGAGAACGCCTGCACCAGAAACGTCTTGATCAGCAGCGCGAGCACCAGGGCGATGCCGACCAGGATCGGCAGCTCCTTCCAGAAGGAGCGCTGCGTCCTCCCCTCGGACGCGCCGCCGTCAGGGCCGTCGGGCCCGTCCGGCGTGTGGTCCTCGGGGCCGCTCTGTTCGTCCGTCACCGTGCCGTCCTCGACTGACTGGGGGGCTGCTTCCACGGAACGTCCGCGGGGCTCCTCGCCGTCGTGTCCGGACCGTGCGCCTACCGCCACATCCCCCACGCCAACTCCTTACTCCGTGCCGCTGCCTGCCCCAGACGCGGCGCAGGCCCACCACTCCCATAACGAGCGGGAGTTCCGCAGGGGTCGGGAGCCGGATCGTTCCGTTCGGATCGTCGGGGGCAACCCTATGCGACGGCTGCGGCGCGGCGGTCGTCCCGGATGCCGAGTCGGACAGGGAAGCGAAGGTTTTCGGTTCTTCCAGGGTGGTCCAGTGGTCGAACGGCCAGGCGATCACGACGGCCCGGCCCACCACCTCGTCCACGGAGACGGTGCCGCCGTAGTCGGACTTCTGGTGGTAGCGGGAGTCCGCGGAGTTGGCCCGGTGGTCGCCCATCACCCACAGCCGGCCCCGGGGGACGGTGACGTCGAACTCCGTCGCGGACGGCTCGTTGCCCGGGTACAGGTAGTCCTCGACCAGGGGGACGCCGTTGACGGTGACCCGCCCCTGCTCGTCGCAGCACCGCACCCGGTCGCCGCCGACGCCGACCACCCGCTTGATCAGGTCCTGCTCGTTGTCGGAGGGCAGCAGGCCGATGAAGGTCAGGCCCTCCTTGACCTGCTTGACGACGACCGGGTCGTCCTTCTTCTGGGCGGGCTGTTCGTCCTTGAGCCAGCCGCCGGGGTCCTTGAAGACGACGACGTCGCCGCGCTCCGGCTCGGAGCCGAACCACGGGGTCAGCTTGTCGACCAGGACCCGGTCGCCGATCCGGATCGTCTGCTCCATGGAGCCCGAGGGGATCACGAAGGCCTGGACGAGGAACGTCTTCAGCACGAGCGCGATGAGCACGGCCACGCCGACCAGGAGCGGTATCTCCTTGATCGCCGAACGGCGCCGGCGCCGCTTGACCTTGCGCTGGAGCTTGCGACGCTCCGCGCGCGTGCGCCCCCCGGGCGGGCCGGAGGCGCGGCGGGTGCCGGTGGGCAGCAGATTCTCCGCGGGACCGCTGGGCGCGCCGCGCGGCTTGCCGCGGTTACCCATGGCCGCCGTCCGCCGCGGGCACGCGCGCGTAGGCGCCGGGACGGTCGAGCCGGCCGACGCGGCCGAAGGGCCAGGCGATCCAGTCCGCGCGGCCGATGACACCGGTGACCGGAATCATGCCGCCGCCGGGCGAGCCCAGGTGGTCGCGGGAGTCGCTGGAGGCGCTGCGGTGGTCGCCGAGGACGAACAGCGACCCGTCGGGCACCACGACGTCGAAGGGCACGGCGGACGCGCTGTCACCGGGGTACAGGAACGCCGACTCGTCGACGGACCGACCGTTCACCCGAAGCCTCCCCTCCGTGTCGCAGCACACCACGCGGTCTCCCCCCACCCCCACGACGCGTTTGACGTAGTCGGCGTTCCCGAAGTAGCCGGTGCCGTCGAACACGACGACGTCCCCGCGCCGCGGCTCGGCCCCGAAACGGTACGCCAGCTTATTTACGAGAACCCGGTCGCCGATCCTCAATCCGCGCTCCATCGACCCGCTGGGGATCTCGAACGGCTGCACGACGAACATGTTGAGCAGCAGCAGGAACAGCAGGCCGGTCAGCGCGGTCAGGGTGAGCCGCCCGGCCGGCAGCAGGTCGGCGAGCCGGGCCGCCAACGCGAAACGCGACCGGTCCTCCCGGCCCGCTGTGTCCGAGGTCTCCTCGGTGTCGTCGGGCCGGGAGGAGCGGTCGCGCTCCGTCGGCTGTGCTTCGGTGTCCATCGGGGCCAGATGTTATCCGGCCCCCCTGTGGACCCCGGGAGGCGCTCAGTTGTCGCGCTTCTCCTTGATCTTCGCGGCCTTGCCGCGCAGCTCGCGCAGGTAGTACAGCTTCGCGCGACGGACGTCACCGCGAGTGACGAGCTCGATCTTCTCCACGATCGGGGTGTGCACCGGGAAGGTGCGCTCGACGCCGACGGAGAAGGAGACCTTGCGGACCGTGAAGGTCTCGCGCACGCCGGAACCCTGGCGGCGGATCACGACGCCCTTGAACTGCTGCACACGGGAGCGGTTGCCCTCGATGACGCGGACGTGGACGTTGACCGTGTCGCCCGGGCGGAAGGCGGGGACGTCGCTGCGCAGCGACGCGGCGTCGACGGTGTCGAGCAGGTGGGACATTTCGTCTGCTTTCTTCGCTGATGCCACAGGTCATCAACGGCATCTAGGTGTTCGGATCGGTGGTGTGCGGATCGGGGCGGGCGTCGTGTCCCCCTGTGGCAGGGGCGCACGCCGGACGGGCGCACAACAGCGGCCTATTCTTCCACGCCGCCGGTCCTGCGCCAAAATCGGCCGTACGGTTCCCCCTGCGGGTCCGGCTCCCAGCCCAGGATGGACAGCATCTCGCGGTCCTTCTTGTCGAACGCCTTCGGGTCGCAGCGCTCGATCAGGTCGGGCCGGTTGGCGGTGGTGCGCCGCAGCGCCTCGTCGCGCCGCCAGCGGGCGATCTTCCCGTGGTGGCCGCTGAGCAGGACGTCGGGGATGTCCCGGCCGCGCCACAGGGGCGGCTTGGTGTAGACGGGGCCTTCCAGGAGGTTGGCCATGGCGCCGGGCGCGAAGGAGTCGTCGCGGTGGGACTCGGCGTTGCCGAGGACGCCGGGCAGCAGCCGGGCGACGGCCTCCGTGACGACCAGGACGGCCGCCTCGCCGCCGGCCAGCACGTAGTCACCGATGGAGACCTCGTACACCGGTATCCGGGTGGCGTACTCGTCGACGACCCGCCGGTCGATGCCCTCGTAGCGGGCCGGCGTGAAGATCAGCCAGGGCCTCTCGGCCAGTTCGACGGCGAGTTCCTGGGTGAAGGGCCGGCCGCTGGGGGTGGGCACGATCAGGGCGGGCGCGCGGGAGCCGGTCTCGTAGCCGTCGGCGAGGACGGAGTCGAGGGCGTCGCCCCAGGGCTCGGTCTTCATCACCATGCCGGGGCCGCCGCCGTAGGGCGTGTCGTCCACCGTGTTGTGCCGGTCGTACGTCCACTCCCGCAGGTCGTGCACGTGCACGTCGAGCTGCCCACGCGCGCGCGCCTTGCCGACGAGGGAGACGTTCAGCGGTTCGAGGTACTCGGGGAAGATCGTGACGACGTCGAGTCTCATGCCTCGTCGTCCCTCGACGAGGCGATCTCCGCGCGGTCGTCGATCAGTCCCGGCGGCGGATCGACGACCGCCCGCTGCTCCTCCAGGTCGATCTCGGTGACGATCTCCTGGACGAACGGGATCAGCGCCTCGGTGCCGTCGGGACGCTCGACCACGAACAGGTCCTGCGAGGCCAGGTGGGAGATCTCGGTGATGCGGCCCACCTCGACGCCGTCGACGGTCACCACGTCGAGGTCGATCAGCTGGTGGTCGTAGTACTCGTCCTCGCCCTCGGGCAGTTCCTCGGGATCGACCTCGGCGATCAGGAGGGTGTTGCGCAGCGCCTCGGCGGCGGTGCGGTCGCGCACGCCTTCGAAGCGCAGCAGGAGCCGGCCGCTGTGCACGCGGCCCGTCTCGATGGTGAGCGGCCCGACCGAGGCGGGGTCGGTGGCCAGGACGGCGCCGGGGGCGAGCCGCAGCTCCGGCTCGTCGGTGCGTACCTCGACGGTGACCTCGCCCTTGATGCCGTGGGCGCGGCCGATGCGAGCGACTACCAGCTGCACTTGTTCAGATCTCCTGTCATACGACCGCGGGCCGGGGACGGCCCAGTGGCCCTCCCCGGCCCGAGCCGGTGCTGCGTTTGCGTCAGCGGACGTCGTCCACGTCGACGAGGTCGACCCGGATGCCGCGGCCGCCGATGGCGCCCACGACGGTGCGCAGAGCGCGTGCGGTGCGGCCGTTGCGGCCGATCACCTTGCCGAGGTCGTCCGGGTGGACCCGGACCTCGAGCACACGTCCGCGGCGCAGGTTGCGCGAGGCGACCTGCACATCGTCGGGGTTGTCGACGATGCCCTTCACGAGGTGCTCGAGAGCCTCCTCGAGCATGCTCAGGCCTCGGCCGACTCGGACTCGGCCGGAGCCTCGTCCTTCTTCTCCGCCTTCTTCTTCTGGGTGATGGCCTCACCCTTGCCCTCGTCGTCACCGCCGAGAGCCTCGAACGACGGGCGCGTGGCCTTCGGCTCGGCGACGAGCAGCGGCGCCGGGGCGGGCTCGCCCTTGAACTTCTGCCAGTCGCCGGTCTTCTTCAGGATGGCGAGCACGGGCTCGGTCGGCTGGGCGCCGACAGAGAGCCAGTACGCCACGCGCTCGCTGTCGACCTCCATCACCGACGGGTTGTACGTCGGGTGGTACTTGCCGATCTCCTCGATGGCCCGGCCGTCACGGCGGGTACGGGAGTCGGCGACGACGATGCGGTAGTGAGGCGAACGGATCTTGCCCAGACGCTTCAGCTTGATCTTGACTGCCACGGGAGTGGGTTCTCCTGGAATTGACGTGGTTGGGCGCGCGGAGATGCCGCGTGGGGTTGCGGTACCCGAGTGCCCGATGGACGCGTCAGCCGGAGGAGAGAGGGGTCCTGTGCGGCTGTCGAGTACAGCTGGCCATTCTGCCACACCCGAAGGGCCGCTTCCGACCCGGGGGTACGGGCGTGCGGGCAGGGCTCAGCCGCACCCGGCGCCGCGAAACCGCGGGGGTGCCGAGGGCCCGGCTGCCACGAGCAGCCGGGACCTCACCTGACGGCCGCGCCCACGACCTCCGGGATGCGGAACGGCTTCCCGCAGCCGCCGCAGACGATCGGCGCCTGGGCCAGCACCGACGGGACGACGCGGACGTTGCGCCCGCAGTCGCAGACCGCCTTGACCCGGACGCCCCCGCCGGACGAGCCGTGCCGGGCCGCCGGTCCCCGGAAGGTACGGGAGGTGTCCGCGGACGTGGCGGCCATGTGGGCCTTCAGCGCGCGCTGCAGGCGCTCGATGGTCGGACGGTAGCGCCGCTTCGCCTCGGGGTTGAGCGTGACCAGCGAGAAGCCGCTGCTCGGGTGCGGCTCCTCGGGGTGGTCCAGGCCCAGCTCCTCGGCGATCGCGAGGAATCTGCGGTTGTGGTATCGGCCTGCGCGCGAGGTGTCGCGGATCCCGCGGGCGGCGGCGATGCCGTGGACTGCCTCGTGCAACAGCCGTTCGAAGGAGAGTTCGTGACCGCAGGCGGACGACGACTCCCCGATCAGGGACTCCGGCGCGGCAAGGTCCGGCAACTCGGGGTGGTGCCGCTGGATGTCGGCCCACGCCTGCGCCAGCTCTGCGGCGAGAACAGGTGGTGTCTGTGTCGTGCTCACGTAATCACAACGAGCGGAGGTGCCCCTGTGTTCCTATTCCGGGGCATCCCAAATAATTTGCACGTACCCGTCAGTTGCCGCTGATGCGTCCTGACGAGGGCGGGTGCGCTGATCTGCGGAGAAGCGGAACAGCTCCTACCAAGCTGGTACGTAGTCCGACGTACGACCCGGCGCGTATGCCCCGCGCACGCGCCGGGGGCCGTCATGCCCGCGCCGGCGCAAGAGTCGTTTCGGTCGCTCGCGCTGTCCCCCAGTATGCGCGCATCCCCACGGCGACGTTACCGGGTCCGTCCCCACCTCCCGGCACCAGCCCCGCGCACGTTGCCGGAATGTGAATTCTCGCCACTCCCGCGAACACCTCGCAAACAGTCTCCTTGGACCACTGGACGCCGTCGCGGGCGGGGAGTTACCTGACATACGGGGGAAGAGCGAGCGCATGTCACGGGGGGCCAGGGGGGACAGCTGCAGACTCTCGGCGGATTGGGGCGCTTTCGATGACACCTACGCTCGTGCGGCAGCACCTGCCCCACACGGGACCCGTGTCCCGGGTGGACCCGACTGCACGCGCGCGTGACTGGTCCGAGATCCAGGAGCGGATGCTCGTACCGCTCTACGAGGCCGTCTACGAGCGACTGGAAGTGGGCGCCGGCACGACCGTGCTGGGCCTCGACTGCGGATCCGGACTGGCGCTGCTGCTGGCGGCCGCCCGCGGCGCCGACGTCACCGGCGTCGAGGCCGGCTCCCCCGAACGGCTGGCCATCGCCCGGGAGCGGCTGACTCCCGGAGCGGAAACGAACGGCACACGCGCGCATGCCGTCACCCGACTGGTCGACGGCACGCCCGCCGACCTCGACGACCCCGCGCCGGACGGCGAGTACGGCCTGGTGACGGCCTTCGAACCGATCGGCTGCCGCGAGGGCGACGCGGAGGAGCTGGGCGAGCGGCTCCGCGCCGCGGCACCGCTCGCCGGACGCGGGGCGCCCGTCGTCCTGGCCGGGTGGGGGCCGCCGGAGCGGTGCGCCACCTCGGGCGTGCTGCGGGCGGCCGGCCGGCTCGCGGACCCGCTCCCGGGCGGCGACCGCGCGCGACCGGCCCGGCGCGACGAGCTGGAGCAGGTCGCCGAGCAGGCCGGCCTGGTGCCGGACGGCTCCGGCCGCGTCGCCTGCCCCTTCGGCTACGCCGACCTCGACAGCGCGGTACGCGGACTGCTGTCCACCGGCCTGTTCGACCCGGCGATCACCGCGACCGACGAGGAACAGGTCGACAAGGAACTGCGCGAGGCGCTGCACCCGTACCGCCGCCCGGACCGCACGGTGTGGATGCCCAACGTCTTCCGCTATCTGATCGCCCGCAGGCCGTAGCGGTGGCCGAGGGCGCATGTACGTCGCCGGGGGCGCCCCCGGCGACGTACGGCACGGGCGCCGTCAGCCCATGAACTTCTTGAACTCGTCCGGCAGCTCGAAGTCCTGCGGAACCTGCTGGCCGGGCACGCCGAACGCACCGCCCTGAGCGGCGGCGGCGCGCCGGGCGGCCTCCTCCTGCTCCTGCTGCTTGCGCTTCATCGGGTTGCCGGAGCGCTGCTTGCCCTTGGCCTTCTTCGGCTGCTTCTTGGACCGGCCGGGGCCGCCGCCCATGCCCGGGATCCCCGGCATGCCGGGCATGCCGCCGCCCTGGGCCATGCGGGACATCATCTTGCGGGCCTCGAAGAACCGCTCGACCAGGTTCTTGACCGCGCTGACCTCGACGCCGGAGCCCTTGGCGATACGGGCGCGGCGCGAGCCGTTGATGATCATCGGGTCCTGGCGCTCGGCCGGCGTCATCGACTTGATGATCGCGGCCGTGCGGTCGACGTCCCGCTCGTCCAGGTTCTGGATCTGGTCCTTGATCTGGCCCATGCCGGGCAGCATGCCGAGCAGCTTCGAGATGGAGCCCATCTTGCGGACCTGCTCCATCTGGGCCAGGAAGTCGTCCAGGGTGAAGTCCTGGCCCTTCTTGGACGCCAGCTTGGAGGCCATCTTCTCGGCCTCTTCCTGGCTGAACGTCTTCTCCGCCTGCTCGATCAGGGTGAGCAGGTCACCCATGTCGAGGATGCGGGAGGCCATCCGGTCCGGGTGGAAGGCGTCGAAGTCGTCCAGCTTCTCGCCGTTGGAGGCGAACATGATCGGCTTGCCGGTGATCTGCCGGATCGACAGCGCCGCACCGCCACGGGCGTCGCCGTCGAGCTTGGAGAGCACCACGCCGTCGAAGCCGACGCCGTCGCGGAAGGCCTCGGCGGTGTTGACCGCGTCCTGGCCGATCATGGCGTCGACGACGAAGAGGATCTCGTCGGGCCGGGTCGCGTCGCGGATGTCCGCCGCCTGCTGCATCATCTCCTGGTCGATGCCGAGGCGGCCGGCGGTGTCGACGACCACGACGTCGTGGACCTTGGACTTCGCGTACTCGATGGAGTCCCTGGCGACCTCGACCGGGTCGCCGACGCCGTTGCCCGGCTCGGGCGCGTAGACGGCGACGCCGGCGCGCTCGGCGACGACGCTGAGCTGGTTGACGGCGTTGGGGCGCTGGAGGTCGCAGGCGACCAGCAGCGGGGAGTGGCCCTGGTCCTTGAGCCACTTGCCGAGCTTGCCCGCGAGGGTGGTCTTGCCGGCGCCCTGGAGACCGGCGAGCATGATCACGGTCGGGGGCTGCTTGGCGAAGCGCAGGCGGCGGGTCTCGCCGCCCAGAATCGTCACCAGTTCGTCGTTGACGATCTTGAGGACCTGCTGGGCCGGATTCAGCGCCTTGGAGACCTCGGCTCCGAGGGCGCGCTCCTTGACGTTCTTGATGAACGACCGGACGACCGGCAGGGCGACGTCCGCTTCCAGCAGAGCGATGCGGATCTCACGCGCCGTGGCGTCGATGTCCGCTTCGCTCAGCCGGCCTTTTCCGCGGAGGTTTTTGAAAGTCGCGCTGAGGCGGTCGGAGAGAGTATCGAACACGGCGGCGTCGGTCCTCGAGATCGGGGGCGGTGAGCATCTTCCAGGGTATCCGGCCGTGCGGCGCATTCGTCCCCGCCTGCCGCACCCGGCCGGCGGGGACGTGGGTGTGGGATCTCACCCCCGCAGCATCTCCTCCAGCTTCCGGGCCACCGACACCGCGTCCTCACCCGGGAGCGGAACACCCTCGGCGGTCGTCGCATAAAAGGCGTCGACCGCGTTGGACCCGAGCGTGCTGACGTGCATGCTGCGCACCCGCACCTGCGCGTCCTCCAGCGCCCGCCCGATCCGGAACAGCAGCCCCGGCGCGTCCTGCGCGCGGACCTCGATCACCGTGGCGAGGCGGGACGCGGCCGGGGCCACGGTCACCCTCGGCGGGGGCGCGACCACGCCGCGGCGGCGCGGGTAGGCGGCGTCGCGCTCGGCGAGACGGCCCGCGATGTCCAGGGAGCCGTCGAGCGCCCGCACCAGGTCGGCGCGGAGACGGGCGGCCTGGGGCAGGGAGCCGTACTCGGCGGCGACCCGCCAGTCCAGCAGCAGCACGGAGCCCTCGACGCCGTCGGGGAGGTCCATGGCCCGCAGCTCGGCGGTGCGGACCGTCAGCCGGTGCATGGCGAGCACCCCGGCGACGGCGGGCAGGACGCCCGGCTGGTCGGGGACGGCGATCTGGAGTTCCACGCCCAGCGGCTCCGGGTCCCCGGAGGGCTCCTGCTCGGCCGGGACCTCGGTCTGCGCCCGCAGCGACAGCACCGGTCCGCCGGTGCGGAAGGCCTCGATGGCGAGACGTTCCTGTTCGGCGGTGGGCGCGGCGGCCTCGGGTTCGTCGGGCATGTCGCCCGCGAGCACGGCGGAGACCCGTTTGACCAGGTCGGCGACGAGGGAGCCGCGCCAGGAGGACCAGGCGGCGGGGCCGGTGGCGAGGGCGTCGGCCTCGGTGAGGGCGTGCAGCAGTTCGAGCGTGCTCTGGGTGCCGACGGCCTCGGCGACGGCGCGCACGGTGGCCGGGTCCTCCAGGTCGCGCCTGGTGGCGGTCTCGATGAGCAGCAGGTGGCGGCGTACGAGGGTGGCAAGGACGGCGGCGTCGGCGCGGTCGAAGCCGATGCGGACGGCGACGTCGCGGGCGATGATCTCGCCGGCCACCGAGTGGTCGCCGGGCCAGCCCTTGCCGATGTCGTGCAGCAGCGCGGCGACCAGCAGCAGGTCGGGGCGGCTGACGCGGCGGGTGAACTCGGAGGCGCGTACGGCGGTCTCGATGAGGTGCCGGTCGACGGTCCAGATGTGCACGGCGTTGCGCTGCGGCCGGCAGCGCACCCGCTCCCAGTCGGGCAGCAGGCCGGTGATCAGGCCCTCCGCCTCCAGGGCCTCCCAGACCTCGACGGTGGGGCGGCCGGAGCCGAGCAGGGTCACGAGCTGTTCGCGGGCCTCGGCGGGCCAGGGCGTGGGCAGAGGGCGCGCGGTGGCGGCCAGACGGCGCACGGCGTGCAGGGAGAGCGGCAGTCCGGCCTGTGCGGCGGCGGCCGCGGCACGCAGGGGGAGCACGGGGTCGCGCTCTGGGCGGGCGGCGCGGGCGAGTACCACCTCGCCGTCCTGCTCCACGACGCCCTCGGCGAGCGGCGACCGTTCGGGGACCGGTTTCCCGCCGAGCATGGCGCGCAGCCGGGGCCGTACGGCGCGCGCCCGCAGCACGCGCCCCACTTCTCGCCAGGTGACGTCGCTGGCGTAGGAGATGACGCGGGCGGCCTCGTAGACCTGGCGGAGCAGGGTGTCGGCGTCGAGGAGGCCGAGTTCGGCGGCGACCTGGTCCTGTTCCTGGAGGGACAGCCGGTCGGTGGCTCGGCCGGTGGCGAGGTGCAGGGCGTCGCGGACGTCGAGCAGCCGGCGCCGGGCGTCGGCGAGGCCCTCGCGGGGGGCGTCGGCGAGCCAGGAGGCGGCGACGGCGCGCAGGGCGGTGGCGTCGCGCAGGCCGCCGCGGGCCTCCTTGAGGTCGGGTTCGAGGAGGTACTGCAGCTCTCCCTGGCGGGCGGCGCGCTCGGCGCACAGCTCCTGCAGTTCGGGGAGGCGTTTGGGTGCCTGGTTGCGCCAGTCGGCGAGGACCGTGGTGCGCAGGGCGGCGGTGAGGCCGAGGTCGCCCGCGAGGTGCCGGGCGTCGAGCAGGCCGAGCTGGACCTTGAGGTCCTCGCCGGCGGTCTTGCGGGCCTCGGCGGGGGTGCGCACGGAGTGGTCCAGGGCCAGGCCGAGGTCCCACACCGGATACCAGATGCGGTCGGCCAGGGCGGCGATCGCGTCGGGTTCGGCGCCGTCGTGCAGCAGGAGCAGGTCGAGGTCGCTGCGGGGCGACAGTTCGCCGCGTCCGTAGCCGCCGACGGCGACCAGGGAGACTCCGCGCAGTCCCGCGGCGCCGGCGTCGAAGAGGCCGGCGAGCCATTGGTCGGTCAGCTCGGCGAGGGCGGCACGGCGCGGCGGCCCGGACCGCGCCCCCTCGGAGAGGAGGCGCAGCCGGGCCGCCGCGTAGCCGCTGGGTCCCGAGTCCTCTGCATCCGCACGTACGTCCGTACTCGTCACCCAGCGACTCCTGTTCTTCGTGATCAGAGCGCGTCGGGACCGCGCTCGCCGGTGCGGACCCGGACGGCCGTGTCGACCGGGAGGGACCAGACCTTCCCGTCGCCGATCTTGCCGGTCCGGGCGGCCTTGACGATGACGTCGATCAGCTGCTCGGCGTCGTCGTCCTCGGCCAGGACCTCGATACGGATCTTGGGGACCAGGTCGACCGTGTACTCGGCGCCGCGGTAGACCTCGGTGTGGCCCCGCTGCCGACCGTAGCCGCTGGCCTCGGTGACCGTGAGTCCGTGGACTCCGAAGGCCTGGAGGGCCTCCTTGATCTCGTCGAGCCGGTGGGGCTTGACGACGGCGGTGATGAGCTTCATGCGTCCACCTTCTTGTTCTCGGCGTCGGCGACCGGGGCGGGGGCGGGGGTCCGGGCGGCGCCGCCGCCGGCGCCGCTGAAGTCGTATGCGGTCTCGGCGTGCTCGGCCTGGTCGATGCCGGCGACCTCGTCGTCCTCGGGGACCCGCATGCCGATGGTCTTGTCGAGGAGGAAGGCGAGGATCGCGGAGACGACCAGCGAGTAGGCGAGGACGCCGAAGACGCCGGCGCACTGCTTCCAGAACTGGTCGAGGCCGCCGCCGTAGAAGAGGCCCTCGACGTCGGACTGGCCCTTGCCGGTGGCGAAGAAGCCGACGAGCAGGGAGCCGAGGATGCCGCCGACGAGGTGGACGCCGACGACGTCGAGGGAGTCGTCGTAGCCGAACCTGTACTTGAGGCCGACCGCCATGGCGCACAGCACACCGGCGATGACGCCGATGGCGATCGCGCCGAGCGGGGAGACCGCGCCGCCGGCCGGAGTGATGGCGACCAGGCCGGCGACCGCGCCGGAGGCGGCGCCCAGCGTGGTGAACGCGCCGTGGCGGATCTTCTCGTAGGCGAGCCAGCCGAGGACTGCGGCGGCGGTGGCGACCTGCGTGTTGACGAACATCAGCGCGCCGACGCCGTCGTCGTTGCCGAGCCACGAGCCGGCGTTGAAGCCGAACCAGCCGAACCACAGCAGACCGGCGCCGAGCATGACCAGCGGGAGGCTGTGCGGGCGCATCGGGTCCTTCTTGAAGCCGACGCGCTTGCCGATGACGAGGATGACGCCGAGCGCCGCGGCGCCCGCGTTGATGTGGACGGCCGTGCCGCCGGCGAAATCGATCACGCCGAGCTCGAAGGCCCAGCCGCCGGCGCCCCACACCCAGTGCGCGACCGGGAAGTAGACCACGGTGGCCCACAGGGCGACGAACAGCGCCCAGGCGGAGAACTTGACGCGGTCCGCGAGGGCGCCGCTGATCAGGGCGGGCGTGAGGACCGCGAACATCAACTGGAAGACCAGGAACACGAACACGGGGATCGTGTAGCCGTCCCACAGCTCGGTCAGGCCGATGTCGCTGAGGCCGACCCAGTCGGAGTTCCAGCCGATGACGGAGCCGGAGTCGGTGCCGAACGCCATGGAGAAGCCGTAGAGCACCCACAGGACGGTGACGATCCCCAGGCTGATGAAGCTCATCATCAGCATGTTGAGGGTGCTCTTGACGCGGACCATGCCTCCGTAGAAGAAGGCCAGGCCCGGGGTCATGAGCATCACCAGGGCGGAACAGATGAGCATGAAGCCTGTGTTGGCGGACGACAGTGTCGGTGCGTCCGCCGCAAGCGTGATGGCTGGTGCCATCGGCGTCTCCTCGTCGTTGGATACGGCCCCGTGCGGGCGAAGCCTTGAGCGGTCATGAGGGGTGGGCCGGTTATGCGCCATGAGATTGGCGCAGCGCGGTTTCGGTGGAGGCCCCTCGTTGTTTCGCGGTGGTGACGAAGGCGTGTGGCGTGTTACGCGTCGATGAACTGCCTGCTGCCGGGCCGCACGATCGTTATCGTGGCGCAACCTTCGGGTCGAGGCTCTCCGCGCACGGCGCGGCGGGCGCCGTCCGGAGCATGGGAAACCGGCCGCGGGCGGCCTTCCGATGACCTGGCATGGGGGGAGCCGAGTCGGGCAGTTCGGGAGGGCCGGCCGCGGCCGGGTCAGGGGGCCTGGAGGGCGTGCCGGGCGGTGCTCAGACCGCTTCGGCGGCCTCCGGCATCTCGGCCGCCAGCTTCTCGGCGAGGTCGACGACCTCTGCGAGATCACCGAAGTCGCGGGCGGCGGTGTCGACGGTCTTTCGGATACGAGTGTTGACCCGCTCGGAGCGGACCTCCTTGGCGACGCGCATGGCCTGTTCCGCGTAGACGGTGCTCTGCTCGGGCTGGCGCTGGAGCAGATGGACGGTGGCCATGCCGATCAGGTTGAGCGCGTACGACCGCTTGTGGTCGTTGTCCTCGGCGAACAGCTCCACGGCCCTCCGCATCAGCGGTTCGGCCATGGAGGCGTAGGTGGGGCTGCGGCCGGCGACGTAGGCGAGGTCCCGGAAGGAGTGGGAGTTCTCGGCGTAGAGCTCCGCCTCGGAGAAGAAGCGGATCCAGTCGGGGTCGGGCTCGTCCCAGTCGTCGGCGTCGGCGAAGGTGTCCTCGGCCATGCGCACCGCGCGCTTGCACTTGCCGGGCTGGCCCATGTTGGCGTAGGCGCGGGCCTCCATCGCATACAGCATGGCCTGGGTGCGGGGGCTCGCGCAGTCCCGGCTACCGTACTGCGCGAGGTGGATCAGCTCCAGGGCGTCGTCGGGCCGGCCGAGGTGGATCATCTGGCGGCTCATGCTGGAGAGGACGAACGAGCCGAGCGGCCGGTCGCCGGCCTCCTTGGCGGCGTGCAGGGCGAGCACGAAGTACTTCTGGGCGGTGGGCTGGAGGCCCACGTCGTAGCTCATCCACCCGGCCAGTTGCGCCAGTTCGGCGGCGACCTTGAACAGCTTGCGGTTGGTGTCGGCGGGCTGGGGCTCCTGGAGGAGGTCGGTCACCTCGTGCAGCTGGCCGACGACGGCCTTGCGGCGCAGGCCGCCGCCGCACTGGGCGTCCCATTTCCGGAACATCACGGTGGTGGTCTCCAGCAGTTCCAGCTCGGGCCGGGAGAGCCGGCCTCGCGCGCGGCTGGAGGGCACGGCGGAGGGCTCCGGCTGCGGGGAGTGCGGAGCGGGGACGAGCCAGCGCTGCATGGGTTCGATCAGCGCGGGCCCCGCGGACAGGGCGAGCGAGGTGCCGAGGAAGCCGCGGCGCGCCAGCATCAGGTCGCTGCGGGAGAACTCGCCGAGCAGGGCCACCGTCTGCGGGCCCGTCCAGGGGAGGTCGACGCCGGTGGTGGAGGGCGCCTGGCGGGCGGTGCGCAGGCCGAGGTCCTCGATGGAGACGACGCAGCCGAAGCGCTCGGAGAACAGCTCGGAGAGGATCCTCGGGATCGGCTCGCGCGGGTTCTCGCCGTCCAGCCAGCGGCGTACGCGCGAGGTGTCGGTGGAGATGTGGTTGGCGCCCAACTGGCGTGCCCTGCGGTTCACCTGGCGCGCCAGCTCGCCCTTGGACCAGCCGCTGCGCACGAACCACGAGCCCAACAGCTCGTTCGGGCGCTTCTCAGCGTTCGTCCCGCCTCCGCCGCTGCCGCCCACTGGAAACGCCCCCATCCGTAAGCCTGTCGCCGTCGCACCGCTCGCCGCCGCCGCACCGCTGTCGCCGGTGCAGCCGCGTCAAGTGCGCCAAGCCCTATCAGAATGCCCGTGATCCGGGCCATCCGTACGGCAGTTGCCTCTCTTCGAACGGGAATCCGCATTGCCTCCGGCATACCCGTTACGGCACTTGCCCCGAGCTTTGTGCACTCACCGTAACCTCACGATCACCCGTCCAGCCATGGTGAATGCGTAAACGCCACCATTCGCCACCCCTTCGAATGAACTCAGGGTGGCCTTCTCGCGATTCACTTGACACGGAACGGACGGGAGTGGGCGGCCGGGTGCACGCCGGGGCGCGCTCGGCCGGGCGCACCACCAGGAGTGCTTCGGGGCGCTGCCCGTGAAACCGAGCCCGGACGGGAAGGCGGAAACAGAGAGTCACGCTCCGCTTCCGTCTCGTAACCACCGCTGTGTCGGACCCGTTGGAGGGGGTATGGGCTTCACGATCGGCAGCAGTCGGGGGATCCGCGACATCCGGTCCGGTTCGCGGCGCCGCGGCCGCTCGACGGAGTGCACCGCCGTGGCCGAGTACACCGGGCTGTGGGGCTGGGACGTCGCGCCCGGCGCCAGGGCCGCCGCGGGCGTCTGCTCCTGCGGCCTCGCCGGCTGCCGGGCGCCGGGCGCGCATCCGCTGGACTTCGCGCCGGAGGTGCCGGCCGGGGCGACGCTCGACGAGGTCACCGAGGCATGGGGCGAGGTGCCGGGCGCGGCGGTGCTGCTGCCGGTGGGGCGGGCGTTCGACGTGATCGAGGTGGCCGAGTCGGCGGGGCGGCGGGCGCTGGTCCGGCTGGAGCGGATGGGCCTCCCGCTCGGGCCGGTGACCGCGACGCCGGACGGTCGCGTCCACTTCTTCGTCGCGCCGGGCTCCGCCGCCGAACTGCCCGCATTGCTCTACCGCATGGGCTGGGACGACCCGACGCCGGACCTGCGCGGCCTCGGCCCCGGCGCGTACATCACGGCCCCGCCCTCCGACCGGGCCGGCCTCGGCCCCGTCCGCTGGCTGCGCCCGCCCGACCTGGAGTCGGCCCGCAAGCCCCCGGCGGCCCGCCTGCTCCTGGGCACGCTGGCGTACGTGGCCCACCGCTCACGGGGCTGACCGGGTCGGGCGGGCGCGGGCGACCGCGCGGTCTCCCGTACGACGACCCGCGCGCCCGCCCGCGCGGCACGACGGCACGACGGCACGCCGGCCTCGCCTCACGGCGGCAGACCCCTCCTCGCCGCACGACGACGCGCCGCCGACCACGTCGTACGACGCCTCCCCGCCGCCCCAGCCCTGCGGTCGCTCCCGCCACACCCGCAGTAAGGACACCTCGCCCGAACGGCGAAGCGCCCGCCCCGTCGTCCTTCCGCTTCGGGGGCGGGCGCTTCGCAGCGCGTGGGGTCCGGTGCGGGGTCACTCCCCGATGAGCGCGTCCACGAACGCCTCCGGCTCGAACGGCGCGAGGTCGTCCGCGCCCTCGCCGAGGCCGATCAGCTTCACCGGAACGCCCAGCTCGCGCTGCACGGCGACGACGATGCCGCCCTTCGCGGTGCCGTCCAGCTTGGTCAGCACGATGCCGGTGATGTCGACGACCTCCGCGAACACCCGGGCCTGGACGAGACCGTTCTGCCCGGTGGTCGCGTCGAGGACGAGCAGCACCTCGTCCAGCGGGGCGTGCTTCTCGACGACGCGCTTGACCTTGCCCAGCTCGTCCATGAGGCCGGTCTTGGTGTGCAGGCGCCCGGCGGTGTCGATGAGGACGACGTCGGCCCCGATCTCCTTGCCCTCCTTGACCGCGTCGAAGGCCACCGAGGCCGGGTCGCCGCCCTCGGGGCCGCGCACGGTGTGGGCGCCGACGCGCTCGCCCCAGGTCTGGAGCTGGTCGGCGGCGGCGGCGCGGAAGGTGTCGGCGGCGCCGAGGACCACGCTGTTGCCGTCGGCGACCAGGACGCGGGCGAGCTTGCCGGTGGTGGTGGTCTTGCCGGTGCCGTTGACGCCGACGACCATCACGATGCCCGGCTTGCGGCCCTCGGGCTCGGTCTTCACGACGCGGTCGAGGTCGGTGCCGACCAGCGTGAGCAGCTCCTCGCGCAGCAGGCCGCGCAGTTCCTGGGGCGTGCGGGTGCCGAGCACCTTCACGCGCTCGCGCAGCCGCTCCACCAGTTCCTGGGTGGGCTGCACGCCGACGTCGGCGGTGAGGAGGGTGTCCTCGATCTCCTCCCAGGTGTCCTCGTCGAGGTGCTCGCGCGACAGCAGCGTGAGCAGGCCCTTGCCGAGTGCGTTCTGGGAGCGGGACAGCCGGGCGCGCAGGCGCACCAGGCGCCCCGCGGTGGGCTCCGGCACCTCGATGACGGGGGCCGGGATTTCTTCGACGGGCGGTTCCTCGACGGCGATCGTCGAGCCGCTGCCCGGGAGGTCCACCTCCTCTATGGTCCGGCGCGGTTCTTCGCGCGGCTTCTCGGCCTCGTCGCCGACGTGCGGCTCGGCCGGAGGGGCGGTGATGTCGGGCGTGGTGGGCGGCGGCGGGGGCAGCGGCTTCCTGCGCCTGCTCCCGACGACGAGCCCGCCGATCGCGCCGAGCACGACCACGGCGATGACTACAGCAAGGATGAGGATGTCCATAACGCGTCCAGTATCGGCCATGCCGTGTCCCGAACCCCTTTCACGGGGCCGGGCGCTGCCCGCCCGCTCACGCGTACTGCCCCGGCTCAGCCGACGAGCCGGGGCAGTGTGCGTGGAGAACGAGGAGAGGGGCAGCGGGGACTTGGCCCTTCTCCCCGAGCCGTGGGGAGGAGGCGGAGGTCAGCCCATCTCCTCCAGGCGCTTGCCCTTGGTCTCCTTCACGTACCGCAGCACGAACGGGATGGAGAGCGCGGCGAAGGCCGTGTAGATCACGTACGTCACGGACAGGTTCCAGTCGGCCAGCGACGGGAAGCTCGCGGTGATGGCCCAGTTGGCGACCCACTGGGCGGCGGCGGCCACGCCGAGCGCGGCGGCGCGGATCTTGTTCGGGAACATCTCGCCGAGCATGACCCAGACGACCACGCCCCACGACAGGGCGAAGAAGAGGACGAACACGTGCGCGGCGATCAGGGCGACCCAGCCCTGCGTCTCGGGCAGCCGGCCGTCGACCAGGTCGAAGGAGAACGCCCATGCCTCCAGCGCGAGGCCGATCACCATGCCGACCGAACCGATGATGGCGAGCGGGCGGCGGCCGATGCGGTCCACGAAGAGCATGGCGATCACGGTGCCGACGATGTTGATGATCGACGTCGTGAAGGAGTAGAAGAACGAGTCCGCCGGGTCCACGCCGACCGACTGCCACAGCGTGGAGGAGTAGTAGAACGCGACGTTGATGCCGACGAACTGCTGGAAGACGGACAGGCCGATGCCGATCCAGACGATCGGCTTGAAGAAGAAGGAGCCGCCGAGCAGGTCCTTGAAGCGGGACTTGTGCTCGCTCTTCATGCCGGTCTCGATCTCGGCGACGCGCGCGTCGAGGTCGATGTCCTGGCCCTCCACCTCGGCGAGGATCTCGCGGGCGCGCTCGTGCTTGCCGACGGAGATCAGAAAGCGCGGGGACTCGGGGATGGCGAAGGAGAGCAGGCCGTAGAGGACGGCCGGGACGACCATGACGCCGAGCATGACCTGCCAGGCCTCCAGGCCCATCAGCTCACCGCGCTGGTCGCCGTCGGCGGCGTTGAGCAGGCCCCAGTTGACCAGCTGCGACACGGCGATGCCGACGACGATCGCGGCCTGCTGGAAGGAGCCGAGGCGGCCCCGGTACGCGGGCGGGGCGACCTCGGCGATGTAGGCGGGGCCGATGACGGAGGCCATGCCGATGGCGAAGCCGCCGACGACGCGCCAGAAGGCGAGGTCGTAGAGCGAGAAGGGGAGCGCCGAGCCGACGGCGCTGACGGTGAAGAGGGCGGCGGCGATCTGCATGCACCGGATGCGGCCGATGCGGTCGGCTATCCGGCCCGCGGTGGCGGCGCCGACGGCGCAGCCGATCAGGGCGATGGCGATGACCTGCGCCAGCGCCGCGGAGCCGATGTCGTAGCGGTCCCGGATGGCCTCGACGGCGCCGTTGATCACGGAGCTGTCGTAGCCGAAGAGGAATCCGCCCATCGCGGCGGCGGCCGCGATGAAGATGACGTGCCCGAGATGATCGGGATGAGCCGTACCGGCTCCGGACTTGGGTGCCTGCGCTGTGCTGGTCACGTGTAACTCCTCGGGCCACCGGCTGCGCTGCCGGTGTGGGGATCAGCCCTTCGAGGTCCACCTGAAGGTACCTGAAGGTAAAAGCAACGTGGCAGAGACTATGCCTTCAACTTTCGAAGTCAATAGGGGGGTCGGTGTGAAGTCCTCGGTGTGAATGTGGTCAGTGTGTTCAAGTTTTGAATGGATGACGTCGGCCCAGGTCAAGACGGGTGTAATGGGCACGCACTTAGCGCAGGCGCTGGCTGATGACCTTCGACACACCGTCGCCCTGCATGGACACGCCGTACAGCGCGTCCGCGACCTCCATCGTCCGCTTCTGGTGCGTGATGACGATGAGCTGAGAGGTCTCCTGGAGCTCCTGCATGATCCGGATCAGCCGCTGGAGGTTGGTGTCGTCCAGCGCCGCCTCGACCTCGTCCATGACGTAGAACGGGCTGGGCCGCGCCTTGAAGATCGACACCAGCAGCGCGACGGCCGTCAGCGACCGCTCCCCGCCCGACAGCAGCGACAGCCGCTTGACCTTCTTGCCCGGCGGGCGCGCCTCGACGTCCACGCCGGTGGTCAGCATGTTGTCGGGGTCGGTCAGCACCAGCCGCCCCTCGCCGCCCGGGAACAGCCTGCCGAAGACGCCCTCGAACTCGCGCGCGGTGTCCCGGTAGGCCTCGGTGAAGACCTGCTCGACCCGCTCGTCGACCTCCCTGACGACCTGGAGCAGGTCGGCGCGGGTCTTCTTCAGGTCCTCCAGCTGCTCGCTGAGGAACTGGTGCCGCTCCTCCAGCGCCGCGAACTCCTCCAGCGCCAGCGGGTTCACCTTGCCGAGCTGCTGGTAGGCCCGCTCGGCCGCCTTCAGCCGCTTCTCCTGCTCCGCGCGGACGAACGGCCGGGGCCGGTTGCGCGGGTGGTCGGGGTCCTCCGGCAGTTCCTCGCCCTCGGCGGGGGGCGAGGGGGGCACCGGCTGGTGCGGTCCGTACTCGGCCACGAGCCCCGCCGGTTCCACACCGAGTTCCTCCAGCGCCTTCGTCTCCAGCTGCTCGATCCGCAGCCTCTTCTCGGCGCCGAGTACCTCCCCCCGGTGGACCGAATCCGTCAGCTTGTCCAGCTCGGCCTTCAGATCACGGCCCTGGGTGCGCGCGGCGCCCAGTTCCTGCTCGCGGCGGGCCCGGGCGGCCTCGGCGGCGGTGCGCTCCGCGTCGGCGCGGGCCAGGGAGACCTCGACGTGCGCGAGCAACTGGCGCGCGCCGGAGGCGACGGCCTGGGCGACGGCCGCCTCGTGCCGCAGCCGCGCACGCCGCTGCTCGGCACGCGCGCGTGCCTCGCGTTCGGCGCGCGCGGCCCGGTCCAGCGCGTCGGCCCGCCCGGCGAGCCCTTTGACCCGCTCCTCGTGCGTACGCACCTGGAGCCGCGCCTCCATCTCGGTCTGCCGCGCGTTGGCCCCGTCGGCGGCGAGCCGGTCCCGCACGGAGGTGTCCGGCTCCTCCTCGAACGGCATCTCCTCGGCGACGGCCAGCCGCTCCGCCAGTTCCTCGGCGTCCGCGAGCGCCTTGTCGAGCGCCTCCTGCGCCCGCGCGGCGGCGGCGACGCTGCGCTCGGCCTCGCCGGCGGCGGCCCTGGCCTGCCCGGCGAGCCGGCCGAGCTGCTGGGCGACGGCCGACTTCTCCCGGTCGGCGGCCCGGCGCCGCTCCCCCAGCTCCTCGACCAGCGCGGCGGCCTCGGTGCGCCGCTCGGCCGCGGCCCGCTGCGCCTCGGCCAGCTCCTCGCACCGCACGGCCAGCTCGGCCAGCTCGGCCGCGGCCTCGTCGACGGAGGCCTGCACCTCCAGCAGGCTCGGCGCCCCGGCGGAACCGCCCTGCGCGAAGTGCGCCCCGAGCAGATCGCCCTCGGCGGTCACCGCGGTCAGCGCGGGCCGCGCGTACACCAGCTCCTCGGCGTCCTCCAGGGTGGGCACGACGACGATCCCGCGCAGCAGCCGCCGTACGGCGGGCATCAGCTCCGCGGGACCGCTCACCAGGTCGGCCGCGTACGGCGGCCCGTCCGTCCCCGTGCTCTCGCGCGGTAGGTCGTCGGGCGCGCCCGACAGCAGCAGCGCCGCCCGTCCGGCGTCCTGCTTGCGCAGCAGCCGGATGGCGTCGGCCGCCGCGGTCGGCGTGGTGACCGCGAGGGCGTCGGCGGCGGCGCCGAACGCGGCGGCGAGCGCAACCTCGTGGCCGGGTGTCACGGTGAGCAGTTCCGCGGCCGGGCCGAGCAGTCCGGTGAGCCGGTCGCGGGCGGCGAGCAGGGCGCCGGTGCCGTCCTTGCGGCGCAGTCCGAGGGCGAGGGTGTCGTGCCGGGCCCTGGTGGCGGCCCGCTGCCGTTCGGCCGCGCCGGCCGCCTCGCGGGCCGCGGCGAGGTCGCTCTCCGCCTCGGCGAGCCGGCGTTTCGCCGCCTCGTGCCGCTCGGCGAGTTCGGTGTCGCCGGCATCGAGGCCGTCGACCTCGGCCTTGAGCGCCTCGTACTCCTCCTGCGCGCGTACGGCCCGTTCCTGGGCCTCGTCGCGGGCGGCGGCCAGCCGGTCGATCTCGGCCTGGGCGGAGGCGGCGCGCGAGCGGGCGGCGTTGACCTGGCCGTTCAGCCGGGCCAGGCCCTCGCGGCGGTCGGCGATGGCGCGGGCCGCGTCCTTCAGCCGGCGCTCCTCCAGCGCCAGCTCGCGTTCCAGTTCGGCGCGGTGCGCGACCGTGTCGTCCAGGGCGCGCTGGGCGGCTTCGAGGGCGGCCTCCAGTTCGGCCTCCTGCTCGCGGATGCGCTGGGCCTCGCGCTCCATGTCCTCGGGGTCGCGGCCGCGGCGTTCCTCGAGTGGGGCGGAGGTGGCGCTCTTCACCCGCGCGTCGGCCAGGGAGACGGTGCCGCGCACCCGCTCGGCCAGCTGGGACAGCTCGTACCAGGTCTGCTGGGCGCGCTGGAGGCGCGGGGTGAGCTGCCGGACCTCGTCCTCCAGGAGGGCCTCGCGCTGGAGCGCCCGGCGCAGCTCCTGCTCGGTGGCCTCCTTGCGTTCCTTGAGCGCGGCCTCGTCGGCGACCTCCGCCTGGAGCGCCTCCCGCAGCCGGACCAGGTCGTCGGCGATCAGGCGCAGCCGGGCGTCGCGCAGGTCGGCCTGGATGACGGCGGCGCGGCGGGCGACCGCGGCCTGGCGGCCGAGCGGCTTGAGCTGGCGGCGCAGTTCGTCGGTGAGGTCCTGTACACGTGCGAGGTTGGCCTGCATCGCGTCCAGCTTGCGCAGCGCCTTCTCCTTGCGCTTGCGGTGCTTGAGGACGCCGGCCGCCTCCTCGATGAAGGCGCGGCGGCCCATGGGGTCGGCGTGCAGGACGGAGTCGAGCTGGCCCTGGCCGACGATGACGTGCATCTCGCGGCCGATGCCGGAGTCGGAGAGCAGTTCCTGGATGTCGAGCAGACGGCAGGTGTCCCCGTTGATCTGGTACTCGCTGCCGCCGTTGCGGAACATGATCCGCGTGATGGTGACCTCGGCGTACTCGATGGGCAGCGCCCCGTCGGAGTTGTCGATGGTCAGCGACACCTCGGCGCGGCCGAGCGGCGGCCGGCCGGTGGTGCCGGCGAAGATGACGTCCTCCATCTTGCCGCCGCGCAGCGACTTGGCGCCCTGCTCGCCCATGACCCAGCTGAGCGCGTCCACGACGTTGGACTTGCCCGAGCCGTTGGGCCCGACGACACACGTGATGCCCGGCTCGAACCGGAGTGTGGTCGCCGAGGCGAACGACTTGAACCCGCGGAGGGTCAGGGCCTTGAGGTGCACGCCGCCGGACTCTACCTTCCGGGGTTGTCCCACTCCATGAACCCGCGGTTTCGCCGCTGCACGCGCAGGGCACACCAGACGTTAAGACGCTGAAAGGATGCGCGGAGAAGGAACGGCTCCGGGGGCGGACGCCGGAAGGGCGCGGAGAAGGGCGCGAAGCGCGCGGGGAAAGAAAGAAGGGACGCCGAAGCGTCCCTTGCAACTTCTGACACCTGAGCGGTTGGTACGGTCCGCCCGACCACTGTGTCGTTGTGCGATGCAGTGATCAGGTGAGCGCAGGCTCCGCCTGGTGTGCGTCGACGCTCTCCATGATCCTGTCGTGGTGAGAAGCGGCAGCCGCCAGCGCGTCGTTCTCGGCCTGGATCCGTACGAGTTCGGATTCCAGGTCCTGGACGCGCTGCTGGAGCCGTCGCATCTCGGCGAGGAGTCGAGGGTCGGAGCCGCCGACGTAACCGAGAAGCGCCTTTGCCATGATGGATGGTCCTCCACAATGAGTGACCGACCGATGCGGTGTGGGTCGTGAGGGATTCGCACCCGCGGTGCTTGGCACTGTGGAGTTGTGCTGCCGTTCATCCATGCCAAACAGCCAAGGTGCGCGGGGCTTTCAGCGTCTCACCAAAAAGTTTGACGGTCAACACGATCACGCCCCGTATTGGGGGCAACCCGGGCGAACACGGCGTGAAGCGGTGGTGTCGCGGCATATGCGGGGCCCGGGGGGCGTGGCGGCCATCCTGGCGCGCGGAGCCCTCGTCGGCAAGACCCCGGCCGCAATCACCTGCTTCTTTCCGTCCGGGGCAGCCACCGCGGGCATGTCCGTCGCCCGCCGTTCCGGCCGGGCGCCGGGCCGGGTCAGCGGATGGCGAAGCCGTCGTAACCGCCGCGCGGTGTGTCCCAGATCTCTGTCACGCCGTCCACGCGCCCGGGCGTGTCGTCACTCCGGAGCCAGTCGAGGAGTCCTTCGCAGCCGGCGCGAGGGCCTTCGGCGACCACCTGGACGCGACCGTCCTCCAAATTGAGAGCAAAGCCACTCAGCCCGCCGATCTCCAGCGCCTTGGCCCGCGTGAACCAGCGGAAACCCACACCCTGGACGCGTCCGCGCACCCAGGCGACCAGTCGCACATCGTCGCTCATGGAGGCAACCTAACGGGCCAATGTCTCTTGGGACACTTCCTCCCCGTGCGCCATGCGGTACCGTCCAGCCCCAATGAAACTCATCTGAAACTCACTCGATCGTGTGGGTTTTGTTGATCAACCGCGACAACGCGAGAGTCGCCGCGAGGACGAGGAAGGCCAGGACATGGGACGCCACCGACGCTCCGCCGCCGGCCGCGCCGCCACGGGCCGCGCGACGGAGGCCACTGCGGCGCACGGCTCCGCCGCCGGGAGCCAGGACCCGCGGCACTCGTACCCGGGCGACCGGCCCGAGCCCGGCATCGCGCCCTATCCGAGCCCGGAGGCCTACGCCGAGGCCGTGACGCGCAGCGACGCGTACCTCTTTGCGACGGACGCCACCGGTCCCACGGGTCCGGCGGCGGGCTCGCCGGAAGACGGCGGGTACCCGGCCGAGGGCGGCGCCTCGCGCGGACGCGCCCACCGCCGCAGGAAGAAGGCCGCCACGCCGGTACGGACCGGGCTGCTCGGCGTCTCCGCCGCGGTCGCGCTCGGCACGGTCGCGGTCGCCACCGGCGTCCTGCCCGGCGGCGAGAGCTACACGCTCGGCGGGAGCGGCGCCGACAAGGTGCAGACCAGCGACACCCCCGGCAACACCGGGACGCAGCAGGGCGGCGCCTCCGCCAGCATCGAGACCGGCGCCGCGGCCGGCGGCACGACGACGAGCCCCGGCACCGGGCGCTCCGCGTCGCCCTCGGCGTCCCCGTCGAAGACGTCGAAGACGTCGGCCGAGCCCAGCACCGAGGCCCCCTCCAAGAAGCCGAGGACCGAGCCGTCGGCGAAGAAGCCGAAGCCGGCGCAGCCGACCCGCACCGCGCAGCAGACTCCGCCGAAGGCCACGCCGAAGCCCGAGGCTCCGGTGACGGTGTCCGCCGAGGCCGCCGCCGAGGCCGAGGTGCTCCGCCTGGTCAACGAGGAGCGGGCGCGGGCGGGCTGCAGCCCGGTCGCCGCGAACAGCGCGCTCGCCGGCCTCGCCGGGGACTTCAGCCGCGCCATGGCCGAGCAGGGCTTCTTCGACCACACCGACCCGAGCGGCGCGACCCCGTGGGACCGTGCCGAGCAGGCCGGCATCACCAACCTGGGCGGCGAGAACATAGCCCGCGGCCAGGCCGACGCGGCCTCCGTCATGGAGGCCTGGATGAACAGCCCCGGCCACCGCGCCAACATCCTGAACTGCGACTTCAAGACCCTGGGCGTCGGCGTGCACCACGGCTCGGGCGGGCCGTGGTGGACGCAGAACTTCGGCTACTGAGATAACCGCAGGTCACAGACCTAACTCAGCCCTTGGGCCGTCTCCGGGCCGTCGTCCGTAGGTTCCTCGACCTGGAAGACGCCATCCACGGCGGCCCGGGTCCGGGTCTCACTGGACGGCATCAGGTGCGTGTACGTCCGCAGCGTGAAGCCGGGGTCATGGTGGCCCAGGTACTCGCTGAGAGCCTTGATGCTCTCCCCCGCGTCCAAGAGCACCGAGGCGTAGAAATGCCGCAACGCGTGCATACCGTTGTCCCGCCCGGTCTCCAGGCCCGCGGACCGAAGCGCCGGCCGCCACACGCGGTCGTTGAAGCGGTTCCGGTCGAGGGCCATGCCCATCGAGCCGGTGAAGATGAGCGAGGCCGTGACCGGAGGGCCGTCGAGCGTCTTCCACGGCAGGGTGACCTCCACGGCCGGGTGACGCTTCAGGTGCGCAGCCAGCGCGAAGGCCACCGACTCAGGCAGAGGCACGTCACGCTCCTTGCCGCCCTTTGGCGGAGCGAACACTGGCCGATGACGCTGCAAGAGCTTGACCTGCCGAACCACATGCATCACCCCGCCAAGGAAGTTCACGTCTTCCACGGCCAGGCCGAAGACCTCACCCTGTCGCAGGCCACACCCGGCGGCGACGTTCACGAGAGCCCGGTAGCTCTCCGGTAAGGCCGCGCGAACCGCCATGACCCGCTCGGCAGGCCAGGGCTTGACCTTGCGAGGTTCGAGCCGAGGAGCCCGCACAGACCGGGCACTGCACGGGTTGAAGCGAATGATCCGGTCCTCTACCGCCGCCGTGAAGACCGTGGAGACGTGCGCGAAGATCCCGCGCCGGTATCCGGCCGACAGCCCACGGTCCTCAAGCGCGCGAAGCCACAGCCGAAGGTGCGACGGAGTGAACGAGCCCATCGGCCGCGTACCCAGGTGAGGGATCGCGTGGAGCCGCAACCGGCTCTCGACAGACTCCCGCGTCAGAGGGTCCGTGATCTGCGTGGTCATCCACTCCCTGGCGTACTGCTCGAACGTGACCTTGCCAGCGTCCGGACTGACGTAGTCGCCGCGCGACATGTCCGCCTCGATGTTGGCGAGCCACTGTTCCGCCTTGCGCTTCTGTTTGTCCGGGAAGCTCTTGGACTTCTCGGAGCCGTCCGGCCCGATGTACCGGGCCCGGTAGCGCAGGCCGACGCCGAAGCGGTCGGTCTTGACCTTGACGGGTTTGCCGTCCGAGCCGGTCTCGGTCTTGTACCAGCGGTCTTGGATGTGTCCGGCCATCAGGCGGCCCCTTCCATCAGGTCTTCGACCCAGGCGCGGACGTCTTCGGGGTCGAAGCGCAGGTGCCGGCCGACCCGGAAGCCGCGGGGGCCGGTGCCCTTGCGCCGCCACTGGTAGACCGTCTCGACCGGCACGCCGAGCAGGTCGGCGACGTCGATCGGGGTCAGGTAGCGGGAAGGCAGCGGGCGTTTCATGCGCACACCTCCCAGTCGTCCAGGTCGGGCATGTCGGCGAGGGCTTCGCGTGCGGTCTGTCGGTTCAGTCGGATCTCCTTCGCGATCGAGGCAGCCAGCCAGGACTCACCGGGCGTGTGGCCCTGTCCGGCGTAGGTCCAGTGGGCGAGCACGAGCGTGGAGCCCTCCGAGTCGTCAAGGTCCTCAGACAGACCCCGCTCCCGGCGTTCCTGACGGGCGCGGTAGTCGGCGCGCACCTCGCGCAGCGCGGACAGGGTGGTGGAGTAGCGGCGGGACTTGGTGGAGAAGTGGCCGCGGAAGCCGAGCATGTGCGCCCACCGGGCGAGCAGCCGGTCGGGGTAGGCGTCATCGAGGGTCCAGCACGCTTCGATCAGCCGCCGCGTGTGGTCGGGCAGCGGCAGCCGGTCCAGCTCCGCCAGCTCTCCGATACGCCGGTCGACGGTGCCGGTCGTCTCGGCCGCCTTGGTGGCGTACTTGGCCACGTAGGAAGCCACCGCCTGTTCGGTCAGTTCCTCGTGCCCGAGCGCACCGATCGGCTGCACGTCCACTTGCGAGCCCCACCGCAGCACGCGGGCCGGGTGGTCGCCGGAGGCGGGCACCGGCACCGAGACGCGACCGGCAGCCGCCCTGATCGCATCCCCCAGGAGAGCGACCGTGGCCCACGCCGGCGGAGCGGTGTCGGCACCGTCCGGGCCGTCGAGGCGGACCACGGCGTGGAAGTGCACCGAACCGCGTTTCTGGAACTCGGCGACCTTGCCGAAAGAGACCCGGCACACCTCTGTGAGCGCTGCTTGGGTCAGGCCCGCGCGGGCGGCGATCTCCCGGCGCAGGTAGATCGTGAACCGCCGCCACAGGTCCCCGGCGAAGTTGTTCCACAGCACCGCCCCGGCATAGTCGTACCGGGCCGGGTCCAGGGCCGTGCCGAGCGCCGGATCGTCCTCGGTGTGCTGGGCGCCGCACCGGCACCGGCCGGACGCGGGGCGGTTGTGGACCGGACCGAACGAGGGCGCGGTGAGCGTGGCGAAGACGCGGGGATGGTCCCGCACGGTGGCGGGCACGTCCTTGCGCTCGTCACCCGTGATCCCCGCACGGATCAGGTGATAGGTGTCCCCGGCGTACGTCCAGGCGCAGGACGGGCAGCGCGAGGCACGCCGGTTGCCGCAGGCCACCCGCAACATCCCGCCCGGCTCGTGCTCGGTGCTGTAGGAGTACAGGACGTCACCGGTCTTCGCATCGCGGGTGACGGTCTGGCCCATCAACCGGATCGGATTCGCACAGCCGCCCGTGCGGCGGATCTGCTCCTGCCAGCGCTCGAAGCCGGGCGAGTTCGCCACCCGCAGCAGATCCGCCAGAGTGATGGGGTCGGTGCCCAAAGAGGCCGCAGCACCAGCCACGGCCTCCGGGGCGACGGGGAACACCGTCACGCAGCCACCCCCGCCGACACGGACGCGGGCAGCGGCTCGGGACCAGTCCAGCCACCGAAGGCCGGGTCACCGGGGCAGATCGTCTCACCGTCGTGCGTGAGCACCGTCATCCCGTCCACCGGCACCCGCGTCCACAGCGGGAAGCGCTCCGACCCACAGCCGGGGCAGGCCGGACGGGGCAGGCCCCGATCCGATGTGACAGCGATGCGAGCCCGCAGCGCAGCAACGTAGGCCGCGTGCCGCTCCTTGGCGTGGTCGCTGATCTGCACGGAACTGATCGACTTGGACGTGTGCTCTACGAGACCGCTGCCCGAGCAGTAGTCGCAGAACACCGCGAGTGGAGAGTCTTCACCCGCGAAGCCGGAACCGTTGCAGTTGGCACAGTCCGCCCACGGGCGAGAGGTCAGGAAGTACAGGCACTCCGCCGGGTCAGCGCACCGAGCGGACATGCAGGCCGGGCAGCCACGCTGAACCGTGACGCGCGCACGGAGGAGAGAAGCAGGCATTATGGAGGTTCCCTTCGCGGGAGCCGGGGGCGGCGGATCTTCTTGGCGGTTGAGCGCCGCCCCCAGCAACGGTGACTACAGGCCGTTACTTCTCGTTCTTACGGTCGGCGAGCTTGCCCTTACCGTGGCTCGCCGCGTGCCCGTGGTTCTTGGACTGGGCACCTCGGAACGTTCGTGCAGTGTCGGTGTAGTCACAGTCACTGTCGTTGCAGACGATCTCGTACTTGCTCAGACGACTGTTCGAGGACTTGAAGAACATGAGGGCTTCCCTTCGCGGCATAGGGGTGGCGGATCTTCTTGGCGGTTGAGCGCCATCCCTGAGGATCGAGCGGTCCGTGCCGGATCACGCCTGTTGGAGCGCGAGGCACAGCTCTATAGTGTTTTAGAGCACCCCGGGAGTCAAGGGGTGTTCTAGAGCACTTTAGAAGGGAGCTGTTCACATGACCGGGAACTCGCCCGCTTTGCCGCCATACCGGCGCATCGCGGCGCAGATCAAAGGTCGGATCGAGCGTGGCGAGTTGCAGCCCGGGGACCGGATCCCGTCGGTCCGCGAGATCGTGCGCGATGAAGGCGTCTCAGTGGCTACCGCTACGCGAGTTGCGTCCGTTTTGCGGGCAGAGGGATACGCAGAGACCATCTCAGGGATTGGAACGGTGGCGCGTATGCCGAGCAAACTGACGACCGGACCCGATCGACTTCAGTTGCAGCGAACCACAGGCAGTGGCTTCAAGCCCGGTGAGCGGGTGGAAATCATCAGCGCTGAGATGGTGCCCGCGGACGCCGAGGTGGCCGACGCGCTGGAAGTAGAGGTAGGGACTCAGGTAGTCCAACGCCGACGCCGGTACCTGGACGAGGACGGAGTGGTTGCCCTGTCCACTTCATGGCTTCCAGGAGAGATGGCCGAGGCCGCGCCAGAGCTGATCTCGACCGGCCCACTGCCGAAAATGACGTTCGGCCTGATTGAGGACCGGACCGGCCGGCGGGCAGTCAAGCGCCGGGACACGGTATCGATCGAGGCGCTCCCGGAGGACGTTGCCTCGCTTCTCGACCTTGAGCCTGGCACCGCAGTGCTCAGCATGGCCAACCACTACTGGGATCAGCACGGACAGATCACCGAGTACGCCCGTGACTACATGGGGCCAAGTCGCGTCCTCGCAGCGGAGTACGACCTTCAGTAAGGCAGCGCCATTAGCCGGGAGGCAACCGAAGGCGGCCCGGTTACAGGTTTCTCTACCTCATCAAGCCCCGGCTGCGCTCCGCTCCGCCGGGCGCGCTTCCCGGCTCCGCTCCGCCCTGCGCTCCTGCCTTCGGCCCGCTCCGGGCGCGCTGCGCCGACGCGCGCCCTGGTAAGGGTTGGCCGGCGGCATGAGGTCAGAACACGTCGTGGCTGGGGCGGTCGGCTCCACGGCTTTAGGCAGCCACTTTGGGGCGAGCCTCGAAGATCATGGCCCCAACGTCGTGCTTTACCGGGCAGGTCCACAGACTGCCCGACGCGCCGGAAGCTTACGGGGCCATGATCACTCGCCCCAAAGCAGCTCCCGCCCAAAGCCGCTCCGCCGACCTCACGTCATCGGCCGCCGCAGGCCCTGGTAAAACACGCGTGTGACCTACAGATTCACGGCGAAGATCGCTTACGGATGCCACGAGCCGGGGCCGGACATCTATGCCCTGACTGCCGGAGTTGCCGAGTCAGAAGGCGGAGAGAGCTTCGCGCTTGAGTTTCAGTGCGGCTTCGAGGAACCCGATGCGCAGAACATCCGCAACGGCTGCGACTCCTACTGCGTTGTCACCCCCGACCAGGGCACCGCGTACGGATGCGTGCGCACGGTGGAGCTGGAAGGAGACATCCTGCGGGTCACGTTCGACCCCGATACCTTGGAAGCCCTGTTCCTGGATGATCCGGTAGTGGAGGCAGTGCTACATGCACCGGCCGCGGACATAGCTCGCATGAGGGAGGCACTCACGCGCATCCTCACCTACGGCCGACCGGACGCGCTCCCGATCGTGGTCGGGGTCTGAACTACGGTCGTCGCTCGGGCCGTCTCCGGGCCGTGCGGGGGTGCTCAACGACGACCAACGCTGACAACCACCGACAGCTAAGTCGCAGGTCGCAGCGTTGATCGATTACGGGGCCGCAGGTCAGAGACCCGGCCCACCACTTCTTCGGCTACTAGCGCTACGCGACGCGCACCGGGCCGGCACGCTCACCAGCGGTTAGCGTGCTCTGCCGGTCAGCGCTGTGCGGGCGTACGCTTGCGGTATGACGACCACGCACGAGTGCACGGAGGACGAGCGCCTCCCGTACGACGTGTTCTCCCGGGCCTGTCCGTCGCGCGGGACGCTGGAGCACATCACGGGACGCTGGGGCGGGCTGACGCTCGGCGCCCTGTACGAAGGCTCGCTGCGCTTCAACGAGCTGCGCCGCCGGGTGGACGGCGTGAGCGAGAAGATGCTGTCCCAGACCCTGCACGCGCTGGAGCGCGACGGCCTGGTGCACCGCGAGGCCCAGCCCACCAACCCGCCCCGCGTCGACTACGAGCTGACGCCGCTCGGCCGCGAGGTGGCCCGGCGGCTGACCTCGCTCATCCAGTTCGTGGAGGGACGGATGGACGAGGTGCTCGCCGCCCGCGAGACCTACGACGCCCGGCGCGGCTGAACGGCGCCCGGGCCGCTTGCCACCACCGTCACGCGCGGGGGCCGCTGGCACTTCGGGCAGAAGTAGCTGGAGCGGTTCATCCACGGGCGGCGGCGCATCGGGGTGCCGCAGCGCCGGCAGGGCAGCCCTTCGCGGCCGTACGCGTCGAGGGAGCGGTCGAAGTAGCCTGACTCGCCGTTGACGTTGACGTACAGGCTGTCGAAGCTGGTGCCGCCCACGGCGAGCGCCGCGTTCATGACGTCCCGGACGTGGCCGAGGAGCTGGAGCGTGCGCGGGCGGGTGAGGCCGGCGGTCGGGCGGTCGTAGTGGAGGCGGGCCCGCCACAGGGCCTCGTCCGCGTAGATGTTGCCGACGCCGCTGATCAGGGACTGGTCGAGCAGGGCGCGTTTGATGGTGGTCCGCTTGCGGCGCAGCGCCCGGTGGAAGGCGTCCTCGTCGAACAGCGGGTCCAGCGGGTCGCGGGCGATGTGCGCGATGACGTCCGGCAGCCCGTCGGTTCCGGTGTCGTGCAGCGAGAGGCCCCCGAAGGTGCGCTGGTCCACGAAGCGCAGCTCGGTCCCCAGGTCGTCTCCGAAGCGGACGCGGACGCGCAGGTGCTTCTCGTCGGGCGCGGTGTGCGGCTGGACCAGCAGCTGGCCGCTCATCCCGAGGTGCGCCAGGACGGCCTGCCCGGAGTCCTCCAGCGGCAGCCACAGATACTTGCCGCGCCGGCTCGGCGTGCCGAAGCGGTGACCGTCGAGACGCCGGGCGAAGTCGTCGGCGCCGGCGAGATGGCGGCGGACGGCGCGCGGGTGCAGCACCTCGACGCCGGCGACGGTCCGGTGGGCGACCCACCGGTCCAGACCGCGGCGTACGACCTCGACCTCGGGCAACTCGGGCATGGACTCCCCCGTGGAATGAGCCGAGCGCCCGTCCCCGGGCGGGGCGGGCGCTCTGGCCGTTGCTGTGCTCTGCCGGCGCCGACACCGGCGCCGGCGGAGCCGGACGACCGGCGGGCCGACGGGCCGACGGGCCGATCAGTCGTCGGCCCCGGCCTCGACGGTCACCCCCGCCTCGACGGCCGCACCGGCCTCGACGGCCGCTCCCGTCTCGACGGCGGTGGCGGCCTGTGAGGCGGCGGCCGCCTGGGCGGCCTGCGCCGCCGCGGCGGACTTGGCGCGCTCGTCCGCGGCGGCCCGGATGGCCCGCCAGGCGGACTCGGCGGCCTGCTGCTCCGCCTCCTTCTTGCTGCGGCCGGTGCCGGTGCCGTACGAGACGCCTCCGACGCGGGCGGCAGCAGTGAAGGTCTTCTCGTGATCGGGGCCGGTCTCCGTGACCAGGTACTCGGGAACGCCGAGCCCTTCGGTCGCGGTCAGCTCCTGGAGGCTGGTCTTCCAGTCCAGGCCGGCGCCGAGGTTGGAGGACTTCTCGATCAGCGGGTCGAACAGACGGTGCACCAGCTCCGCCGCCGATTCCAGGCCCTGGTCGAGATAGACCGCGCCGATCACCGCTTCGAGGGTGTCGGCGAGGATGGACGCCTTGTCCCGGCCGCCCGTGCCCTCTTCACCGCGGCCGAGCCGGATGAAGGAACCCAGGTCGAGCGTGCGTCCCACGTCCGCCAGCGCACGCGAGTTGACCACCGCGGCCCGCAGCTTGGCCAGCTGGCCTTCGGGCAGGTCGGGGTGGGTGCGGTACAGCGTGTCGGTGACGACGAGGCCGAGCACGGAGTCCCCGAGGAACTCCAGCCGCTCGTTCGTCGGCAGACCGCCGTTCTCGTACGCGTAGGAACGGTGGGTGAGCGCTCGCACCAGAAGGGCGGACTCGACCTGGTAGCCGAGCCGCCCTTCCAGAAGCGTGTGGGACGAGGCCTGCTGGTCCGCAGAGTTTTTCTTCGGCGTGGACACAGTGCCTCTCACCAGCCGCTCAGACCTCGAGGACCTGGCGCTTGTTGTAGGTGCCGCACGACGGGCACGCGATGTGCTGCAGCTTGGGCTCGTGGCAGCGCTCGCACGCAACCAGGGTGGGGACCGCAGCCTTCCACTGCGACCGGCGGTGGCGCGTGTTGCTGCGCGACATCTTCCGCTTCGGAACAGCCACGGCTACTTCTCCTGCTTCTCGTCGACGCCCGCTTCGGCGCCGCTCATCTCGTCCTTATCGCCGGATTCGAGCGAACCGGCGATTCCCTGCAGTGCCGCCCAACGGATGTCGACGGCGTCGTGGTGGTGGTCCGGGTCGTCCGCCAGCCGCACTCCGCACTCGGAGCACAGACCCGGGCAGTCTTCCTGGCACACCGGCTGCATCGGCAGTGCGAGCACCACCGCATCGCGCAGCACGGGTTCGAGGTCGAACAGGCCGTCCTCGATGAAGAGCCTGTCCTCGTCTTCCTCGGCGTCGTCGGCCGGTTCCGCCTTGGGGCGGCCCCGGTCGTCGGCGTCAGGGTACGAGAACATCTCCTGGAAGTCCGCTTCGAGCTCCTGCTCGAGCGGCTCCAGACACCTTACGCACTCCCCCTCGGCCCGTGCACGGGCGGTGCCCGTGACGAGCACCCCCTCCATGACCGACTCGAGCCGGAGGTCCAGCTCGACCGGGGCGCCTTCCGGCACTCCGATGACGTCCTTCAGACCGAGGTCCCTGGGGGCGTCGACCGTGCGGGTCAGGCGCTGCAGCGCACCAGGACGCCGTCCCAGCTCGTGCGTGTCGAACACGAGAGGGTTGCGGTGGTCGAGGCGGGCGTTCAGAGCCATTCCTGCTTTCGATCCTTGAGCTGGGGACGCCGCCCTTCGGTGTTCCCGGGCAGCGCTGATCGCGGAGGTACACACGACCGAAGTGACAGGATACTGGACCTTTCGCTGTCGGCCCAATCGGGCCGCCTCGGGCCCTCGGTCCGGTCGCGGCCCGGCCGCGGTGACCGTCCCGTGGCCCGGTTGCGGCCGTCCCGGAGCCCGGTCCGGGTCGGGCGTCAGCCGTTGCCGCGGCCCTGTTCGTACGCCCTGAGCTGCTCGGCGCTGATCATGCCGGTGTCGAAGAGACTGGTCTCGTCGAGCTGCTGCGGCGCCTGCGCGGGGGCCGGGTCGTAGGCGGGCTGCTGCGGGTAGCCGGCGTAGGGGTCGGCCTGCTGGTAGCCGTACGGGTCCTGCGCGGCGTACTGCTGCTGGTAGCCGTACGGGTCCTGCTGGGCCTGCGTGTGCGCCTGTGCGTGGGTCTGCGGCTGGGTCTGGCCGGGGTAGGCGTCGGCGTAGGCGTCCTGGGGCGCGTACGGCTGCTGGGCCGGGACCGGCGCGGGCTGCGGCTGCCGGTCCGGGGCGGGTTCGGCGGTCAGCGCGGCGAGGTCGGCCAGGTAGTCGGCGTCGCTGGTGTGCTGCCGGGTGGTGGTGTCGTCGGCGAGGGCGCCGAGGTCGTCGCTGGCGATCCGGCCGTGCAGCTTCTGCCGGCCGCGGCCGACGGCGTCCAGGGTCTTGGCGAGTACCGCCTCGAAGGCGCCGAGCTTGGCGTCGACGTACGCGTCGGCCGTGCGGCGCAGGGTCTCCGGGTCGTGGCTGCGCTCGGGGGCGTCCTCGTCCGCGTAGCCCTGCTCGTCCAGGCCCGGACCGGTGCCGAGCAGCTTCTCCCGGCCGCGGCCGACCGAGCCGAGGGTCTTGGTGAGGACCACCTCGAAGTTGGCGAGCTTGGAGTCGACGTAGTCGTCGGCCTCCGCGCGGATCTCCTCGGCCTCCTGGCGGGCCTCGGCGAGGATGCGGTCGGCCTCCTCCTGCGAGCGGCGGGCGATCTCGGTGCCGGAGATCAGCGAGCCGCGCTCGGCGTGCGCGCTCTCGATGATCCGCTCGGCCTCCTGGCGGGCCTGCTCGACCAGTTGTTCCCGGCCGCCGATCAGCTCCTGGGCCTGGGCGAGCGAGTCGGGCAGCGCGGCGCGCAGCTCCTCCAGCCGGGCGAGCAGATCGGCGCGGTTGATCACGCACGAGGCCGACATGGGCATGGCCCGGGCACTGGAGACCGCCGCGACGATCTCGTCGAGCTTCTTCTGCACGTCCACCGGTTGGCTCGCCACTCTCTACAGCTGTGTTGGAGACGGACGGGACGACTGTAAGGCCATGAGGCGCCGTCAGTCCTGCCTGAGCCGTTCGGCCAGCGCGCTCAGGACCACCGGGGGCACCAGGTGGGAGACGTCGCCGCCCCAGGTCGCGACCTCCTTGACCAGGGAGGAGGACAGGAAGCTGTAGGTGGGGTTGGTCGGCACGAAGAGGGTCTCCACGCCGGACAGGCCGTTGTTCATCTGGGCCATCTGCAGTTCGTAGTCGAAGTCGCTGACCGCGCGCAGGCCCTTGACGATGGCCGGGATGTCCCGCTCCTTGCAGAAGTCGACGAGGAGGCCGTGGAAGGCCTCGACGCGGACGTTCTCGTACTCGGCGGTGACCTGGCGGATCAGGTCGATCCGCTCGTCGATCTCGAACAGGCCCTTCTTGGCCTTGTTGATCATCACCGCGACGTACACCTCGTCGTAGAGACGGGAGGCGCGGGAAATGATGTCGAGGTGTCCGTTGGTGATCGGGTCGAACGACCCGGGACAGACGGCACGGCGCACTTGAGGTCCCTCGCTCTCCGGTCCGGTCATGGTGCGTCTTCGCACGTAGAGGCGGCGAGACCGTACCAAAACGTTCCCTCGCCGTAACGACGGGCCCGGAGCGCCTCGAAGCCGTCCGGCCAGTGGAAGACGCCGCCTCTGGTGCTGCGCTCCACGGTGACGAGGGCTTCGGCGGCGAGCCACCCCTCCGAGCGGAGTGTGAGCAGGATCTCCCGAAGATCGTCGTCCGACACGGCGTACGGCGGGTCGAGGAAGACCAGGTCGTACGGCTGGGCCGGGGGCGCCGTGCGGATGATCTGCTCGGCCTTGCCCGCCCGCACCTCGGCGCCGGGCAGGCACAGGTTCCGGACGTTCTCCCGGATCGTGCGGACCGCCTTGGCGTCGGCCTCGACCAGGAGGGCGTGCCCGGCCCCGCGGGAGAGTGCCTCCAGGCCCACGGCGCCGGAGCCGGCGTACAGGTCGAGGACGCGTTCGCCGGACAGGGGGCCGCCGAGGAGGGACTGCCAGGTGGAGAAGAGGCCCTCTCGCGCGCGGTCAGAGGTGGGGCGGGTGCCGGTCCCTGGCGGGACGGCCAGGCGGCGTCCGCCGGCTGCGCCGGCGATCACGCGGGTCATCTTCGGTCCTTGTCCGATGCGGGCGGGGTTGGCGGGGTGGTGCTCGACGGGGGCGGTGTTCGGCGGGGTGGGCTCGACGGGGACGGTGTTCGGGACGGTGTTCGGCGGGGTCGTGGAACCAGTCTGGCAGGCGTGGTGGTGGGGCGCCGTTCTCGTGAGCGGTCATCCCTTCTCCAGGTACCGCTCCCGCTCGTCGTCCAGCAGCGCGTCCAGCGCCGTGCGCAGGGCCGGGTGGGACGTGAGGTCGGGGTCCGCCGTCACGAGGGCCGTCGCCTCCTGTCTCGCCTCCGCGATGATCTCCTCGTCCTCGATCACGGCCAGGACCCTGAGACTGGTGCGGGCCCCCGACTGGGCCTGGCCGAGGACGTCGCCCTCGCGGCGCTGCTGGAGGTCGATGCGGGACAGCTCGAAGCCGTCGAGGGTGGCGGCGACCGCGTTCAGGCGCTGGCGGGCGGGGCTCGCCTCGGGCATCTCGGTGACCAGCAGGCACAGGCCGGGAGCGGAACCCCGGCCCACGCGGCCGCGGAGCTGGTGGAGCTGGGAGACGCCGAAGCGGTCGGCGTCCATGATCACCATCGCGGTGGCGTTGGGGACGTTCACGCCGACCTCGACGACCGTCGTGGCGACCAGGACGTCCGTCTCGCCGGCGGCGAAGCGGCGCATCACGGCGTCCTTGTCGTCCGGGGCCATCCTGCCGTGCAGGACCTCCACCTTCAGGCCCTCGAGCGGGCCGGCCGCGAGCTGGTCGGCCACGTCGAGGACGGCGAGCGGCGGGCGCTTGTCGGCGCCCTCGGCCTCGGCGGCCTCCCGCTTCTTCGGGTCCTCCTCCTCGTCGCCGATGCGGGGGCAGACGACGTACGCCTGGTGGCCGCCTGCGACCTCCTCGCGCACGCGTTCCCAGGCACGGGCCAGGAAGTGCGGTTTGTCGGCGGCGGGGACGACATGGCTGGCGATCGGGGAACGGCCTGCCGGGAGCTGGTCGAGGACCGAGGTCTCCAGGTCGCCGAAGACGGTCATGGCGACCGTGCGCGGGATGGGGGTGGCCGTCATGACGAGGAGGTGCGGGGGCTGTTTGCCCTTGCCGCGCAGGGCGTCGCGCTGTTCGACGCCGAAGCGGTGCTGCTCGTCCACGACGACCAGGCCGAGGTCGTGGAACTGGACCTTGTCCTCGATGAGCGCGTGGGTGCCGATGACGATCCCCGCCTCGCCGGTGACGAGGTCGAGCAGCGCCTGCCGGCGGGCGGCGGCGCCCATGGAGCCGGTCAGCAGCACGACCTTGGTGGCGTGCTCGGAGCCGCCGAGCATCCCTCCCTCGGCCAGCTCGCCCATCATCTCGGTGACCGACCGGTGGTGCTGCTGCGCCAGCACCTCGGTCGGCGCGAGCATCGCGGCCTGCCCGCCCGCGTCGACCACGGCGAGCATGGCGCGCAGGGCGACCAAGGTCTTTCCACTGCCCACCTCGCCCTGGAGCAGGCGGTGCATGGGGTGGTCGGTGGCCAGGTCGTCGAAGATCTCCTGGGAGACCTTCCGCTGGCCCTCGGTGAGGGTGAAGGGGAGGCGGTCGTCGAAGGCCGCGAGGAGGCCGTCGGGGCGGGGTCTGCAGGGGACCGCCGGGAGCAGCGCGTCGGTGTGGCGGCGGCGGGCGAGGGCGACCTGGAGGACGAAGGCCTCGTCCCACTTGAGGCGGTCGCGGGCGTCGGCGACGTCCGCCTTGGTGTGCGGGCGGTGGATCTTGAGCAGGGCCTCGGGGAGGGAGACCAGGCCCCGGCCCTCGCGGAGGGACCCGGGCAGCGGGTCGGCTGCCTCCTGGGCGCTGGGCAGGACGGTCTGGATCGCCTTGCCGATCTTCCAGGACTCCAGTTTGGCGGTGGCCGGGTAGATCGGGATGAGGGCGCCCGCCCAGGACTCGGCGGTCTCCCCGGCGGCCTCGCCCGGGTCACCGGGGTCGCCGGGGTCACCGCGCAGCAGTTCGTAGGCGGGGTGGGCCAGTTGCAGCCGGCGGTTGAAGACGGAGACCTTGCCGGCGAACAGCGCGCGGGTGCCGGGCAGGAGTTCCTTGTGGGGTTTGTGGACGCCGTTGCCGAAGAAGACGAGTTGGAGCCGGCCGCTGCCGTCGGTGATCGTCACCTCCAGGCGATGGCCCTTGCCGCGCGGCGCCCTGCTGGAGGCGAAGGTGTGCAGGCGGGCGTCGGCGACCTGGGCGACCACGGTGACGTGCTCGTCCATGGGCAGGTCCGCGAGGTGGGTGAGCCGGCCCCGCTCCTCGTATCTGCGCGGGTAGTGGTGCAGGAGGTCGCCGACGGTGTGCAGGCCGAGGTGCTCGGCCATCACCTTCGCGGTGGCGGGGCCGAGCACCTTCTTCAGTGGTTCGTCCAGTGCGGGCACGGTTCCATTGCACACCACGGCACTGACAACGCCGCGGCGCTCTGGGTTCCAATGCCGTATAAGTCCGAGGAATCCCCTGGTCAGGCGGTTCGGTAGGGCTCTAGGATGACGCGCTCCGGCCATCCCTTCGCGGTCACGGCCTCACCCGGACCGCCCGACCCCGCGCCGCCGGCCGTCTCTCCCGGCAGCGCTGTGACGATGGACTCCCAGACCTCGCAGTCATCCCAGGCATCCCCTTCACCTCACACCTTCCAGGTCGACCTGCGTGGTCTGGTGGACCTGCTCTCCCATCACCTCTACTCCAGCCCCAAGGTCTACCTGCGCGAACTGCTGCAGAACGCCGTGGACGCGATCACCGCCCGGCGCGCGCTGGATCCCGGCGCGCCCGCGCGGGTGCGGCTGTTCGCCGAGGCGGGCGCGCTGCGGGTGGAGGACTCCGGCGTGGGGCTCACCGAGTCCGACGTGCACGACCTGCTGGCCACGATCGGCCGCAGCTCCAAGCGGGCGGAGGCGCTGCACGAGGCGCGTTCCGGGTTCCTCGGGCAGTTCGGGATCGGACTGCTGGCGTGCTTCGTGGTCGCCGAGCGGATCCGCGTGGTCAGCCGCAGCGCCCGTACGCCGGACGCCCGGCCGGTGGAGTGGACGGCGGCGGACGACGGTTCGTACACCGTGCGCACGCTGCCGGACGACGCCCGGCCCGAGCCGGGCACGACCGTGCACCTGGTGCCGCGGCCCGGCGCCGGGGAGTGGCTGGCCGAGGAGCGGGTGCTGGAGCTGGCGCGGGAGTTCGGCTCGCTGCTGCCCTACGACGTCCGGGTGGGCGGGGAGGCCGTCACCGACCTTCCGGCGCCCTGGGACCGGCCGTACCCCTCCCCCGCGAACCGGCGGGCGATGCTGGCCCGGCACTGCCACGACCTGTTCGGCTTCACCCCGCTGGACTCGATCGACCTGAACGTGCCGCTCGCCGGGATCCGGGGGGTGGCGTACGTGCTGCCCTCGGCGGTGAGTCCCGCGCAGCGGGCCCGGCACCGCGTCCACCTCAAGGGCATGCTGCTGACCGAGTGGGCCGAGCAGCTGCTGCCGGACTGGGCGTTCTTCGTGCGCTGCGTACTGGACACGGACAGCCTGCGGCCGACGGCGTCGCGGGAGGCGCTGTACGAGGACGAGACGCTGGCGGCTGTGCGGGACGCGCTCGGGGAGCGGATCAGGTCCTGGCTGACCGGGCTGGCCGCGGGCGATCCGCAGCGGCTGTCGGCCTTCCTGGCCGTGCACCACCTGGGCGTGAAGTCGCTGGCGCGGCACGACGCGGAGATGCTGCGCATCATGCTGCCGTGGCTGCCGTTCGAGACGACGGACGGGCGGGTGTCGCTGGCCGAGTTCGCGCTGCGGCACCCGGTGGTGCACTTCACGCGGACGGTGGAGGAGTTCCGCCAGGTCGCCCCGATCGCGTCGGCGCAGGGCATCGGCGTGGTGAACGGGGGCTACACCTACGACGGCGAGCTGGTCGAGGCACTGCCGTCGGTGCGGCCGGGGACGGTGGTCTCCGAGCTGGACGCCGACACGGTGACCGCGCACCTGGAGGCCGTGGACCCGGCCGAGGAACTGGCGCTGTCGGGATTCCTGGCGGCCGCGCGGGCGGCGCTGGACCCGCTGGGCTGTGACGTGGTGCTGCGCGCGTTCCATCCGCTGTCGGTTCCCGCGCTGCATCTGAGCGACCGGGAGGCGCGGCACGAACAGGCGCGCGCGGAGGCCGAGGAGCGGGCCGACGACCTGTGGGCGGGCATCCTGGGCTCGCTGCGGGGCGGGGCGCCCCGCGCGCGGCTGGTGCTGAACCATCTCAACCCGCTGGTGCGGCGGATCGGTTCGCTGCGCGAACCGGAACTGGTCGGCACGGCGACGGAGTCGTTGTACGGGCAGGCCCTGCTGATGGCGCAGCGCCCGCTGCGGCCGGCCGACTCTGCGCTGCTGAACCGTGCCTTCATCGGCCTCCTGGAATGGGCCACCCACAGTGACACGGACTCCCCGGGGGAGGGGCACCGATGAGTGAGATCTCGGACTTCGAGGAACTGCGCCGGGCGATGGCGGAGAACGCCGAGCAGCCGGAGGGGCCGGCCCGCAACGCGCGCGCGGAGGTCCTGCTCGCGCAGGCGGAGCGGCTGAACATACCGCTGGCCGTGATCGAGGCGCTCGGGCATCAGCTGAAGGTCTACAACTACAGCTCCGAGAAGGACAAGATGTTCGTCCCGTTCGCGCGGCTGCTGCGGATGTGGGACGAGCGGCCCGAGGACTTCGACGCGTACGAGGCGCACTCGCTGCACTGGGTGTTCAAGTGGATGTCGAGCGGGATGCTCGGCCAGCCGCACATCCCGCTCGCCGCCATCGAGAAGTGGCTGGGCGAGATGGAGCACCGCTACCGGCTGGCCGGGTACTCGCAGCGGGCCGTGCGCAGCGCCGAGTTCAGCGTGGCCGCGCACGTCGGCGACCTGCCGCGCGCGGAGCGGGCGTACGCGGCGTGGCTGGCGGCGGACCGGGACGCGATGGCCGACTGTCACGCCTGCGAGCTGAACGGGCAGGGCTGGTGGCAGGCGGTGAGCGGACGGGACGCCGAGGCGCTGGAGCTGTGGGGACCGGTGCTGGAGGGGGAGTTCACCTGCGCGCACGAGCCGCACTCGGTGCTCTCGTCGTCGCTGAAGTCCCTGCTGCGGCTGGGCCGCGTCGACGAGGCGCGGGCCCATCACCTGCGCGGGCTGAGACTCGTGCGGCCGATGGAGAGCATGCGGGGCGCGTACGCGGACCACGTGGAGTTCTGCGCGCTCACCGGGAACGAGGCGCGCGGTCTGGAGCTGCTGGCGGAGCGGCCGGCGTACTTCACCGACGACGGGCATCCGCAAACCCGGCTGGACTTCCTGAGCGTGGTGGCGCTGCTGATGGACCGGCTCACCGCGCGAGGGCTGGGCGGCCGGCAGGTGCCGGGGCCGACGGGGCGGAGCTGGACGGCACGGGAGCTGGGCGCGTACGCGCGCACGGAGGCGCTGGCGCTGGCGGCGCGGTTCGACGCGCGTAACGGAACGTCGTACGTCAGTGAACGCGCCCGCGCGCGGATGGACCAGGAGGCGCTCGTGGAGCGACTCCCGCTCGGTGTGCGCTGCGCACGCCCCGGGTCCACGGCGCACGCCTCGCCGGCGGCCGTGTCGGCGCCCGCCCCCGACGCGGCTCCCGCACCGGACGGCGGTTCCGGACTCTCCGCCCTGCTCGCCGAGGCCCGGCGGCTGTCGGAGACCCTGCGGCCGAACGCCGTGGAGGCCTGGGCGGCGGTCGCGCGGGCCGCCGAGGGCGTCGCGCTCGACGCCCGGGACCGGGCGGAGATCGCCGATCACGAGGCCATGAGCCTGGGCCCGGCGGGCGCGGAGCTGTTCGACCGCGCGGCGCGGCTGTACGCCGAGGCGGGCGACCCCGGTGAGGCGCTGGCGGCACGCGCGCGTGCGGCGTACGTCCGCGCGCTCGGCGGCGACGTGGACGCGGCCGTGGCGGCCGTCGCCGAGGCCTACGACGAGGTCCTCGCGCTGTTCGCCGAGAGCGGCACCGGGGTCCGGCAGACCGCGTCCGTGCTGATCGGGCGGGCGCGCGTCCTGATGCGGCGGGTGATCGAGCCGGACGACTCCTCCGGCGGCCCGGCGGGCGGCGGGGCCCCGCGGGACACCGTCCTGGCGGAGGCCGAGGCCGCCGCGCGCGAGGTGCTGGCGCTGGTGGACGGGCACACCGGCGACGACGTACGGCTGGCCTCGCGGGCGGCGGAGGCGCGGGCGATGCTCGCCGAACTGGCCGTGCACCACGGCGACCTGCGGTCGGCCGCCGGGCTGTTCGCGCAGGCCGCGGCGGCGTACGTCGACGCGGGGCTGCCGTGGTTCGCGGTGGAGTACGAGGCGCGGCTGGCCGGGCTCGCCCATCACCTGGGCGACACGGAGGAGGCCGAGCGGGCACTGCGGGCGGCGCTGGAGCACGGCGGGGCCCAGCTGGAGCCCGTCGGACGCGCCCAGCTGCACCTCCAGCTCGCGGAGCTGCTCGGCGGCCGGGAGCTGCCCGCCGAGGCCGCGGAGCACGCCCTGGAGGCGTCGCACTGGGCCGACGAGGCCGGCGAGAGCCCGACCGTCGGCGCCTGGGCGCGCCATCTGCTGGGCGGGTTCCTGCTGCGTCAGGGGCGGTGGGCCGAGGCGGCGGAGGTGCTGGAGTCGGCGCTGCTCGACCTCACCGCGGAGACGCACGGCGACGGGGCGATCGTGCAGACGCAGTGGTGGCTCGGCGACTGTCTGAGCGAACTCGGCGAGCACCGCGCGGCGGCCGAACGGCGCCTGGAGGCGGCGGAGACCGCCCGGCACTGGCCCGAGCAGCAGGACCACGCCACGCTGGCCCATCTCGCCGCCGAGTCGCTGGGGCGGGCGGGGCTGCGCGACGAGGCGGATCGGGCGTACGTGCGCGCGGGCGAGCTGTGGCGCTCCGTGGGCAACGTCCACGGGCTGGTCCGCTCGCTGCGGGCCCGCGCGTGGCTCGCCCTGAGCACGCAGGACACGGAGGACGGGGAGAGTGCCGAGGACGGCCGGGAGGTGGGGCGGGAGCTGATGGAGGCGGCGGTGGCGGCGTGCGAGTCGGCGCTGCGCACGGCGGCCGACGAGGAGTCCAGGTTCCGGCTCACCGAGGAACTGGGCCACACGCACCGCCAGTTCGGCGACCTGCTCGCCCGCTCGTCGGCCGAGGACGCGGAGGACGGCTCCATCCAGGCCGCCTTCGAGGAGGCGCTGGCCGAGATGGAGGAGGCCGTCGCCCTGTTCGCGTCCCTCGGGTACGAGGCCCTGCACAGCCGCACCGGCGCCGAACTCGCCGCCGGGTGGCTGGAGGCCGACCTGGGCCGCACCGCCCGCGCCGAGTCCCGCGCCCGCGCGGTGCTGGCGGCCTACGCGAACGCCTCCCCCGACGACGAGACGACCCGTGCCCGGCAGGCGGAGGCGGAACAGATGCTGCGGGTGGTGCGGGAGCAGGAGGACGAGTAGCCGCGCGGCCGGCCCGGTTCGGCGGCCCCGCTACTCCACGCCGATGAGCAGCAGCGAACCCTGTCTGCCGCCCCGGTACACCACGGTGTCGACGGCCAGGTAGGCCTCCCGCACGCGGGCCTCCAAGCGGCCCGCGACCGCTTCGGGGGCCTCGTCGCCGAGGACGACGGTCACCAGTTCGCCGCCAGCGGCCAGCATCCGGTCCAGGACCGTCGTGGCGACGGCGGCGACGTCGGTCCCGATGAGGGCGACGTCGCCGTCGATCAGGCCGAGGACGTCGCCGGCCTGGCAGATGCCGGCCGTGGTCCAGGACTGGCGTTCGGCGACGGCGACCTCGCCGTACCGGGTGGCTCCGGCCGCCGACGTCATCGCGACGACGTCCTCGTCGAAGCGGCGTTCCGGCGCGTGCACCGCGAGCGCGGCGATGCCCTGCACCGCCGAGCGCGTCGGGATCAGCGCCACCCGGATGCCCTCGGAGCGGGCCTGCTCGGCCGCCGCGGCGGCGGTGTGGCGCAGCTCGGCGTCGTTGGGCAGCAGCACGACCTCGCGCGCGTGGGCCCGCCGTACCGCCTCCAGCAGCTCCCCGCTGGCCGGCGGCTCCCCGGGGCGCGCGAGCACGGTCGTCGCGCCCGCCTCCGCGTACAGCCCCGCCAGGCCCTCGCCCGGCACAACGGCCACCACGGCACGCTGGGCGCGCTCCCCGGACGGCCAGGGCCCGCGCGCGGCGTGCGCGTCCCCGGCGCCGAAGTGGGTGATCCGGATCCGGTACGGCCGCCCGGCCTCCACGCCCGCCTCCACGGCCGCCCCGGCGTCGTCCACATGGACGTGGACGTTCCACAGCCCGTCCCCGCCGACGACGACCAGCGAGTCCCCGAGCGCGTCGAGCCGCTCCCGCAGCCGGGCCACGGCCGAGTCCTCGGCCTCGAGGAGGTAGATCACCTCGAAGGCGGGCCCGCCCTCCGCGGCGTCCGGGCACTCCCGCCCACCGCCCTCGGCCCTCCCGGCCGCCCCCGGCGACGCCGCCGCCACCGTCGATCCCCCCGGCCACCGTCCCGTGAGCGTCTCCACCAGCGCCGCCAGCACCGCCACCAGCCCCCGCCCGCCGGCGTCGACCACCCCCGCCCGCTCCAGGACCGCCAGCTGTCCCGGCGTCGCGGCGAGGGCCTCGCGCGCCCCCTCGTACGCGGCCCGCGCGACCGCCCCGCAGTCCCCCTCCGTGCCCCCCGCCGCCAGCGCGGCCTCGGCCGCCGCCGAGGCGACGGACAGGACCGTGCCCTCCACGGGACGCGCCACCGCCTGCCGCGCGGAGTCGGCCGCCCGGCGCAGGGCGAGCCCGAGGCCGGGTCCGTCGACGCGGCCGGCCTCGTCCCCGTCCTCGCCGACGAGGACCTCGGCCATGCCGCGCAGCAGTTGCGCGAGGATCGTGCCGGAGTTGCCGCGCGCCCCGATGAGCGCCCCGTGCGCCATGGCCCGTACCGCCTGGGCCAGCGACGGTCCCGTCCCGCCGGTCCGGTGGCCGGCGAACACGGCCTCGACGGCCGACGCCGCGGACTCGACGGTCAGATACAGGTTGGTGCCGGTGTCCCCGTCCGCCACGGGGTACACGTTGATCGCGTCGATCTCCTCCCGGGCGGTGCCCAGCGCCCGGAGCGCGAGACCGCACCAGGTGCGCACCGCCTCCGCGTCGAGGAATGTCTGCGGCACCCGCGCCACCTGCGCCTCCTAGCTGCTGGCAATGGGACGCAGCGTAGTCCCGGAGCCGGTGACCGCCGGACGAGGGCGGGGACGGGGGCCCGGGCGGTCATGGTAGTTTCGTTGTACGGACGCAGTCGTTGTATGCTGCTCCGGTTGCCCGATCCCGATCGGGCCATTCCCCTGGCAGCGCCACTCAGATTTCGACCGCTCGCAGAGCATGAGAATCTCGATTCCGGCATGCCGGGATCAACCGTAAGTGCATCTGAAGTCTTTGGAGTGACCCGTGGCTGCCAACTGCGACGTCTGCGGCAAGGGGCCGGGCTTCGGCAACAACATCTCGCACTCGCACCGCCGTACGCCCCGCCGCTGGAACCCGAACATCCAGCGTGTGCGTACCGTGGTGGGCGGGACGCCGAAGCGCGTGAACGCTTGCACCTCGTGCATCAAGGCCGGCAAGGTCTCGCGCTGACGCTCAGCAACAGCGCGCGGCCACTGTCGGTTCGCTGCACTGAGCCGGTCCATCTCGCATGGACCGGCTTTTTGCATGCCCGCGGCGGCCGGGTCCCGGCGGCCGGGCCTGCGCACATGTCACCCGGCAGCCGTCCGCCGTCACTCCCGGCTGCCGTGCCGTCGGCACTCGTCGTCCCGGCAGCCCCGGCAGCCCGGCGGAACCCGTCAGGCGAAGAGGCACCCGTCATGCCCCGCGGAACCCGTCAGACCCAGAGGCACCCGTCATGCCTCGCGGGGCCCGTCAGCCCCTGAACCGCCACCCGTGATCCACCGGTCCGATCCCGTCCCCCAGCGCGAACCCGGCCGCGATCGCCCCGGTGACGTACTCCTTGGCCGCCCGCACCGCCTCCGGCACCGACGCCCCGCGCGCCAGCCCGCAGGCGATCGCCGAGGCGAGCGTGCAGCCGGTGCCGTGGGTGTGCCGGTTGTCGAGCCGCGGGGAGCGCAGCCAGTGCTCCTCGGCCCCGTCGGTGAGCAGGTCCACGGCGTCGCCCGCCAGATGCCCGCCCTTGATCACGACCCAGGCGGGCCCGTACGCCAGCACGGCCGCCGCCGCCTCGCGCAGCCCGTCCTCGCCGTCCACCCGCACTCCGGTCAGCTGGGCGACCTCGTCGAGGTTCGGCGTCGCCACGGTCGCCGTCGGCAGCAGCTTCGTGCGGACGGAGTCCAGCGCGGACGCCGCCAGCAGCGGATCGCCGTGCTTGGAGACCCCCACCGGGTCGACCACGGCCGGCGCCCCGGTCCCCGCGATCAACTCGGCCACCGCCTCCACCAGTTCCGCGGAGGCGAGCATCCCGGTCTTCACCGCCTGCACGCCGATGTCGTCCACGACGCTGCGGTACTGCGCCCGCACCGCCTCCACCGGCAGTTCCCAGGCGCCCTGCACGCCCAGCGAGTTCTGCGCGGTCACCGCCGTGAGCACGCTCATGCCGTGCACGCCCAGGGCGAGCATGGTCTTCAGGTCGGCCTGGATCCCGGCCCCGCCCCCGGAGTCGGAGCCGGCCACGGTCAGCACCCGGGGCGGCGCGCTCATGACTCGATGCCTCCGAAGTGGTCCCAGCCGCCCTTGTTCGTCCACGGCGCCCCGTCCACCGTGACCTGCGGCAGCGCCGACGGGTTGAGCACCTCGCCGATCACCTTCCAGCGGGCCGGCAGCTTCACGTCCGGAGGGAAGGTCGCCACGATCGCGTGGTCCTCTCCCCCGGTCAGCACCCACTGCAGCGGGTCCACGCCGACCGCCTGTCCGATGTCGTTCATCTGTGACGGGATGTCGATGGCCCCGGAGCGCACGTCGATCCGGACCTTGCTGGCCTCCGCGATGTGCCCCAGGTCGGCGATCAGCCCGTCGCTGACGTCGCACATCGCCGTCGCGCCGAGCGCCGCGGCGGCCGGGCCCGCGTGGTACGGCGGCTCCGGGCGCCGGTGCGCCTCCACGAAGGCGCGCGGCGAGCGGAAGCCACGGGAGAGCACCGCGTAACCGGCGGCGGACCAGCCGAGCCAGCCGGTCACCGCGACCAGGTCACCGGGCTGAGCGCCGGCCCGCGTCACCGGTTCCTGGTTGCGCAGATCGCCGAGCGCGGTGATCGACACCATGATCGTGTCGCCCCGTACGACGTCCCCGCCGACCACCGAGGCGCCCGCGACCTGGCATTCGTCGCGCAGCCCGTCCATCAGCTCGGTCGGCCACGTCACCGGCAGTTCGGCCGGCACCACCAGGCCGAGCAGCAGCGCGGTCGGCACGGCGCCCATCGCGGCGATGTCCGCGAGGTTCTGCGCGGCGGCCTTGCGGCCGACGTCGTAGGCCGTGGACCAGTCGCGCCGGAAGTGCCGGCCCTCGAGAAGTATGTCGGTGCTGGCCACGACCCTGCGGTCGGGCGCGGCGACCACCGCGGCGTCGTCGCCGGGACCGACCCGGACCGCCGGGGTGGTGGTGAGACGGGAGGTGAGCTCCCTGATGAGCCCGAACTCCCCCAGCTCACCAACAGTGCCCTTCATTGCCCTTACGCCCCTTCTGTCCCTGTGGCTGCCCGGTCGCGGGTCCTCAGTGTGCTCGATACGGTCGCGGTGAGCGCCGGCTTCGGCGGCGTCCGCGCCCCGGCACGCACGGCCCGGCCCCCGCGGGTCTCCCCGCGGCGAGCGGCGACGCGATACCGTGGCGTTCCTTTTCCCCACATGATCCTCGTGGCCGCCCTGGAGGTTCCGTGGTACAGGCGTACATCCTGATCCAGACGGAGGTCGGCAAGGCGTCGACCGTCGCCGAGACGATCGGCAAGATCCCTGGGGTCGTCCAGGCCGAGGACGTGACGGGACCGTACGACGTCATCGTGCGCGCCCAGGCCGACACGGTCGACGACCTCGGTCGCATGGTGGTCGCCAAGGTCCAGCAGGTTGACGGCATCACCCGCACCCTGACCTGCCCGGTCGTCCATCTGTAGCCCCCGTCTACCCTTGGCCGGTGGACATCTCCCGTCACCGGCCCTTCGGCCCGCCCGCGCCGGTCACGTCGATCGCCGTCATGATCGCCGTGATCGCCGTGGCGGGCTGCTCCTCAAGCGACGACAGCGCGACCGCCGCGGTTCCCAGCCCGGACACGGCGGTCGCCGCGTTGTGCCGGAACCTGGACAGGGCGCTGCCGGCCGAGGTCGACGGCGCCGGGCGCTCCGATCCCGAGCCGGCCTCCCCGCTGACCGCGGGCTGGGGGAACCCGGCGATCATACTGCGCTGCGGTGTCGTACGGCCGCCGAAGATGGCCGATCCGAAAGTGGCCGAGGGCCGCGACCCCGACGCGGTGGCCGGGGGCGTGAACGGCGTGGACTGGCTGCAGGAGAAGCAGGACGGGGGCCACCGCTTCACCACCGCGAACCGGTCGGCGTACGTGGAGGTGACGGTGCCCGAGCAGCGGGACAGCGCCTCCGTGCTGGTCGATCTGGCGCCGGCCGTGAAGAAGGCGATCCCCGAGGGGATCGCCGACTGAGCACCGGGGGCGGCGGCCCGTCAGCGCAGGCCGGTGGGGCGGCGCAGCGCCGCCTGGATCAGGCGGTCCACCAGTTCCGCGTAATCGACGCCGCTCGCCTGCCACATCTGCGGGTACATCGAGATCGGCGTGAAGCCGGGCATGGTGTTGATCTCGTTGATCACGAACTCCCCGTCCTCGGTGAGGAAGAAGTCCGCGCGCACCAGGCCCTCGCAGGAGGCGGCGTCGAAGGCGGCCACCGCGAGCGCGCGCACCTCGGCGGTCTCCTCGTCCGTCAGCGGTGCGGGGACGATGCCGGGCGTGGAGTCGATGTACTTGGCCTCGAAGTCGTAGTAGGCGTGCGCGTCCGGCGGCGGGATCTCCGCGGGGACCGAGGCCCTCGGCCCGTCCTCGAACTCCAGCACGCCGCACTCGATCTCGCGGCCGCGCAGCGCCGCCTCGACGAGGATCTTCGGGTCGTGGCGCTGGGCCTCGGCGATGGCCTCGTCCAGTCCGGAGAGGTCGTCGACCTTGGTGATGCCGATCGAGGAGCCCGCGCGCGCGGGCTTCACGAACAGCGGCCAGCCGTGCTCGCCCGCGAAGTCGACGATCTTCTTGCGGGCGGCGGACTCGTCCAGCTGCCACTCGCGGGGGCGGATCACCACGTACGGGCCGACCCTGAGCCCGAAGGAGGCGAACACCCGCTTCATGTACTCCTTGTCCTGGCCGACCGCCGAGGAGAGCACCCCCGAGCCGACGTACGGCACTCCGGACAGCTCCAGCAGGCCCTGGAGGGTGCCGTCCTCGCCGTAGGGGCCGTGCAGCACCGGGAAGACGACGTCGACCTCGCCGAGGGCCTTGGGCACCGAGCCGGGCTCGCTGTAGACGACCTCGCGGCTGGCGGGGTCGACGGGCAGCACCACGCCGCCCTCGGTCGACTCGGCGAGCTGGTCGACGCTGGGCGTGCGGCGGTCGGTGATCGCCATGCGCTCCGGCGCGTCTGCCGTGAGGAACCACCGGCCCTCCGCGGAGATGCCGATCGGCAGGACGTCGTACTTCGTCCGGTCGATGGCCTTGAGGACGGCTCCGGCGGTGACCACGGAGATCCCGTGTTCGGAGCTGCGCCCGCCGAACACGACGGCCACACGCGGCTTGCGCGTGTGCTGCTCGGGGCTCTGGGGGAGGTTCTCGGTGCTCATATCGCGATGAGCGTACCCGGTGGTACTGACCGGAGACAGCGTCCGCCCCGGCGTGTGCTCAGCGTCGTTCGGGCTTCGCGCTGCGCGACATCAGCTCCTTGAGGGCGACCACCGGCGGCTTGCCCTCGTGGACGATGTCGACGACCGTCTCGGTGATCGGCATGTCGACGCCGTGCCGACGGGCCAGATCCAGCACGGACTGGCAGGACTTGACGCCCTCGGCGGTCTGCCTGGTGACCGCGATGGTCTGCTCCAGGGTCATGCCCCTGCCGAGGTTGGTGCCGAAGGTGTGGTTGCGCGACAGCGGCGAGGAGCAGGTGGCCACCAGGTCGCCGAGGCCGGCGAGGCCCGAGAAGGTCAGCGCGTCGGCGCCCATGGCGAGGCCGAGCCGGGTCGTCTCGGCGAGGCCGCGGGTGATCAGCGAGCCCTTGGCGTTGTCGCCGAGGCCCATGCCGTCCGCGATGCCGACGGCGAGGCCGATGACGTTCTTCACCGCGCCGCCGAGTTCGCAGCCGACGACGTCGGTGTTGGTGTACGGGCGGAAGTACGGCGTGTGGCAGGCGGCCTGGAGCCGCGTGGCGACGGCCTCGTCGGCGCAGGCGACGACGGAGGCGGCCGGCATCCGGGCGGCGATCTCGCGGGCGAGGTTGGGTCCGGTGACCACGGCGACCCGCTCGGGGCCGACCCCGGCGACGTCCCCCACGACCTCGCTCATCCGCATGGCGGAGCCGAGTTCGACGCCCTTCATCAGTGAGACGAGCACCGTGCCGGGGGCCAGCAGGGGCGTCCAGGCGGCGAGGTTGGCGCGCAGGGTCTGCGAGGGGACCGACAGGACCGTGAAGTCGGCGCCCGCGGCGGCCTCCGCGGGGTCGGAGGTGGCGCGCACGTTCCCGGGGAGCCGGAAGCCCGGGAGGTAGTCGGGGTTGCTGCGGGTGGAGTTGATCGCCTCGACGACCTCCGCGCGGCGCGCCCACAGGGTGACCTCGCACCCCGCGTCGGCGAGCACCATGGCGAAGGCCGTGCCCCATGAACCGGCCCCGAAGACCGCCGCCTTGACCGGCTTGCTCACTTGCTCCGCCCCTCTTCCCGGCCGGTCGCGCCGGCCGCCCTTCCGTGTGCCTGCGCCTCGGTCTGCCCCTGCGTCTCCGCGCGGCTGCGGGCGCCGGCCCGGCCGCGCGTCTGCGCCTCCGTGCGGCGGCGCTGCTCGACGCGCTCCCGCTTCGGGTCGTACGGCGTCTCGGGTGCCCGCTCGCCGCGGATCTCCTCCAGCTGGCGGGTGATCGCGGCCATGATGACCTCGGTCGCCTCCTTGAGGAGTTCGGCGGTCATCTCCTTGCCGTAGAACCGGGAGAGGTCGACCGGCGGGCCGGCCAGGACGTGCGAGGTCTTGCGGGGGAACAGGCGCGGCTTCTTGCTGTACGGCGGCAGCAGTTCGTTGCAGCCCCACTGGGCGACCGGGACGACCGGGCACCGGGTCTGCAGGGCGACGCGGGCGGCGCCGGTCTTGCCGGTCATGGGCCAGCCGTCCGGGTCGCGGGTGAGGGTCCCCTCGGGGTAGAAGGCGACGCACTCACCGCGCTCCACGGCGGCGATCGCGGCGCGGAAGGCGCTCAGCGCGTCGGTGCTCTCACGGTAGACGGGGATCTGCCCGGTGCCGCGCATCGCGGCCCCGACGAACCCCTTCCCGAAGAGCCCGCTCTTGGCCAGGAATCTCGGCACCCGCCCGGTGTTGTACTGGAAATGGGCGTAGGCGAAAGGGTCGGCGTGCGAATTGTGGTTCACCACCGTGATGAATCCGCCCTCGGCCGGGATGTTCTCCATTCCACGCCAGTCCCGCTTGAGCAGAACCACCAGCGGCGGTTTGCAGATCACCGCGGCGAAGCGGTACCAAAAGCCGATTCTGCGGCGGGGCACGCGGACACCTTCCTTCTAGGGCCTGGGGGCCGGACAAGTGTCGCCCCAGGCCGCCGGTCTGTCGAGAACACCGTACGCCCCGGCACTCCGGCCGCCCGAAGGTCCGGGTGACAATGGCCGCGACAAGAGAGGGACGGACGCGCGTGCTGTGGACCTTGGTGATACCTCTGAAGCCTTTGGCGCGGGCCAAGAGCAGGCTCTCGGACACCGCCGCCGACGCGCTGCGTCCGGGCCTCGCGCTCGCGTTCGCGCAGGACACGGTGGCGGCGGCGCTGGCAGCGGCTGCGGTGCGGGATGTGGCGGTCGTCACGGACGACGCGCTGGCGGGCCGGGAGCTGTCCGCGCTGGGCGCCCGGATCGTGCCGGACGAGCCCGGCACGGGGCTGAACGCCGCGTTGGCGCACGCGGCGGCGGTGGTGCGCGCGGCCCGTCCCGAATGCCCGGTGGCGGCACTGAACGCCGATCTCCCGGCGCTGCGCCCACGGGAATTGCACCGGGTTCTGGAAGCCGCCGCGGAATTTCCGCGCGCTTTTCTCCCGGACGCCGCCGCAATCGGCACGACCCTGTTGACGGCCGGGCCGGGGACGGAATTGAGCCCGGCATTCGGCACGGATTCCCGGGCCCGGCACCGGGAGTCCGGCGCGCGGGAACTCGCACTCGCGGACGTGGATTCCGTACGGCAGGACGTGGACACCGGCGAGGATCTGCGCGCGGCGCTCGCGCTGGGGGTGGGGCCGTACACGGCGGCGGTGGGCGCGCGTTTGCCGATTCCCGGGCAGTAGCCGCGCACGGGGGCGGGCGCCGGCCCCCGTTGCGCCCGCGCGGCTTTCGGGCGGCGGCAGTAGGCTGCCGTCATGCAGGCGACCGCATACACGTACGACCAGGACACGCGCAGCGGGCAGGTGCTGCTCGACGACGGCACTCCGGTGCCCTTCGACAGCGCCGCGTTCGACGCGGGCGGGCTGCGGCTGCTGCGGCCCGGTCAGCGGGTGCGCGTGGAGTTGACGGACGAGGGCGGGGCGCGGCGGATCACGCTGGTGACGCTGCAGACGTTCTGATCGACGGCCGGACACGCCGCGGGCCGGGCTCCCGAGGGAGTCCGGCCCGGCGCGTGAGTGCCCTGTGCTGCGCCTACTTCTTGCGGGCGGCGGCCTTCTTGGCGGTGGTGGTGCGCGCGGTCGACTTCTTGGCGGGGGCCTTCTTGGCCGTCGCCTTCTTCGCCGGGGCGCTCTTGGCCGCCGTCTTCTTGGCGGTGGTCTTCTTCGCGGCGGTGGTCTTGGCGGTGGCCGCGGTCTTGGCGGGCGCCTTCTTCGCCGCGGTCTTCTTCGTGGCGGCCGCGGTGGTCTTCTTGGCCGTCGTCTTCTTCGCCGTGGTGGTCTTCTTCGCCGCGGCCGCCCTGGTGGTGGTGGCCTTCTTGGCGGCGGCCTTCTTCACGGTCGCGCCGGCGCCACCGCTCAGGCTGCCCTTGGGGGCCTTCTTGACGGCGACCTCTCCTCCTCGCGGCAGCTTCTTCGAGCCGCTGACCAGGTCCTTGAAGCCCTGGCCCGCGCGGAACCGCGGCACCGAGGTCTTCTTCACCCGAACCCGCTCGCCCGTCTGGGGGTTGCGGGCGTAGCGGGCCGGACGGTCGACCTTCTCGAACGAACCGAAGCCGGTGACCGAGACCCGCTCACCCGCGACGACCGCGCGGACGATGGCGTCCAGTACGTGGTCGACGGCATCGGCGGCCTGCTGGCGGCCGCCCATCTTGTCGGCAATCGCTTCTACGAGCTGCGCCTTGTTCACGTCTTCCCCTTCGGAGACATCGCCAGAACGAAAGTGTTCAAGCTTTTTCGCACGTTAGGCAGATATATACCGCAAATCAAACACGAAACGGGCTAATCACCCTTGTGCCGCAACGGACTCGGCGTTTCCGGACCTTGATCAGCCGTCGTCTTCGGGGATTCGCCCCTCGTCGAGGTCGGCCGTGAACCGCTCCAGACGCCTGGTCGCTTCGGCGAGATCGTGCTTGGCCGCGGCCGTGATGACCAGCAGCTTCCGGGTCAGCGCCATCCGTACGCCCTCCGGGACTTGCAGTGCGCGCACCCTTGCGTGCGCTTCCTTGAGTTGGCTCGCGACCGCCGCATAGAGCTGGAGTTGGCCGTCGTGTTCCATGCACAGATTGTGCCATCTGGGGCGAGTTGTCGCCCGCCCGGGGGGCAACTCGCGCCTCCGACGGCCGCCCGGACCACCGCCTGAGCCGCGCTGTCAAGGCTCTTTTACCCCAACAACAACCGCCCTAACGTGGGACGTTGCGCGAACCATGGGTGCCGCGGCGCACCACCCGAACGGAAAAAAGGCTGTACCCCCGATCGGGCCGATCGGGGGTACAGCCGGGGTGTTGGGTGGCCGAAACTCGTCGTTGGCGGGTGATCCGCGGATCAGACCGTCAGGGTGCGCGGCTTGTAGGCGGGGCGCCCCGCCTCGTAGGCGGCGATGGCGTCCTCGTTCTGGAGCGTGATCGAGATGTCGTCGAGGCCGTTGAGCAGCCGCCAGCGGGAGTTCTCGTCCAGCTCGAAGGAGGCGGTGATGCCCTCGGCGCGCACCTCGCGGGCGACCAGGTCGACGGTGACCTCGGCCTCGGGGTCGCGCTCGGTCAGCTCCCACAGCGCGTCCACGATCTTCTGCTCCAGCACGACCGTGAGCAGGCCGTTCTTCAGCGAGTTGCCGCGGAAGATGTCGGCGAAGCGGGAGGAGATCACGGTTTTGAAGCCGTAGTTCTGCAGCGCCCACACCGCGTGCTCGCGGGAGGAGCCGGTGCCGAAGTCGGGGCCGGCGACCAGCACGGTCGCACCCTGCCGCTCGGGCCGGTTGAGGACGAAGGACGGGTCCTTGCGCCAGGCCTCGAACAGCCCGTCCTCGAACCCGTCGCGGGTCACCTTCTTGAGCCAGTGGGCGGGGATGATCTGGTCGGTGTCGACGTTGCTGCGGCGCAGCGGGACGGCCCGGCCGGTGTGCGTGGTGAATGCTTCCATGACTGATCAGACTCCAGCGGGCGTGCGGGTTGCGGCGTCGGACAGATCGGCCGGGGAGGCCAGGTGGCCCAGGACCGCGGTGGCCGCGGCGACCTGCGGCGACACCAGATGGGTGCGGCCGCCCTTGCCCTGCCTGCCCTCGAAGTTGCGGTTGGAGGTGGAGGCGGAACGCTCGCCGGGGGCCAGCTGGTCCGGGTTCATGCCCAGGCACATCGAGCAGCCCGCGTGCCGCCACTCGGCGCCGGCCTCTTTGAAGACCACGTCCAGGCCCTCGGAGACCGCCTGCAGACCGACCCGCGCGGAGCCGGGGACGACCAGCATCCGTACGCCGTCGGCGACTTTGCGGCCCTTGAGGATCTCGGCGGCGTTGCGCAGGTCCTCGATGCGGCCGTTGGTGCAGGAGCCTACGAAGACGGTGTCCACCTTGATGGAGCGCAGCGGCTGCCCGGCCTCCAACCCCATGTACTCCAGGGCCTTTTCGGCGGCGAGGCGCTCCGAGGCGTCTTCGTACGAAGCCGGGTCGGGGACGGCGGCCGAAAGCGGCGCGCCCTGGCCCGGGTTGGTGCCCCAGGTGACGAACGGCGACAGCTCGGCGGCCTCGATGACCACCTCGGCGTCGAACTCGGCGTCGTCGTCGGTGCGCAGCGTCTTCCAGTAGGCGACGGCGGCGTCCCAGTCGGCGCCCTCGGGGGCGTGCGGGCGGCCCTTGAGGTACTCGAAGGTCGTCTCGTCGGGGGCGATCATGCCCGCGCGGGCGCCGGCCTCGATCGACATGTTGCAGATGGTCATCCGGGCCTCCATCGAGAGCTTCTCGATGGCCTCGCCGCGGTACTCCAGGACGTAGCCCTGGCCGCCGCCGGTGCCGATCCGGGCGATGATCGCCAGGATCAGGTCCTTGGCGGTCACCCCGTCGGGCAGTGCGCCGTTGACCGTGATCGCCATGGTCTTCGGGCGGGCCATCGGCAGCGTCTGGGTGGCCAGCACATGCTCGACCTGCGAGGTGCCGATGCCGAACGCCAGCGCGCCGAAGGCGCCGTGCGTGGAGGTGTGCGAGTCGCCGCAGACGACCGTCATGCCGGGCTGGGTCAGGCCCAGCTGCGGGCCGACGACGTGCACGACGCCCTGCTCGACGTCGCCGAGCGGGTGCAGCCGGACGCCGAACTCCGCGCAGTTGCGGCGCAGCGTCTCCAGCTGGACCCGGGAGACCGGGTCGGCGATCGGCTTGTCGATGTCGAGGGTCGGGGTGTTGTGGTCCTCGGTCGCGATGGTGAGGTCGAGCCTGCGCACCGCACGGCCGCTCTTGCGCAGCCCGTCGAAGGCCTGCGGGCTGGTCACCTCGTGCAGCAGGTGCAGATCGATGTAGAGGAGGTCGGGCTCGCCCTCGGCGCGCCGGACGACATGGTCGTCCCAGACCTTCTCCGCGAGTGTCCTACCCATCGCTTTCCCTCCGGTCGGCAGACGTGCGCCGACCCAACTAGATCTTCGAGGAAGCGGCGCCCGTGCCCCTGGTCCGTCCGGGCATCCGCCGCCGGGCCCGTCCGAGCCTCGGGCCGCCGTGACATCCAGAGTGGCGTGTTCCACGGAAAATTGAACTTGCGTTTCACAGAGTGAGACGCAAGTATCGTTGCATGGACAACAGTAGCGGCGTCGGCGTTCTGGACAAGGCGGCCCTCGTCCTGAGCGCTCTGGAGTCCGGTCCGGCCACCCTCGCGGGTCTGGTCGCGGCCACCGGACTGGCACGACCCACGGCCCACCGCCTGGCCGTGGCCTTGGAACACCACCGTATGGTGGCGCGCGACATGCAGGGCCGGTTCATCCTCGGCCCGCGCCTGTCGGAGCTGGCCGCGGCGGCCGGCGAGGACCGGCTGCTCGCCACGGCCGGCCCGGTGCTCACCCACCTCCGCGACATCACGGGCGAGAGCGCGCAGCTCTACCGCCGCCAGGGTGACATGCGCATCTGCGTCGCCGCGGCGGAGCGCCTGTCCGGACTGCGGGACACCGTGCCGGTCGGTTCGACGCTCACGATGAAGGCCGGTTCCTCCGCGCAGATCCTCATGGCCTGGGAGGAGCCGGAGCGCCTGCACCGGGGACTGCAGGGCGCCCGCTTCACGGCCACGGCCCTGTCGGGCGTACGGCGCCGGGGCTGGGCCCAGTCCATCGGCGAGCGCGAGCCGGGCGTGGCGTCGGTCTCGGCGCCGGTGCGGGGTCCGTCCAACCGCGTGGTGGCCGCCGTCTCGGTCTCCGGCCCCATCGAGCGGCTGACCCGCCACCCGGGGCGGATGCACGCCCAGGCGGTCATCGACGCCGCCGCCCGCCTCTCCGAGGCCCTGCGCCGCTCCAACTGAGCCCGGCGCCGGCACACGCGACAGGGCCTGCCTCAACGCCGCGGCAGGTCCCGGAGCGCGTCTCTCCCCTCCCCCACGACGCGACGTCTACGACGCCCTTCTCACGCCGACCGGAGCCGCTCGGCCGCGCGCTCGCCCCGTCGGCCGACCGGCACGACCCCGGTCGCGGCGCCCAGCCCGAAGGCGGGCATGTTCACGTAGACCGCCTCGTGGTGGCCGGCCGGCACGGCGTAGGTCTCGTGCCAGAAGCCGACCTTGTCCTTCCCCTCGCGCACCCGGCGGTTGAACGCCGCCCACGCGGGCCGGTGCTCCCCGTCCCCGGCCGAGGCGTAGGCGAGCAGCCTGTCCGTGGACTCCCAGTACTGCACGACGTAGAGCACCCGCGGCCCCAGCAGCGTCTGGAAGCCGAGCAGGCCGCGCCCCCTCTCCTGGGACAGCTCCCGCAGCATGCGCGGCATGGCCCGCATCACGGGCCACCAACTGCGCGGCGCGAGCAGGTTGTTGAAGCGCATCCCGATCAGGAACACCACGACGTCCCGGTCCGTGTCCGCGGTCATCCGTCCGGCGATCGGCTTGTCACCCATGTCCGACCTCCACTGCTCCCCTTGTCACGGCACATTGGATAGTGCCGCTATCCATGATTGGATAGTGACACTCTCCAAGCGGGGGCGCAAGTGGGTCCATCGAAGGGGTCGAGCGGCTGATGAGGCTGTCGGAGCTGAGCAGGCGCGGCGGGGTGGCCACGGCCACGGTGAAGTTCTACCTGCGCGAGGGTCTGCTCCCACCGGGCCGCCGGGTCACCGCCACGCAGGCCGAGTACGACGAAGGCCATTTGCGCCGACTGCGGCTGGTGCGGGCGCTGATCCAGGTCGGCGGGGTCTCGGTGGCCTCCGCGCGTGAAGTGCTGGAGGCGCTGGACGACGACTCCCTGGATCACAACGAGCGCCTGGGCACGGCCGTGTGGGCGCTGCCGCACGGCCCGGCGGCGGACGAGGCGGACCCGGCGACGGCGACGGCCCGGCGCCGCGCGGACGCGCTGCTGGAGCGGCTGGGCTGGGCGTACGGCCCCGAGCCCGGAAAGCCGGACGCGCCGGCGTACGGGATGCTGGTGACCGCCGTGGCCGCGCTGGAGCGACTCGGCTATCCCTGCGAGGTCGACGATCTGGAGCCGTACGCGCGTGCGCTGGCGCGGCTCGCGGTCAACGATCTCGATCTGGTGGAGCGCTACGGCGGCGCACCGGACGAGCAGGTGGAGGCGGCGGTGGCGCTGACGGTGCTCTACGAGCCGGTGCTGCTGGCCCTGCGCCGGCTGGCGGAGGCGGAGGAGTCGCGGCGCCGGTTCGGCGGGAGATGAGACGCGGGGCGGGCCGAGGAGACCCGGACCACCAGGGCCCGCGGGGCTCCGTTCGGCCGTGGGCACACGGGGCCGGACACGCCGATGGGCCCCCACCGTAGTGGGGGCCCATCGGTCGTCTTGTACCCCCGACCGGATTCGAACCGGCGCTACCGCCTTGAGAGGGCGGCGTGCTAGGCCGCTACACAACGGGGGCGAGGATCTTGCGTTTCCGCAGATCCGAGCTGGTCTACCTGGACTCGAACCAAGACTAACTGAACCAGAATCAGTCGTGCTGCCAATTACACCATAGACCAATGTGGTTTAGACCAGTCAGTACCCCCGACCGGATTCGAACCGGCGCTACCGCCTTGAGAGGGCGGCGTGCTAGGCCGCTACACAACGGGGGCCCTAGCGATCCCGCGAGCGGGACCAGTACCCCCGACCGGATTCGAACCGGCGCTACTGCCTTGAGAGGGCAGCGTGCTAGGCCGCTACACAACGGGGGCTTGCGGATGTGATCCGCGAGTGCAGATGAGCTCTGCGAGCTGGCCTACCTGGACTCGAACCAAGACTAACTGAACCAGAATCAGTCGTGCTGCCAATTACACCATAGGCCACTGGAACGCAAGCCCCGGAGGGGTCTTTGTTCTCGTTTGCGCTTCCGGTTCCCGGCCTTTCGGCCCGCTCTCCGGCGGCGCAGGAAGAACATTACCCGAAGGTGGACGGGGCTCCAAAACGGGTTTCCGAAGCGAGGACGGCCGGGAGTTCCGCGAGGGAGGCGATGCGGCAGGGCCCGCCCGTGGTGTCGTCGCAGGTGTACGCACCGTCACGGTCGATCCACACCGACCACAGCCCCGCCTCGGCCGCGCCCCGGCCGTCGATCTCCGGGTGGTCGCCGACGTACGCGACCTGCCGCGGGGGCAGCCCGAGCGCCTCGCAGGCCGCCAGGAACGCCCCGGCGGCGGGCTTGGAGACGCCCAGCTCGGCGGCGCACAGGATGGTCTCGAAGCGGTGGTGGACGCCGAGCATCCGCAGCTTGCGGTCCTGGACGTGCAGGCTGGAGTTGGAGAGCACGGCGTGCCGGTAGCCGGCGGCGAGCGCGTCCAGGGCCGGCAGCACGTCCGGGAAGAGCGCCCAGGCGGACTCGTAGTGCGCGAGATAGCGCGCGAACCAGGCCTCGGCCTCCGCGTCGGTCAGCTCCTGCCCCAGGAAGACCCGCACCCGGTCGCGCCGCTGCTCCTCGAAGCCCGCCTCACCGGCAGCGAACCGGGCCCACTGGCGGTCGGTGACCGCCCGCCAGTGGGCGAGGGCCCGCTCGACGCTCTCGTGGCCGTCGAGCAGGCCCTCGGCCGCCAGGTGCGCGGCCATGCCCGCGCGGTCCGCGGTCGTGTAGTCGAACAACGTGTCGTCGACGTCCCAGACCACCGCCCGTATGTCCATGCCCCGACGGTAACGCGGGCGGGGCGGGCGCGTCCGCGGGATGCGGGGGCCGGGTCGTGCGGGCGCGCGGCGTGCCGGGGCCGCACCGCGGGGCGACCGTCGGCGGCGGCCGGGAGCGCGTCGGCGATGCGAGCGGGACGGTACGTCCTACCGCCCGCCTGCGGCGGAGCGGGCGCGGCAGGGCGAGCGGCGGCCGTCTGACCGGCCGCCCCGCGGTCCCGTGCCGCGACCCCGTTACGCCCCCAGCTTCGCCAGGGCCGCGTCGATGCGGGAGAGGGTCTTCTCCTTGCCCAGGATCTCCAGGGACTCGAAGAGGGGCAGGCCGACCGTGCGGCCGGTGACGGCGACGCGGACCGGGGCCTGGGCCTTGCCGAGCTTGAGTCCGTGGGCCTCGCCGGCGGCCAGCACGGCCTCCTTCAGCGACTCCGGGGACGTCCAGTCGGCCGCCTCCAGCTTCTCGCGGGCCGTGCGCAGTAGGGCGTCGGAGCCCTCCTTCATCGCCTTGGCCCAGCTCGCCCCGTCCTCGGCCGGCTCCGGCAGGAACAGGAAGTCGACGTTGTCGGTGATCTCGGAGAGCACCTTGAGGCGGGTCTGCGCGTGCGGGGCGATGGCGTGCCACTTGGCCTCGTCGAAGTCCTCCGGCGCCCACGGGGCGAAGGGGGCCTTCAGCCACGGCTCGCAGCGGGCGGTGAAGTCCTTCACGTCCAGCAGCCGGATGTGGTCGGCGTTGATCGCCTCGCACTTCCTCAGGTCGAAGCGGGCCGGGTTGGGGTTGACGTCCGCGACGTCGAAGGCCGCGACCATCTCGTCCATCGTGAAGACGTCCCGGTCTGCCGAGAGGGACCAGCCCAGCAGGGAGAGGTAGTTGAGCAGGCCCTCGGGGAGGAAGCCGCGCTCGCGGTAGAGGTTCAGCGAGGACTGCGGGTCGCGCTTGGAGAGCTTCTTGTTGCCCTCGCCCATGACGTACGGCAGGTGGCCGAACTGCGGGATGCCCTTGGCGACGCCCAGCTCGATCAGCGCCTTGTAGAGGGCGATCTGGCGTGGGGTGGAGGAGAGCAGGTCCTCGCCGCGCAGGACGTGGGTGATCTCCATGAGGGCGTCGTCGACCGGGTTCACCAGGGTGTACAGCGGAGCGCCGTTGGCGCGGACGATGCCGTAGTCGGGGACGTTCTCCGGGGTGAAGGTCAGTTCGCCGCGGACCAGGTCGGTGAAGGTGATCGTCTCGTCGGGCATCCGGAAGCGGACGATCGGCTCGCGGCCCTGGGCCTGGTACTCGGCGACCTGCGCGGCGGTCAGCTCGCGGCAGTGGCCGTCGTAGCCGGACGGCTTTCCGGCGGCGCGGGCGGCCTCGCGGCGGGTGTCCAGCTCCTCCTGGGAGCAGTAGCAGTGGTAGGCGTGGCCGGCGTCGAGCAGTTTGGCTGCGACGTCCCTGTAGAGGTCCATGCGCTGCGACTGGCGGTACGGCGCGTGCGGGCCGCCGACCTCGGGGCCCTCGTCCCAGTCGAAGCCGAGCCAGCGCATCGAGTCCAGCAGCTGCTCGTAGGACTCCTCGGAGTCGCGGGCGGCGTCGGTGTCCTCGATGCGGAAGACCAGGGTTCCGCCGTTGCGCCGGGCGAACGCCCAGTTGAACAGCGCGGTGCGGACCAGGCCCACATGGGGGTTACCGGTGGGCGAGGGGCAGAAACGGACGCGTACTGGAGTGCCGGGTGCGCTAGCCACGCTTGACAACCTTGTTGGTGAGAGTGCCGATGCCTTCGATGGTGACGGCGACCTCGTCGCCGACGTTCAGGGGGCCGACCCCCGCGGGGGTGCCGGTGAGGATGACGTCGCCGGGGAGCAGGGTCATGGCCTCGGAGATGTTGGCGATCAGATCCTCGATGGGGTGGATCATCTCGCTGGTGCGGCCGAGCTGGCGCTGCTGACCGTTGACGGTGAGCTGGAGGGTGAGGTCGGAGGCGGCGGCCACGTCGAGGTCCGTCTCCACCCAGGGGCCGAGCGGGCAGGAGGTGTCGAAGCCCTTGGCGCGGGCCCACTGCTTCTCGCGCTTCTGGACGTCGCGGGCGGTGACGTCGTTGGCGCAGGTGTAGCCGAGGATCACGTCGTCGACGCGGTCGCGCGGGACTTCGCGGCACATCCGGCCGATGACCACGGCCAGCTCGGCCTCGTGGTGCAGTTCCTCGCTGAAGGAGGGGTACTGGATGTCGTCGCCGGGGCCGATGACGGAGGTCGACGGCTTGAAGAAGGCGAACGGCGCGTCGGGGACCTCGTTGCCCAGTTCGCGGGCGTGCTCGGCGTAGTTGCGGCCGAAGGCCACGACCTTGTTGGGGAGTACCGGCGGCAGCAGCCGGACCTTGCTCAGCGGGACCTTGGTGCCGGACAGCTCGAAGTCCGCGAACGGGATGCCCTTGATGATGTCGAGGACGAGCTGGTCCGGCTGGTCGCCCTCGACCGCGCCGAAGGCGACGTTCCCGTCGATGGAGAACCTGGCGATGCGCACGGGATGCTTGGCCCCTTGACTGAAGCGGCTGGAGTCTGACGCTCCAGGCTAACGCGGCACGGGCGGGGCGCCCCGCGCATGACGTCGCGCGAGGCGCCCCGGTGGCGCGTGTGGTGCCGTATCGTGCGGGGGCCGTCCGGACACGGGGTCCGCACGGGCGTGCTTGCCGTCTGCTCCCCGTCTACTTCCCGGCGGAGGCCGAGGTCGGCAGCTCGTTGAGGATGGTGCGGCGGGGGTTGGCCGTCTGGGCCGGCAGGTCGACGGGGTGCTCCGGCTGCGCCGGGGTCTGCAGTTCGTCGGCGGCCTTGAGGTGCGCCAGCGTCGTGCGCCGCGGGTTGGCGATCTTGCGGAACATCATCGTCGTCTTCACGGTAGTAGTGAACCCTGTCGTGTGAAGGCGCCGGGGGCCGGGGCCCTTCTCATGGCGCGGTGGGCGGAGGTTGTCCGGCTGACGCCTCCGGTAAAGCGTCAGGCTAAACATCCGATTCCCTGCCGGGGGCGTGAAGTGTCCGGCTTTTTGGTGTGATTTTGCTCACGATCACCGGCTCAAACCGGTCAATTCCGACGGGCGCTTCGGGGCGGCAAAGAAGACATTCCGGGCCTGAACCTGTCATTCCGCTCCTGATCATGGCGACTGGGACACCCCGCCCATCCGGGCGACTGGCGACGTTATGTCCGCTATAAGGCAGACGTCGCTCTACACCTCGTCACACATCACTCACGCCCTGTCACGGAGGTCACAGCCTGACCAACAAGCCTTGTTGGAGATCCTGCACTGTGCTGGAATTCCACGGACCGCTGCAGGATCGAGCCGGCGCGCAGGGGGCGCGAGACAGCGCCGAGTGGCGGCGAGAATGGGGGAACCAGCGCCGGTCACTCACGACCACCCGGGAGCGTATTCAGGGCGCTCCCGACGACGCCGACACCGTCCTTCCGTTCACGCGGAGGGGCGCCTGGTCCAGAGGTTGCGACGCTAGTGCAGGGACGTTTCAAGAGGGATGGCAGCGCTTCGGCGGAGCCGGAGCCGCGTGGCGGGACCGACCGCGGTTCCTCGCCCCAGCACGCCCAGGGCCAGGCCCCGGCCCCGTCCGGTGACGGCGGTGGGCGCTCCGGGCGCCCCGGTGCGTCCACGACGCCGGGTCCGGCGGCTTCCGTCCCGGCGGTGAAGCCGCCGCAGGGCGTGAGCGGACCCGGGCCGCGAATAGCCCTGCGCAACTGGCGCATCTCCACCCGACTGGTGTCCCTGCTGGCGCTGCCGGTGGTCGCGGCCACCTCGCTGGGCGCACTGCGCATCAGCCAGTCGATGGACGACATGCAGCAGCTCGACAACATGAAGCTGCTGACGGAGATGACCAAGCAGGCCACCGAACTGGCGGCCGCCCTCCAGGAGGAGCGCGACCAGTCCGCCGGCCCGCTGGCGCACCGCTCGACGTCGAGCCGCATCACGGTCAAGGGCTACCAGGACAAGACCGACCTCGCGCTGGACAGCTTCCTCGACGCCTCCGAGGAGGTCGACGCCGCCAGCAAGGACGGCAACCTCCAGGGTGTGCGCGACAGCCTCGTCGGCATCGCCCGCGACCTCAACAGCCTCAACGAGATCCGCAACAACGCCTACGAGGCCGAGCGCAACTCCACGCAGACCGTCGAGGCCTACCACCGCCTCGTCACCCACCTGCTGGACCTCTCGCAGGACATGGCCGAGGCCACCAGCAACCCCGAGATGATCCAGCGCACCCGCGCGCTGGCGGCGTTCTCCAACGCCAAGGAGTACGCGTCGATCCAGCGCGCGGTCCTCGCCGCGGCCCTGCCCGCGAACAACACCACCTACGGCGAGCTGTCGGAGAACGACCGGCTCTACGCCGAGTCGGCCCTGCAGAGCCAGACCTCCGAGATCCGCAGCTTCACCAGCATCTACGGCGACGGCGCCGAGGAACTCCTCAAGCCGATCGACGAGGGCAACGCGATCATCGAGGCCACCGACACCTACGCCAGCCGCGCGCTGGGCCGGCAGAACGGCCTGCGCGGACTGGACAAGCGCTCCTACCGCGACTGGGTGGACGACAGCTCCACCAAGATCCAGCAGATGAAGAACATCGAGCGCCGGCTCCTGGAGGACATGGAGCAGAAGGCGCGCGAGCTGCGCAACGAGTCCGAGCGCGAGGCGATCATCTCCGGTGCGCTCATCCTGCTCGTGCTCGGCGTCTCGCTGGTCGGCGCCTTCGTCGTGGCCCGGTCCATGATCCGCTCGCTGCGCCGCCTCGAGGACACCGCGACCAAGGTCGCCCAGGAGCGGCTGCCCGAGCTGGTCAAGCAGCTGTCCGAGGCCGACCCGCAGGACGTCGACACCTCCGTGGAGTCGGTCGGCGTGCACTCCCGCGACGAGATCGGCCGGGTGGCCGCGGCCTTCGACGACGTGCACCGCGAGGCGGTCCGCCTCGCCGCCGAGCAGGCCCTGCTGCGGGGCAACGTCAACGCGATGTTCACCAACCTCTCGCGCCGCTCCCAGGGTCTGATCCAGCGCCAGCTGTCGCTGATCTCCGAGCTGGAGTCCCGCGAGGCGGACCCGGACCAGCTGGCCTCGCTGTTCAAGCTCGACCACCTCGCCACCCGTATGCGCCGCAACGGCGAGAACCTCCTCGTCCTCGCGGGCGAGGAGCCCGGCCGCCGCTGGACCCGCCCGGTCCCGCTGGTCGACGTGCTGCGCGCCGCGGCCTCCGAGGTGGAGCAGTACGAGCGCATCGAACTGGCCTCGGTGCCGACCACCGAGGTCGCCGGCCGCGTCGTCAACGACCTCGTGCACCTGCTCGCCGAGCTGCTGGAGAACGCCACCTCGTTCTCCTCCCCGCAGACCAAGGTCAAGGTCACCGGTCACGCCCTGCCCGACGGCCGGGTGCTGATCGAGATCCACGACACCGGCATCGGCCTCTCGCCCGAGGACCTCGCCGCGATCAACGAGCGGCTCGCCTCGCCGCCCACCGTGGACGTCTCCGTCTCCCGCCGCATGGGTCTGTTCGTGGTCGGCCGCCTCTCGCAGCGCCACGGCATCCGCATCCAGCTGCGCCCGTCCGACTCGGGCGGCACGACCGCGCTGGTCATGCTGCCCGTGGACGTCGCCCAGGGCGGTCGCAAGCCGCAGGGCAAGCCCGGTCCGGGCGGTCCGGTCGGCGGTGGCGGTCCCGCCGCCGCGCAGGCCGCCGCGGGCGCGGCGGCGGCCCGCCGCAACAACGGCGGTCCCCTCGGGGCCGGCGCGCCGGCCCCCGGCGGGGCGCTGGGCGCGGGTGCGGCCGGCGGTGGCCGGCTCGGCGCCGGCCAGGGTCCGCGGGCCGCGCTGCCGGGCCGCGACGCGGGCGGCCGTCCGGGCGGACCGGGCGACGCGCGCGGGCCGCAGGGTCCGGCGCAGCCGCAGTCCCCTCAGCAGAACCCGCAGCAGGGCCGCCCGGCGGGCGCGGGTGCCGCTCAGGGCATGCAGTCCGCCGGCGCGCCGCAGGGTCAGGACGCCCGTGGTCCCGTGCCGCCGCGCGGCGCCGGCGAGGGCACCGGCCGTCGCGGCAGGCAGCTGCCGCCGCGGGGCGGGGCGCGCGCCGAGCTTCCGGGCGGCCCGCAGCAGCGGGTGCCGAGCTGGGGCGACGAGAACGCCCGGCCGCCGGTCCCGCGCGACGCGCTGGACGCCCCCCGCGGCCACGACGAGCCGGACGTCTCCCAGACCTCGCGGCTGCCGCGCGTCGACGACCGTCAGGGCCCCGGCGCCACCGCCGAGATCCCGGTGATCGGCCAGGGCGCCGGCGACTACCCCCGCCCGGGCCCCGACACCGCGGCCGGCCCCGGCCGGTTCGCCCGCCAGGACCTCTTCGGCGGCACCGGCCAGAACGCGCAGAACGACCAGAACACCGCCGGCGACTTCGGCGACCCGTCCCGCACGGACCAGTTCGCCGCCCCGCAGGGCTACGACAACGGTTCCACGGGCCAGTTCGCCGCGCCGGTCGCCCCGCAGGCGCCGCAGGCGTACGACAACGGATCCACCGGCCAGTACCCGGCGGTCCCGACGTACGACAACGGGGCTACCGGCCAGTACCCCGCGCAGGGCCACGACGGCTCGACCACGGGCCGGCACGCCCTGCCCGGCGCCCCGCAGGACCCCTCCGCCACCGGCCGGTTCGAGCGGCCGCAGGGCGACTTCGGGCAGCGCCAGGTGCCGCAGCGTCCGCAGCGGCCCGTCCGCCAGGAGCCGGAGGCGCTGCCGCCGGCGCCGACTCCCGGCGACGGACGCACCCCGCTGTACGACACGCTGGAGACCAACTGGTTCCGCGGCCAGCAGGGCCAGGCGGACCAGAACGGCCAGAGCGGTCAGAACGCCCAGGCCGACCAGAACGGCCAGGCGGGCCAGGCCGGCCGGCCCGGTCAGCAGTCCCCGCAGGGACGTCCCGAGCAGCCGCAGGGTCCCGGCCTGACGCCGGCCCCGCAGGCCCCCGCGTCCCCCCAGCGTCCCGCCGCCCCTGCCTGGCGCAGCTCGCCGAACGACGATCTCGTCCGGCAGGCGGAGCGCGTACGGCAGCCGGCCGCGGGCGGCGTCACCACCTCCGGCCTGCCGCGCCGGGTGCCCCGGGCGAACCTCGTCCCGGGCACGGCTCAGCAGCAACAGCACCAGAGCGGTCCGCAGGTCTCGCGCGCCCCACAGGACGTGCGCGGCCGGCTGACCAACCTCCGCCGGGGCATCGCACAGGGCCGCCAGGCCGGTTCCGGCCAGACGGGCAGCTTCCCCAGCCCCACTCACCAGCAGGAGCGTTAGTTGAGCCAGATGAGCCAGGCGGCACAGAACCTCAACTGGTTGATCACCAACTTCGTGGACAACACCCCCGGGGTGTCCCACACCGTCGTCGTCTCCGCCGACGGTCTCCTCCTGGCGATGTCGGAGGGCTTCCCGCGCGACCGCGCCGACCAGCTCGCGGCCGTCGCGTCGGGACTGACCTCACTGACGGCGGGGGCGTCCCGGATCTTCGAGGGCGGCACGGTCGCTCAGACCGTCGTCGAGATGGAGCGGGGATTCCTCTTCCTCATGTCCATCTCGGACGGCTCGTCGCTGGCCGTCCTCGCGCACCCCGAGTGCGACATCGGTCTCGTCGGCTACGAGATGGCGCTGCTGGTCGACCGCGCGGGCGCGGTGCTCACGCCCGACCTGCGCGCCGAACTGCAAGGAAGTCTGCTTCACTGACCCGCCCGGATCCACCCGTCTCACCAAATCACCGTCCGGCCGCCACAATCCCCCCACCGGCCCCAGTCAGACGGCACGACTGACCAACTTGCTGTCCCGCCCGGAGGATTCATGACCCCGCCCACCGCCTCTCATGATCCGTACACAGATCCGTACGGGGACGAGGGCGACCAGCCGCTGGTACGTCCGTACGCGATGACCGGCGGCCGGACCCGGCCTCGCTATCAGCTCGCCCTCGAGGCGCTGATCAGCACGACGGCCGACCCGGCAGCGCTCATGGGACTGCTCCCGGAGCACCAGCGCATCTGCCACCTGTGCCGCGAGGTGAAGTCGGTCGCCGAGGTTTCGGCGCTGCTCTCCATGCCGCTCGGCGTGGCCAGGATTCTCGTCGCGGACCTCGCCGAGGCCGGCCTCGTGGCCGTCCACCAGCCGGGCGGCGACGAGAGCAACGGCGGCGCCCCCGACGTGACACTGCTCGAAAGGGTGCTCAGTGGCCTTCGCAAGCTCTGAACCGAGAACCGCCACCACCTCGGCCAAGATCGTGGTGGCGGGCGGCTTCGGCGTGGGCAAGACCACGTTCGTCGGCGCCGTCTCGGAGATCAACCCGCTGCGCACGGAGGCCGTCATGACGTCCGCCTCGGCGGGCATCGACGACCTCACCCACACCGGGGACAAGACCACCACGACGGTGGCGATGGACTTCGGCCGCATCACCCTGGACCAGGACCTGATCCTGTACCTGTTCGGCACCCCCGGTCAGGACCGCTTCTGGTTCATGTGGGACGACCTCGTCCGCGGCGCCATCGGCGCGATCGTGCTGGTCGACACCCGCCGGCTCGCCGACTGCTTCCCCGCGGTCGACTACTTCGAGAACAGCGGCCTGCCCTTCGTCATCGCCCTCAACGGCTTCGACGGGCACCAGCCGTACTCGCCGGACGAGGTGCGCGAGGCGCTGCAGATCGGACCCGACACGCCGATCATCACCACCGACGCCCGGCACCGCTCGGACGCCAAGTCGGCGCTCATCACGCTCGTCGAGCACGCCCTGATGGCCCGTCTGAAGTAGCCCCGTAGCAGTGGATCGAAGCCGGCCGTGCCCTTTGACACGGTCGGCTTCGGTGTTCATAACGTTTCGGCAGAGGAATCGGGTGATACCGCCACGCGTCGCGGTCGTGCGGTATCGCTGCGCGTACGAAGGCCCCGTCATTTGGCGGGGCTCGTTCTTTATGACCGTTTTACGTAGGGCATACGTCACTCGGAATCCCGGACTACACATGTTTGGTGGACGGCTGTCCGACGTGCTGGAATGCCTGAACTGCCCGGTGCTCAAAGACGTACTCAGTGGTCGATGACGATCCGGGCTCTGAGACACTGCGGCACGACGTAGGTGCCCGCCGCCGAGAGGTTGTTGGTCGAGTGAGGCGAAGCAAGAACGGTCCCGAGCCGCCTGCCCGGGGCAACTTCACCCCGCCGCCGCGCGGAGCGGCGCCCGCCCCTGCCGTAGCCGCTTCCGAGCCGGCTGCCGCGCCCGCTCCGAGCGGCGGCCGCATGTCGCCGCGCAACTGGCGGGTCGCCACCCGACTGAACGCGATCCTGCTCATCCCCGTACTGGTCGGCCTGGTCATGGGCGGCTTCCAGGTGAAGAGCTCGATCGACACCTGGCAGGAGGCGGAGAACGCGGAGAAGACCGCGCGCCTGGTGCGGGCCTCCCTCGACTACGCCGATGCCCTCTACAACGAGCGCGACACCAGCGCAGCGCCGCTGCTCCAGGGCGAGGGCGCCGACGACTCCACCGTCACGGACGCCCGCAAGAAGACGGACCAGGCCGCCGACGCCTTCGACGAGGCCGCGCAGAACATGCCGGACAAGGCCGGCCTGGAGCGCCGGCTGAAGGTGTTCCGGGACGTCGAGCCCAAGCTGCAGACGCTCCGTGCAAACGCCTACACCAGCAAACTCCCCGGCGTGCAGACCGAGGAGGGCTACGTCGGAGTCGCCCACCCGCTGATGGAGTTCGCCAACGAGCTGGGCCTGGGCACGGGCAACATCACCAGCTACGGCCGTACCGTCTACGCGATCTCCCTGACCCGCTCGGCGCTGTCGCTGCAGCGGTCCATCGGCATGCACCTGCTCATCGAGCCCGGCCCGAAGGCCGAGGACCTGGCCAAGCAGCGCGTGGCGCTGACCTCGTACGCCTACCTCGAGCGCGTCGCCATCGAGGAGTACGTCGGCGGCGGCACCGAGGCCGACGCGCAGAAGCTCGAGGACGCCCGGAAGCAGATCACCGCGGACGCCCAGGCGGCGGCGCGGGAAAAGTCCGCCAAGGACCCGGACTACAAGGCCCCGCCGTCCGACCCGTCGGTGATGATCGCGGCCCTCGCCGGGCTGACCACCACCGACCGGGCCGCTCTCGACGCGCTCGCCGAGCAGGGCGTCACCGCGGAGAACTGGTGGGCGGTCAACACCCTCAAGTTCGAGGCGTACTCGAAGATCGAGTCGGATCTGGCCGACACCGCGGTGGCCGAGGCGGCGACGATCGCCGACGACGCCAGGCGGGACGCGTTCATCGTCGGCGCCGCCGTCGTGATCGCCCTGCTCACCGCGTTCATCCTGGCCGCCATGGTGGCCCGCCAGATGAGCCGCTCGATGCGCCAGCTGCGCAACGCCGCCTTCGGCATCGCCGAGCAGCGTCTTCCGATGCTGGTCGACCAGCTCTCGCGCACCGACCCCGGCCGCGTGGACACCCGCGTCGCGCCCATCCCGATCAGCTCCACGGACGAGATCGGCGAGGTCGCCCGGGCCTTCGACCAGGTCCACCGCGAGGCGGTCCGGCTCGCCTCCGAGCAGGCCCTGCTGCGGGGCAACATCAACGCGATCTTCACCAACCTCTCGCGCCGCAACCAGTCGCTGATCGAGGGCCAGCTGACCCTGATCACCGACCTGGAGAACAACGAGGCCGACCCGGACCAGCTGGAGAACCTCTTCAAGCTGGACCACCTGGCCACGCGTATGCGCCGCAACGGCGAGAACCTCCTGGTCCTCGCCGGCGAGGAGCCCGGCCGCCGCTGGGACCAGCCGGTTCCGCTGGTCGACGTGCTGCGCGCCGCCTCCTCCGAGGTGGAGCAGTACGAGCGCATCGAGATATCCGGGGTGCCCGAGGCCGACATCCACGGCCGTGCCGTGACCGACCTCGTGCACCTGCTCGCCGAGCTGCTGGAGAACGCCACCACGTTCTCCTCCCCGCAGACCAAGGTCCGCGTCACCGCGACCCGGCTGCCCGACGGCCGTGTCATGGTCGAGATCCACGACAAGGGCATCGGCCTCACCGCCGAGGACTTCGCGGACATCAACCACAAGCTGGCCAACCCGCCGACCGTGGACGCCGCGATCTCCCAGCGCATGGGCCTGTTCGTGGTCGGCCGGCTGTCCGACCGGCACGGCATCCGCGTCCAGCTGCGCCCCTCCGGCGAGCAGGCCGGCACCACCTCGCTGGTCATGCTCCCCGACGCCATCACGCACGGTGGCGGCGGCGAATCCGCGCCGGCCCGCGAGGAGTTCACGGTCTCGCAGATCATCCCGGAGCAGCAGTTCGGGGGCGAAACCTTCCAGCAGGAGCCGATGCGCACGGCCGCCGAGCTGGGCTTCGACGACAGCCGGTACGAGATCCCCGACGACATCCGCGAGCTGGACCCGGTGGGCCGCTCCCTGATACGCGAGGAGCGCCGCGCGGCCCTGGAGGCCCAGACGCACGGCCAGCAGCCGTCCGAGGAGAACGCCGAGGGGTCCGCGTACGCCGACGGCTTCGACGGATTCGACGGTTTCGACGGGCAGCGGCAGGGCTACGACGGCGACAACGCCGCGAACGACCGGCGGCAGCACGACTTCTCCGACCGGCCGGCCGGTTACGACGGCCCCACCGGATACGAGGAGCAGCATCAGCCTTCGTACGAGGAGCAGCCGTCGTACGAAGGGCAGCAGCCGTCGTACGAGGAGCAGCGGCAGGCGTCGTACGAGGAGCAGTACTACGCGCCGAACGGTGGGCCGCAGAACGACGGTTTCGCGACCGACGGCGGCTACCCGGAGCCCGGTTATCCGGAGCCCGCGCACAACGAGGCCGCAGCGGCCCCCGCCGCCGCGGCGGAGAGCTACCAGCCCTTCGAGGAGCAGTCCTACCAGGGCGACTGGCAGCAGGGCGGCGGCTACCAGAACGGCTACCCGGCCCAGTACGCTCCCGAAGCGGAATCCGCACGGCCCGCTGACGCGGGTGAGCGCGACCGCGTAGGCTTCGACCGGCCGGGTCAGGCCCCCGCCGACGGTCACCCGCTGACCGACGCCGGTCTGCCCCGTCGTGGAGCGGCCGGCGGCGGCCAGGGCCCGGCGCAGTCCGCGAACCGGCAGGCGCCGGATCCGGCGACGGAGGGCGGCAAGGACGACTGGCGCTCGGCGAACGACGAGCGCTGGCAGCAGGCGGCCCAGCTGCGCAAGCCCAAGGCAGGCGGAGTCACCTCCTCCGGTCTGCCGCGGCGGGTGCCCAAGGCCAATCTGGTCGAGGGCACCGCGGAGTCGACTCCGCAGGGCGGCCCACAGGTCTCCCGCGCCCCCGAGGACGTCCGGGGCAGGCTGAGCAACCTGCGCCGGGGCGTCCAGCGGGGACGCAGCGCAGGAAGTGAAACGAACGGCCAGGGCTTCGGTCCTGACAGCACCTACAACCAGGAGCGTTAGTGTGAGCCCGATGAGCCAGGCGGCACAGAACCTGAACTGGTTGATCACCAACTTCGTGGACAACACCCCCGGGGTGTCCCACACGGTGGTGGTCTCCGCCGACGGACTCCTTCTGGCGATGTCCGAAGGCTTTCCCCGCGACCGCGCCGACCAGCTCGCGGCCGTCGCCTCCGGTCTGACCTCGCTGACGGCCGGGGCCTCCCGGATCTTCGAGGGCGGCAGCGTGAACCAGACGGTTGTGGAGATGGAGCGGGGATTCCTCTTCATCATGTCCATTTCCGACGGGTCCTCGCTCGCGGTGCTGGCACATCCGGAAGCGGACATCGGCCTCATCGGGTACGAGATGGCGCTTCTGGTCGACCGCGCGGGCACGGTCCTGACCCCGGATCTCCGTGCGGAGCTCCAGGGGAGCCTTCTCAACTAACAGACAGACGGTACGTTTTCGCGTCCCGTGGCCGTAAGGTTTCGGGACGCGGCTCCGCGCAGATGGGTGCCCGGTGCAGTCGGAGGAGGAGAAAGTGGCAACACCCCCAGGTGGTTCGTCTTCGGACAACTGGTCGTACGGTCCCGCCCAGGGCCGGCACGACGGTTCCCAGAACCCGTACAACTTCCCCTCCGCCCCGAGCCACCGGCAGCCGTACACGCCGCAGGGCCCCGGTCCGTCGCCGTACGACCAGCCGTCCGCGCCGCGCATCCAGCCGGTGCAGCCCCGGCGCGCCCCGGAGCCGGCGCCCGGCGGCGGGTCGTCGCACACGCACAACCCTCTGGTGCGCCCGTACGCCATGACGGGCGGCCGCACCAGGCCGCGCTACCAGCTCGCCATCGAGGCGCTGGTGCACACCACCGCGGCTCCGCACCAGATGCAGGGGCAACTGCCCGAGCATCAGCGGATCTGCAACCTGTGCCGGGAGATCAAGTCGGTGGCCGAGATCTCGGCTCTGCTCACGATCCCTCTCGGCGTGGCCAGGATCCTCGTCGCCGACTTGGCGGAGGCGGGCCTGGTCGCCATCCATCAGCCCGGCGGCGACGAGAACGCCGGCGGCCAGCCAGACGTGACACTGCTCGAAAGGGTGCTCAGTGGACTTCGCAAGCTCTAGCGGCGGTCCTTCCCGCTCCACCACCTCCGCGAAGATCGTGGTGGCGGGCGGCTTCGGCGTGGGCAAGACCACGTTCGTCGGCGCCGTCTCGGAGATCAACCCGCTGCGCACGGAGGCCGTCATGACGTCTGCTTCGGCGGGCATCGACGACCTCACCCACACCGGGGACAAGACCACCACGACGGTGGCGATGGACTTCGGCCGCATCACCCTGGACCAGGACCTGATCCTGTACCTGTTCGGCACCCCCGGTCAGGACCGCTTCTGGTTCATGTGGGACGACCTCGTCCGCGGCGCCATCGGCGCGATCGTGCTGGTCGACACCCGCCGGCTCGCCGACTGCTTCCCCGCGGTCGACTACTTCGAGAACAGCGGCCTGCCCTTCGTCATCGCCCTCAACGGCTTCGACGGGCAGCAGCCGTACTCGCCGGACGAGGTGCGGGAAGCGCTGCAGATCGGTCCCGACACGCCGATCATCACGACGGACGCGCGGCATCGTGCCGACGCGAAGTCGGCGCTGATCACGCTCGTGGAACATGCGCTGATGGCGCGCCTGCGCTAGGGCCTGCGGCCGTTTGCCGCCCCACCACGTGCCGCCCTGCCCGCAGGCCGCGTATCCCGCCGCCTGCGGGCAGTCGTGCCACTGGGGGCGGCAGCCCGTCGCGCCGGGCTGCGCAGCGTGCGGCCACCGGGGTGGCGGGTGACTGTGCGGCGCCGGGTGCAGGTGGTTCCTGGCTGGTCGCGCAGTTCTCCGCGCCCCTGGGAGACGTGCCGTGACCTGCGTTCATTTCGGACCGTTCATGCGAAGAGGCCCCTCCTTGCGGAGGGGCCTCTTCGTTGCTGTCTGTCAGCGCCAGCTGTGCGGCGCGCGGAAGCCCGGCTCGCGCTCCAGGCGGCGCCACGCCGCGCGGGGCCGGCCGGCGTGCGCCGGGGTCAGGGCGGGCGTGTGGGCCGCGGCGCGGGCGAGCAGGATCGCCGTGATGGCGGCGACCTCCTCGGGCCCGGCGTGGCCCTTCTCGACGCGAATGTCAGGCACGTTCATGGATGTCAGTCTCCGTGAATGAGGTGTCCGCAGTGTTACTGCGGGGGGTTGCCGTGCTTGCGCGAGGGCAGATCCGCGTGCTTCGTCTGCAGCATCGCCAGCGACTGGACGAGCACCTCGCGGGTCTCGGCCGGGTCGATGACGTCGTCGACCAGTCCGCGCTCGGCCGCGTAGTACGGGTGCATCAGCTCGGACTTGTACTCCTTGACCATCTTCTGGCGCATCGCCTCGGGGTCCTCCGCCTCGGCGATCTGCCGGCGGAAGATCACGCCCGCCGCGCCCTCGGCGCCCATGACGGCGATCTCGTTGGTCGGCCAGGCGTAGGTGAGGTCCGCACCGATGGACTGGCTGTCCATGACGATGTACGCACCTCCGTACGCCTTGCGCAGGATCAGGGAGATCCGGGGCACGGTCGCGTTGCAGTACGCGTACAGCAGTTTGGCGCCGTGGCGGATGATTCCACCGTGCTCCTGGTCGACGCCGGGCAGGAAGCCGGGGACGTCCAGAAGAGTGATGATCGGGATGTTGAAGGCGTCGCACATCTGCACGAACCGCGCGGCCTTTTCGCTGGCCTCGATGTCGAGGACGCCGGCGAGGGTCTGCGGCTGGTTGGCGACGATGCCGACGACCTGGCCGCCGATCCGGGACAGGGCGCAGATGATGTTGCGGGCCCAGCGCTCGTGGACCTCCAGGTACTCGCCGTCGTCGACGATCTCCTCGATCACCTTGGCCATGTCGTACGGCCGGTTGCCGTCCGCCGGGACCAGGTCGAGCAGGACGTCGGAGCGGCGGTCGGCGGGGTCGGAGCACTCGACGCGGGGCGGGTTCTCCCGGTTGTTCTGCGGGAGCAGCGTCAGGAGGTAGCGCACCTCGGCGATGCACGTCTCCTCGTCGTCGTAGGCGAAGTGGCACACGCCGGAGGTCTCGGCGTGCACGTCCGCGCCGCCGAGGCCGTTCTGGGTGATCTCCTCGCCGGTGACGGCCTTGACCACGTCCGGGCCGGTGATGAACATCTGCGAGGTCTCGCGGACCATGAAGACGAAGTCGGTCAGCGCGGGGCTGTAGGCCGCGCCGCCGGCGCACGGGCCGAGCATGACGCTGATCTGCGGGATGACCCCGGAGGCCCTGGTGTTGCGCTGGAAGATGCCGCCGTAGCCGGCGAGGGCGGAGACGCCCTCCTGGATCCGGGCGCCGGCGCCGTCGTTCAGGGAGACCAGCGGGGCGCCGGCCGCGATGGCCATGTCCATGATCTTGTGGATCTTGGTGGCGTGGGCCTCGCCGAGGGCGCCGCCGAAGATGCGGAAGTCATGGGCGTAGACGAAGACCGTGCGGCCCTCCACCGTGCCCCAGCCGGTGACGACACCGTCGGTGTACGGCTTCTTGGCCTCCAGGCCGAACCCGGTGGCCCGGTGCCGGCGCAGCTGCTCGACCTCGCGGAAGGAGCCCGGGTCGAGGAGCAGCTCGATGCGTTCGCGCGCCGTCAGCTTGCCCTTGGCGTGCTGGGCCGCCGTCGCCTTCTCGCTGGGGCCCGCGACAGCCTGGGCGCGGATCTCGTGCAACTCCGCCACGCGGCCGCGCGCGTCCGTCGGCTCGCTCGGCGCCTCATCCAAAACGGTCATGTAGCGACCATACGAAGCCGAGCCCGAAAAGCGAGCCGTCGACTCCGTACAGTCTCCGGCGCGTTTTCCTGGTACCCCTGAACAGAACCAGTGACAGTGGCGGGCTTTCCCACTGTTCACAGGAGTAAGGGCTTGTAGGGGTTGCACAAGGACGTCGTTCGTGCGTCATGCGAGATTCATCCGACCGACGCGCCGCCGGGCCGGTGACGGCGCCCACGGCCGGCTTCAGCCGAAGCGGTCGGCCAGCCGCCGGTACAGCCTAGGCGCGAGGCCGTGGACGCGTTCCGGCAGGGTCAGCCAACCAGGCACGTAGGCGTCGTCCCGGCCGCGGTGGACGGCGTCCCAGACGGCGTCCGCGACACGGCCGGCCGTGGTGGGGCGCGGTCGGGAGCGGCCGTACGGCGTGCCGCGGCGGGCGAAGAACGGCGTGTCGACCGGGCCGGGCACGACGAGGGTGACGCCGACACCGGTGCCGCGCAGCTCCTGGCGCAGCGCCTCGGCGAAGGCGGCGATCCCGGCCTTCGCGGCCGAGTAGACGGCCTCGTCGCGCACGCCGACGCTGCCCGCGACGGAGCCGACCAGCACGATCCGGCCCCGGCCGGCCGCCACCATCGACGGCACGACGGCGCGCACGAGGTGGAGGGTGGCGTTCAGGTCGAGGTTCAGCACCTCGTCGATGGCGGCGTGCGGCATGGTGGTGAACGGCCCCGCCCAGCCGATCCCGGCGCCGGCGACGAGGACGTCGACGCGTCCGGCCGACCGCAGCGCGGCCCGCGCCAGCCGTCGGGGCCCGTCCGGGTCGGCGAGGTCGACGGGCGTCACGACCGCCGGCGCCGTACCGGCCGTCTCCTTCAGCCGCCGCTCGTCGCGCCCGCTGAGCACCAGGCGCCAGCCCCCGGCGGCGAACCGGCGGGCGGTCGCGGCCCCGATCCCGGAGGAGGCCCCGGTGATCAGCGCCACGGGCCGCCGGACGGGACCCTGGAGGGGCGGGGTGAGCTCGGAGGTGCCGGTGTGGGTCACGAGTCGGTCTCCCTGCGCTGTCGGTCCGGTCTGCCGGGACTCGTGGTTCCAAGGACAACGCCACACGGGCGGACCGCGCCAGTCGGGCGGCCGCCCGTTCCCGCGCGGTCACCCGAACCGACGTGCCGGGCGACCACTCCTGGGGGCCGGGGGTGCGGCCAGGCGGCGGTACGGGCGGTGCGGCCCGGTGGCGGGCCGGTTACGAAGGGGACACCCCCGGAGGTGACCATGCGCGTGCTGTTCGTCCATCCCAGCGCCCTGCTGTACTCGGAGATCTTCCTGCGGCTGGAGCCCCTGGGTCTCGAGCGGGTCGCGGGCGCCGCCCGCGAGGCCGGGCACGAGGTGCGGGTCGTCGACCTCCAGGTGCTGAGCCCGAAGCGGCTGCGGGCCGAGGTGCGGTCCTTCCGGCCGGAGGCCCTCGGCGTGTCCCTGAACTACCTGGCGAACATCCCGGAGGCGATCGACCTGGCCGCCGCGGTCAAGCGCGAACTCCCGGGCTGTTTCGTGTTCTTCGGCGGGCACAGCGTCTCCTTCGTCGCGGAGGAGGTCATCGCGCAGGCCCGGGGCGCGGTCGACGCGGTGGTGCGCGGCGAGGGCGAACCGGCGATCGGGCCGCTGCTGACCGCGGTCCGCGAGGGCGGGGTCGAGGGCGTCCCCGGGATCGTCACGGCGACGGGTCTCGGACCCGCGCCGCGGATGCTCCACGGCATCGACGAGCCGCTGCCCGCCCGGGACCTCATGCGGGGCCGGCGCCGGTACTTCATCGGCGAGCTGGACCCGTGCGCGTCCGTCGAGTTCACCCGCGGCTGCCCGTGGGACTGCTCCTTCTGCTCGGCGTGGACCTTCTACGGCCGCAGCTACCGCAAAGCCTCCCCCGAGGCCGCCGCCGCCGATCTGGCGCGCATCCGGGAGCCGAACGTGTTCATCGTGGACGACGTCGCCTTCATCCGGCCCGAGCACGGGGACGCCATCGCGGCGCAGGTGGAGCGGCGGCGGATCCGCAAGCGGTACTACCTGGAGACCCGGTCCGACGTGCTGCTGCGCCACCCGGAGGTGTTCGAGCGGTGGGCCCGGCTGGGGCTGCGCTACATGTTCCTCGGCATGGAGGCCATCGACGCCGAGGGCCTGGAGCTGTTCCGCAAGCGGATCAGTCCCGACGAGAACCTCAAGGCCCTGCGGACCGCGCGCAAGCTCGGCATCCAGGTGGCGATCAACCTGATCGTGGATCCGGCGTGGGACGAGGAACGGTTCCGCATCGTGCGGGAGTTCGCCCTCGCCGTGCCGGAGATCGTGCACTTCACGGTGATGACGCCGTACCCCGGCACGGAGATCTGGCACACCGAGTCGCGCCGGCTGACCACCCGCGACTACCGCCTCTTCGACATCCAGCACGCCGTGGTGCCGACGACGCTGCCGCTGGAGAAGTTCTACGAGGAACTGGTGCGCACCCAGGCCGTGATCAACCGCAAGCACCTCGGGGTGCGCACGGCGTTCGGCGCGGCCCGGGTGCTCGGGCGCAACCTGCTGCACGGGCAGACCAACTTCGCCCGGATGCTGTGGCGGTTCAACAAGGTCTACAACCCGCGCCGCCAGCTCGCCGACCACGCCCTGCCCGTCCGCTACGAACTCCCCCTGCCCAAGCGCCTCGACGTCGGCGACCGCCGCCTGCTGTACGTGCACACCCGCGGGGCGGGGCGGGCGTCCGCGGACCCCGACTAGCGTGCCGGTCGCCGTCCTCGCCTCACTGGCCGCCGGCGTCTGTTTCGCCGTCGCGGGCGTGCTGCAGCAACGGGCGGCGGCGCGGCGGCCGGACGACGAGGCGCTGTCGCCGCGGCTGCTGGGGCATCTGGCGCGCGAGCCGCTGTGGCTGGCCGGCATCGCACTGGCGGTGCTGGCGTACGGATTCCAGTCGCTGGCGCTGGCGTTCGGGCCGCTGAGCCTCGTACAGCCGCTGATCGTCGCGGAGTTGGTGTTCGCCGTGCCGCTGTCGGCGTGGCTGCACCGGATGCGGCTGGGCCGGCGGGAGTGGTCCGGGACGGTGGCGGTGGCCGCCGGGCTGGCGCTGGCCCTGGCCTCCGCCCGCCCGCACGGGGGCCGGCCCGGGTCGGCGGGCCCGCTGTCCTGGCTGCTGATCCTGGGCGCGACCGCCGTGCTGGTGTGCCTGGCCCTGGCGGCGGCCCGGTTGCTGACCGGCCCCTGGCGGGCGTCGGCGACGGCGCTGGCGGCGGGGGCGGTGATGGGGACCCAGTCGGTCCTGCTCGCGGCCACCGTCGAACGCCTGCGCCACGGTCTCGGTCCCACGCTCGGCGCCTGGCAGCCGTACGCCCTGATCGTCGCCAGCGCCGGCGGGCTCCTGCTGATCCAGACGGCGTTCCAGCAGGGCCCGCTCGCCGCGAGCCTGCCGGTGATCGACGCGACGGAGCCGGTGGTCGCGGTGGCGGTGGGCACGGCGGTCTTCGGCGAGTCGCTCCACACCGGCTGGCCGGTCACCGCGATCACGGTGGCGGGGCTGGCGCTGGTGGCGGCGGGGATCGTACGCCTGGACTCGTCACCGGTGATCGCGGCGCTGCACGGGCGGGCGGCGGACGGGGCGGGGTGAGCGGCGGCGGGTGCCCGCCGCCCGGCCGCGCCCCCGTGGGGCGCTGTGGCGGCGGTCCGCCGGCCCGGACGGGAGCCTGCCCGTGCGCGTCGGACGTCACCGGGGCCCTGCCCGCCCGGCAGGCGCCGCTCACCCTCCGGCGCCGCCCGACCGGCCCGCAGGGTTCGCTGCCCGTGCGGGGACGTCGCCGCTCGACGCCGCCCACACCGGCAGGAGGTCCTCCCTCAGCACGCGGTCCCACGTCGGGTGGCTGGTCCGGGCCGTCGTCGCCGACCGGCTGCGCAGCGCCGCCAGCCGCGGTGGGTCGGTGATCAGGGCGCCGAGGGCGTCCGCCCAGGCTTCGGGCGTGTCGTGCCGTACGACGACGCCGTCCTCGCCCGGCGCGGTCAGCCACTGCGTGGTGTGGGCGCCCTCCGGAAGGACGACCGCCAGGCCGCTCGCCATGGCTTCCGCGACGACGTTGCCGCAGGTCTCCGTGCGGGAGGGGAACGCGAAGACGTCGCAGCCGGCGTACACGTCGGCGAGCCCTTCCTGCGGGAGGGGGCCGAGCAGGGTGACGTCGGACCCGAGGGCGCGGCGCACCCGGCCGGCCTCCGCTCCGGAGCCGGCCAGCACCAGGTGGGCCGGGCTGCCGCGGGCGCGCAGCAGGCGGACGGAGTCGGCGAGGAGCGGCAGGCCCTTGGTGGCGTCCAGCCGGCCGGCGAAGAGGATCAGCGGACGGTCCGGCGGGACGCCGTGGCGCCGGACGAGCGCGGACCGGGCGGCGCCGTCGGGGTCGTCGGGGTGGAAGCGGTGCCGGTCGACGCCCCGGCGCAGCGGCAGCACCCGGTCGGGGCCCAGGGCGCGGGCCAGTTCCTCGCGGGCGGCGGGGGTGGGGGCGAGGACCCGTTCGCAGGCGGACAGGAGCCGGTCGCGGCGGCGGGCCAGCGCTCGTTCGGCGCCGGCGGCCAGGGCCTCGCGCGCGGGGCGCGGCCAGCTTCCGGCCGCGTAGCGGCCGTAGACGGCGGCCAGCGCGGGCACGTCCGTGTGCACGGACGCCACCAGGCGCACGCGGCGGGGGGTGCGGCGGGCCGCTCGTACGGCCGTGGAGGCGTAGGCGAAGGCGTGGGTGAGGTGCCAGACGTCATGGCCGGGGAGCAGCGCGGCCAGGCTCGGGTGGTACGGCGCGAGGTCGGTGACGTCCTCCGCGCCGCGGGCGGACGTGAGGCGGGCCGTGCCGATCAGGGGGCGGAGCATGACGAGCCGTACGTGCGGGGACAGGCGTTCGACCCGCTCCCGCTCGCCGAGGAAGTACACCGTGAGGTCGAGCCCGGAGTCGTCCGGCAGCCCGGCGGCGCTCTCCGCGAAGCGCTCCCAGCACTTCACATGGCCGCCCGACGTGGCGCTCCGCATCAGCTCGACCAGGACCGCGACCGAGGGCACGGACGCCGAGTACCACCCACTGGCGTGAATCATTCGGCAGGCCGCCACAACTGTTGAAACTTGAACGGAATAGCGCTACGGTCGTTCCCGTTGGACTCGTTGAACATTCAACAGAAGTCATTCGAGAAGGAGTGCTTGTCATGGGTCTCTTCGGCAACAAGAACACCGCCACCGCCACCGCCACCGACGTCACCCCGGAGCTCGCCGCCCTGACCGGCGACTACACGATCGACGCCGCGCACACCACCATCGGCTTCGTCGCCCGCCACGCCATGGTCACCAACGTCAAGGGCAAGTTCCTCGACTTCAGCGGCGCCCTGCACCTCGACGGCACCGACCCGGCGCGCTCCACCGCCTCCCTCGACGTGGTCATGGACAGCATCAGCACCGGCAACGCCGACCGCGACGGCCACCTGAAGAGCGCCGACTTCTTCAAGACGGACGAGTTCCCGACCATGACCTTCCGGTCCACCAAGGCGGAGGCCCTCGGCGGCGACGACTACCGCATCACCGGCGACCTGTCGATCCTCGGCGTCACCAAGCCGATCACCATCGACCTGGAGTTCAACGGCGCCGCGAAGGACCCGTTCGGCAACGAGCGCGTCGGCTTCGAGGGCAAGGCCGAGCTGCTGCGCTCCGAGTGGGGCCTGACCTGGAACGCGGCGCTGGAGACCGGTGGCGTCCTGATCTCCGACAAGATCAAGCTCACCTTCGACGTCTCGGCCATCAAGAACGCCTGACGCCCCCGGCGCCGCCCGTTCGGCGCCCCCGGAGCGCGCCCGCCCTCCACTCCCCCTACGAGAGGGCGGGCGCTCGGCGTGCCCGCTCCCGCCGGACCCCCGGATATTGCCGTGCGCCGGGGAAAACCGCAGGCTAGCCTCGCGCCCATGACCTGGTTGCCGCGTGACTTCGAACATCCCCTCCGTGTCGAGATACCCGGAGGCGGCGGGCATCGGCTGCGACCGATCAGCGGGGCCGACGCGCCCCTCGACTACCCCGCGGTGATGGGCTCGCGCGAGCGGCTGTGGTCCCTGTTCGGCAAGGCCTGGGGCTGGCCCTCGGCGACGATGTCGTACGAGGCGAACGAGGCCGATCTGGTGCGGCACGCCGCGGAGATCGACGCCCACCAGTCGTTCAACTACACCGTCGAGACGCCGGACGGCAGCGACCTGCGCGGCTGCGTCTACATCGACCCGCCCGAGAAGGCGGGCGCGGACGCCGACATCTGCTGGTGGGTGGTGGACGCGGAGGCCGGCGGCGAGCTGGAGCGGGCGCTGGACGCGTTCGTGCCGCGGTGGATCGCCGAGGACTGGCCCTTCGAGCGGCCCCGGTACATCGGGCGGGACCTGACCTGGGACGAGTGGCTGGCGCTGCCCGACCACGGCTGACACCCGTGGGCGCCCGGGACCGCGCTCCTCGCCGCTCCCGGCACCGGCATCGGGCCGGAACCCCCGGCCTGGAACCCCGGGCCGGAACCCCCCGGCCTGGAACCCCGGGCCGGAACCCCAGGTCTAGAACCCGCCTCCGAAGTCCCCGCCGCCGCCTCCGAAGTCCCCTCCTCCGCCGAAGTCGCCGCCGCCGAACCCGCCGCTGAAGTCGTCGGTGTCGAAGTCGGCGCCGGAGACGTCGCCGCCCTCGTACCCGCCGGACTCGCCGTACCCGGCCCCGTAGTCGGCCGCGTACGCGGGGGCCGCCATCATGCCGCCCAGCATCGTGCCGAGGAGCAGGCCGGGCAGGATGCCGCCGCCGAAGTAGCCGCCCGCCCAGGGGCCGTAGGCCGGACCCGCGTCCCAGTAGGGACGGCGGCCGTACTCGGTCTCCACCTCGCGGACCATGGGGTCCACCCCGTCGGCGAGCCGCGCCCGGTCGGCCGCGCACACCGGCACCTCGCGGGTGGCTCCGCCCGGTGGCGTCCAGGTGGCGTCGGCGACGGACGGGCCGTGGCGCGGGTCGAAGAAGCAGGGCGGCCGGCGTTCGGGCAGCGGGCGGCCCTCGCGCCGGGCGGCCAGTGTCGCCAGGGCGAACCGGCCGTCCTCCAGCGCCTGGGTCACCCCGCGCACGTCCTCGGGCACCCGCGCGGAGGCCATGGACGACTTCGCCTTGTCGTAGGAGTCGAGCGCCCGTTCGTAGTCGGCGCGCATCGCGTCGTCCGCGCCCGGCTCGCCGGGGTGGAAGTCGAGGCGGTCGAGTTCCTCGCCGAAGGCGGTGATGTCCTCGTCCACCACGACCCGCAGCTTCTCCAGCGCCCTGCGCTGCTCCTCCTCGTGCCGCCGCCGGTTGCGCCGCACCAGCGCGTACGCGCCCGCGCCGCCCGCCGCGAGGACCGCGCCGGTCGTGACCAGCGCCGTCGTGGAGACGCCGTCGCCCGAGCCGCCGCTCCAGCCGCTCGGCGCCGAGCCGCCGATGTTGCGCACCGCGCCGTCCACGAAGTCGTTGAGCTGGGCCTTGGGATCACCCGCGCCCTGCACCGCGGAGGCCAGGTTGCCCACGGCCGCCCGGCTCATCACGCTGCCGTCGGCGCGCGCGTCGAAGCGGTCGCCGAGGCGGATGCCGTACAGGCCGGTGACGCCGGTCTCGGTGCGCAGGTTCCGGAAGAGGTCCTGCGTCGGGTAGTCCTCCGGGAGGACGGCGACGAAGACCGGTTTGTCCGCGTCCTCGATCTTGTCGGCGAGCGCCTCGGCGTCGGCCTCGCTCAGCAGGCCGGCGGCGGCCGGGTCGACGTAGACCGGACTCTCGCGCAGGTGCCGGGCGATCTCGGAGACGTCGGTCTGCGCGTGCGCGCCCGGCGCGCCGGCCGTCAGCACGGCCATCGCGGCCAGGGCGGGCACGATCAGCGAACGGATGAGGACACGCAACACGTCCTTCATATGTTCGAAAGTACCCGAATCGACAGGGTTCGGACATCGATTCCGCCGGGGATTTCTCCCCGGCGGAATCGACGAGGCCCGTCCGGGACCGACGCGGTCCCCTCCGTGCCGTCGTTGCGCCGTGCGAGTGCGATGGGCCGCCGCGCCGCTACGCCGCCCGGTAGGCCGCCGTCAGCCGCTCCACGGCCGCCCCGTACCGCCCGGTCAGCAGCAGCCGGTCCGCCTCCGCGAAGGGCTTGGCCTCGGCCGGCGTGATCTCCTGGCCGATCCGCTGCTGGACCAGCAGCCTCGCCCGGCCGACCAGCGCGCGCCCGGCCTCCTCGGATCCGGCCCGTTCGGCGGCGCGGGCCGCCACGCCGAGCGCCTTGAGGGTGAGCGTGCCGCCCTCGGGGACCCTGGTCAGCGTGGTCAGGCCCCAGCCGAACGGGAACTGCGGGTCGTACGAGGCGTCGCCGACGTTGATCGGCAGCTGCCCCGCGGACTTGGGCCAGGTGACGGGGAGCTGCCCGGTGAAGGGCCGCTTCCCGTAGAGGACGTCGGCCACGCCGTCGCCCTCGGTGCCCGGAAGCCACGACGCCACCAGCGCGTCGATGGCGTCGAGCCGGTCGCCGATCAGCTGCGGCCGGCCCGAGACGACCAGCACCGCGCACTTCATGGCCGCGCAGACCTTGTCGACGGCTTCCTTGTCGGCGGCGGACAGCTCCAGGTCGTGGCCGTTGCCGACGTCGCCCGCGCCCTCGGCGTACGGGGTCTCGCCGACGACGACCACGCCCACGTCGTGCCCGTCGAGCGGGGCCGATGCGTCCTTGGACCAGGTGATGTCGCCGCCCGCCCGGCGCAGGCCCTCCAGGACGGTGGTGCCGGGGGTGATGTCGCCGGAGGCGCCCTGCCAGGTGACGGTCCAGCCGCCGGACTGGTTGCCGATGTCGTCGGCGTTGGATCCGGCGACGTACACCTTCTGGCTCGTGCGCAGCGGCAGCAGGCCTCCGCCGTTCTTCAGCAGGACCTGCGACTTCGCCGCCGCCTCGCGGGCGACCGCGCGGTGCGCGGCGGAGCCGATCGCGTCCGCGCCGGAGGTGTCGGCGTAGGGCCGCTCGAAGAGGCCGAGGCGGAACTTCTGCGTCAGGATGCGCGCCACGGCGTCGTCGATCCGCCGCTCACCGATCCGGCCGGCCCGCACCTCCTCGACCAGGGTCGTGTGGAAGCCCCGGTAGTCGTACGGGACCATGATCATGTCGAGTCCGGCGTTGACGGACGTGCGCACGTCGGAGGCGTAGTCGCCGGGGATCTGGTCGATGGCCGCCCAGTCGCTGATGACGAAGCCGTCGAAGCCCATCTCGTCCTTGAGCACGCCGTTGAGCATGTCGGCGCGGGCGTGCATCTTCACCGGGCCCTGTCCGTCGCCGATCAGGTCGAGCGAGGAGTAGGACGGCATGACCGTGCCGACGCCGCGGTCCACGGCGGTGCGGTACGGGGACAGGTGGACGGCCTCCAGCTCCTCGCGGGTGACCCTGGTGACGCCCTGGTCGATGGTGTACGTGCCGGTGGTGGAGGAGCCGTACGCGGTGCCGCCGTCGCCGACGAAGTGCTTGGCGGTGGCCAGCACCTTGTCGCCGCGGTCCAGGTCCTTGCCGTTCGCGCGGCCCTGGAGGCCCTGGATCACCGTCTCCATCACGTCGACCAGCGCCGGGTCCTCGCCGAATGCCTCGTAGGAGCGGCCCCAGCGTTCGTCGCGGGTGACGCACAGGCAGGGCGCGAAGTCCCAGGGAATGCCGGTGGCGCGGACCTCGGCGGCGGTCACGGCGCCCGTCTCCTGCGCGAGGCGGGGGTCGCGGGTCGCGCCGATGCCGATGTTGTGCGGCATGATCGTCGCGCCGACCAGGTTGTTGTGGCCGTGCACCGCGTCGACGCCGTAGATCAGCGGAATCTGGAAGCGGGTGGCCTGCGCCCGCAGCTGGAAGCCGTCGATCATCTTCGCCCAGGCCTCGGGCGTGTTGGGGGTGGGCGTGGAGCCGCCGCCGGACAGCAGCGAGCCGAGGTCGTACGCCGCGATGTCCCCGGCGGCGGTGAGCGCCCCGCGCTCGGCCTGGGTCATCTGGCCGGCCTTCTCGGCCAGGGACATCCGGGACAGGAGATCGGCGACGCGCTTCTTCACCGGCAGCCGCTCGTCGAGGTACGGCAGCCCGTGGGCGTCGACCACGACCTGCGGGGTCTCGGCGGGGGGCTTGGCGCCGGTGACGGTCAGCTTCAGCGGGATCGTCTCGGCGGACTCCGCCGACCGGTCCTTCAGGGTGCGGACCTCCACCGTGCGGCTGGCGCCGGAGGCGGTGCCGGCCGGGAAGGTGAACTCGCCCTCGACGGGGGTGTAGTCGGCGTCGGAGGCGGTGCCGCCGGCGGTCTCGTAGGAGACGGTCACGGGCTCGTCGAGGGGCGCTGCGCCGGTGGTCGCGACGGTGATCTCGACGGTCGCGCTGCCGCCCTCGCGGACCGGGTGCACGGCCGCGCCGGTGACGACGGAGGCCCGCAGCGACTGATCGGCCTTCCCGTACAGCTCGACGCCGTCCATGGCGAACTCGCCCTTGAGGCCGACGGGAAGGGTGAGCGCGTAGCCCCAGACCTCGTTGAGGCCGAGGATCTGGTCGATGCCGCCGACGGGCTGGTAGTCGGTGCGGTAGGTGAAGTCGGCGAAGGGGATCTCCAGCTGTTTCCAGCCGGTGAAGTCGTCGGTGAAGGAGGTCGTCCACAGTTCGGACGCGCCGCCGTGGGCGCCGCCGTCCTTGAGTTCGAAGGCGATCCTCTTGCCGGTGTCGCGGCCCTCCCACCACAGGCGGATGCCCCGGTGAGCGGACCAGTCGTGGGCGGGCTCGGCGGAGGCGAACTCGTGGGTGAAGCCGCCGTAGCCGCTGATGTCGTAGGAACCGGCGAGCACCCGCTCGCCCTCGGGGGCGTCGGCGCGGGCGTCGAGCCGCAGCGCGGGCGGGTCGTCGGTGTCGCTGCCCCAGGTGAACAGGCCCTCGGCGGGCGGGTTCGCGAACGGGACCTCGCCCTCGAAGCGGTCGATCGGAACGGGGGCGGGATCGTCGGCGCCGGACGCGGAGCCCGCGGCGGCGAGCGGGAGCAGTCCGGTGAGCAGGGTGGCGCAGGCGAGCAGGGCGGTTCTTCGCATGGGAACGTCCCTCGACTCTCGTAGTCCACGGAAGACTCTCGAAACCACTTACGTCTTAGATCATCGCGTGAGTTAACTGGCGGGTCACGGAACCGTCAAGACTTCACGTCAGAACCGGTACAGATGCAGCAGCGGGCGCGATCCGCGCGGTCGTCGCTTCGGGAACTGAACACGCGACCTCTTGACGGGTCTGAGGAGCCGTCATTTACTCACGGCTCGCACGCCCCCACTTCCCCACACAGAAGGGCGGCGCTCCATGAGGAGATCCCCCAGAACGCTCCGGCTGCTGCTCGCCGGGCTGCTGAGCACGGCCGGTCTGACCACCGCCTCGGTCACCTCCGCGGCCCCCGCGCACGCGGCCGGCGAGCAGATCACCGCCCACCTCACCACGACCGACGACGCCGGCGGGCGCAACGTGGTCCGCGGCCTGCAGCCCCAGGCCCCGTTCGCCTTCCAGCCCGGCTCGGGCGGCGGCGGCGAGAACATCACCGTGGACGAGAACACCCGCTACCAGACCTTCACCGGCGGCGGCGCGTCCTTCACGGACACCGCGGCCTGGCTGATGGACGGCAGCGGCGCGCTCTCGCAGGCCACCCGCGACGACACCATGCGCAAGCTGTTCTCGCCGACGGACGGCATCGGCCTGTCGTTCCTGCGCAACCCGATGGGCGGCTCGGACCTCGCACGCTTCGGCTACACCTACGACGACCTGCCGGCCGGGCAGACCGACCCGGACCTGTCCGAGTTCTCGATCGCGCACGACCTCCAGGACGTCGTGCCGCTGACCCGGCAGGCGCGGCAGCTCAACCCGGCGCTGACGGTGATGGCCTCGCCGTGGACGGCGCCGGCCTGGATGAAGGACAGCGGGCAGCTCAACGGCGGCTGGCTGAAGGCGGAGCACTACGGCACGTACGCCGCGTACTTCGTGAAGTACGTGCAGGCCTACCAGGCGCAGGGCATCCCCGTCGCGTACGTCACCGCGCAGAACGAGCCGACGTGCTGCGCGGGCTATCCGTCGATGAGCTGGAACGCCTCGGGGCTCGCCTACTTCACCAAGAACGAGCTGCTGCCCAAGCTCCAGGCGGCCGGTCTGTCCACCAAGGTGCTGGCGCACGACTGGAACTGGGACACCTACGACGCGTACGCCGCCCGGACGGTGGACGACGCGGCGGTCCGCGCGCACCCGAACTTCGGCGGCGTCGCCTGGCACGGCTACGGCGGCGACGTCGCCAAGCAGACGGCCGTGCACGACCAGTACCCGCAGCTGGACGCGTTCGGCACCGAGCACTCGGGCGGCACCTGGATCGCGCACCAGCAGCGCGAGGACATGATGAACATCATCGACTACACCCGCAACTGGGCGAAGTCGGTGACCAAGTGGTCCCTCGCGGTGGACCAGAACCGCGGTCCGCACAACGGCGGCTGCGGCACCTGCAGCGGACTGATCACCGTGCACAACGGCGACGCGCGGCACGGGCAGGTCGACTTCACCGTCGAGTACTACACGATGGGCCACCTGACCAAGTTCGTGAAGCCGGGCGCCCACCGGATCGCGTCGACACCGTCCGCGTCGGTGCCGAATGTGGCCTGGCGCAACCCCGACGGCTCCAAGGCCCTGATCGCCTACAACGACGCCACGACCGCGAAGACGGTGACCATCAACTGGGGCGGCCAGCACGCCACTTACTCGCTGCCGGGCCGGACGTCGGCGACGTTCACCTGGTCGGGCACGCAGTCGGGCGGCGGCGACCGCACCGGGGCCTTCGTCGGGCTCGCGGGCAAGTGCCTCGACGTCGCCGGGGGTTCGTCGGCGAACGGGACGGCCGTGCAGCTCCACGACTGCAACGGCACCGCCGCCCAGCGCTGGACGGTGCGGGCCGACGGGTCGGTGCAGGCGCTCGGCAAGTGCCTTGACGTGACGTCGGGTTCGACGGCGGACGGGGCGAAGGTGCAGCTGTACGACTGCAACGGCACGGGCGCGCAGCAGTGGTCGTACAACGCCTCGACGGGCGACGTGGTGAACCTGGCCGCGAACAAGTGCCTGGACGTCACGGACAACTCCTCGGCGAACGGCGCCCGCGCGCAGATCTGGTCCTGCACGGGCGCCGCCAACCAGAAGTGGCGGCTCCAGTAGGAGGCAGCCGCCGGGGCCGGCCGCCGTCCTAGACGGCCGGCTCCACCCCGGCCCGCAGCAGGCCGTAGGTGTAGGCGTCCTCCAGGGCCTGCCAGGAGGCGGCGATGACGTTCTCGGCGACGCCGACCGTGGACCACTCGCCCGTGCCGTCCGAGGTGGAGATCAGCACCCTGGTGGTGGACTCGGTGCCGTGGACGCCCTCCAGGATGCGGACCTTGTAGTCCACCAGCTCCAGCTTGGCGAGCTGCGGGTAGATCTTCTCCAGGGCCACGCGCAGCGCCCGGTCGAGGGCGTTGACCGGGCCGTTGCCCTCCGCGGTGGCGACGATGCGCTCGCCCTTGGCCCACAGCTTGACGGTGGCCTCGTTGGCGTGGCTGCCGTCGGGGCGGTCCTCCACGATCGCCCGCCAGGAGTCGACCTCGAAGTACTTCAGCGCCCTGCCGTCGACCTCGGCGCGCAGCAGCAGCTCGAAGGAGGCGTCGGCCGCCTCGTACGTGTAGCCCTTCAGCTCGCGTTCCTTGACCCGCTCCACGACCCGGCCGACCAGTTCCCGGTCGCCGCCGAGGTCGACGCCCAGCTCCTTGCCCTTGAGCTCGACGGAGGCGCGGCCGGCCATGTCGGACACCAGCATCCGCATGGTGTTGCCGACCAGCTCGGGGTCGATGTGCTGGTACAGGTCGGGGTCGACCTTGATCGCGGAGGCGTGCAGGCCCGCCTTGTGGGCGAACGCGGAGACGCCGACGTAGGGCTGGTGGGTGGAGGGCGTGAGGTTGACGACCTCGGCGATGGCGTGCGAGATCCGGGTCATCTCGCGCAGCTTGCCCTCGGGCAGGACCTTCTTGCCGTACTTCAGCTCCAGGGCGGCGACGACCGGGAAGAGGTTGGCGTTGCCGACGCGCTCGCCGTAGCCGTTGGCCGTGCACTGCACGTGCGTGGCGCCGGCGTCGACGGCGGCGAGGGTGTTGGCGACGGCGCAGCCGGTGTCGTCCTGGGCGTGGATGCCGAGCCGGGCGCCGGTGTCGGCGAGGACGGTGGCGACGACGGCCTGGATCTGCGCCGGAAGCATGCCCCCGTTGGTGTCGCACAGGATCACGACGTCGGCGCCGGCCTCCGAGGCGGCGCGCACGACGGCCTTGGCGTACTCGGGATTGGCGCGGTAGCCGTCGAAGAAGTGCTCGCAGTCGACGAAGACCCGGCGGCCCTGCTCGCGCAGGTGGGCGACGGTGTCGCGGACCATGGCGAGGTTCTCGTCGAGCGTGGTGCGCAGCGCCAGCTCCACATGCCGGTCGTGGGACTTGGCGACCAGGGTGATCACCTCGGCACCGGACTCCAGCAGCGCCCTGACCTGCGGGTCCTCGGCGGCGGTGGCGCCCGCGCGACGGGTGGAGCCGAACGCGACCAGCTTGGCGTGCCGGAAGTCGATCTCCTGCCGGGCACGGGCGAAGAACTCGGTGTCGCGGGGGTTGGCGCCGGGCCAGCCGCCCTCGATGAAGCCCACGCCGAAGTCGTCCAGGTGCCGTGCGATGGCCAGCTTGTCGGCGACGGTGAGGTTGATGCCCTCACGCTGCGCGCCGTCGCGCAGGGTGGTGTCGAAGACGTGGAACGCGTCGTCGAGTTCGCTGGTTTCCGTCTCGGTCATGGTCTGAACGCTCCTGTGTTGGATCTCGGTCTACCGGAATGACCGGCTCCACCGTCCTCCAATGATCCCCCGCGCGGCGGTTCCGGCTTCAGGTGGGCCAGAAACGCGAAAAACCTCTCGCGGGTGCGAGAGGTCTGCGCGCGGGTCGAGGACGACGATGGCCGCCCGCACCTGGTCGTGCGAGGCGGTCACTGCGGACCGGCGCGCCTGCTGCCAATAATCATGGCGAACGAGAGCACGTCGGCAGTGTGGCACAATCCGCATGGTCCGCTCACGGCTGTCTCAGGATGCGGGCACGCCGTCCCGGCAGTGGAGATCACCCGAGCCCGGCGTCCAGGAACTCCCGGACGTGGGCGAGCACCTGTTCCCGGTCGGCGCCGCGCAGCCCGACGGCGACGTGGATGGAGAACCCGTCGAGCAGCGCCCGCAGCCGGGCGGCGAAGCGGTCGGGGTCGACGTCGCGGAACTCGCCGCGCGAGACGCCCTCGGCGAGCAGGGCGACCAGGTCGCGGTGCCAGGCGCCCTCGATGGCCGCCTGCCGGTCGCGGGCGTCGTCGTCGGCGTTCTGCGAGCGGTTCCAGACCTCCAGCCAGAGCGTCCAGTGCGGGTCGCGGTGGCCGTCGGGGACGTAGAGGTCGACGTAGGCGTCGAGCCGTTCGCGGGCGGGGCCGGGGCGGGCGAGCAGCCGGGCGCGCTCGGCGCCGAGCCTGCCCTCGCTCCACTCCAGGGTGCGCAGCAGCAATTCGTCCTTGCTGCCGAAGTAGTAGAGGAGGTGCCCGCTGCTCATGCCGACCGCGCGGCCGAGCGCCGCCATGGTGAGCTGTTCCAGACCGCTCTCGGCGATCATCCCCATGGCGGCGGCGAGCACGTCCTCGCGGGGCGGGGCGTTCTTCCGCGCGCCGGCCATCTACGGCTCCTGGATCCTCGGCTGTTGCTGGGTGATGCAGTGGATGCCACCGCCACCGGAGAAGATCGTACGGGCGTCGACCGGGGTCACCGTCCGCCCGGGGAAGAGGCGGCGGAGGATTCCGGCGGCGGTCTCGTCGCGCGGGTCGTCGAAGGCGCACAGCACGACGCCGCCGTTGCAGAGGTAGTGGTTGATGTAGGAGTAGTCGGCCCAGTGGCCGTCGGCCTCCAGGACGGTCGGGGCGGGCACCTCCACGACCTCCAGCCGGCGTCCGCGCGCGTCGGTCTGCCCCCTGAGCAGGCCGATGACCTCCCGGGTGATCTCGTGGTCGGGGTGGGCGGGGTCGGGCTGGTGGTGGGCGACGACGACGCCGGGGCGGGCGAAGGCGGCGACGATGTCGACGTGGCCGAGGGTGCCGTAGCCGTGCGGGGGGTAGTCGGCGGTGAGGCCGCGGGGCAGCCAGATGGCCTTGCGGGTGCCGAGGCAGGCGTGGATCTCCGCCTCGACCCGCTCCTTCGTCCAGCCGGGGTTGCGCTCGGGGCCGAGCTGCACGGTCTCGGTGAGCAGCACGGTGCCCTCGCCGTCGACGTGGATCGCGCCGCCCTCGTTCACCAGCGGTGAGGCGTACGTCCGCGCGCCCGCGAGGTCCGCCACCTGCGCGGCGATCCCGGCGTCGTGGTCCCAGCGGGCCCAGTGCTGGGCGCCCCAGCCGTTGAACGTCCAGTCGACGGCGGCCAGTTCGCGCCCGTCGGTGAGGAAGGTGGGGCCGATGTCGCGCATCCAGGCATCGTCCAGCTCGCGCTCGACGGTGTCGATCCCGTCGCCGAGCAGGCGCCTCGCCTCGGCCGACCGTCCGGGCCCGCACACCACGGTCACCGGCTCGAAGCGGCGGATCGCACGGGCGACCGAGGCCCAGGCCCGGTGGGAGGCGGCCAGGTCGTCGGGGTCGTCGAAGGTGGGGTTGGGGCCCGGCCACGCCATCCAGGTGCGTTCGTGAGGGCTCCACTCGGCGGGCATGCGGAAGCCGTCGGCGGCGGGGGTGGTCATCTGGCGGGTCCTCAGAGGAAGTACAGGCGGTTGAGGGAGACGGTGTCGGCGGGCGCGGAGCGGATGGGCTCGCCGTCGAGCGTGACGAGTCCCGTGCGCTGGTCCACGTCGACCGATCCGGTACGGGAGTTGAGCCGCAGGTCGGCCGGGCCGATGCCGCGCGTGCCGCGTACGGCGACCCTGCGCCGGCGGGTCGGCAGGCCGTCGTGGCCCCGGTCGAGGGCGGCCCGGGCGACGAACGCGACGGAGAGGTCGGCCGGGGCGGCCCCGTGCGCACCGAACTGCGGGCCCAGAACGAGGGGTTCGCAGGTGTCGGTGGCCGCGTTCGGGTCGCCGACCACGCCGTACGCCGGGAAGCCCGACTTGAGCACCAGTTGCGGCTTGGCCCCGAAGAACTCCGGCCGCCACAGCACGATGTCGGCGAGCTTGCCGACCTCGATCGACCCCACCTCGTGGGAGAGCCCGTGCGCGATGGCCGGGTTGACGGTCAGCTTGGCGATGTAGCGCAGGACGCGTTCGTTGTCGTGGTCGTCGTGCGGGGCGCCGAACTCGGCCTTCATCTTCCCGGCCATGGCGAACGTGCGGCGCACGGTCTCGCCGGCCCGGCCCATGCCCTGCGCGTCGGAGGAGGTGATGCCGATCGCGCCCAGGTCGTGCAGCACGTCCTCGGCGCCCATCGTGCCGGCGCGGATGCGGTCGCGGGCCATGGCGGCGTCGCCGGGCAGGTCGGTCTTCAGGTCGTGGACGGAGACGATCATGCCGTAGTGCTCGGCGACGGCGTCCCGGCCGAAGGGCAGGGTCGGGTTGGTGGAGGAGCCGATGACGTTGGGGACGCCGGCCATCTTCAGGACGTTGGGGACGTGTCCGCCGCCGCAGCCCTCGATGTGGAAGGCGTGGATGGTGCGGCCCTCCAGGACGCGCAGGGTGTCCTCGACCGACAGGCACTCGTTCAGCCCGTCGCTGTGCAGGGCCACCTGGACGTCGTGCTCCTCGGCGACCCGCAGGGCGGTGTCCAGGGCGCGGGTGTGGGCGCCCATGTCCTCGTGCACCTTGAACCCGCACGCCCCGCCCTCGGCCAGCGCCTCCACCAGCGGCGCCGGGTCGGACGACGAACCACGCCCCAGGAACCCGATGTTGACGGGCCAGGCGTCGAAGGCGCCGAACGCGTGCCGCAGCGCCCAGGGCGAGTTGACGCCCACGCCCCACACCGGTCCGAACTCCTGCCCGATGATGGTGGTCACGCCGGACGCCAGCGAGGCCTCCATGACCCGCGGCGACAGCAGATGGACGTGCGTGTCGACGGCCCCGGCGGTGGCGATGAGGCCCTCGCCGGACACGATGGACGTGCCGGTGCCGACGACGACGTCGACGCCGTCGAGGGTGTCCGGGTTCCCGGCCCGCCCGACGGCGCTGATCCGGCCCTCGCGGATGCCGATCGACACCTTGCGGATGCCCTGCACGGCGTCGATCACCACGACGTTGCTGACCACGACGTCGCAGGTCTCCCGGACGGCGGCGGCCTTGAGGTGCAGTCCGTCGCGGGCGGTCTTGCCGAAGCCGGCGAGGAACTCGTCGCCGTACCGCTGCGCGTCGGACTCGACGCGGATCACGAGGCCCGAGTCGCCGAGCCGGACGCGGTCGCCGGCGCGCGGGCCGTGGGTGGCGGCGTATTCGTGCGGGTTCATCGCGCGGCTCCCAGATATCCGCAGGCGGTGGCCCTGCGCAGGGCCTCTTCCTTGGCCCCCGGCGCGTCCAGGGGCCCGTCGACGAGCCCGGCGAACCCGATCGCGACCCGTGCGCCCCCGATCGGGACCAGCCCGACCTCCCGGCTCTCCCCCGGCCCGAACCGCACCGACGACCCGGCGGGGACGGCGAGCCGCATGCCGTAGGCGGCCGAACGGTTGAAGTCCAGGCGGGGGTTGGCCTCGAAGAAGTGGAAGTGGGAGGTGACCGAGACGGGCACGCCCGCCGTGTTGACGACCGTGAGCCGCACCACCGCCTGGGGCTCGACGTGCGCGGGGCCCGGCAGCAGCGCCCCCGGACCGTCCTCGCGCGGCCCCGCGCCGCCGATGGGGTCGGAGACGACCGCGAGCCGGGAGCCGTCGTCGAAGACGGCCTCGACGTGCACCTCGGTGACGACGTCGGCGACGCCGGGCAGCACGTCGTCCGGACCGAGCACGGACCGCGCGGCCTCGATGGCCTCGGCGAGCCGTCGGCCGTCGCGGGCGGCCTCGCAGACGGTGTCCGCGATCAGGGCGGTGGCCTCGGGCACGTTGAGCCGCAGTCCGCGGGCGCGCCGGGCGCGGGCCAGCTCGGCGGCGCCGAACAGCAGCAGCCGGTCGCGCTCGGTGGGGGTGAGGCGCATGCCGTCTCCTTCCGGTTTAGAGCGCCACTCTAAACCGGAAGGCATAACAACCGGAAGGCCGGACGTCGACGAGTTTGAACAACACTCAAATCGACATGTTCCGAAACGACTCGGGGCCGCCCCGACCCGAGGTCGGCGGCGGCCCTGAGCCGTGAAGCCGGAAGGGACCTATCCCAGCCGGTGCATCCAGCCGTGCTTGTCCTCCGCCGTGCCCCGCTGGACGTCCAGCAGCGCCCGGCGCAGCCTCAGCGTGACCTCGCCGGGCTCGCAGCCCGACTGCCGCCACTCGGCGCCGGCCCGCTTCACCGTGCCGACCGGCGTGATCACGGCCGCGGTGCCGCAGGCGAAGACCTCGGTGAGGGCGCCGCTCTCGGCATCGCGCTGCCACTGGTCGATGGAGACCCGGCCCTCCTCGGCCTCGTAGCCGAGGTCGCGGGCGACGGCGAGGAGGGAGTCGCGGGTGACGCCCTCCAGGATGGAGCCGGTGAGGGCGGGGGTGACGATCCGGTCGCCGTAGACGAAGTACAGGTTCATGCCGCCGAGTTCCTCGACCCACTTGTGCTCGACCGCGTCGAGGTAGCAGACCTGGTCGCAGCCCTTGGCGGCGGCCTCGGCCTGGGCGAGGAGGGAGGCGGCGTAGTTGCCGCCGGTCTTGGCGTCGCCCATGCCGCCGGGGACGGCGCGGACGCGGTCCTCGGAGAGCCAGATGGACACCGGCTTGACGCCGCCGGGGAAGTAGGCGCCGGCCGGGGAGGCGATGACGAGGAAGAGGTACTCGTTGGCGGGCTTCACGCCGAGGCCGACCTCGGTGGCGATCATGAAGGGGCGCAGGTAGAGGGACTCCTCGCCGCCGTGCGCCGGGACCCACGCCTTGTCCTGCCGGACCAGGGCGTCACAGGCCTCGATGAAGGTCTCGACCGGGAGTTCGGGCATCGCGAGCCGGCGGGCGGAGCGCTGGAAGCGCTTGGCGTTCTGGTCGGGGCGGAAGGTGGCGACGGAGCCGTCGGGCTGACGGTAGGCCTTGAGTCCCTCGAAGATCTCCTGCGCGTAGTGCAGGGTCATGTTGGCCGGATCGAGAGAGAGCGGGCCGTAGGGGACGAGCTGCCCGTCGTGCCAGCCGCGGCCCTCCGTCCACTTGATCGTCACCATGTGGTCGGTGAAGTGGCGGCCGAACCCGGGGCTGGCCAGGATCGCCTCCCGCTCCGCGGCGGAGAGCGGGTGGGCCGAGGGCTTGAGCTCGATCGTGGGCGTCGTCATCAGTGGTTGTCCTTCACCGGTTGTAGTGACGGGCCGCGCTCACGCCCGTACTGCCAGTGGCCAGTGCTAGGACGTCCGAGCATTCCCTCAATCCGCGGCTCCGCGTCCGATTATCGCAAGCGGGCGACGAGGGAGAAAACAGCGTGAATGCGGCCCGGGGTTGATGGTGGCACCCGGCGGGGACATGGGGAAGCCGCCGGGCGCGGATGCGACCCGGCGGCTTCGAGGCGAGCGCGGCGGGTCAGCCGGCTACGCGTACCGCCAGCGCGTCGCCGATCTCCGAGGTGGAGCGGGCGGGCTTGCCGGCGCGGTCCGCGAGGTCGGCGGCGACCGCGTCCTCGATGCGGGCGGCCTCGGCCTCGTGGCCGAGGTGGCGCAGCAGCAGGGCGACGGAGAGGACCGTGGCGGTGGGGTCGGCCTTGCCCTGGCCGGCGATGTCCGGGGCCGAGCCGTGGACGGGCTCGAACATCGACGGGAACTCGCCGCTCGGGTTGATGTTGCCGGAGGCGGCGACGCCGATGCCGCCGGAGACGGCCGCGGCGAGGTCGGTGATGATGTCGCCGAAGAGGTTGTCGGTGACGATCACGTCGAACCGCTCGGGCTGGGTGACCAGGAAGATGGTCGCCGCGTCGACGTGGATGTACTCGGTGGTGACCTCGGGGTACTCCTCGGCCACCTTGTTGAAGATGTTCGTCCACAGGTGGCCCGCGAAGGTGAGCACGTTGTTCTTGTGGACCAGCGTGAGCTTCTTGCGGGGGCGGGCCTGGGCGCGGGCGAAGGCGTCGCGGACGACGCGCTCGACGCCGAAGGCGGTGTTGACGGACACCTCGGTGGCGACCTCGTGCGGGGTGCCCTTGCGGATGGTGCCGCCGTTGCCCGTGTAGGGGCCCTCGGTGCCCTCGCGGACGACCACGAAGTCGATCTCCGGCTGGCCGGCGAGCGGGGTGGCGACGCCGGGCAGGAGCTTCGACGGCCGCAGGTTGACGTGGTGGTCGAAGGCGAAGCGGAGCTTGAGCAGGAAGCCGCGCTCCAGGACGCCGGAGGGGACCGAGGGGTCGCCGATCGCGCCGAGCAGGATGGCGTCGTGCTGCTTGAGGGCCTCGAGGTCGGCGTCGGTGAGGGTCTCACCGGTGGCGTGGTAGCGCTGGGCGCCGAAGTCGTAGGCCTTGGTCTCCAGCTTCACATCCTGCGGAAGGACGGCGGAGAGGACTTTCAGGCCTTCGGCCACGACTTCCTGGCCGATGCCGTCACCGGGGATCACTGCGAGATCGAGGATGCGAGAGCTTGCCGACATGCGCAGCACCCTACTCCTCGTCCCATGGGATGACATGACGCGTCCGCGATCCGGACACCCGGACGGAGTCGGGCACCGTGGGGACGCACTGCGTTCACTCCTGCTTCCACGGGGCGTCGGGGCCCGATGGGAAAGTGTCGGCCATGGACCTCCCCGACTTCGGCATTCCGCCGCGGCTCGCCCGGCGGATGAGCATGGCCGAGCAGTACGAGTACCTGCGGGCGCACCTCACCCGGCGGCGCGCGCTGGTGACGGCCGGCGCGGTCGCGGGCGGGCTGCTGACCGGCTGTTCCGGCGGGAGCGGCGTGTCGGCGCCGAGCAGCGCACCGTCCGCCACGTCGAGGACGCCCGGCTCGGCCGTCGTCCCCTACGGCCGCCATCTGGCCTTCGGGGCGGATCCCCGCACACAGATGCGCGTCTCCTGGCAGGTGCCGGCCGCGGTGCGGCGGCCGTACGTGCGGATCGGCGCCCGTCCCGACGCGCTCGGGGAGCGGATCGAGGCGGAGGTGCGCGATCTGTACACGCCGGAGCTGGACGGGATCCGCGCGGCGGTGCAGCAGTACTACGTCCACGCGGCGCTGGACGGCCTGCTGCCGGGCGCGACGTACTACTACGGCATCGGACACGAGGGCCGCGATCCCGCCTCGCCCGAACACCGCGCCGCCATCGGCTCCTTCCGCACGGCGCCGGCGCGGCCGGAGTCGTTCGTGTTCACCGCCTTCGGCGACCAGGGGGTCGGGGACGCGCCGGAGACCAACAACGAGCTGATCCTGCGCCAGAAGCCCGCCTTCCATCTGCACGCCGGCGACATCTGCTACGCCAACGCCAAGGGCCGGGGCAAGAAGTCGGACGCCTACGATCCCTCCTTCTGGGACCACTTCATGGCGCAGACCTCCCAGGTGGCCGGGTCGGTGCCGTGGATGGTGACGACCGGCAACCACGACATGGAGGCCTGGTACTCCCCCGACGGCTACGGCGGCCAGTTCGCCCGCTGGTCGCTGCCGGACAACGGCTTCGACCCCAAGGGCGCGCCGGGGGTGTACGCGTTCCGGTACGGCAACGTGGGCGTGGTGGCGCTGGACGCGAACGATGTGTCGTACGAGATCCCCGCCAACCTCGGGTACAGCGGGGGCCGGCAGACGGCGTGGCTGGAGGCGACGCTGGGCGAGCTGCGCGCGGCGCCGGAGATCGACTTCGTTGTCGTGTACTTCCACCACTGCGCCTACTCGACGTCCTCGCACGCCTCGGACGGAGGGGTGCGCGCGGAGTGGGTGCCGCTGTTCGCCCGGCACCGGGTGGACCTGGTGATCAACGGGCACAACCACGTCTACGAGCGGACCGACGCGATCCGGGACGGCGAGGTGGGCCGGCCGGTGCCGATCGGCGGGACGACGGACCCGGCGAGGGACGGGACCGTGTACGTCACGGCGGGCGGCGGCGGCAGGGAGCTGTACGGCTTCCCGGCGGGCGTGCCGGAGAGCTACGAGGGCTCGGTCCAGGACGTCGAGTCCGTGGACACCTTCCGCTGGACCCGGTCGCGCGGGGACGCCCGGGAGACGGTGGAGTGGTCGCGGGTGCGCTACCGGGGCTTTTCGTTCCTCAAGGTGGAGGCGCACGCCGGGGCGGCACCGAGGCTCGCGGTGTCGGCGCTGGCGGCGACCGGGCAGCGGGTCGACCACTTCGAGGTGCGGCGCGGGCGGTAGGGCCCGGCCGTGGCTCAGTGGCCGGTGGCGCCGCCGTTGTCGCGGCGGTCGAGGGCGCGCTGGAGGGCCGCGGCGGCGTTCTTGCGGTCGGCCTCGCTGCTGCGGGAGACGTGACGGACTCGGCGGCGTGCGGTCGTCTCGGACATGGCGGATCGGCTCCTTCGTGGTCCCGGAGTGCGGGGAGGAAAGGGGGATGCGAGACGCCGGAAGGGACGGGGAGCGACGGTGCCGCAGGGGTTGCCTGCGCGGGCCCGGCTCACGGCCGTCATTCGCTTGGTCGAGCGAGACGTTCGGCTCCTACAAAACTAAGCGAGGACGGCGCATCTGTCTCCACAATTACTCGGACTTCCTACTATCTGAGACGGCCGGACGGACCACGCCCCGCCGACCTGCCGCTTTCCCGGCCCGTGTGGCTCAGAGCACGTCGCCGTCCCGCCAGTCGAAGCACAGCTCGCCCTCCGCGTGGAGGGGCCCGGCGAGCGCGGCCCGCACGTAGGTGCTGCCCTCCTCCTCGGGGAGCCGGACGACGCCCCCGGGACCCAGCGCGGCCACCCTCCCCGGCCACGCGCTCCAGCCCCGCGCCTCGTACAGCGCGGCCCCCTCGTCGCTGGCGGAGAGGGCGCCGAGGTCGTAGGCACGGTCGACGATCCCCTCCAGCACGCCCATGACCCGGCCCCCGAGCCCGGTACGGCGCACGTCCGGGCGCACGGCGACGTTCTCGACGTACCCGGTGCGCAGCCAGCGCTCCCGGTGCCGCACCCGCCGCATCACGACCGCCCCGTGCGCGGCGAGCCCGGCGTCGTCGTCCACGAGGACGTGCATCCCGCCGAGACCGTGGTCGAAGTCGTCGTCGCTGAAGTCCCCCGCGAACACGGCGTCCAGGAAGCCGCGCAGGGCACGCAGTTCGGCGGGGGCGAGGTCGGCGGTGTGGACGGTACGGATCGTCGTCATGGGCCCAGTATTCGGGATGCCGTGACCCGCGCGGGCCGCCCGCCGCCTCCCACGCGAACGGGCCGGGTCCCCGTGGACCCGGCCCGTCGGCGACGGCTGACGGAGGTCAGCCCATGTGCGGGTAGGTGTAGTCGGTCGGCGGGACCAGCGTCTCCTTGATCGAGCGGGTCAGCGTCCAGCGCGTCAGGTTCTGCGGGGCGCCGGCCTTGTCGTTGGTGCCGGAGGCGCGGCCGCCGCCGAAGGGCTGCTGGCCGACGACGGCGCCGGTCGACTTGTCGTTGATGTAGAAGTTGCCCGCCGCGTAGCGCAGCTTCTCCATCGTGTACGCCGCCGCCGCGCGGTCGCCCGCGATGACCGAGCCGGTGAGGGCGTAGTCGGACACCGACTCCATCTGCGTCAGCATCTCGTCGTACGTGTCGTCCTCGTAGACGTGCACGGCGAGGATCGGGCCGAAGTACTCGGTCGTGAAGACCTCGTTCTGTGGGTCGGTGCACTCGATGACGGTCGGGCGGACGAAGTAGCCGACCGAGTCGTCGTAGGAGCCGCCCGCGACGATCGTGCACGCCGGGTCCTGCTTGGCGCGCTCGATGGCGGCCTTGTTCTTGGCGAAGGCGCGCTCGTCGATGACCGCGCCGATGAAGTTCGACAGGTCGGTGACGTCGCCCATGGTGAGGTAGTCGACCTCGGCCGCGAACTCCTCCTTGAAGCCGGAGTTCCAGATCGACGCCGGGATGTAGGCGCGGGAGGTCGCGGAGCACTTCTGGCCCTGGTACTCGAAGGCGCCGCGAGTCAACGCGGTCTTCAGCACCGCGCGGTCGGCGCTCGGGTGGGCGACCAGGAAGTCCTTGCCGCCGGTCTCGCCGACCAGGCGCGGGTAGGAGCGGTACTTCTCGATGTTGGCGCCGACCGTCTTCCACAGGTACTGGAACGTCTTGGTCGAGCCGGTGAAGTGGATCCCGGCGAGGTCCCGGTGGTGCAGGGCCACCTCGGAGACCTCGATGCCGTCGCCGGTGACGAGGTTGATGACGCCCTTGGGCAGCCCGGCCTCCTCCAGCAGCCGCATCAGCAGCACGGCGGCGTGGGTCTGGGTGGGGGACGGCTTCCAGACGACGACGTTGCCCATCAGCGCGGGGGCGGTGGGCAGGTTGCCCGCGATGGCCGTGAAGTTGAACGGCGTGATCGCGTAGACGAAGCCCTCCAGCGGGCGGTGGTCCAGACGGTTCCAGACGCCCGGGGAGTTGGCCGGGGGCTGCTCGGCGAGGATCTGCCGGGCGTAGTGGACGTTGAACCGCCAGAAGTCGACCAGCTCGCAGGGGGTGTCGATCTCGGCCTGCTGGGCGGTCTTGGACTGGCCGAGCATGGTGGACGCGGCCAGCGTCTCGCGCCAGGGTCCGGCCAGCAGCTCGGCGGCGCGCAGGATGATCGCCGCGCGGTCGTCGAACGCCATCGCACGCCAGGCGGGCGCGGCGGCCAGGGCCGCGTCGATGGCGTCCTGCGCGTCCTGCCGGGTGGCGTTGCCGTACGTGCCGAGGCGGGCCTTGTGGTTGTGCGGCTGGACGACGTCGAAGCGCTCGCCGCCGCCCATCCGCCGCTCGCCGCCGATGGTGCAGGGCAGGTCGATCGGGTTGTCGGCCAGCTCCTTCAGCCTGGCCTCCAGCCGGGCGCGCTCGGGAGAGCCGGGGGCGTAGCCGTGCACCGGCTCGTTGACGGGGGTGGGGACCTGGGTCACAGCGTCCATGAGATCCGTAACTCCTTGAACTTGAGCGGGTGGTGGGCTCAGCCCTTGCTGACCATCGAGCGGACGAAGAAGCGCAGGTTCGCCGGCTTCTCCGCGAGCCGCCGCATGAAGTAGCCGTACCAGTCGGTGCCGTACGCCGTGTAGACGCGCATCCGGTGGCCCTCGGCGGCGAGCCGCAGGTGCTCCTCGCCGCGGATGCCGTACAGCATCTGGAACTCGTAGTCGCCCGGCTTGCGTCCCGCGCGGTGGGCGAGTTCCTGGGCGATGGCGATCAGACGCGGGTCGTGGGACCCGATCATCGGGTAGCCCTCGCCGTCCATCAGGACGCGCAGGACGCGGACGTACGCCTTGTCGATCTCGTGCCTGTCCTGGAGCGCGACCTTCGCGGGCTCCTTGTAGGCGCCCTTGACCAGGCGGACCCGGCTGCCGTTCGCGGCCAGGCGGCGGGCGTCGGCCTCGGTGCGCAGGAGGTACGCCTGGATGACGCAGCCCGTCCGGGGGAAGTCCCGGCGCAGCTCGTCGTGGATGGCGAACATCGAGTCGAGGGTGGTGTGGTCCTCCGCGTCCAGTGTGACCGTGGTGCCGATCTCCGCGGCGGCCTCGACGACCGGGCGGACGTTGGCGAGGGCCAGCTCGTGCCCGCCGGGCAGCGCCTGGCCGAACATCGACAGCTTCACGGACATCTCGACGCGTTCGCCCAGCTCCAGCGGCTTCAGGCGGTCGATCAGCTCCAGATAGGCGTCACGGGCGGCGGTGGCCTGCTCGGGCGTGGTGATGTCCTCGCCGACGACGTCCATGGTCAGTTCGAGGCCCTTGGCGGTGAGGTCCTCGACGATCGGCACGATCTCGTCCACGGTCTCGCCGGGGATGAACCGGTCGACGACCTGCTTCGTCACCGGGGCCGCCGAGATCAGGCGTCGCATCCGGTCGCTGCGCGACGCGGCGAGAATCACGGGACCCAGCACGGGGCACCTCCACATACCAACCCGAACGAGGCCGCATCCCGACGGTCCGGGAACGGCACGGAGAACCACCGTGAAAGTTAAGGATCCCTCGGATCGTCGGCCATCGACAGCTGTCACGCATCCCCGCCGCAGATCTCAGACATCTGTATGAAGGTGGCGCGAAAGTGCGGGAGAATGCCGTGGTGACGTCGGATTACAGGGGTGACTACCAGGAGCTGGTCGACGAGATCTCCGAGCTGCTGGGCGCCCCGGCGACGCTGGAGAACCGCGACTTCGAGCTGATCGCCTTCGGCGCCTACGACAGCGAGGGGGAGCTGGACGCCTCGGCCCTGGACCCGGTCCGGGCCCGCTCGATCCTGACCCGCCGCTCCACGCCCGCCGTCCGCGCCTGGTTCGAGGGCTTCGGCATCACCCGGGCGACCGGCCCGGTGCGCATCCCCCGGACGCCGGAGGCGGGGGTGCACCGGGGGCGGATCTGTCTGCCCGTACGCCATCGGGGTGTCGTCCGCGGCTACGTCTGGCTGCTGGAGGACGAGCCCGGGCCCACCGAGCGGCAGCTGGCCGCCGCCATGGAGGTGACCGCCCGCATCGGGGCGCTGCTCGCCGACGAGGCCCAGCACGGCGCCGACCTGACCCGTGAGCTGCGGGCCGCGGTGACCGCCGAGCGGGGCTGGCAGCGGGACATGGCGGTGGCCGCCCTGCGCACCGAGCTGGGGCCGCGCGCCGAGGGCCCGCACGCGGTGGTGTGCGTGGCGCCGTGGCCGTCCGCCGACCCGGAGGACGCCCCGTCGGCCCGTACGGTGCCCCATGCGACGGCCGTGTGCACGGCGCCGTGGGGAACGGCGGGGCAGGGCCTCGCGGTGCTGGTGCGGCTGCGCGCCGCGGACGTGCCGGGGCCGGCGCTGACGGCGGCGTCCCGGCTGCTCGGGGAGGGCGCGCGGGCCGGGGTCGGCGAGCCGTTCACCGGTCTGGCGGGTCTGGCGACGGCCTGGCAGCAGGCATCGGCCGCGGCCCGCGCCGCGCTCGCCGAGCCCCGCTTCGGGCCCGTCGCCGAGTGGTCCCGCATCGGCCCGTACCGCCTGCTCACCGCCCTGTCCCCGGAGGCGGCCCGCGACCGCGCCGTGGCCCCGCTGCTCTCTCCCGCCCAGGCCGAGCTGGCCCGCACCGCCGAGGCGTACCTGGACCGCGCGGGCCAGGCCGGCCGCACCGCCGCCGACCTGGGCATCCACCGCCAGACCCTGTACTACCGGCTGTCCCGTGTCGAACAGCTCACCGGCCTGGACCTGGCCGACGGCGAGGACCGCCTGCTGCTGCACATGGCCCTGAAGGCGGCCCGGATCTGACCCTCACCACCCGACCGTCGCCCGACATGGCGACGCCGGGCGGCCGAGGAATGCCTCGGTCGCCCGGCGTCGTGCCGAAGCGGGGGTCAGACCAGGTTCACCGAACGGGCCGACGTCGCCCCGATCTCCGCAGCCAGCTCGCCGAGCACGCCCGGGGAGACGGTGTCGTCCACGGTCAGCACGGCCAGCGCCTCGCCGCCCACGTCCGCGCGGGCGACCTGCATGCCGGCGATGTTGATGCCCGCCTCGCCGAGGATGCGGCCGACGGTGCCGACGACGCCCGGACGGTCCTCGTACCGCAGGACCACCATGTGGTCGGCGAGCGCGAGGTCCACGTCGTAGTCGCCGACCGCCACGAGCTTCTGCAGGTGCTTGGGACCGGCGAGGGTGCCGGACACCGACACCTCCTCGCCGTCGCCGAGGGTGCCGCGCACGGTGACGACGTTGCGGTGGTCCGGCGACTCGGAGCTGGTCGTCAGCCGCACCTCGACGCCGCGCTCCTGGGCGAACAGCGGGGCGTTGACGTAGGACACCGTCTCGTCGACGACGTCCTCGAAGACGCCCTTGAGCGCGGACAGCTCCAGCACCTTCACGTCGTGCTGGGTGATCTCGCCGTACACCTCGACGTCGAGGCGGACGGCGACCTCGCCGGCCAGCGCGGTGAAGATCCGGCCGAGGCGCTCGGCGAGCGGCAGACCCGGCTTGACGTCCTCGGCGATGACGCCGCCCTGGACGTTGACCGCGTCCGGGACCAGCTCGCCGGCGAGCGCCAGGCGCACCGAGCGGGCGACGGCGATGCCGGCCTTCTCCTGCGCCTCGTCGGTCGACGCGCCCAGGTGCGGGGTCGCGACGACCTGGTCGAACTCGAACAGCGGGGAGTCCGTGCAGGGCTCCTTGGCGTACACGTCGAGGCCGGCGCCGGCGACGCGGCCCTCCTTGAGCGCCGAGTACAGCGCCTCCTCGTCGACGATGCCGCCGCGCGCGGCGTTGACGATGCGCACGCTCGGCTTGACCTTGCGCAGCGCCTCGTCGCCGATCAGGCCGACCGTCTCGGGCGTCTTGGGCAGGTGGACGGTGATGAAGTCGGAGACCTCCAGCAGCTCGTCCAGCGACAGCACCTTGACGCCCATCTGCGCGGCCCGCGCGGGCTGCACATAGGGGTCGTAGGCGACGACCTTCATGCCGAACGCGGACATCCGCTGGGCGACCAGCGCGCCGATGCGGCCGAGGCCGACGACGCCGAGGGTCTTCTCGGCCAGTTCGACGCCGGTGTACTTGCTCCGCTTCCACTCGCCGTTCTTGAGCGCGGCGTTGGCCTGCGGGATGTTGCGGGCGGTGGCGAGGATCAGACCGCAGGCCAGTTCGGCGGCGGTCACGATGTTGGAGGTGGGGGCGTTGACGACCATCACGCCGGCCTTGGTGGCGGCGGACACGTCGACGTTGTCCAGGCCGACGCCGGCTCGTGCGACGACCTTGAGCCGGTTCGCGGCCGCGATGGCCTCGGCGTCGACCTTGGTTGCCGAGCGGATGAGGATCGCGTCGACGTCGGCGAGGGCGGGCAGCAGCTCGGCGCGGTCCGCGCCGTTGCAGTGCCGGATCTCGAAGTCCGGGCCAAGCGCGTCCACGGTCGCGGGCGACAGCTCTTCAGCGATGAGTACGACAGGTTTCGAGCTCACGTGAGTCCTCACATGTGCAATGCGGACGGCCGTCCCGACGGCCGCAGGCGGTGGAGGGGGGCTTGCCGCGTGTGACGCACGACGCTGTGGGCCTGACGCGTATTAGTACGGCAGTGTAGTGGCGCGGCGGTCGGCGGCTTGCGCCTCTGCGGAAGGATCACCCGTCCGTGGCTGGACCGGGTGGACAACACCGTGGCGCAAAGGGCCGGAGCGCATGGCTCCGGCCCTTCGTCCCGAGGCTTACGCCTCCTCGTTCACCCAGCTCATGAGCTTGCGCAGCTCCTTGCCGGTGGTCTCCAGCAGGTGCTCGGAGTCCTGCTTCTTGTACTCGTTGTACTTCTTCAGACCGCCGTGGTACTCGTCCATCCAGTTCCGGGCGAAGGTGCCGTCCTGGATCTCGGCGAGCACCTTCTTCATCTCGGCCTTGGTGGCCTCGGTGATGATGCGCGGGCCGGTGACGTAGTCGCCCCACTCGGCGGTCTCGGAGATGGACCAGCGCATCTTCTCCAGGCCGCCCTCGTACATGAGGTCGACGATCAGCTTCAGCTCGTGCAGGCACTCGAAGTAGGCGATCTCCGGCTGGTAGCCCGCCTCGGTCAGCGTCTCGAAGCCCGCCTTGACCAGCGCCGCGGTGCCACCGCACAGCACGGCCTGCTCACCGAACAGGTCGGTCTCGGTCTCCTCGGTGAAGGTGGTCTTGATGACGCCGGCGCGGGTGCCGCCGATGCCCTTGGCGTACGACAGGGCGAGCGCGAAGGCGTTGCCGGTGGCGTCCTGCTCGACGGCGGCGATGCAGGGAACGCCGCGGCCCTCCTCGTACTGACGGCGCACCAGGTGGCCCGGGCCCTTGGGGGCGACCATGCAGACGTCGACGCCGGCCGGGGGCTTGATGAAGCCGTAGCGGATGTTCAGGCCGTGGCCGAAGAACAGCGCGTCGCCGTCCTTCAGGTTGTCCTTGATCGACTCCTCGTAGACCTGGGCCTGGATGGGGTCCGGCACCAGGATCATGATGACGTCGGCCTCGGCGGCGGCCTCGGCGGGGGTGACCACGCGCAGGCCCTGCTCCTCGGCCTTCGCCTTGGACTTGGAGCCCTCGTGCAGACCGACGCGGACGTCGACACCCGAGTCACGCAGCGACAGGGCGTGGGCGTGGCCCTGGCTGCCGTACCCGATGACCGCGACCTTGCGGCCCTGGATGATGGACAGGTCGGCGTCGGCGTCGTAGAACAGCTCGGCCACTTTGGGTTCTCTCCTTGGGGTGCAGATGTTGCGTCCCACCGTATGACGGGGGGCGGAAGGGAAGTCTGGGGGTCTCGGCATACGGGCGGCCGGTCGTCGCCGGCCGCCCGGTCATGTCGTTACGCCGACCGGTCCAGTGCGCGCAGCGACCGGTCCGTGATCGAACGCGCTCCGCGTCCGATGGCGATCGTGCCGGACTGCACCAGCTCCTTGATGCCGTACGGCTCCAGCATCTTGAGCATGGCGGACAGCTTGTCGCTGCTGCCGGTGGCCTCGATGGTCACGGCCTCCGGGGAGACGTCCACGGTCTTGGCGCGGAAGAGCTGGACGATCTCGACGATCTGGGAGCGCGTCTCGTTGTCCGCGCGCACCTTCACCAGAACGAGTTCCCGCTGAACGGCCGAACCGGGTTCCAGTTCGACGATCTTCAGCACGTTGACGAGCTTGTTGAGCTGCTTGGTGACCTGCTCCAGCGGCAGGTCCTCCACGTTCACCACGATGGTGATGCGGGAGATGTCGGGGTGCTCGGTGACGCCGACCGCGAGGGAGTCGATGTTGAAGCCGCGGCGGGAGAACAGGGCGGCGATCCGGGCGAGGATGCCGGGGGTGTTCTCCACCAGGACGGAGAGCGTGTGCTTGGACATGGGTCTGATTCCTTTACCTGCGGCTCTCAGTCGTCTTCGTTGTCGCCGAAGTCGGGGCGGACGTCCCGGGCGGCCATGATCTCGTCGTTGGAGGTGCCGGCGGCCACCATCGGCCAGACCATCGCGTCCTCGTGGACGACGAAGTCCACCACGACCGGGCGGTCGTTGACGGAGTTCGCCTCCTCGATGACCTTGTCGAGGTCGGCCGGGTCCTCGCAGCGGATCGCGTAGCAGCCCATCGCCTCGGACAGCTTGACGAAGTCGGGCACGCGGGTGCCCCGGGCCTGCGGGTTGACGTCGTCCGGGCCGGAGTGCAGCACCGTGTTGGAGTAGCGCTGGTTGTAGAACAGCGTCTGCCACTGGCGGACCATCCCGAGGGCGCCGTTGTTGATGATGGCGACCTTGATCGGGATGTTGTTCAGGGCGCAGGTGGTCAGCTCCTGATTGGTCATCTGGAAGCAGCCGTCGCCGTCGATCGCCCACACGGTGCGCTCGGGCGCGCCGGCCTTGGCGCCCATGGCGGCCGGCACGGCGTAGCCCATGGTGCCCGCGCCGCCGGAGTTGAGCCAGGTGGCGGGCTTGTCGTACTCGATGAAGTGCGCGGCCCACATCTGGTGCTGGCCGACGCCCGCGGCGAAGATCGTGCCCTGCGGGGCCAGCTGTCCGATGCGCTCGATGACCTGCTGCGGGGAGAGCGAGCCGTCCTCGGGGAGGTCGTAGCCGAGCGGGTAGGTGTCGCGCCAGCGGCTGAGGTCCTTCCACCAGGCGGTGTAGTCGCCCCGGTGGCCCTCGCCGTGCTCCTTCTGGACGGCCTGGATCAGGTCGGCGATGACCTCGCGGGCGTCCCCGACGATCGGCACGTCCGCGGCCCGGTTCTTGCCGATCTCGGCGGGGTCGATGTCGGCGTGGACGATCTTGGCGTGCGGGGCGAAGCTGTCCAGCTTGCCGGTGACGCGGTCGTCGAAGCGGGCGCCGAGGGCGACGATCAGGTCGGCCTTCTGCAGCGCGGTGACGGCGGTGACCGAACCGTGCATGCCCGGCATGCCCACGTGCAGCGGGTGGCTGTCGGGGAACGCGCCGAGCGCCATCAGGGTGGTGGTGACCGGCGCTCCGGTCAGCTCGGCGAGGACCTTCAGCTCGGCGGTGGCGCCGGCCTTGAGGACGCCGCCGCCGACGTAGAGGACGGGGCGCTTCGCGCCGGTGATCAGCTTGGCGGCCTCGCGGATCTGCTTGGCGTGCGGCTTGGTCACCGGGCGGTAGCCGGGCAGGTCCATGACCGGCGGCCAGGCGAAGGTGGTCTTCGCCTGGAGGGCGTCCTTGGCGATGTCGACCAGGACCGGGCCGGGGCGGCCGGTGGAGGCGATGTGGAACGCCTGCGCGATCACCCGCGGGATGTCCTCCGCCTTGGTGACGAGGAAGTTGTGCTTCGTGATCGGCATGGTGATGCCGACGATGTCCGCCTCCTGGAAGGCGTCCGTGCCGATCGCCTTGGAGGCGACCTGACCGGTGATCGCGACCAGCGGCACGGAGTCCATGTGGGCGTCGGCGATCGGCGTGACCAGGTTGGTGGCGCCGGGTCCGGAGGTCGCCATGCAGACGCCGACCTTGCCGGTGGCCTGGGCGTAACCGGTGGCGGCGTGACCCGCGCCCTGCTCGTGGCGGACCAGGACGTGGCGGACCCGGGTGGAGTCCATCAGCGGGTCGTACGCCGGGAGGATCGCACCGCCGGGAATGCCGAATACCGTGTCGGCCCCGACCTCCTCGAGAGAGCGGATGAGGGACTGCGCACCCGTGACGTGCTCGGGGGCGGGCTGTCCTCCGGATCGGGGCCGCGGCTGCGGGTGAGGGGCCCCGGTGGCCTGCTCGGTCATCGGCATTCTCTTCTCGATGCTGAGGGTTTTTGCGAGGTTTGTGCGATGTACGGCTGTTGTACGGAAGGTGCCCGTGCAACAAAAAACCCCTCGTGCCAAAAGGCAAGCGAGGGGAGCGCGCCGGTGTGGTCGCTGGGGATTCCGGATGATCCTCCGGTGGGTCCCAGCTCAGCCGACGCGCTGTCCAAGTACGAGAATTCGGGTGCGCATGGCACTGACCCTCCCCCCGGCACGCACCCACTGTCAAGTGGGTGGGACGGGAGTCTCATTATGTGAACGAAGGGTCGTGCCGGCCCCGAGAACGGCGGTCATACCGCCGGTGTACACCCCCGCGCCGCCGCCCGCGAACGCGGGCTCGGCCGGTCCGTGCGGCACCGGATATCTCCCGGAGGACAGGGCCCGGCGCAGCCGGTACTCGTCCAGCGGGCCGGAGAACGCCATGCCCACGCCCTGGGTGCAGCCCATCGCGCGCAGGGCGACGACCTGCTCGGGCAGGTCCACGCCCTCGGCCACGGACTGCAGCCCGAGGTCGCCGGCGATCCGCAGCAGCCCGCTGGTGATCTTGTGCAGCCGCGCGGACTCGACGACGCCCTCGACCAGGCTCCGGTCCAGCTTGAGCACGTCCAGCGGGAGTCTGCGCAGCGCGGTGACGGCCGGGCAGCCGCCGCCGAAGCCGTCCAGCGCGATCCGTACGCCGAGCCGTCTGAGGGCGGCCAGCCGTCGCTCCAGGTCGTCCAGGGCGACCCGGGCGTCGATGTCGGACAGCTCGATCAGCAGCGCCCCGGACGGCAGCCCGTGCCGGGTCAGCAGCGCCTCGACGGAGCCGAGCGGCATCGACCGGTCCAGCAGCCGGCGGGCGGACATCCGGACGGCCACGGGCGCCGCGAGCCCTCCGGCGGCCCGCTCCGCGGCCTGGGCGGCGGCCTCCTCCAGCATCCAGCGGTCGAGTTCGGCGGTGCGGTCGCTCTCGGCGGCCACCCGCAGGAACTCGGCGGGCGTGAACAGCACCCCCTGCGAGGACCGCCAGCGCGCCTGCGCGGCGACGGCCGCGATCCGGCCGTCCTCCAGGCACACCACGGGCTGGTGCAGCAGGGTGAACTCGCCGTCGTGCAGCGCGGCCCGCAGGCGCGTGGCCAGCTCCGCCTTGCGTACGACGTCCTGCTGCATCTGCGGCTTGTACAGCTCGACGCGGCCCTTGCCCGCCGACTTCGCCCGGTACATCGCGAGGTCGGCGTTGCGCAGCAGTTCGCCGGCGCCGAGGCCCGGCTCGGCGAAGGCGACGCCGATGGATGCGGCGACCCGGACGTCGTTGCCGTCGATGAGGTAGGGCTGCGACAGGGTGATCCTGAGACGGTCGGCGAGTTCCAGGATGTGCCGTTCGCGGGCGCCGCGGTCGCGGGCGCCCTCGCCGAGGATGAGGGCCGCGAACTCGTCGCCGCCCAGCCGGGAGGCGGTGTCGCCCTGACGGACCGCCTCCTGGAGTCTGCGGGCGGCCTGGATCAGCAGTTCGTCCCCGGCCTGGTGGCCGATGGTGTCGTTGACGGCCTTGAAGCCGTCGAGGTCGATGAAGAGCACCGCCGTGCCCCGGTCGGACGTGCGGCGGCCGGACAGGGCGGCCTGGACCCGCCGGGTGAACAGGGCGCGGTTGGGCAGGTCGGTGAGCGGATCGTGCTCCGCGTTGTGCTGCAGCTGCGCCTGGAGGCGCACCCGCTCGGTGACGTCACGGCTGTTGAAGATCAGCCCGCCGTGGTGCCGGTTGACGGTCGACTCCACGTTCAGCCAGCCGCCGTCGCCGGACCGGAAGCGGCACTCGATGCGGGTGGTCGGTTCCTGCGCCGGGCTGGCGGCGAGGAAGCGGCGCACCTCGTGCACCACGCAGCCCAGGTCCTCCGGGTGGATGAGCTCGGCCAGCTCGGTGCCGACCAGATCCTCGGCGGGACGGCCGTAGACCCCGGCGGCGGCCGGGGAGACGTACCGCAGGATGCCGTTGGGCGCGGCGATCATGATGACGTCGCTGGAGCCCTGCACCAGGGAGCGGAAGTGGTTCTCCTTCTGCGCCAGTTCCTGGGTGAGGGTGATGTTGTCGAGCAGCATGATCCCCTGGCGCACGACCAGGGCGAGCACGACGGTGCCGCCGGTCAGCAGCACCACGCGGTCCACGCTGCGGCCGGTGAGCACGTTGTAGAGGATCCCGAGGGTGCACACGGCCGCCGCGAGGTAGGGCGTGAGGGCGGCCAGGGAGCAGGTGAGCGGCCGGGTGGGCGGGTACCTGCCGGGCTCGCCCGCCGGCGCCGGCGCGGGGCGGGGGGCCGGGTGGGCGTCGCCTCGCTGCCCGGGCAGGTGCTCGCGCACCACCCGGGTCCCCGGCTCGTCACCGCCCTCTCCCGTCCGGGCGGCCACCCAGGGCGCGTACGCCAGCAGCAGCGAGCCGGCGAACCAGCCCGCGTCGAGCAGCTGTCCGGAGCGGTAGGTGTCGTGCAGCAGCGGCGAGGTGAACAGGGCGTCGCACATCACCGTGAGGGCGAGTCCGCCGATCGCCGTGTTGACGGCGGAGCGGTTGGCGCCGGAGCGCCGGAAGTGCAGCGCGAGCACCATGCTCACCAGGGCGATGTCGAGCAGCGGGTAGGCCAGCGACAGGGCGGTGTGGGCGACGCCGGGTCCGCCGCCCTTGGCGGTCTGGGCGAGGGCCAGGCTCCACGAGAGGGTGACCAGGGAGCCGCCGATGAGCCAGGCGTCCAGGCCCAGGCAGACCCAGCCCGCCTTGCTGGCCGGGCGCTTGGCGAGCACCAGCAGGCCGACGATCGCGGGCGGGGCGAAGCACAGGAAGAACACGTCCGCGTAGCTGGGGGTGGGCACGGGTCGCTCCAGGACGACCTCGTACCATCCCCACACGGCGTTGCCGAAGGCCGCCATCAGCGAGGAGAGGGCGAACAGCAGCCATGCGGAGCGGAACCGGACGCGGCGGCTGCGGGCGTACAGGAAGCACGAGACGGCGGCCGCGAACGCGGCGGCGCTGAGGCCGAAGTCGCCCATGACCAGGGCGAGTTCCTCGGATCCCCAGCCGGCGGCGGCGCCGATGGCGTAGGCCGCGCAGAGCACGGCGAGGACGAGTTGCCGCACGGTGCTCGACGGTCCGCGCAGGACCGGCGGGCGGGGCGGCAGCGGGCCCGGCCGGCCGGGGTGCGGCCGCAGCGCCGGGTCGAGCGTGGTCGTGGTCGTCGGGGGCGCGTTCACCGGGGCCTCCCGGTCCGCGCGCCCGGGCCCCGCGGGTCCCGGTGCGCTGGGTGAGCGTGTTTCCTGCGGCTGCCCTGCCGGTGATGGTGCCGGCCGAGGTGGCCGGTGTGACCGCGTCTGCCCGCGGTCGTGCGCCAGGGTCGTCGGCGTCCCCGCCGCGTCGGATCGTTGGTCCATAGGCCGTGCATCGCCCGTCGCCCCCCTCACAGTCCGAAATGTTCATCCCCGGCGCCGAACGGTCAGCGGCGCAGCCCCTGTCGGGACGATACACCAGGATCGTCACTCAGGGACATAGTTCGTCTACGCTCCGTGACCACCAGCGAGAACGTGGAAACGGACCGCTTCCGGCCGGATGCGGACGGTACCGGAAGCGGGTGACGCGTCTGTTGCGCCGTTCTTACCGCGTACCACGCGTACGGCTGAGGTCACCCACCGTTCGCGCCCGTCGTAAGGATCACGTTGCGCAGCGGCTCCTGGTTCACGAATCGTCGGAGCTGATCCGCCAACAGCCGTGTGGCGCGCGGGAGAAAGGCGGACGTGGGCCCTCCGACGTGCGGGCTGATCAGTACGCCGGGGGCGTGCCACAGCGGGTGCCCGGCGGGCAGCGGCTCGGGGTCGGTGACGTCGAGGGCGGCGGTGATCCGTCCGGTCGTCACCTCGTCGAGCAGGGCTTTCGTGTCCACGACGGGGCCGCGGGCGACGTTCACGAGGAGCGCGCCGTCCTTCATCCGGGCGAGGAAGCCGGCGTCCACCAGGCCCCGGGTGGCCTCGGTGAGGGGGGTGGAGAGGATCACCACGTCCGCGTCGGGGAGCAGGGCCGGCAGTTCGGTGAGCGGATGCACGGGACCGCGCGCCGTGGCACGCGCAGAGCGCGCGACGCGCGCCACCCGCGCGAGCTCGAAGGGCGTGAGCCGGTCCTCGATCGCCGCGCCGATGGAGCCGTACCCGACGATGAGCACGCTGCGGTCCGCCAGCGCCGGCCGGAACCCGCCTCGCCACTCCCCCCTGTCCTGGGCCCGCACGAAGTCCGGGATGCCGCGCAGGGAGGCCAGGATCAGGGCGAGGGTCAGTTCGGCGGTGCTGGCCTCGTGCACGCCGCGCGCGTTGCACAGCCGCACCCCGGGCCTCAAGTGCCGCAGCCCCGGCTCGACATGATCGATCCCGGCGGACAGCGTCTGCACCACCTGAAGGGACGTCATGCCGGGCAGGGGGCGCACGGCGATCTCGGACGGCTTCATGTAGGGCACGACGTACCAGACGCAGTCGGCCGGGTCCGCGGGGAACTCGGCGCCGTCCCAGAAACGGTAGTCGAGCCCCGCCGGGAGCCCGTCGATCTCCTCCGGGGGGATGGGCAGCCACACGTCAGCAGTCATGGTCGGAGGCTATGTCAGGGCCCGACGACGGCAGAGGTTAGGTTGGGCGGAAGCTAGGGAGGTCACGGGCAGGTGGAGCGCAGGACGATCGGCGCGGCGGCTCTTCGGGTGGGGGCCGTCGGGCTCGGGTGCATGCCGATGAGCTGGGGGTACAGCACGTCCCGGCAACGGGGGGACGAGTCGGTCAGGGCTGTGCACCGGGCGTTGGATCTGGGCTCGACGCTGCTGGACACGGCCGACATGTACGGCCCGTTCACCAACGAGCTGCTGGTGGGGCGGGTGTTGAAGGAGCGGCGCGAGGACGCGTTCGTGTCGACCAAGGTCGGCCTGCTGGTGGGCGAGCAGCACATCGTGGCCAACGGCCGCCCCGGCTATGTGAGACGGGCCTGCGACGCCTCGCTGCGGCGGCTCCAGACGGACGTCATCGACCTCTACCAGTTGCACCGCGCCGACCCGGAGGTCCCGGTCGAGGAGACCTGGGGCGCGATGGCGGAGCTGGTGCGCGCCGGGAAGGTGCGGGCGCTGGGGCTGTGCGCGGTGGGCGTGCGCGGCGGGCGGCGGTCGGGAGCTCGGCTGTACGACGCGACGATCCGGCAGTTGGAGCGGGTGCAGCAGGTCTTCCCGGTGGCCGCGGTGCAGGCGGAGCTGTCGGTGTGGTCGCCCGAGGCACTGCGCACGCTGCTGCCGTGGTGCGCGGCCCGCGGCATCGGCTTCCTGGCGGCGATGCCGCTGGGCAACGGCTTCCTGACCGGCACGCTGACGCCGGGCGAGGGTTTCGAGCCGGACGACATGCGCGCCCGGCATCCCCGTTTCACCGCGGAGATGATGGCCGCGAACCAGCCGATCGTGGTCGGGCTGCGGCACATCGCCGCCCGGCACGGCGAGCACGTGACCCCGGCGCAGGTGGCGCTGGCCTGGGTGCTGGCGCAGGGCCCGCACGTGGTGCCGGTGCCGGGGACGAAGCAGGAGCGCTGGGTGACGCAGAACGCGGGCGCGGCGGGGTTGCGGCTGTCGGAGCAGGACCTGGCGGAGGTGGCGGGGCTGCCTGCGGCGCAGGGGTCGTGGGACTGAGCCGGGGGGGCTGTGGGGCGAGGGCTCCGGCGGTCGGTGGAGGGTTCGACGGCGGTGGAGGGTTCGGCAGTCGGTCGGGGGTTCGACGGTCGGCCGCGGGGTCGGCGGCCGGTGGAGGGTTCGACGGTCGGCCGCGGGGCCGGCGGCCGGTGGAGGGTTCGACGGTCGGCCGCGGGGCCGGCGGCCGGTGAGGGACTCGGCGGTCGGTCGCGGGGCCGACGGTCGGTGGAGGGTTCGACGGTCGGTCGCGGGGCCAGCGGTCGGTTGAGGGTTCGGTGGAGCGGGAACCTGTGAGGCGCGAGCGGTGTATGACAAGGAGAACCCGCCGCGTCGAAGGGACCATGATCGTGCAACGTCGAGCTGTGTCGGCCGTACTGGCCGCGGCCGCGCTCCTGCTCACGGCCGGCTGCTCCTCCGACGACGAGGGGGGCGGCCCCGCCGCGGGCGGTGCGAGCACGGCCCCGGGCGGTTCCTCGGCCCCGGCCTCGCCGTCGTCGTCGTCCGCCGAGCAGGCCCCGCCCGCCAAGGGCTCGGTCAAGGTGGTGCGCACGGTCGCCGAGGGCCTGAGGAGTCCCTGGGGGCTGGCCCCGCTGCCGGGCGGCGGCCTGCTGGTGTCGTCCCGCGACGAGGGGACGATCACGCATGTCGACGAGAAGACCGGCCGCACGACGGAGGTGGGCGAGGTGCCCGGGGTGTCCGCGCAGGGCGAAGGCGGCCTGCTCGGCCTGGCGCTCTCCCCCGACTTCGCCTCCGACAACATGATCTACGCCTACTTCACCTCCGCCTCGGACAACCGCATCGTGCGGATGCTCTACGACGCGGACAAGCCCGCCGGCCAGCGGCTGGGCGCGCCGGACACGGTGTTCCGGGGCATCCCCAAGGGCTTCATCCACAACGGCGGCCGGATCGCCTTCGGCCCGGACGGAATGCTGTACGCGGGCACCGGCGAAAGCGGTGAGGAGGGCCTGTCCCAGGACAAGGAGTCGCTGGGCGGCAAGATCCTGCGGATGACCCCGCAGGGCGAGCCCGCGCCGGGCAACCCGTTCCCCGACTCGGCGGTGTACTCGTACGGGCACCGCAACGTGCAGGGTCTGGCCTGGGACGCGAAACAGCGGCTGTTCGCCGCGGAGTTCGGGCAGAACACCTGGGACGAGCTGAACGCCGTCGAGCCGGGCGGCAACTACGGCTGGCCACGGGCCGAGGGCAGGTCCGGCGGCTCCGGGTTCCTCGATCCGATCGCCCAATGGAAGACGGACGAGGCCTCGCCCAGCGGCATCGCCGAGGCCGAGGGCTCGATCTGGATGGCGGGCCTGCGCGGCGAGCGCCTGTGGCGCGTACCCCTGAAGGGCACGGAGGCCGCCGCCGACCCCCAGGCCTTCCTGGAGGGCGAGTACGGCCGGCTGCGCACGGTGGTGGCGGCGGGCGGCAACCGGCTGTGGCTGGTGACGAGCGAGACGGACGGCCGCGGGTCCCCCGCCGGGGGCGACGACCGGATCCTGGAGCTGGAGGTGAGCTGACCGCCGCTGCTCAGCCGGAATCCTCCTCGGCCCGGTCTCCGGTTCCGTACCCGGTGTCCCCGCCGGACTTCGGCTCCCGCGACCGCTCGGGCGCGCGGACGACGACCTTGCCGGAGGCCAGGTCAATCGGTCCGCGCCCGGGGTCGGCATCGCCGACGTCCTCGCGGGTCAGTTCCAGCCGCTCCCGTTCGTCGCGGGTGTGCTTGCGTCCGGGGGCGAACAGTTCCTCGAAGGCGTTGAACACGGGTTCCCTCCGGCCGTCGTTCCCCGCAGCGTACGTCTCAGCCGCCCGCCCGGGAGGGGGTCGTGCCGGCGGGGAACAGGTCGAGGCGGTGGGCCAGGGCGGCGGCCTCGCCCCGGCTGGAGACGTCCAGCTTGGCCAGGATGTTGGAGACGTGGACGCTGGCCGTCTTGGGAGAGATGAACAGTGCCTCGGCTATCTGGCGGTTGGTGCGGCCGGCGGAGACCAGGCGCAGGACGTCCCGCTCCCGGCTGGTCAGGCCGAGGGCGTCGGCCGGGTCGAGGGCCCGTGCGGGGGCCTGTGCGGAGCCGCCGACCCGGCCCAGGCGGGCGCGCTGGGCGAGCAGCGCCACGGAGTCGGCGAGGGGGCGGGCGCCGAGGTGTTCGGCGACGGCGTGGGCGAGGCGCAGCAGTTCGGCGGCGCGGTCGCGGGCGTCCTCGTCGGCGGTTCCCGGCACGAGCAGGGACTCGGCGAGCCGGTGGCGGACGCGAGCGAGGTCGTAGGGACGCTCCAGGGCCTCGAAGGCGGTGACGACCGGGGTCCAGTGGTCGGGGCCGGCGGCGCCCTCGGCGCGCAGGAGTTCGGCGCGGACCCAGCCCTCGTAGGCATGCCAGACGGGGAACCTGGCGGGGAGGGTCCTGGCGACGTCGCGGATGCGCCGCAGAGCCGCGGCACGGCCCGCTGCTGCGGCGGGCAGGGCGCGGGCGTCGGCCTCGGCGGTGGCCGCGGCGAGCAGCAGGGGCCAGCCGTAGCGCTCGGTGCCGGGCGGGGTTCCGGCGTCCAGGGCGCGGTCGAGTTCGGCTCGGGCGTCGAGGACGCGGCCCTCGGCGGCTGCGACGCCGACGGTCATGCGGGCCAGCGGCAGCCACTGCTGGGGCATGGGGTCGTGGGAGCCGAAGTAGGCGCGGGCGACGGCCAGCAGACGGTTCGCCTCGGCCACGTCGCCGCGGCCCAGGGCGAGATGGGCCAGGCACAGGGCGCCGGAGCCCTGCGGCTTGGCGCTCTGACCGCGGCGCAGCACGTTCTCCGCGGCCTGCGCGGCCTCGTCCCAGCGGCCGAGGAAGTACAGGGTGTCGGAGAGGTTGGACCACACCCAGGCCTCGGTGTCGAGCAGGCCGAAGCCGTGGGCGAAGCCGACGCCCTCCTCCAGGATGGGGGCGGCCTCGCGGGAACGGCCCACGGACTCGAGCGCGGAGGGCAGGTTCACATAGGCGCGCCCGGCGACATGGGCGAAGCCCTCGGCGACGGCTCGCTCCTTGACCTCGTACATGTCGGCGATGCCGGACTCCGCGCCGCCCGCCTCGACGGTGAGGGTGCCGAGGGTGAGGCGGGCGTTGAGTTCGGTCTCCCGGGCGCCGACCATGCGGGCGTACTCGACGGCGCGTTCGGCGGCGGCGAGGGCGTCGGGGCCGGGTTCATGGAGCATCGACCAGTTGGCGACGGCGGTGAGGACCTCGGCGTGCACCTCGGAGGGCGGCAGGCCGCGCACGAGTTCCAGTGCGGTGCCCAGTTCCTGCCAGCCGTCGCCGCGGGCCAGGGACTGGATCAGCCGGGAGCGCTGGGCCCAGAACCACGCGGCGCGCAGCGGGTCCCGCTCGTCCTCCAGGAGGTTCAGCGCGCGCCGGGTGATCTTCAGGGCGCGTTCGCGTTCGCCGCAGAAGCGGCCGGCGACGGCGGCCTCGGCCATCAGGTCGAGGAACCGCAGCGGGGTGGCCGCCGGGTCGCAGCCGCAGGGGGCCCAGACCTCCACGCAGTCGCCGAGCCGCAACCCGGACCTGACCTCCTCCGGGGTGGCGTCCCACAGCTCCATCGCGCGTTCCAGCAGCCCGAGTTGCTCGGCGTAGGCGTGCCGGCGGCGGGCGGCGACGGAGGCGTCCAGGACGGCGGGCAGGGCCTTGGCGGCGTCGTGCGCGTGGTACCAGTAGCTGGCCACGCGCATCACACGCTCGTCGGCAGGGACGAGACCCGGGTCGGACTCCAGGGCCTCGGCGTAGCGGCGGTTGAGGCGGGAGCGCTCACCGGGCAACAGGTCGTCGGCGACGGCCTCGCGGACCAGGGAGTGGCGGAAGCGGTAGCCGTCGCCGTCGGGCGTGGCGAGCAGCAGGTTGGCGCCGACGGCGGCGCGCAGGGCTTCGATGAGGTCGTCCTCGGAGAGCCGGGCGACGGCGGCGAGCAGCCGGTACTCGACGGTGGAGCCGCCCTCTGCGACGATCCGGGCGACCCGCTGGGCGCTCTCCGGCAGCGCCTCCACCCGGACGAGGAGCAGGTCGCGCAGGGAGTCGGTGAGTCCGGTGCGGCAGCCCTCGTGGACGGCGACGGCGAGTTCCTCGACGAAGAAGGCGTTGCCGTCCGAGCGCCGGAAGATGTCGTCGACCTGGTCCGGGTCGGGCTGCCGGGCGAGGATGCCGGCGATCTGGCAGCCGACCTCGGCGCGGTTGAAGCGGCCGAGTTCGACGCGGCGGACGGTGCGCAGCCGGTCGAGTTCGGCGAGGAGGGGGCGCAGCGGGTGGCGGCGGTGGATGTCGTCGGAGCGGTAGGTGGCGAGGACGACGAGGCGGCCGGTGCGCAGGGTGCGGAAGAGGTAGGCGAGAAGGTGGCGGGTGGAGGTGTCCGCCCAGTGCAGGTCCTCCAGGGCGACGACGACCGTGCGCTCGGCGGCGACGCGTTCCAGCAGGCGGGCGGTGAGTTCGAAGAGGCGGGCCATGCCCTCCTCGTCGTGCCGGCCGACGCCCGTCTCGCCGAGTTCGGGGAGAAGCCGGGCCAGTTCCCCCTCCTGTCCGGCGGCGGCAGCGGCCAGTTCGGCGGGCAGGGCGCGGCGCAGGGCGCGCAGGGCGGTGGAGAAGGGCGCGAAGGGCAGTCCGTCGGCGCCGATCTCGACACAGCCGCCGAGCGCGACGACGGCGCCCGCGCGGTCGGCCCCGGCCGTGAACTCCTCGACGAGGCGGGTCTTGCCGACGCCGGCCTCGCCGCTCACCAGAACGGCCTGCGGCTCGCCCGCGTGAGCGCGGGCGAGCGCGTCGTTCAGTGCGTCCAACTCCACGGTGCGGCCGACGAACACGGGACTGACGGACCAGTTCTCCACGGGCCCGAGCATCGCACGCGGGTCCGACAGCAGGGCACCGGTTTTTGCGGGGCTCGCGCTGTCGAAGGGCCGCACGCGGCCCACGGAGTCGGCGGGGCGCACCCGGCCGGTGGGGCTTACGCGGTCGGCGGGTCGTGTCCGGTCTGCGTGGCTTGCCCCGTCCACGAGACTCACCCCGTCCACGAGACTCACCCCGTCCATGGGGCTCACCCCGTCCACGAGACTCACCCCGTCCATGGGGCTCACCCCGTCCACGAGACTCACCCCGTCCATGGGGCTCACCCCGTCCACGGGATTTACCGCGTCCGCGGAACTCACTCGGCCCGCGGGCCTCACCCGGTCCACGGGACCCAGGCGGCCTGCGGGCCTCACTCGGCCGACGGGACCCAGGCGGCCTGCGCGGCCCGTGCCGCCCGCGCGCCTCACGCGGCCCGCGGGGAGCGGTGCCGGCGTGGGCGGCGGCTATGCGACTCGCTCTCCGCGGTGCGTGCGGCGGCTTCGGCGCGGGCCGCGCGGTCGCGTCGTACGACCTCGCGGGCCAGCCGCTCGTTCTCCGCCAGGCGGATCAGATCGGCGGACCGGACGCGGTGCGCTTCGTACTCGTACATCGGTGGCTCCCCGGTGGGTGACGGTCGTGGCTGTCGCGGTGTCGCGATGCCTCAACCTTCGTCTCCCAGGGGGGTGCCGCACATCGGGAGAGTTCCGCATCCTGTGGGGCCGAGCGGCCTTAGATACGGCCCGGGACGCTGCCCGGACGGCTCGAACGGGGATGAGGGGCCCCCGGGGCGGACGTAAGGAGGTGGGCGGGCGCCTTACGCGAGCCCCGGGGCGACCCCTCGGGGTCAGCCGGTGGAGGGCAGGCCGAGCAGGACGTCGGTGTACTTCAGGACGGCGAGCAGCAGGCCGATGACGCCGAGGGAGACGCCGGCCCAGGCGACCGACTTGATCCACGGGGCCTGCGGCCGGCCGGGGGCGCCGAAGGCGGGGCGGGCGAGGACGACGACGCCGACGATCAGGGCGGCCAGCGCGAAGACGCCGGCCCACAGCGCGGTGGCCTGCCAGGCGTCGCCGTAGCCCTCCTTGACCATGGCGGCCACGCTGGAGGACGTGGACGTCTGCATCTGGCCGATCAGCGACTCGCGCGCGGAGGCGACGGTGCCGACCCAGCCGCCGGTGAGCGAGACCAGGCCGAGCGCGGCGGCGACGACCGCGCCGGCGCCCTGACCGACCCCGGTGGGGCCGCCCGCGGCCGGGGCGTCGTCCTCCGCCTCGGCGGGCAGGCTCTCGCCGCCCTCGGCAACGGGAGCGTTGGGCGTCTCCTCGTCGGTGTGCGCCGCGGCGGCCTCGGTGGCGCCCTCGGACTCGGTCCCGGTCTCGTCAGCAGTCTTGGTTCCCATGCGGGCACCGTACGGACCGAGTCTGAGAGTCCCCTTAATGATCGTCGCGACGGGCGGGGCCCGCCGGTCCGGGCGGCAGGGACGGCGACGGCCGGGTGAAGGGCGTCCGGTCCGATGCCACGACAGCGAGCGATCAGTCGAAGTGGTCGCCCAGCGCCATCACCATCACCCCGCCGACCAGCAGCCACAGCGCCCGCCGGGTCCGCCCGCGCGCGCCCAGGACGGCGGCGAGGGCGCAGACGGCGGCTCCGGCGGCGTAGGCGAGGGGCACCAGCGGCGGGGCGGAGCCGGTGAGGCGCAGCGCGGCGGCGGCCAGCCCGGTCAGGGCGAGCAGCGCTCCGGCACCGGCGGCGGTCCGACGGGCCCGCCCGGCTTCCGGCCCCGTGCCCTCCGGTACCTCGTCCTGCGGGCCCGGGCCCTCCGGCTCCCCCGCCTCCGCATCGGCCTCCTGCGGGCCTATGTCCACCGGTTCGGAATCAGCGCGTCCGTTCATGCCGGGCGAGCGTAGTGCCCGCGGGAGGGAAATCGGGGTGCGGGTGGTCCCGGCGGCTGCTATCCAGGACCCCTATGACCACCGACTCCGCGAGCACCCGGCCGCCCAGTGATCCCGCCGCCCGTGTGCGGCACCCGGACCATCCCCGCAGCAACGGCTACGACGTCCGGTGGCTGATCGACAACCAGATGGGCCCGCACCCCCTCTGGCTGCTGGAGTCGCTCGCCCCGGCCATGGGCCTCGACTCGCTGCCGCCCGGCGCCCGCGTCCTGGACCTCGGCTGCGGGCGCGCCCTGACGTCGATCTTCCTGGCCAGGGAGTACGGCTTCCAGGTGACCGCCGCCGACCTGTGGATCAAGCCCGACGAGAACGCCGGGCGGATCGCCGCGGCGGGCGTCGCCGACCGGGTACTGCCGGTGCACGCCGAGGCGCACGACCTGCCGTTCGGCGAGGGCTCCTTCGACGCGATCGTGTCCATCGACGCGTACCAGTACTTCGGCACCGACGACCTCTACCTGCCCACCCTCACCCGGTTGCTGAAGCCCGGCGGCCGGATCGGCGTGGCCGTGCCGTCGCTGCGCGAGGAACTGGACGGGACGGAGCCGCCCGCGCACCTGGCGCCATGGTGGGAGCCGGCGTTCTGGTGCTTCCACTCCCCCGCCTGGTGGCGCCGCCACTGGACCCGCAGCGGGGCCGTCGAGGTGGAGGCGGCGGACTGGCTGCCGGACGCCTGGCGCGACTGGCTGCTGTGGAGCGAGGTGTGCGCCGAGGAGAGCGACAGCGAGTTCATGGCGGACATGGCGCGTTCGTCGGCCCGGATGCTGCGCGCCGATGAGGGACGCACGCTCGGCTTCGCCCGGGTGGTGGGACGCCGGCTCTGAACGTGTGCGTCACAACGGCCGGCACTGGGCGACCTGGAATGCGGCCCGGGACCGCTCGGGGCCTCGGCGCCCCCGGGAACCTGTCCGACCCCACGTCGGCAAGGTGAACGCGCGGGGCGGCGCCCGGAACGCTCGGTTCCGGGCGCCGCCCCGTCACGTACCGGCAGTTGTCGGCGTCAGCCCTCGACGCCCAGCTTCTGCAGGATCAGTTCCTTCACGCGGGCCGCGTCCGCCTGGCCTCGGGTCGCCTTCATGACCGCGCCGACCAGGGCGCCGGCCGCGGCCACCTTGCCGCCGCGGATCTTGTCCGCGACGCCCGGGTTGGCGGCGATGGCCTCGTCCACGGCCGCGGTGAGCGCGCCCTCGTCGGAGACGACCTTGAGTCCGCGCCGGTCGACGACCTCGTCCGGTGTGCCCTCGCCGGCGAGGACGCCCTCGATGACCTGGCGGGCCAGCTTGTCGTTCAGGTCGCCGGAGGCCACCAGTTCGGTGACGCGGGCGACCTGCTGCGGGGTGATGGCCAGCTCGTCCAGGGCCTTGCCGGACTCGTTGGCGCTGCGGGCCAGCTCGCCCATCCACCACTTGCGGGCGGAGGCCGCGTCGGCGCCGGCGTCGATCGTGGCGACGATCAGGTCCAGCGCGCCGGCGTTGAGGATGGCCTGCATGTCCGTGGCGGAGACGCCCCACTCCTCGCGCAGCCGGTTGCGGCGCACCAGCGGCAGCTCGGGAAGGGAGGCGCGGATCTCCTCGACCCACTCGCGGGACGGGGCGACCGGCACCAGGTCGGGCTCCGGGAAGTACCGGTAGTCCTCGGCCTCCTCCTTCACGCGGCCGGAGGTGGTGGACCCCGTGTCCTCGTGGAAGTGACGGGTCTCCTGGACGATCGTCCCGCCCGACGACAGCACGGCCGCGTGGCGCTGGATCTCGAAACGGGCCGCGCGCTCCACGGACCGCAGCGAGTTGACGTTCTTCGTCTCGGAGCGGGTGCCGAACTTGTCCGCGCCCTTGGGCATCAGGGACAGGTTCACGTCGCAGCGCATCTGGCCCATCTCCATGCGGGCCTCGGAGACGCCGAGCGCGCGGATGACCTCGCGCAGCTCACGCACGTACGCCCGGGCGACCTCGGGGGCGCGCTCGCCGGCCCCGACGATCGGCTTGGTGACGATCTCGATGAGCGGGATGCCGGCCCGGTTGTAGTCGAGGAGGGAGTGCGAGGCGCCGTGAATACGGCCCGTCGCGCCGCCGACGTGGGTCGACTTGCCGGTGTCCTCCTCCATGTGGGCGCGCTCGATCTCCACGCGGAAGGTCTCGCCGTCCTCCAGCTGCACGTCGAGGTAGCCGTTGAAGGCGATCGGCTCGTCGTACTGGGAGGTCTGGAAGTTCTTCGGCATGTCCGGATAGAAGTAGTTCTTCCGGGCGAAGCGGCACCATTCGGCGATCTCGCAGTTCAGCGCCAGGCCGATCTTGATCGCGGACTCCACGCCGGTCGCGTTGACGACGGGGAGCGCGCCGGGCAGGCCGAGGCAGACCGGGCAGGTCTGGGTGTTCGGGTCGGCGCCGAGCGAGGTCGAACAGCCGCAGAACATCTTGGTCCTGGTGCCGAGTTCGACGTGGACCTCGAGGCCCATGACAGGGTCGTACGACGCCAGCGCGTCCTCGTACGACACCAGGTCGGTCGTGGTGGTCACGGTGAAACTTCCCTCTCAGCCCAGCAGGACGTCGTCGTCGCCCAGCCGCTTCAGCTCGCGGTACAGGATGGCGAGGCCGGTGACGATGGCGACGGCGGACACGGTGGCGTCGATCAGGACCAGCGTGTCCTTCTCGGCGCGGGCCTTCTTCAGCCGCTTGGCGACGCCGATCGCGCCGAACGCGGTCCCGGCGATGGACAGGTACGTGCCGGACCTGGACTTCTTGAAGCCCTTGGCCTTGGTCAGTGCACTCACAGCGACGGAGCCTCCTCGAGCAGCGGGTGCCCCCACTTTTCCACGAAGGCGGCCTCGACGGCGGCGCCGACCTTGTAGAGCCGGTCGTCCTTCATCGCCGGGGCGATGATCTGCAGGCCCACCGGGAGGTTGTCCTCCGGGGCGAGACCGCAGGGCAGGGACATGGCCGCGTTGCCCGCCAGGTTGGTCGGGATGGTGCACAGGTCGGCCAGGTACATCGCCATCGGGTCGTCGGCGCGCTCGCCGATCGGGAAGGCGGTGGTGGGCGTGGTCGGCGACACGATCACGTCGACCTGCTCGAACGCCTTCTCGAAGTCGCGCGTGATGAGCGTGCGGACCTTCTGCGCGGAGCCGTAGTAGGCGTCGTAGTAGCCGCTGGACAGGGCGTACGTGCCGAGCATGATGCGGCGCTTGACCTCGGGGCCGAAGCCGGCCTCGCGGGTCAGCGAGGTGACCTCCTCGGCGGAGCGCGTGCCGTCGTCGCCGGTCCGCAGGCCGTAGCGCAGGCCGTCGAAGCGGGCGAGGTTGGAGGAGCACTCGGACGGGGCGATCAGGTAGTACGCCGACAGGGCGAGGTCGAAGGACGGGCAGTCCAGCTCCACGATCTCGGCGCCCAGCTCCTTCAGCAGTGCGACGGACTCGTCGAACCGCTGGATGACGCCGGCCTGGTAGCCCTCGCCGCGGAACTGCTTGACGACGCCGACCCGCATGCCCTCGACCGAGCCGTTGCGGGCGGCCTCGACGACCGGCGGGACCGGGGCGTCGATGGAGGTGGAGTCGAGCGGGTCGTGCCCGGCGATCACCTCGTGCAGCAGGGCCGCGTCCAGGACCGTACGGGCGCAGGGGCCGCCCTGGTCCAGGGAGCTGGAGAAGGCGACCATGCCGTAGCGGGAGACCGCGCCGTACGTCGGCTTGACGCCGACCGTGCCGGTGACGGCGGCCGGCTGGCGGATGGAACCGCCGGTGTCGGTGCCGATGGCGAGGGGGGCCATGTGCGCGGCCAGCGCGGCGGAGGAGCCGCCGCCGGAGCCCCCGGGGATCCGGGTGAGGTCCCAGGGGTTGCCGGTCGGGCCGTAGGCGCTGTTCTCGGTGGAGGACCCCATGGCGAACTCGTCCATGTTGGTCTTGCCGAGGATGACGACGTCGGCGGCCTTCAGCCTCTGGGTGAGGGTCGCGTCGTACGGCGGGATCCAGCCCTCGAGGATCTTGGAGCCGACCGTGGTCGGCATCCCCTCGGTGGTGAAGATGTCCTTGAGCGCGAGCGGGACGCCGGCCAGCGGGCCGAGCTTCTCGCCCCGCTCCCGCTTCCCGTCCACGGCGCGCGCCTGGGCGAGGGCGCCCTCGCGGTCGACGTGCAGGAAGGCGTGCACCTTCTCGTCCACGGCCTCGATGCGGGCCAGGTGGGCCTCGGCGACCTCGACGGCCGTCAGCTCGCCGGAGGCGATCTTCGCGGCGGTCTCGGCCGCGGTGAGCTTGATGATTGAGTCCGTCATGCGGATTACTCCTCCCCCAGGATCTGCGGCACCTTGAAACGCTGCTGCTCCTGGGCGGGGGCGCCGGAGAGCGCCTGCTCGGGGGTGAGCGACGGGCGGACCTCGTCCGGGCGCATGACGTTCGTCAGCGGGAGCGGGTGCGAGGTCGGCGGAACGTCTTGGTCGGCGACCTCGCTGACGCGGGCGACCGCGCCGATGATGTCGTCCAGCTGGCCGGCGAAGTGGTCGAGCTCTTCGGGCTTCAGCTCCAGACGCGCCAGCCGGGCGAGGTGGGCGACCTCCTCGCGCGTGATGCCAGGCATGCAGCGATCCTCTGGGGTGAGTGTGTGTGGTTTGGGGCCAATCCTATGGGTCGGGGGCCGAAGGCTGTTAAACGGTTTCCCAGCGGCCCCTGTTCCCGGGCGGTCCCGGAACCGGATCACTCGTCCCCGGCCGCCGCCGGGAGGGCCGCCGCGGGGCGCACCCAGCCCCGGGCTCCGCGGGCGCGCAGCCACGCCGTGGTCTCCTCGGGCGGCATCGCCGCGGCGACGAGCCAGCCCTGTACGGCGTCGCAGCACAGGTCGCGCAGGCGCTCCCAGGTCTCGTCGTCCTCGACGCCCTCGGCGACGACGAGCAGGCCGAGCGAGTGGGCGAGGTCGATGGTGCAGCGCACGATCTCGGCGTCCTCCGCGTCGACGGCCAGCCGGGCCACGAAGGAGCGGTCGATCTTCAGTTCGCTCACCGGGAGCCGTTTGAGGTGCACCAGCGAGGAGTACCCGGTGCCGAAGTCGTCCAGGGACATCTTCACGCCGTGTCCGGTGAGGCCGGCGAGGGTGTCGGCGGCGCGCTGCGGGTCCTCCAGCAGCACGTGCTCGGTGATCTCCAGCTGGAGGGCGCCCGCCGGGACGCCGTGCCGGGCCAGCCGGGCGGCGACGGAGCCGGCGAAGCCGGGGCTGTGCACGTCGCGCGGGGAGACGTTCACCGCGACCGGCACGAACAGGCCCTGCGCGCGCCAGCGGGCGACCTGGGCGAGCGCCGTCTCCAGGACGTACTCCGTCAGATGGGGCATCAGGCCGGAGGTCTCGGCGATCGCTATGAACTCGTCCGGCGGCACCTTGCCCCGCTCGGGGTGCACCCAGCGCACCAGCGCCTCCAGGCCCGCCACCTGGCCGTCGAAGCGCACCTTCGGCTGGTAGTGGAGCTCGACCTCGTGGGCGTCCAGGGCCCGGCGCAGGTCGGCGAGCAGGCCCAGACGGTCGGGGGTGTTGGAGTCCCGCTTGGACTCGTAGACCTCGACGCCGGTGCGGTCGCGCTTGGCCTGGTACATCGCGACGTCGGCCCGGCGCAGCAGGCCCTCCGCGTCGAGCGCGTGATCGGGGAAGACGGCGACTCCCGCGCTGGCCTCCAGGACGAGGGTCAGGCCGTCGAGGTCGAGCGGGGAGCCGAGGGCGGCGACGAGGCCGCGGGCGATTCGGGTCGCTGACGTGGTGGAGTCGGCGACCGGCAGTAAGACGGCGAACTCGTCGCCGCCGAGCCGGGCGGCCTCGGCGCCCCGGGGCAGGGCGAGGCCGAGCCGGTCGGCGGTCTGGAGCAGCAGCCGGTCGCCGGCGAGATGGCCGAGGGTGTCGTTGACCGAGCGGAAGCGGTCGAGGTCGATGAGTACCAGGGCGGTGCGGGCGCCGATGCGCTCGGCGTCGTCGAGGGCGGTCCAGGTGCGCTCCAGGAGCCACTGGCGGTTGGGCAGCCCGGTGAGCGGGTCGCGCAGCTGTTCCTCGGCGCGGGCGCGGGCCATCCAGAGGGTGGAGTCGAGGGCGATGAGCGGGATGGCGAACAGCGGGAGCAGGATCGGTTCCGCCATGGCGACCACGCAGACCAGGGGCGCGATGCCGAGCAGGGCGACGGCGACCAGGCCCTGACGGGCGAGGGCGGTGCGGGCGACGGTGGGCAGGCCGCGGGAGCGGGGGGCGTGCAGGTACCACAGCAGGGTGCGGGTGACGAGCAGATAGGCGGCGGCGACCAGGACGACGGCGGGGACGGTGTAGACCGTCCAGGTGGCGGGGGCCCAGGGGTGCTCGACGGAGGGGACGCGGCCGAAGGAGGCCATGACGAGGGCTCCGGCGCCGATGCCGACGACGTCGACGGCGCCGTGCAGCAGGCCCTGCCGCCAGCGATGGCGGCGGGCCGCGCCGACGAGGACGACGACGGTGAGGCTGACCATGCCGGCCGGCACCCAGCCGTAGAGCAGCAGCACGGCGAGGGTGAGGGCGGCGCCGGAGCCGGTGCCGCCCCACCAGCGGGCGCGGCCGAGGGCGACGAGGTGGCCGACGATGATGCCGGTCAGCACGGCCAGGGACCAGCCGGCGGTGCCGGACGGGAAGAGCGCGTGCTGACCGGTGAAGGCCCGCAGGAATCCCGCGCCGAGCGCGATCGCGGCGCCCGCGACGACGGCGGCGGGCAGCAGGGGCCACGCCAACTGCCGCTCGGCGTCGGTCCCGTCGCCCGTCGCGGCCCCGGTCCCGACGCCGGGGAAGCCGGGCTGCCCGCCGTGCCCGCCGCGCGGGAGGCCGCCACGCGTCGGACCGCCCTGTGCCGGGCCACCGGCGTGTCCGGGCCTGCGGGGACGGGCGGCGGGTCCGGCGTCCGGGCAAGCCGTCCCGGCCGCGGTGTGTCCGGCCGCCGGACGGGCGGCACGGCCGGTGGTCGTGGTGCGGTCGGCGGCCGGGGCGGCGGTGGGAGCCGCACCGGCCCGCCATGCCGTCCGCAGGCCCCCTCGCCAGGCGCCGGCCATTCGGCGCAGCCGTGAATACGGGGCGGCGCTCTCGGTCGGTTCCATTCCCGTCCCTCTCACAGCCGGCGGTGCCCGCGCCACGCGGCCCGATGCCCGACGTCCCTCACTGCACCGCGTGGGAAAACCCTTTCCCCCGGCCCTTCGAAAGGCAGGGGGTGCCCCGACCGCAGCCGGGCACGGCAGGCGCACATCTCAACAGTAGGCCGCGGAAGGCTTCCAGGGGCAGCGGTCGTCGACGGTTGCCCGAATACGCCGCACCCGCCCTGATGCATCTCATTTGCGCCGATCGGGTGTTCTTCCACCGCTATTCGGGTGTCGGCAAGGCGGATTCCGCCGCGGCTTCGGGCCCTTGCTCCAGCAGGACCTTGAAACCGTCCTCGTTGAGCACCGGCACTTTCAGCTGCATCGCCTTGTCGTATTTCGATCCGGGATTGTCACCCACAACGACGAATGCCGTCTTTTTTGAAACCGAACCGGTCACTTTCGCGCCTCTGCTCTGCAGTGCCTCCTTCGCCCCGTCCCGCGTGAAGTCCTCCAGCGTGCCGGTGACGACGACCGTCAGCCCTTCGAGCGGACGCGGCCCCTCGTCCTCGCCGGTGCTCTCCTCCTCCATGCGGACGCCCGCGGCCTTCCACTTGCGGAGGATCTCCTGGTGCCATTCCTCGGCGAACCACTCCTTGAGCGAGGCGGCGATGATCGGCCCGACGCCCTCGGTGGTCGCCAGCTCCTGCTCGCTCGCCTGCTCGATGCGGTCGATGGAGCGGAACTCCCGGGCCAGCGCCTCAGCGGCGACCGGGCCGACGTGACGGATCGACAGCCCGGTGATGACGCGGGCCAGCGGCCGCTGCTTGGCCGCCTCGATGTTCGCCAGCATGGCCAGCGCGTTCTTCCTCGGCTCGCCCTCCTGGTTGGCGAAGACCGTGGCGACCTTCTCCTCGCCGGTCTTCGGGTCCCGCTTGGGCAGCCCGCTGTCCTGGTCGAGGACGTACGCCTTGATGGGCAGCAGCTGTTCGACCGTGAGGTCGAACAGGTCGCCCTCGTCCGTCAGCGGCGGGTCGGCCGGCTCCAGCGGCTTGGTCAGGGCAGCCGCGGCGACATAGCCGAAGTGCTCGATGTCCAGCGCCTTGCGGCCCGCGAGGTAGAACAGGCGCTCGCGCAACTGGGCGGGGCAGGTGCGGGCGTTGGGGCAGCGCAGGTCGACGTCGCCCTCCTTCATCGGCCTGAGCGGCGTGCCGCACTCGGGGCACTCGGCCGGCATCACGAACTCGCGCTCGCTGCCGTCGCGCAGGTCGGCGACCGGGCCGAGGATCTCCGGGATGACGTCGCCCGCCTTGCGGATGACCACGGTGTCCCCGATGAGGACGCCCTTGGCCTTGACCACGTCCTGGTTGTGCAGGGTCGCGAACTCGACCTCCGAGCCCGCCACCGTCACCGGCTCGACCTGGGCGTACGGCGTGACCCGCCCGGTGCGGCCGACGCCCACGCGGATGTTGATCAGCTTGGTGTTGACCTCCTCCGGCGCGTACTTGTACGCGATCGCCCAGCGCGGGGCCCTGGAGGTGGAGCCGAGCCTGCCCTGGAGCGGGATCTCGTCCAGCTTGACGACCACTCCGTCGATCTCGTGTTCCACGGAGTGGCGGTGCTCGCCGTAGTGGGCGATGAACTCCCGCACCCCGTCGAGGCCGTCGACCACCCGGTTGTGCGGGGAGGTGGGCAGGCCCCACTCCTTGAGCAGGTCGTACGCCTGGGAGAGCCGGGTCAGGCCGCTGAAGCCCTCCAGGGCCCCGATGCCGTGCACCACCATGTGCAGCGGCAGCGACGCGGTGACCTTCGGGTCCTTCTGCCGCAGCGAACCGGAGGCGGAGTTGCGCGGGTTGGAGTAGGGCTTCTCGCCGGCCGCCACCCGCCGGGCGTTGAGTTCCTCGAAGGCCGCCATCGGGAAGTAGACCTCCCCGCGGATCTCCACGAGATCGGGCACTCTGTCGCCCTTGAGCCGGTCCGGGATCTCGGCGATGGTCCGGACGTTGGTGGTGACGTCCTCGCCGGTGCGGCCGTCGCCGCGGGTGGCCGCGCGGGTGAGGCGGCCGTGCTCGTAGGTGAGGTTGACGGCGAGGCCGTCGACCTTCAGCTCGCACAGGAAGTGGTACGGCTGCTCGCCCAGTTCACGCGCGATGCGGTCGGCCCAGGCGGCCAGCTCGTCGTCGTTGAAGGTGTTGTCCAGCGACAGCATCCGCGAGCGGTGCTCGACGGAGGTGAACTCCGACTCGTACGACCCGGCGACCTTCTGCGTCGGCGAGTCCGGCGTGCGCAGCTCGGGGAACTCCTCCTCCAGCTCCTCCAGGGTGCGCAGCAGCCGGTCGAACTCCGCGTCGCTGACGACCGGAGCGTCCTTCACGTAGTACCGGAATCGGTGCTCCTCGATCTCCTCGGCGAGACGCGCGTGCCGCTCCCGCGCCTCGGCGGGTACCGCCGTGCTTTCCGCCTGCTTGTCGCCGGCCACCGTTGTCCTCCCGTTACTCAGGGTTGTCCGCGAGGGATCTCGCCGCCCGGACGCAGTGGGCGAGGGCCCGCCTGGCGTACTCCGGCGAAGCGCCCGCGAGACCGCACGCCGGGGTGACCGTGACGGCGTCCGCGAGCAGTCCCGGTCGCAGCCCCAGCCTGCGCCAGAGCGTCCTGACACCCATGACGCTACCGGCAGGGTCTGACAATGGGCCGTCCGTCCCCGGGACGACACCGGCGAACAGCCGGGTGCCGCCCTCCACCGCCTCCCCGATGGCGTCGTCGTCACGCTCGGTGACGAGCGAGAAGTCGAAGGAGATCGCTGCGGCGCCGGCCCGCCGCAGCAGGGCGAAGGGGACGTCGGGGGCGCAGGAGTGGACGACGACGGGGCCGCCGTCCTGCACGGCGAAGACCTCCCGCAGCGCGCCCTCCACGACCTGCCGGTCGACGGCCCGGTGGGTGCGGTAGCCGCTGGCCGTGCGCACCTGTCCGCGCAGCACCGCGGTCAGGGACGGCTCGTCGAGCTGGAGGACGACCTGGGCACCGGGCACCCGGCGCCGTACGTCCTCCAGGTGCAGCCGCAGGCCCTCGGCGAGGGAGGCGGTGAGGTCCCGGCTCGCGCCGGGGTCGGAGAGGGCGGCCTCGCCGTTCCTGAGCTCCAGGGAGGCGGCCAGCGTCCACGGCCCGACGGCCTGGACCTTGAGCGGGCCCGTGTAGCCCTGGGTGTACTCCTCCAGGGCGTCGAGGTCCTGCACGAGCCAGGACCGGGCCCGCCGGGTGTCGCGGCCGGGGCGGTCGCCGATCCGCCAGCCGCTGGGCTCCACGCGCGCGTACAGCTCCACGAGCAGGCCCGCGGTCCGGCCGATCATGTCCGCGCCGGGGCCGCGGGCGGGCAGCTCGGGCAGGAACGGGAAGTCCTCGAAGGACCCGGTGACGGTCTTGACGGCCTCCCGGGCGTCGTCTCCGGGCAGGGAGCCGACGCCGGTGGCCGGGCCGAAGGGGGTGTTGCTGTTTTCGCTCACGCCGGGAAGCGTACGGAACGCTCCGCGAAAGCGGGGTGGTCGGTCCCGCGCCCGCCGGGCGGGGGGTTCGTCGCCGGGTGCGGCACCGATGTGGTTGCTCGCGCAGTTCCCCGCGCCCCCTTGAGAAGCGTGTGCCTGCACATGCCCCTGAAAGGGGCGCGGGGAACTGCGCGAAGGGCACGGCGCAGCCGCACCCGGAGACGTGACCCCCTAGCGGCCCGGGCGGACCGTCAGGTCGTTGACCTCGGCGTCTCGGGGGAGGTCCAGGGACATGAGGATGGTCGTGGCGACCGACTCGGGGTCGATCCACTGGGACGGGTCGTACTCCTTGCCCTCCTGCTGGTGGACCTTGGCCTGCATGGGGCTGGCGGTGCGGCCGGGGTAGACGGAGGTCACGCGGACGCCGTTGCCGTGCTCCTCGTGGCGCAGGGAGTCGGCGAGGGCCTTCAGGCCGTGCTTGGAGGCCGCGTAGGCGGACCAGCCGGCGTGGGCGTTCAGGCCGGCGCCGGAGTTGACGAACACGACGTGGCCGCGGGCGGCGCGCAGCTGGGGCAGGAAGTGCCGGGTCAGCTCGGCCGGTGCGATCAGGTTGACGTCGATCTGGTGCCGCCACGTCTTGGGGGTGAGGTCGCCGACCGGGCCGAGGTCCACCACGCCGGCGATGTGCAGCAGGGAGTCCACCCGGTCGGGCAGCGTCTGGTGGGAGAAGGCCCAGCTGAGCCGGTCGGGGTCGGCGAGGTCGCCGACGAGGGTGCGGGCGCCGGGGAACCGCGCCGCCAGTTCCTTCGCGCGGCCCGCGTCGCGCGCGTGCAGGACGAGGTCGTCCCCGCGCGCGTGCAGCCGGCGGGCCACGGCGGCGCCGATGCCGGAACCCGCCCCGGTGATCACATGGGTAGCCATGTCCGCCATGCTCGCATCACCCGGCGTCAGGCCACGCCCCGGCTCTCCTCCAGGTAGGCCAGCGCACCCACCGGCTCCTCGGCGAAGAAGACCAGGTCGGTGAGGGGGCGGGGCAGGAAGCCCTCGTCCTCCATGCGCCGGAACTGCTCCTTGAGGCCGTCGTAGAAGCCCTCGGTGTTGAGCACGACGACCGGCTTCTCGGTGTGGCCGTGCTTCTTCAGCTCCATGATCTCGGTGGCCTCGTCCAGGGTCCCGGTGCCGCCGACCATGACGACCACGGCGTCCGACTTCTCCAGCAGCAGGCGCTTGCGCTCCGCGAGGTCCCGCGCGACCACCATCTCGTCGGCGCCCTGGTAGGCCTTGTACGCCAGGAACTCCACCGAGACGCCGACGAGCCGCCCGCCCGCCTCCCGCACCCCGTCGGCGACGACCTTCATCAGACCGGCGGCGGACCCGCCCCACACCAGGGCGTGGCCGCCCTTGGCGAGGAGCTTGGCGAATTCGCGCGCGGGGCGCGTGTACCGCTCGTCGAGGTCGGCGGCGGAGAGGAAGACGCAGATGTTCATGCGATCACCGTACGCGGGAACAAGCGGCGTCCGTCTCGCGCTTTTTCCGGCATGACCGAAGGACACACGATCACCATCGAGCAGGGCACGCGGCGCGTGCGGGTCGTCCGTGACGGGCAGGTGCTCGCGGACAGCTCACGGCCGCTCGTGCTGCGCGAGACGGGCTGTCCGGTGCGGTACTACCTTCCCGCCGAGGACGTCCGCACGGACCTGCTGACGCCCTCCGACACCCACACCCACTGCCCCTTCAAGGGCACCGCGTCCTACTGGTCGCTGCCGGACGCGCCCGACCTCGTCTGGTCCTACCCGGAGCCGAAGCCGGCGGTGGCACGGATCAAGGGCCACCTCTGCTTCTACGACGTCGAACCGGACTGACCCCCGCGCGCGGGCGGCGGCTCGGCCGGCCGCGCCGTCGACGCCTTGCCCCGCCCCTCGCGCGGACGGTCGTTCAGGCCACCCCGGCCGTCGCCCGCACCGTCGAGGCGATCGTCGCCGACCCCACCACGCGCGTGCCGTCGTACAGCACGATCGCCTGGCCGGGGGCGACCCCGCGGACGGGCTCGGCGAACTCCACGCGCAGTTCGCCGTCCACGAGCCGCGCGGTCACCGGCGTCTCGTCGCCGTGGGCGCGCAGCTGGGCGGTGTAGGCGCCGGGACCGGTGGGGGCCGTGCCGCACCAGCGGGGCCTGACCGCGGTCAGGGCGGTGACGTCGAGGGCGTCGGCCGGGCCGACCGTCACGGTGTTCGTGACCGGGGAGATGTCGAGGACGTAGCGGGGCTTGCCGTCGGGCGCCGGGGTGCCGATGCGCAGGCCCTTGCGCTGACCGATGGTGAAGCCGTAGGCGCCGTCGTGGGTGCCGAGGCGGTTGCCGGCCTCGTCCACGATGTCGCCCTCGGCCCTGCCGAGCCGCTTCGCGAGGAAGCCCTGGGTGTCGCCGTCGGCGATGAAGCAGATGTCGTGCGAGTCGGGCTTCTTGGCCACCGCGAGGCCCCGCCGCTCGGCCTCCGCGCGGATCTCGTCCTTGGTGGTGACGGTGTCGCCGAGCGGGAACATGGCGTGGGCGAGCTGCCGGTCGTCCAGCACGCCGAGGACGTAGGACTGGTCCTTGGCCATGTCGGAGGCGCGGTGCAGTTCGCGGGTGCCGTCGGGGCGGACGATCACCTTGGCGTAGTGGCCCGTGCACACGGCGTCGAAGCCGAGGGCGAGGGCCTTGTCCAGCAGGGCGGCGAACTTGATCTTCTCGTTGCAGCGCAGGCACGGGTTCGGGGTGCGGCCCGCCTCGTACTCGGCGACGAAGTCCTCGACCACGTCCTCGCGGAAGCGGTCGGCGAGGTCCCAGACGTAGAACGGGATGCCGATGACGTCGGCGGCGCGGCGGGCGTCGCGGGAGTCCTCGATGGTGCAGCAGCCGCGCGCGCCCGTGCGGAAGGACTGGGGGTTCGCGGAGAGCGCCAGGTGGACGCCGGTGACGTCGTGGCCCGCCTCGGCGGCGCGGGCGGCGGCCACGGCGGAGTCGACCCCGCCGGACATGGCGGCGAGGACGCGGAGGGGGCGGGAGCGCTGCGGGGTGTCAGTCATAACGCATCCAGGGTACGGGGGCGCGGGAACCGGAGCCCGCGAGTATCCGTTCTCGGTCACATGGAGCAGAACAAGGGCGGCGCCGGCCCGCGGATCGGGCGGCGCGCGCTGATCGCCGGGGGCGCGGCGGCCGTGGCCGGCACGGGCGCGCTGCTGGCCCGCGACGAGCTGTCGCGGCTGTGGTGGCAGGTGCCCGGCGTGGACAAGCCGCGGGTGGCGGGCGCGGTGGACCACCGGGGCGCGCGCTGGGTGGGGGCCTCGCCGGCGAACTGGCGGATGGCGGACCGCCCGGCCGACTACGCGATAGACATGGTGGTCGTCCATGTCACCCAGGGCAGTTTCGACAGTGCGGTGAAGGTGTTCCAGGACCCGGAGCACGGCGCCGCGTCGCACTACGTGGTGCGCGGGGACGGCCACGTCACCCAGATGATCCGCGAGCTGGACGTGGCGTACCACGCGGGCAACCGGGACTACAACGAACGCAGCGTCGGCATCGAGCACGCCGGCTTCGTGGACCGCCCCCAGGACTTCACGGACGCGATGTACGCCGCGTCCGCGCGGCTGACGGCACGGATATGCCGGCGGTACGACATCCCGGTCGACCGCGAGCACATCATCGGGCACGTGGAGGTGCCGGGCACGGACCACACGGACCCGGGCCCGCACTGGGACTGGGACCGCTACCTGAAGCTCGTGCGGCGGGCGCGGACGGCCGTGGCGTGACGCGGCGGCCGGGCCGTGGCGTGGCTCGGCCGAGCGCGGCGGCGACGAGGGCGAGGGCCGGGGCGACGCCCCGGCCGAGGGCGCCCCGCCGCAGGCGCGGGAAGGACACGCCGACGACGGAGGACACGACGAGGAACGCGCACGGGCAGCCGACCGGTGTGCGGCCGACGGTGGTGTCCCCGGTGTGCGGGGCGACGACCCGGGCGACGAGGCCGAGGCCGAGCAGCATGTTGTGGACGGCGACGCCCGAACGCCACAGGGTGACCTCGGGGGCGTCCGCCGTGGACGTGGTGAGGAAGCGGCGGACCTCGGGACGGCCGTAGGGGAAGCGCTCCAGGATCCCGACCACGAGGTGGATCAGGGCGGCGAGCAGCGCGAAGACCTGCGCGACGAGGTTCGCGTCCGGGGTGTTGGCCTCTGCCCGCTTCCCGGCAAGGCCGTACCCGGGCGCACGGGACCGGCGCCCTTACGTCAGCCCCGCCGCCCGAGCCCGTTCCACCGCCGGTCCGATGGCCCTGGCGAGCGCCTCGACGTCGTCCGGGGTGGAGGTGTGGCCGAGGGAGAAGCGCAGGGTGCCGCGGGCCAGGTCGGGGTCGACGCCGGTGGCGAGGAGGACGTGGCTGGGCTGGGCGACGCCGGCGGTGCAGGCGGAACCGGTGGAGCACTCGATGCCCTGGGCGTCGAGGAGCAGCAGCAGGGAGTCGCCCTCGCAGCCGGGGAAGGTGAAGTGGGCGTTTGCCGGCAGCCGCCCCGCGGGGTCCGGGTCGCCGCCGAGGATGGCGTCGGGGACGGCCGCGCGGACCTTGGCGACCAGGTCGTCCCGCAGGGCGCCGATCTCCCGGGCGAACCGCTCCCGGTGCTCGGCGGCGTGCCGTCCGGCGACCGCGAAGGAGGCGATGGCGGGGACGTCGAGGGTGCCGGAGCGGACGTGGCGTTCCTGTCCGCCGCCGTGCAGCACCGGCACGGGGCTGTACTCGCGGCCGAGGAGCAGCGCGCCGATGCCGTACGGCCCGCCGATCTTGTGACCTGAGACGGTCATCGCGGCGAGGCCCGACCCGGCGAACCCGATCGGGAGCTGGCCGAAGGCCTGCACCGCGTCGGAATGCAGCGGGACGCCGAACTCGGCGGCCACCTCGGCCAGTTCACGCACCGGCTGGACGGTCCCGATCTCGTTGTTGGCCCACATGACGGTGGCCAGGGCGACGTCGCCGGGGTCGCGGGCGACGGCCTCGCGCAGGGCCTCGGGGTGGACCCGGCCGTGGGAGTCGACGGGGAGGTACTCGACGGTGGCGCCCTCGTGCTCGCCGAGCCAGTGCACGGCGTCCAGGACGGCGTGGTGTTCGACGGGGCTGGCGAGGACGCGGGTGCGGGCCGGGTCGGCGTCGCGGCGGGCCCAGTACAGGCCCTTGACGGCGAGGTTGTCGGCCTCGGTGCCGCCGGAGGTGAAGACGATCTCGCTGGGCCGTGCGCCGAGGGCGTCCGCCAGGGTCTCGCGGGCTTCCTCGACGGCTCGCCGTGCGGCGCGGCCGGATGCGTGGAGGGAGGAGGCGTTGCCCGTGACGCCCAGGTGGGCGGTCAGGGCCTCTGCCGCCTCCGGGAGCATCGGGGTGGTCGCGGCGTGGTCGAGGTATGCCATGGTGCCGCCGATTCTACGGCTCCCGGCCCCGGCGCCCTCAGCCGCGTGGCCCACCGCGGCCGTCGCGACGGCGCCGCACCCCGCCGTGCCCGGTCGTGGCGCTCCGTCCGCCTCGCGAGCACGGGTCTAGAAACTCCAGGAGATCGTGCCGTCCGCCTGCACGAACGCCGCCAGGACGACCAGGTCGGCGATGCCCAGGCCCATGCCGAGCAAGGCGCGGCCACGGCGCCGGGTGCCGCGGCGCAGCGCGACGGCGGCCAGGGCGACGGCCGTCGGGCCGAGGAAGAGGCTGAGGACGAGCAGGCCCAGCAGGCCGAGGACGAAGGAGGCGACGGCCATCCCGTCGGCGTCGCGGATGCCGGTGCGGCGCGTGGCCGGTGCGGTCAGCTGCATGGTCCGTGCTCCCGTTCGCTGGTGCGGCGGTGGGTGCGTTCGTGAGGACGGCGTCGGCGGTCGTGCGTTCGCCGCCACGGCGGTCAGTGCGCGGGCGTCCGGCGACGGCGGCCGTGCCGTTCGCGCAGGGCGAAGACGGCGAGCCAGACGGCGATCACCGCGGCCAGGACGGCGGTGAAACCCAGCGGCGCGTGGGCGACGGTGCCCAGGACGACGCCGAGCAGGAGCAGTGCGGCGACGAGGAACAGCACGGGAATCGCATCCCTTCCGGTTGCCTCTCGGATCGGCCCGGCCGACCGGACGGCATCGACTCGGCCGGTCCGGCCGGCCGGACACTCTGCTGTGTACACACCTGTTCACTGACTTACCAGTCCAAACAATCCGGCGGGTTCAGATTTCCGGAGAACGGTTGTTGACTGCATGGCATGAGTCACACCGTCGGCATCCGGCAGGCGCAGAAGGCGAAGACCCGGCGGGCGCTGCTGGACGCGGCGCTGGAGCTGCTGGAGGAGCAGAGTCTGAGCAGCCTGGGCCTGCGCGAGGTCACCCGTGCCGTGGGGGTCGCGCCGACCGCCTTCTACCGCCACTTCCGCTCCACGGCGGACCTCGGCGTGGCCCTGGTGGAGGAGTCGCTCGGCAGCCTGCACCCGCTGATCCGGTCGGCGGTGTCCACGACCGGCGACAGCGACGAACGCATCGCGCTCGCCGTGGAGTTGATCGCCCGCCAGGTGGAAGCACACCCCGCGCACATCCGTTTCCTCGCCCGTGAGCGGCACGGCGGCGTCCAGCCCGTGCGGGAGGCCATACGGGACCGGCTGGCCCGGTTCGCCGAGGAGGTGGGGGCCGCGCTGGCCGGGGACCCGCTGTCGCGGGGGTGGAGCGAGGACGACCTGGCGATGCTGGCGGGCCTCTACGTCGACCAGATGCTGGCGACCGCCTCGCTCCTCCTGGAGGCGCTCGACGCCCCGGAGGAGGAGCGCGGGCGGGTCATGCGGACGGCCGCGCGCCGACTGCGGCTGATCGCCGTCGGCCGGGAGCACTGGCTGGACTGATCCCCCGCCGGGCGGCGGGACGCTCGGCCCGACGGCGACGGAGCCCTCAGTCCGACAGCCGCACGCGTGCCAGCTGCCGGGACTGGGCGACGAGCCGGTCCTCGCTGTCCCAGACCTCGCCGTCCTCCTCCAGGAACCCGCCCGCGAGGTTGCGGGTGGTGATGGAGACGCGCAGCGGGCCGGGGGCCGGGCGGCAGCGGACGTGGACGGTCAGCTCGACCGTCGGGACCCAGCCGCTCAGGCCCAGCTCGAAGGCGGTCGGCGGGAGGGCGTCCACCGCGAGGAGCAGCGAGAGGGGGTCGGCGTCGCGGCCGTCGGCGAGGCCGAACCAGGCGCGCATCTCGCCCTTGCCGGACGGCGCGCCGAGCGCCCAGCCGAGGGTGGCCGGGTCCAGCTTGAGCATCAGCCGGTCGGTGATGGCGGAGCTGCCGGGCACGGGGGCCGGGGCGTCGGAGGGGCCGAAGCACTGCTCCACCGGCGGGATCGCGGGCGGCTTCGCGGTCGTGCGGACGTCGTCGGGCAGGGCGCCCAGGTCGCCGTAGGAGGCGAGGACGCGGATCCGTTCGACCTCGGCGCCCTGCTCGTCGTACTGGAAGAGCGAGGCCTGGCCGGTGGAGAGGGTGCGGCCGGTGCGGACGGTCTCGGTGCGCACGACCGCCGGGCCGGGCCGGGAGGCGGTGAGGTAGTGCGCGGAGATGGTGAACGGGTCCGGGTGCGGGAGCGCGTCCGCGAGGGCGCGGCCCAGGACGGCCAGCAGATAGCCGCCGTTCACGGCGTTGATGATGGTCCAGCCGGCGGACAGGTCGATGTCGTAGACGCCGTGCGCGCGCCGGGTGACGGCGGTGTCGCGGTCGAACTCGCTGTCGCCGATGGTCGCCTGGGATGCCTGAGCCATGGCGGTACGGTACAACAAACAACTACTAAGCGGTAGCTTTTTCCGATGGCCGGTCCAGCCGCTCCGCCCCCTCCGGCATCTCCTCCCGCACCGTCGACCGCCGGTTCCAGGCGCGCGGCGCCCGCCAGTGGTAGCGCATCGCCAGCAGCCGCAGCACGAAGGCCGTGACGACCGCCAGCCCCGAGGTCACCGGCGTCAGGACGTCGTGCTGGATGCACAGCGCGACCATGGCGGCGCCGACCATCGCGGGCACGGCGTACAGATCGCGGTCCCAGCGCAGCAGTGAGGGCACCTCGTTGGCGAGGACGTCGCGCAGCACCCCGCCGCCGACCGCGGTGGCGAGCCCGAGGGCGGCCGAGGCGGTCAGGCCGAGCCCGTGCTCGTAGGCCTTGGTCGTGCCCGAGACGCAGAACAGCCCGAGCCCGGCCGCGTCGAAGACGTTCACCCCCGATTGGATGCGCTCCACCTGCGGGTGCAGGAAGAAGACCAGGAGGGCGGCGAGGAGCGGGGTGAGGAAGTACCCGAGGTCCGTGAACGCGGCCGGCGGCACGGCGCCGATGACCAGGTCGCGGAAGAGTCCCCCGCCGAGCGCGGTGACCTCGGCGAGCACCGCGATGCCGAAGACGTCGAAGTTCTTGCGGACGGCCAGCAGTGCGCCGGAGATCGCGAAGACGAAGATGCCGACCAGATCCAGGGTGTGCTGGACGGAAGGGCTGAACAATTGCTGGAGCACCAGAACATTGTGACGCGCCCCGGGGTGGACCTTACAAATCAAGGTCCACCCCGTGAGACGGTCGGCAAATCAAAGGCCGACCCAGAGGGTCACCACGGAGGGCCGACTAGCCGGCCTTCTCCGCCTCGGCCGCCTTGCCCGTCTCGGCCGCCTTCTCCGCCTCGGCCGCCTCGGCCGCCTTCCCCGCCGCGCCCACCGCCGCCGGCGCCGGATTGTCGTCCAGCCCCTCCCGCGCCGCCGGGACCACGTCCCCCGTCGTCCGCGTCAGCGTCCCCGCGGCGATCTCGGCGGCGTAGTGGCAGGCCACCCGGTGTCCGCCGCCGACGTCGGTCAGCGCCGGCCGCTCGGTGGCGCACAGCGTCTCCTGCACCCACGGGCACCGGGTGTGGAACCGGCATCCGGCGGGCGGGTCGGCCGGCGAGGGCAGGTCGCCGGTGAGCAGGATGCGCTCGCGCCGGTCCTCGACCTCCGGGTCGGGCACGGGAACCGCCGACATCAGGGCCTTGGTGTAGGGGTGCCGCGGCTCCGCGTAGAGGGCGTCGCTCGGGGCCTCCTCCACCAGCGCGCCCAGGTACATCACGCCGATCACGTCGGAGATGTGCCGGACCACCGCGAGGTCGTGGGCGATGACCACGTAGGTCAGGCCCAGCTCCTCCTGCAGCTCCTCCAGCAGGTTGATCACCTGGGCCTGGATGGACACGTCCAGCGCGGACACCGGCTCGTCGCAGATGATCACGTCCGGCTCCAGGACCAGGGCGCGGGCGATGCCGATGCGCTGGCGCTGGCCGCCGGAGAACTCGTGCGGGTAGCGGGACAGCGCGTTGGACGGCAGCCCGACCTTGGCGAGGATCGCCTTGATCTTCTCGCGCCGCTCCTCCTGGGTGGCGCCGATGCCGTGGGCGATCATGCCCTCGGAGAGGATCGACTCGATGTTCTGCCGGGGGTTGAGGGAGCCCAGCGGGTCCTGGAACACCATCTGGAGCCGGCGCCGGAAGCGGCGCATCTCCTCCTCGGGCAGCTTGGCCAGGTCGGTTCCGTCGAGCACGACGCCGCCCTCGGTGATGGGCACCAGGCGCAGCACCGCCCGCCCGAGGGTGGTCTTGCCGCAGCCCGACTCGCCCACCAGGCCGTAGGTCTGGCCGGCCTCGACCTTGAGGGAGACGCCGTCGACGGCGTGGACGTGGCCGACCGTGCGGTCGAAGAGGACGCCCTTCTTGACCGGGAAGTGGACCTTGACTCCGTCCAGTTCGAGCAGGCTCATGCGCGGACCTCCTCGGCCTTGGCGTCGTCGAGTACGGGGTGGACGCACCGCACCTGGTGTCCGGCCGCCCGGGGCGCGGCGAGCGGCGGGGTGCCGCCGAGGCAGTCCAGCTCGTAGCGGTCGCAGCGGGGCGCGAAGGCGCAGCCGTCGGCCCAGGCGATCCGGTCGTTGATGGAGCCCCGGACGGGGGTGAGCGGTTCGCCGCGCGGGGCGTCGAGCCGGGGGATGGAGCCCAGCAGCCCGTGCGCGTAGGGGTGGGTGGGGTGGGCGAACAGTTCGCGGCGCCCCGCGGACTCCACGACCTTGCCCGCGTAGAGCACGTTCACCTCGTCGCAGAGGCCGGCCACCACGCCCAGGTCGTGGGTGATCATCAACAGGGCGGTGCCCTCCTGGTCGACCAGTTCCTTCAGCAGTTCCAGGATCTGCGCCTGGATGGTGACGTCGAGGGCCGTGGTGGGCTCGTCGGCGATCAGCAGGCCCGGCGCGCAGGCCACCGCCATGGCGATCAGCGCGCGCTGGCGCATGCCGCCGGACATCTGATGCGGGTACTCCTTGAGCCGCCGGGTGGGGTCGGGGATGCCGACCCGGTCCAGCAGGCTCGCCGCCTCCTTGCGGGCGGCCTCGCCCTTCAGGCCCCGGTGGCGCTCCAGGATCTCGGTGACCTGGACGCCGATCGGGACGACCGGGTTGAGGGAGGACAGCGGGTCCTGGAAGATCATCGCGATCCGGCGGCCCCGCAGGTCGCGCAGCGCCCTGCGGCTCATGGAGAGCAGGTCGGAGCCGTCGAAGTCGGCGCGGCCGGTGATCTCGACGCCCTTGGCCGGCAGGAGCCCCATCAGGGCGAGCGAGGTGACGGACTTGCCGCAGCCCGACTCGCCGACCAGCCCCACGACCTGGCCCTGGTCGACGGAGAACGAGACGCCGTCGACCGCCCGGGACTCCTTGCGGCCGTGCTGTCCGCCGAAGGTGACGGTCAGTTCGTCGACTGAGAGAAGTGGCATGGTGGTTCAGCCTCGCAGCTTCGGGTCGAGGGCTTCCCGCATGGCCTCGCCGAGCAGGGTGAAGCCGAGCGCGGTGATGATGATGCCGAGAGCCGGGTACACCGCCATCATCGGTGCGTTGTCGAAGAAGTCCTGGGCGCGCGCCAGCATGACGCCCCACTCGGGGACCGAGGGGTCGGGGTTGCCGAGCCCGAGGTAGGACAGGGCCGCCGCCTCGATGATGGCGGTGGCCAGCGAGAGGGTCGCCTGGACGATCACCGGGCTGAGCGAGTTCGGCATGATCTGCGTGACGACGATGCGGCGCCGGCGCACGCCCAGCGCCTGTGCGGCCAGCACGTAGTCGGCGCCGCCCTGCGCGAGCATCGAACCGCGCAGCAGGCGGGCGAAGATCGGCACCTGGACGACGCCGACGGCGATCATCACGGTGGTCAGGGACTGGCCCATGACGGCCGCGACGGACACGGCGAGCAGCAGCGAGGGCAGCGCCAGCATCATGTCGGTGACGCGCATGACGAAGGAGTCGAGTCGCTTGCCCTTGTCGCCGCCGAGGGTGGCCGCGGCGCCGGAGAGGCCGCCGATGAGGAAGCCGACGACGAGTCCGATCATGGTGGAGACGACGCCGACGAGCAGGGTCTGCCGGGCGCCCACCAGCATCCGGGAGAACATGTCGCGGCCGAGGTGGTCCAGGCCCAGCCAGTTCTCGCCGCGGGGTCCGACGAACTTGCCCTGGTTGACGAGGACTTCGCTGCGCCAGGTCTGGGCGGTCGGCGAATGCGGGGCGATCCACGGGCCGACTATGGCCAGCAGCACGAAGACGGCGATGACGCCGGCCCCGATGATCGCCATCTTGCTGGTCCGCAGCCGCCGGTAGGCCTCTTTCCACAGGCTCGCGCCGGTCGTGCTCTCGTTGTGTGCGGTGAGCTCCGCGAGGCGCTGGATCTTCTCTGTCTTGGTGGTGCTCACGTCAGTGCACCCGCACTCTCGGGTCGATGAGGCTGTACGCCACGTCCACCAGCAGGTTGATCAGGACGTAGATGATCGCGATGAACATGATGAAGCCGACGAGGACCGGGTAGTCGCGGTCGTCGATCGCCGTCCGGATGAAGGAGCCGATCCCGCCGAAGGAAAACACGGACTCGGTGAGCACGGCGCCGGACAGCAGCGAGCCGGTGAGCAGGCCGACCGCGGTGACGACCGGCAGCATGGCGTTGCGCAGCACGTGCCGCCCGCGCACCACGCTGCGGCGCAGGCCCTTGGACTCGGCGGTGCGGACGTAGTCCTCGCCGAGCACTTCGAGCACGCTGGCACGGGTCATGCGGACGATCACGGCGAGCGGGATGGAGGCCAGGGTGATCGCGGGCAGCACCAGATGGTGGACCGCGTCCAGGGAGGCGTCGAACTCGCCGGTGAGCACGCCGTCGAGGACCGCGAAGCCGGTCACCTCGGTGGCGTCGATGCCGCTGTCCTGGCGGCCGTAGCTGGGGAAGAGGCCCAGTCCGACGGCGAAGACGTCCTTGAGGATCAGGGCGAGGAAGAACACCGGCACGCAGATGCCGACGAGCGAGCCGGAGACGGCGGTGACGTCGAGCCAGCCGCCGCGCTTGCGGGCGGCGAAGTAGCCGAGCGGCACGCCGATCACGATCGCGATGATCATCGCCGCGACGGACAGTTCGACGGTGGCCGGGAAGCGCAGCGTGAACTCGTCCCACACGGGCTGACCGGTCTGCACCGAGGTGCCCAGGTCGAGTTCGCCGATGCGCTTGAGGAAGCGCCAGTACTGGATGTGGAGGGGCTGGTCGAGCCCCAGTGCGCGGTTGATCCGTGCCACTTCGGCCTCGGTGGCCCGCTCCCCCAGGATCGCTGAGGCGGGTCCGCCGGGCAGCCGGTTGAGCCAGAGGAACAGCAGAACCGACAGGCCGAGCAGGGTGGGAATCAGCTGGAGCAGTCTTCGTACGACGAGACGCAGCACCCCGCATGCCCCTTTCTTACGTCAGTGACTTCAGCGAAGGGTCCGCCCGGCCGCCGAGTTGCAGCAGCCGGGCGGACCCGTGTGCGATGCCTGTCTCTACTTACTTGAAGGAGATCTCGGCGAAGTTCTCCTGCGTGAGCGGGGAGACCTTCGGCGGGTTCACGTTCTTGGCGAACGCGATCGCGGGCGGCGACGAGGAGACCGGGACGCCCGGCAGGTAGTCCATGATGACCTCGTTGGCCTTCTGGTAGGCGGCGGTGCGCCCCGCGGTGTCGGCGATCTTCGAGCCGGCGTTCACCGCGTCGAACAGCTCCTTGTTCTTGAAGCCCCACTGCTTGTCGTACTCGGCGAACCAGGTGCCGATGAAGTTGTAGCCGTCGTTGAAGTCACCGGTCCAGCCGAGCATGTGCAGGGCGCAGGAGCCGGCCTCGGTGGCGTCCAGGTAGTCCGGGGCCCACTTCATCGGCTTCGGGGTGACCGTGATGCCGGCCTTCTCCAGGTCGGCCTTCATCAGCTCGAACAGGTCCTGCGGCGAGGGCATGTACGGGCGGGTGACCTCGGTCGGGTAGCAGAACTCGATCTTGAGGCCGCTCTCGCCGGCGCTCTTGAGCAGCTGCTTGGCCTTGGCGGTGTCGTACGGGTACTGGGTGACGTTCTCGGAGTAGCCCGCCACCGTGTCCGGCATGAACTGGGTGGCCACCTTGCCGCCCTCGGGCAGCTGGGTCTTGACCAGGTTCTCGCGGTCGAGCGCGTGCGCGATGGCCTGGCGGACCTCCTTCTTCTTCAGCGCCGGGTTCTTCTCCTGGGTCATGCCCACGTAGAAGAGGTTGAAGACGCCACGGGTCGGGACCTGGAAGCCCTCGCCCTCGAGGGTCTTGACGTCGGCGGGCGCGACCAGGTCGTAGCCGTCGATGTCACCGGCCTGCAGCGCCTGACGGCGGCCGTCCTCGGTGTCGATGGTGCGGATGACCAGGTTCTTGACCTTGGCCTTCTCGCCCCAGTAGCCGTCGAAGGCCTCCAGGGAGACCTCCTTGTTGCCCTTGTTCCACTTGGTGATCCTGTACGGGCCGGTGCCGGCGACGAGGCCGGCCTCCTGGCTGTACTTGGGGTACGTGATGGCGTCGCCCTTGGCGGTCGCCTCCTGCTTCTCGTACTCCTTGAGGGCCTTCGGCGAGTGGATGGCCAGGGCCTGGAGGGAGAAGCCGCCGGGCAGGTTCGCGGAGGGCTTCTTGACCTCGATGACGGCGGTGTGCTCGTCCTTGGCGGTGCAGGACTTGTAGTTCGCCTCGGGGGTCTCGGGGTCCTCGTTCTTCGCGAAGCCGCCCATGATGGTCTGCCAGTAGTAGGAGACCGCGCTGGACTGGTAGGTGCCCGTCCAGTTGAACCAGTGGTCGTAGTTGGCGCACACGGCCGCGGCGTTGAAGGTCTCGCCGTCGTGGAACTTCACGCCCTTGCGGAGGTTGAAGGTCCAGACCGTGCCCTTGTCGTTGCTCTCCCAGGTCTCGGCCAGGCCGCCGACGAGCTTGCTGCCGCCCGACTCGTGCTCCAGCAGCGCCTCGAAGGCCTGCCGGGTGACGCGGAAGGTCTCGCCGTCGCTCGCGAGCGCCGGGTCGAGCGAGCTCGGGTCGCCGGGGGCGCCGAACACGAAGGTGTCCTTGTCCCCCTTCTGGTCTTCCTTGTCTCGCTCACTGGCGCAGCCGGTGGCGATCACACCGACCGCCAACGCGGCCGTGATCGCCCTGGCGGCACGGGATCTGAGTATGCGCATAGGGAGGCCACTCCGGGTTCCACTGTGGGGAAAGCACTGTTGACCGCCCGAACACTACAGACGCGGCCGGAAAACGAGAACAGTCCGCATAGCGGTGATACCTACCTGAGATTTGAACACTCGATAAATCGGAAGCTACCGGTACATCAAGGATGCGGAGGTTTAACGTGCAGGACACGGCCGAAACTTGGCTGTTCACGAGGGCATGACGGGGACCCGCGCGGGGCGGGTGGACGCGTTCGCGGAGTGAGACGGAAGGGGTGGCGCGGGCGCTCAGTAGGCGCGCGCGGGCGGGTAGCCGTAGCCGCCGGCCGGGGCGGCGTGGGCCTCGCGGTCGTAGAACGGACGGGCGTTGGCACGCAGCCACATGGCGACCGGGTCGTGTTCGTCGGACATGGCGACGGTGGACACCGGCAGGCCGTCCGGGACGGCGCCGATGGACTGCTGCATCATCGCGCGCACGGAGTCCACGGCGGGCGGGGAGGTGTCGTACACGTCCAGGCCGATGGCCAGATACGGCGCTCCGAGGGCTGGCTGCACCCACGCGCGGCGCAGCGAGCGCACGGCCGGGGTGCGGTGGGCGTTCTGCGCGAGGAGGGCGTAGAACTGCGGGACCTCGACGGCGGGTTCGGACAGCCGCAGCGGGCCGGCGGGCTGGCGGTCCAAACCGGCGGCGATACGCCGCAGATCGAGCCAGGGGATGCCGACGCCGCCGCCGGGGGCGTGCGGATTCAGCCACAGTCCGTAGTGGTCGGGGTAGAGGGTGCGGGCCACGTCGAGGGCGTCGACCACCTCGTACGACCGGTTCCAGCCGCTGGCGGAGAGCTCCTGGGCGGAGGTGACGCAGGGCGCGTAGTGGTGGCCGCCGACCTCCATGTCGCCGTACTGGGCGTCGGGGGAACCGGCCTGGCCGTGCCACAGCAGCATCCAGACCTGGCCGACGGAGGGGGTGGCGAGGGCGCGCAGCAGCGCCTCGTAGGCGTCGTAGCGCCCCGGCGTCACCTGGCGCAGCATGTGCTCGACCTGGCCGGCCGCGGCGGTTCCCGTGCCGCTCGCGCTCACTTCTTACCGCCCCTTCGTCCCACGCCCGCTTTGAGCCGTGACCCTAGCTTAGGGCCTTGGCGACGAATCGACTTCAGCCGTTCTGCGGGAGAATTTGCGTATAGAAGGGGCGCACCCGCTCGCGCATCCAGTGGCCGACGGGGTCGTCCGTGACGTCCAGCAGGACCAGGTTCACCGGCCAGCGGACCGGGACCCGGCCGAGGGCGCGGCCGAGGGCGTCCAGCGGCAGGGCGCGCAGGTCGCCCTCCCAGGCGGTGAGTTCGACGCCGACGAACATCACGGGGTCGGCGGTCTCGATGGCGGCCAGGCAGCGGCGGGCGGTGCGGACCACGCCGATGCCCTCGAACTCGGCGGAGGCGGCGGAGAGGAAGTCGACCGGGTCGTCCTGCCAGTCCGGCTCGAACAGCCGGACCCGGCCGCCGCTCGCGGGCCCGTCCAGGGGGGTGCGCCCGGCCCGGCACAGTTCGGCCACCGCGGGCGGCGGCAGCGGGATCCCGACGACGCCGCCGGGGTTGACGGCGATGCCGGCCTGCGGGGGCAGTCCGCGCGCGAACTCGACGGCGGGGGCGATGGTGTACGACATGTGCGCGCCGACGACCTGGCGGAACTGCTCCTCGGAGCTGAACACGGGCACGTACGCCTGGCCGGCGATCTCCATGGTGGGCAGGTCCAGCGGGCCGCTGTCGGGTCCGCCGCCGTTGGGCAGCGGCACCCAGACGAAGCTGCGGCCGAGCACCTCGACGATCCGGGCGCCGGCCGTGGGGACGCCGAGGGACGCGGACAGCACCTCCTCCAGCTCGTTGCCGGGCCATCCGCCGTGCGGATGGGGGTGCGCCTGCGCCGGGATGTCCGCGGAGAAGTCCGCCGGGAAGTCCATCTGCCTACCGCCTGCCGAGAACTACTGGTCCGGCTGAAAGGCTACCGTCCGGCGGGCCGGGCCCCGGGCCCGCGACCCCCGGCGCCCACCGCCGGGAAGCCCCCGGCCCACGGCCGCCGGCGCCGGGGGCCCGCCGTCACGAAGCCCCGGTCGCAGACCCCCGGCGTCGGGCGCCGACCACCGCGGAGTTCTCGTGCCCCGGCCCCATTCCCGGCCATCGGGAAACTGCCCGGTCCAGACCCCGTCCCGGACACCGCGAAACCCCGGTCCGCGAACCTGCGCCGGCCCGCCGCCGTCGGTTCCCGGCCCCGCCCCGGCGACCGTGGAACGCCCGCTCCCGGCCCCGCCCCGGCCATCGCGCGGCCGGCCGTGCGCGGCCCGGCCCGGCGTGCGCGGCCCGGCCCGGCGTGCGCGGCACGGCGAGCACGGCACGGCCCGGCGAGCACGCCCCGGCCCGGCGAGCACGGCCCGGCCCGGCGAGCACGGCCCGGCCCCGGTATACGCGATACGCCCCGGTATACGCGGCACGGCCCGGCGTGCGACCGCGAACAGCCCGGTGGCGGACGCCGCGATTCCCGGCCCCGCCCGGGCCCCCGTCCTCAGCCCGTGAACCCGATCCGGCGCAGCGTGTTCGCCGCGTCGCGGTCGAGGAGGACCGCCGAGACGCAGCCGGGCGGCAGGGCGCCCCGTTCGACTCGGGCGAGGAGGCGGGCGGCGACGCGGCGGTGGCGGCGGAAGGCGTAGCGGGAGACGCCCCGGCCGCGCTCGCGCTGCCCGGCCAGCGCCTGCTCGGGGGTGACGTCGAGGAACAGCAGGTGCAGCGTGCCGCCCCGGCGGCGGGCCTCGCGGGCCAGCCAGGCGCGCACCCAGGCCTGGGTGCCGCAGTCGTGGACGACGATGCCCTCGCCGGTGCGCAGGGCGCGGCGCAGCCCGGCGTAGTGGGCGAGGCGCACCAGCGGCCGGTAGAGCCCGTACGGCAGGAAGCCGGGCATGCGGCGGTCCCAGCGGTCGCGGGTGTCCTGGGAGTCGATGCGGACCGCCTTGACGGTCCGGCGCATCAGGGTGGACTTGCCGCTGCCGGGCAGACCGGTGACCACGACCAGGTCGCCGGGACCGAAGAGCAGTGCGTGCGGGCTGCGTCCGGCCCGCTCGCGCAGGTCGCGGACGACCGGCGCGGGGACGCACGCCTCCCCCGCGGACGCGGCGGGCTGCCGGGGCAGCGCGACGGGCGAGCCGGCGGCGTAGGCCGTGGTCCTGTTCACCGTGATCGTCCTCCCCTGGGGCGGTTCACGAGTTCCCGTCCCCGTCGAGTGTAAAGAGAAGGTAATCCGCGGTGTCTCGTGTTTTCGTACTCGTGGTGCCACAGCACGGTTACAGATCGCAGCCTGCCGCGAACCGGCGATGCGTGCAATGATGTGCGCGCCAACTGCATACCGGCCGTTTGAATCCGCGCGGGAGAGTTCCCAGCCGCCACCGGCGCTGGGACGCCGAAGGAGCAAGTCCCTCCCTTGAATCTCTCAGGCACCGTTACCGCACGGGCGAGGCACATCTGAAAAGCGGGCCGCCGCCGTGCGCGGTGGTCCCACCCAAGGTGCAAGCCAGTGACCGGTCACGGTCATGGCGAACCTCTCAGGTTCCGATGACAGATGGGGAGGAACGACCTCGCCCTCCCCCATGCTCGAATGAGCTCGCACGGGAGGTCCCCCCATCGCCCCGGGAGACATCCGTCCGATGAGCAGTTCCGTACCCCGTCGCACCGCCCTCGACGCCCTGCACCGCGAACTGGGCGCGACCATGACCGATTTCGCCGGCTGGGACATGCCCCTGCGCTACGGCTCCGAGCGCGACGAGCACCTCGCGGTGCGCACCCGCGCCGGCCTGTTCGACCTCTCCCACATGGGCGAGATCACGGTCACCGGCCCCGGCGCCGCCGCCCTGCTGAACTTCGCCCTGGTCGGCGACCTCGCCTCCGTCGGCGTCGGCCGCGCCCGCTACACGATGATCTGCCGGGCCGACGGCGGCATTCTCGACGACCTGATCGTCTACCGCCTCGCCGAGGCCGAGTTCATGGTCGTCGCCAACGCCTCCAACGCCCAGGTCGTGCTGGACGCCCTCACCGAGCGCGCCGCCGGCTTCGACGCCGAGGTGCGCGACGACCGGGACGCCTACGCGCTGATCGCCGTGCAGGGCCCCGAGTCCCCCGGCATCCTCAAGGCGCTGACCGACGCCGATCTCGACGGCCTGAAGTACTACGCCGGACTGCCCGGCACGGTCGCGGGCGTCCCGGCGCTGATTGCGCGCACCGGCTACACCGGCGAGGACGGCTTCGAGCTGTTCGTGCGCCCCGGGCACGCCGTCGCCCTGTGGCAGGCGCTGACCGAGGCCGGTCGGGGCGCTGGCCTGGTCCCCTGCGGGCTGTCCTGCCGTGACACGCTGCGCCTGGAGGCGGGCATGCCGCTGTACGGGCACGAGCTGACCACCGCGCTCACCCCCTTCGACGCCGGTCTCGGCCGGGTGGTGAAGTTCGGCAAGGAGGGTGACTTCGTCGGGCGCGAGGCGTTGCTGGCGGCCGCCGCCCGCGCCGAGGAGAACCCGCCGCGGGTCCTGGTCGGCCTGGTCGCCGAGGGCCGCCGGGTGCCGCGCGCCGGGTACGCCGTGGTCGCGGGCGGCGAGGTGATCGGCGAGGTCACCTCCGGCGCGCCCTCGCCGACGCTGGGCCGGCCGATCGCCATGGCGTACGTCGACCCCGCGCACGCGGCGCCGGGCACGCCCGGTGTCGGCGTGGACATCCGGGGCAGTCACGAGCCGTACGAGGTCGTGGCGCTGCCGTTCCACAAGCGCCGGAAGTAACACTTGAGGCGTGGTCCGCATGTGCCGGTCCGCATGCGACTCCGCCCGCCTTCACCCTGCTCAGCAGCGGTTTCCGCAGTCCCCCGTTCATCCGCAGTCCCACGCGTACAGGAGAATCCAGGCCATGAGCAACCCCCAGCAGCTGCGCTACAGCAAGGAGCACGAGTGGCTGTCGGCCGCCGAGGACGGCGTCGCGACGGTCGGCATCACCGCGTTCGCGGCGAACGCGCTCGGCGACGTCGTCTACGCCCAGCTCCCCGACGTGGGCTCCACGGTCGCCGCGGGCGAGACCTGCGGTGAGCTGGAGTCGACCAAGTCGGTCAGCGAACTGTATTCCCCCGTCGCCGGCGAGGTCACCGAGATCAACGAGGACGTGGTCAACGACCCGTCGCTGGTGAACTCCGCGCCCTTCGAGGGCGGCTGGCTGTTCAAGGTGCGCGTCGCGGAGGAGCCGGCCGACCTGCTCTCCGCCGACGAGTACGACGCCCACATCGCCGGCTGAGGAGCCAACGCCGACATGTCGCTTCTGAACACCCCCCTGCACGAGCTGGACCCGGACGTCGCCGCCGCCGTCGACGCCGAGCTGCGCCGCCAGCAGTCCACCCTCGAGATGATCGCCTCCGAGAACTTCGCCCCGGTCGCGGTCATGGAGGCCCAGGGCTCGGTCCTCACCAACAAGTACGCCGAGGGCTACCCGGGCCGCCGCTACTACGGCGGCTGCGAGCACGTCGACGTGGTCGAGCAGATCGCCATCGACCGGGTCAAGGAGCTGTTCGGCGCCGAGCACGCCAACGTGCAGCCGCACTCCGGCGCGCAGGCCAACGCCGCCGCGATGTTCGCGCTGCTCAAGCCCGGCGACACGATCATGGGCCTGAACCTCGCGCACGGCGGGCACCTGACCCACGGCATGAAGATCAACTTCTCCGGCAAGCTCTACGACGTGGTCGCGTACCACGTCGGTGACGACGGCCGCGTGGACATGGCCGAGGTGGAGCGCCTCGCCAAGGAGTCCCGGCCCCGGCTGATCGTCGCGGGCTGGTCGGCGTACCCGCGGCAGCTGGACTTCGCCGCGTTCCGCCGGATCGCCGACGAGGTCGGCGCGTATCTGATGGTCGACATGGCGCACTTCGCCGGTCTGGTCGCGGCGGGCCTGCACCCCAACCCGGTGCCGCACGCCCACGTCGTGACGACGACCACCCACAAGACGCTGGGCGGCCCCCGCGGCGGCGTGATCCTGTCCACGGCCGAACTGGCCAAGAAGATCAACTCCGCGGTCTTCCCCGGCCAGCAGGGCGGCCCGCTGGAGCACGTCGTCGCGGCGAAGGCGGTCGCCTTCAAGGTCGCGGCGAGCGAGGACTTCAAGGAGCGCCAGCGCCGCACGCTGGAGGGCGCCCGGATCATCGCCGAGCGCCTGGTGCGCGAGGACGTCGCCGGGCACGGCGTCTCCGTCCTGTCCGGCGGCACGGACGTGCACCTGGTCCTGGTCGACCTGCGCGACTCCGAGCTGGACGGGCAGCAGGCCGAGGACCGGCTCCACGAGGTCGGCATCACGGTCAACCGCAACGCCGTCCCGAACGACCCGCGCCCGCCCATGGTGACGTCCGGTCTGCGCATCGGGACGCCCGCCCTGGCCACCCGCGGCTTCACGGCCGACGACTTCGCCGAGGTCGCGGACGTGATCGCGGAGGCGCTCAAGCCGTCGTACGACGCGCAGGCCCTCAAGGCGCGGGTGACGGCCCTCGCCGACAAGCACCCGCTCTACCCCGGCCTCGGCGGCTGACCGCCGGGCAGCCGGACGTTCCCGCGGTGAGGCGCCCCACCGGGCGCCTCACCCCGGCGGCGCACACCACCCCCGTGCACCGCCGCCCCCGCACCACCCCGCCCCTGAGGAGTCCCCGTGGCCATCTCGGTCTTCGACCTGTTCTCGATCGGCATCGGCCCGTCCAGCTCGCACACGGTCGGACCCATGCGCGCGGCCCGCATGTTCGCCCGCCGCCTGCGCGGCGAAGGGCTCCTGGACGCCGTCTCCTCCGTCCGCGCGGAGCTGTACGGCTCCCTCGGCGCGACCGGCCACGGCCACGGCACCCCCAAGGCGGTGCTGCTCGGCCTGGAGGGCGACTCGCCGCGCACGGTGGACGTCGAGACGGCGGACGAACGCGTCGAGGCGATCCGCTCCGCCGGCCGCCTCCGCCTCCTCGGCGCCCACGACATCGCCTTCTCCTACGACGACGACCTCGTCCTGCACCGCCGCAAGACCCTCCCGTACCACGCCAACGGCATGACCCTGTGGGCGTACGACGCCTCGGGCGCGGAACTGCTGTCGAAGACGTACTACTCGGTGGGCGGCGGTTTCGTCGTCGACGAGGACGCGGTCGGCGCGGACCGCATCAAGCTGGACGACACGGTGCTGAAGTACCCCTTCCGCACCGGCGACGAACTGCTGCGCCTGACCCGCGAGACCGGTCTGTCCATCTCCTCCCTGATGCTGGAGAACGAGCGCGCCTGGCGCACCGAGGACGAGATCCGCGCGGGCCTGCTGGAGATCTGGCGGGTGATGCGGGAGTGCGTGGCGCGCGGCATGTCCCGCGAGGGCATCCTGCCGGGCGGCCTGCGCGTGCGCCGCCGGGCCGCCATGACCGCGCGCCAGCTCCGCGCCGAGGGCGACCCCCTGGCGCACGCGATGGAGTGGATCACGCTCTACGCGATGGCGGTGAACGAGGAGAACGCCGCCGGCGGCCGGGTGGTCACCGCCCCGACCAACGGCGCGGCCGGCATCATCCCGGCGGTCCTGCACTACTACCTCGACTTCGTGCCCGGCGCCGACGAGGACGGCGTGGTCCGCTTCCTGCTCGCCGCCGGCGCGATCGGCATGCTCTTCAAGGAGAACGCCTCCATCTCCGGGGCCGAGGTCGGCTGCCAGGGCGAGGTCGGCTCGGCCTGCTCGATGGCGGCGGGCGCGCTGGCCGAGGTGCTGGGCGGCACGCCCGAACAGGTCGAGAACGCGGCCGAGATCGGCATGGAGCACAATCTCGGCCTCACCTGCGACCCGGTCGGCGGCCTGGTCCAGATCCCCTGCATCGAGCGCAACGGCATGGCCGCGGTCAAGGCGGTGACCGCGGCCCGCATGGCCATGCGCGGCGACGGCTCGCACAAGGTTTCCCTGGACAAGGTCATCAAGACGATGAAGGAGACCGGCGCGGACATGAGCGTGAAGTACAAGGAGACGGCGCGCGGCGGGCTCGCGGTGAACATCATCGAGTGCTGAGCCGTCGCCGGGAGGGGTCCCGCCCGGTGTGTGGTCGTATGGCGCCATGATGCGCAGCACCCCGCCCGTCGTTCTCGCCGCCGTCCTCCTGGCCGCTCTCACGTCGTGCTCCCGGGACTCCTCGAACTCCCCGGCAGGCGCGGACGGTTCCACCCGTCGTCCCAGTGCTTCCGCCCCGCCCACGTCCGCCCCTCCCGCGCCGACCCCCACCCCGTCGCCCTCCCCGACCGGGCCGTGCGCCGACGGGACGTGCGAGATCGAGGTCGGGGTGGGGGACGTCGTCAACGTGCCGGTGCGGTACGGCCTCGGGCCGATCGAGGTGAAGAGGATCACCGGCGGGACGGTCGAGATGACCGCGCCGCTGACGGGGTCGGGCTACAGCGTCTCGGGCTGTTCCGGCGGCGGCGGGGTGTCGTCGGCGGGCGGTGGCGGCGTCGGGCTGCGCTGTTCGCGGGGGACCGTGGCGACCCTCAACGACGTCATGAGCCTGGAGGTCGTCGGGACCCGCGGCGCCACCGCCGTGCTGCGCATCGAGCCCGCGGGCTGACAGGCGGCCGGCGCCCGGCCGCGTCGGCGCCGCCGATACGGGGCATACATCAACGCACGGCCCGTTTCGTCCCTTTGGGAGTGTCCATGCTCCGCGGCATTGACGTCAGTTCCTTCCAGTCCAGCACCTACGGCACCGAGGGCCTCTCCTTCGTCTTCGTCAAGGCGACGGAGGGACGCACCTACGTGAACCCGAAGCTCGCCGCACAGACCGAGCGGGCCCGCGACGCCGGGCTGGTCGTCGGTTTCTATCACTTCCTGTGGCCCGGGAACCTCACCGCGCAGGCGGAGTTCTTCGTGAGCAAGGCCCCGGACCGCCCGGGCGACATCCTGGCCGTCGACTGGGAGACGACCAGCGACGGCACCCACGCCTCCAACTCCGAGAAGGACCGTTTCATCCGGAAGGTGAAGGAACTCCGGCCGGACAACCGGGTCGTCCTGTACTGCAATCGGCACTTTTGGCTGAACATCGACACGACGTCGTACGCCGGCGACGGCCTGTGGATCGCCGACTACGTCACCGCGGGCAAGCCCCGGATCAAGGCGAAGTGGCGCTTCCACCAGTACACGGACGACCCGGTGGACAAGAACGTCGCCGGCTTCTCCAGCAAGGAGGCCCTGCGGGAGTGGGCCGGCGACGCCTGACCCGGACGGGTGCGGCGGGTCAGCCGCGGAACTCCGGCGTGCGCTCCGGGGACGCCGCCGCCAGCGCCTTGGTCACGCCGTCCACGCCCTCGCGCAGTCCGTACACCGGCGTGGCCGGCTGCTGGCGCCAGCTGTCGTCGATGCCGCCCGCGTCGACCGTGTCGAAGCCCAGTTCGTCGATGAGCGCCCGCACCTTGGCCTTGGCGGCCTCGTCGTCGCCGGCCACCGGGAGGGCGATGCGCTCGGGGTCGCCGGCCGGGCGGGGGCGGTCGAGGATGTCCTGGGCGTAGGTGCCGTTGAAGGCCTTGATCACCGGGTGGCCGATGCGGCGCTCGGTCCAGCGGCTCTCGGTGATGCCCCCGTCCTCGATCTCGGCGATCCGGCCGTCGCGCTCGCGCGGGTAGTAGTTGCCGGTGTCGATCACCGCGACGCCCTCGGCCGCCCCGTCCAGCAGCCCGGCGGGCAGGTCCGGGACCGCCTTGACCGGGACGGTGACGACGACGATCTCCGCGCCCCGCGCCGCCTCCTCGACCCGGACCGGCGTCGCGCCGGTCTCCTCGGCGAGCGCGGTCAGGGTCTCGGGACCGCGCGAGTTGGCGACGGAGACGTCGTGCCCGAGGGCGGTGAGCCGCCGGGTGAGGTTGCCGCCGATGTTGCCCGCGCCGATGATGCCGATCTTCATGTCCGACCCCTTCATTGAATGCACATGCATACGTCTGTCAGGGTGCGTCAACTCCGGGGGTCGTCCCGCTATTCCGGGCGCGCGACATTCATGCCGAAGGGGCGTCCACCCGCGCCGACCGCGCGGTGGACGCCCCTTCCGGTCGCGTCACTTGTTCAGGTGGGCCCAGAACTCGTCGAACGACAGCACCTTGTCGCCGTTGAGGTCCCGGCTGCCGATGACGGCCTCGGCGACCGCCTCGGTGACGTTCCAGTCGCCCCCCTGCGCCAGAGCGGTCTTGAACTCGGCGGCCGTGATGTAGCCGTCGCCGTCCGTGTCGATCCGCTCGAACTGCTTGCGCGCTTCCTCGATGTCCGCCACCGGTCCGCCCCTCGTCTTTCCCGCTGAATCGTCCTACTGGTCGTACTGACGCAGGTCAGACTAACGGGCGGACCCGGGCGGCTCAGTGCCAGGGCTTGTAGTGCGGGTTGCTCCGGCAGTCGTCCATGATCTCGGTCTTGGTCTGCTTGTCGACCGGGCAGACGCCGATGACGTACTCGCGGGCGACGCCGCCGGGGAAGGCGACCTCGACCTGGTCGGCCCACTTGTGGGTGTCGCCGATCGTCTTGTTGACGTCGATGCCGCCGGGGGCGTCGATGTAGTAGTTGTAGCCCGACTTGTACCAGGTCTTGTACAGGTCGTGGTCGTACGTCGTGGAGACGTACGGCGAGGGCTGGTTGACGAGGACGTACTTCTCGACGTCGTACTGGCCGCCCACGACGTCCTTGGGGTGGAAGCCCTGCTCGAAGATGATCTCGGGGGCGCGGCTGTCGCTGCGGTAGAGGGTGCCGCAGGTCGTGCGCCAGACCGGCTTGGGGGTGATGCGCTCCAGGTCGACGCGGCGGTCGGCGGCGGCCTTGATGCGGTCCTCGAACTGGGGACAGGCCGGGGCGGCCTTGGCGGCGGGCGCCTTGGCCGGGGCGGCGTTCTCGGAGACGGTGGCGGCCGTGGTCGCGAGGACGGCCGCACAGGACAGGGCGGCGGCAGCGGCCCGCCGCCGAAGGCGAGTTGTGATCATGGGACGTACGATCCACGGCACGTGCCCGGCAGTTGCGGACCGTCACCCGTACGACGGCGTGTCCCGCCCGCGGTCCGCACCCCGGCCGCAGCCCGTCACCGGCGCCGAGTCCGGCCGTCCGTCAGCGGTCCGCACCCCGGCCGTCCGTCACCGGTCCGCGACCCGCATCTCGAACCAGGTCGTCTTGCCGCGCGGCAGCAGGTCCACGCCCCACCGGTCCGCGAGCCTGTCCACCAGGAACAGCCCCCGGCCGCTGACGTCCGTCTCCTGGACCGGCATCAGGCAGGGCAGTCCCCGGGAGGGGTCGCGCACCTCGACGCGGATCCAGCCGCGGCGCCGGCGCATCCGCAGGCCGAAGACGCGGGCCCCGGTGTGCCGGACGGCGTTGCCGACCAGCTCGGAGACGAGTAACACCACGTCCTCGGTCATCTTCGGCGACAGTCCCCACTGCCGCAGGACCACCACCTGGGCCAGCCGCCGGGCCGTGCCCGCGGACTCGGGGCGGGACAGTAACGGGACCTCCGCCTCGGCCGGGTTGCCGAACAGCTCCAGGGCCTCGAGCGCCCGCTCGTCCTCGACCGCGGGCGACCAGCGCGCCGCTGTCGTACGACCGCGTCCCTGCGGCTGTTCGCTGCCCTCCAGCCCCGCCATCCCCCCATCATGGCCGCCCGGCGCCGCCTCCGTGGCAGGGTCCGGCGAATACGCCCCCCGGAAGGCAGGGGTCCACGGGAGTCGACCGGCATGTGCCAGGGGCAATGCGGGATCGTTCCCATGGCGCGCGACCTGGGCGGACGGATCGCTCGGCGGCAACTGCGGTCTCCCTCGACACGGCAGGCTTAAGGTTGCCTTAAGGCTTCCACACACCGCCCCATCGAGGGAGCCGGAATCAGACATCGTGGCAACTGCCCGTTCCCCAGAGGGTTTTCGCGTCGCACGCCGGGCTGCGGGAACGTCAGAGGAACTTCGCCTTGCCCGGGCCCTCCTCGACGAAGCTGCGCATACCGCGCTCGCGGTCCTCGGTCGCGAACAGCCCCGCGAACCAGTTGCGCTCGACGGTCAGACCGGTGTCGATGTCCGTCTCCAGGCCCGCGTCGATCGACTCCTTCGCGGCGCGCAGCGCGAGCGCCGGGCCCTGGGCCAGCTTCGCCGCCCAGGCGTGCGCGGTGTCGTACACCTCGGCCGCCGGGACGACCCGGTCGACCAGGCCGAGGGCGAGCGCCTCGTCGGCCTTGACCATGCGGCCGGTGAAGATGAGGTCCTTCGCCTTCGACGGGCCGATCAGCCGGGACAGCCGCTGGGTGCCGCCCGCGCCGGGGATCAGGCCGAGCAGGATCTCCGGCTGGCCGAGCTTGGCGTTGTCCGCGGCGATCCGGAAGTCCGCGCACAGCGCCAGTTCGCAGCCGCCGCCCAGCGCGTAGCCGGTGACGGCGGCGACGACGGGCTTGGGGATGCGGGCGACGGCGGTGAAGGAGTCCTGGAGGGCGCGGGCGCGCAGGACCATCGCGGTGTGGTCCATGGCCTGCATCTCCTTGATGTCCGCGCCCGCCGCGAACACCTTCTCGCCGCCGTACAGGACCACGGCGCGCACGTCGTCGCGGCGCGCGGCCTCCTCGGCGAGTTCCTTGAGCCGGTCCTGGGTGGCGACGTCCAGCGCGTTCATCGGCGGACGGTCGAGGCGGAGCGTGCCGACGCCTTCGGCGACTTCGAGATTCACGGTCATGCAGGCAGGTTAACGGCCACTAACGACAACGGGCCCGGTGCGGTCGGTCACACCGGGCCCGTCGTACGCGCGGACGTTACGCCTTCCACTCCTCCCACGGCATGTTCCAGCCGTTGAGGCCGTTGTCCGGGGCGACCGTGGCGTCGTTGGAGTTCTTCACGACCACGACGTCGCCGATCATCGAGTTGTCGAAGAACCAGTGGGCCGGGGCGCTCTCGTCCCAGCCGCCGCGCACGTCGCGCAGGCCGACGCAGCCGTGGCTGACGTTGCGGTTGCCGAAGGCGTCGCCGCCCCAGTAGTTGCCGTGCAGGAAGGTGCCGGAGGTGGTCAGGCGCATGGCGTGCGGGACGTCCTTGATGTCGTACTCGCCGCCGTAGCCGACCGTGTCGCCGTTCATCCGGGTCACCGCGAGCTTCTCGCTGATGACCATCTGGCCGTTCCAGGTGTCGTAGCCCGGGGCGCCGGTGGTGACCGGGATGGTCTTGAACAGCTTGCCGTCCCGCATGACCTTCATGGTGAGCTTCTTGGCGTCGACGACGGAGACCTGGCTGCGGCCGACGGTGAAGGAGACGGTCTTGGCCTGCTGGCCGTACACGCCGGGCCTGCCCTCGACGCCGTCGAGGTTGAGGCGGACGGTGACCTCGGTGCCGGGCTTCCAGTACTCCTCGGGCCGGAAGTCGAGGCGGTCGTTGCCGAACCAGTGGCCCTCGACGTCGACGGGCGGCTCGGTCTTGATCTCGATGGCCTTCTCGACCTCGTCCGGGTTGGTGATGCCCCGGGTGAAGCGGAGGGAGAACGGCATGCCGACGCCGACCTTGGAGCCGTCCTCGGGGGTGAAGGTCCCGATGAACGTGTTCTGCGGCGTCAGGGTGGTGAAGTCGGAGTCCTCGGCGGCCTCGCGGCCGGCGGAGTCCTTGGCGACCGCGTGCACCCGGTACTGGGTGGACGCGGCGAGGTGGCTGGACGGCGTCCAGGTGGCGCCGTCCCCGGATATCTCCCCGTCGACCTCGTTGCCCTTGGCGTCCTTGACGACGACCTCGGTCAGCCGGCCCTTGGCGGCGGTCACCTTCAGCGCGCCGCTGGTGTCGACGGCCTCGGCGCCGTCCTTCGGGGTGATGGTGACGGCCGCCTCGGACTGACCGCCCTGCGCGGTGGCCGCCGCCTTGTCCTTGCGCTTGCCCTTGCCGTCCCCGGAGCCGGACCCGGACTCCGGGCCGCCGCACGCCGCGACGGCGAGCAGCAGCACGCCGGCCAGCAGGGCCGGCACCCCCCGGCGCGCCCGCGCACGCCCTCCGCGCGCGTCAACCGACGCCCCCCGTATCGGTCCCACGTTCACTGTGTTCTCCCTCCGCGGGCCCTCGTCCGGACCCGGCGGGACCCCGTCGGGTCCCGCGCCCCCGCGCGTTTCGTGCGCGCTCGGCGCATATTAACCAGATGGTCAGCACGGTGAACGCCGCGGTTTTGTCACCGTTCAGTCCCAACCGGCCCCTCTCCTGCGCCGGGCACGGCTCACTCCCGACCGGACCGCGTCCGGACCCTCGGCCCGGCCGGCGCCGTTCGGTCCCGACCGGCCCGCTCCCGGACCCGCCCCCGGTCCGGACTCCCCCCGCAGTGCGGTCACTTCACGACGCTGCCCGCCTTCCACTCCTCCCAGCCCATGTTCCAGCCGCCGAGCCCGTTGTCCGGCGCGACTTCCCGGTCGTCGCTGTTGACCACCTCGACCACGTCCCCGACGAGGCTGCGGTCGAAGAACCAGCCGGCCGGGGTGCCGGGGCCGCCGCCCTTCACGTCGCGCAGCCCGACGCAGCCGTGGCTGACGTTGGCGTTGCCGAAGACGTCGGCGTCCGCCCAGTAGTTGCCGTGCAGGAAGGTGCCGGAGGCGGTGAGCCGCATGGCGTGCGGGACGTCCGGGATGTCGTACTCGCTCTTGCCGTCGGCCTTGCGGAAGCCGACCGTGGCGCCGTTCATCCGGGTCAGCTCCAGCATCTCGGTGACCACCATCCTGCCGTTGTACGTGGTCGTCTCCGGCGCTCCCGCGGTGATCGGGACGGTGCCGAGGAGGACGCCGTCGCGGCGGACCTCCATGGTGTGGGCGGCGGCGTCGACCCGGGAGACCTGGCTGCGGCCGACGGTGAAGGAGAGCGTGCGGTGCTGGAGGCCGTAGACGCCGGGCGCGCCCTCGACGTCGCGCAGGCGCAGGGCGACGGTGACGCGGGTGCCGGGCTTCCAGTACTCCTCGGGGCGGAAGTCGAGGCGGTCGTCGCCGAACCAGTGGGGGCGGACCTCGACGGGGGGCCTGGCGATGACGTGGACGGCGCGCTCCACGGCGGCGCGGTTCTCGATCGCGCGGTTGAACCGGAGGGAGACAATCATCCCGGTGCCGACCGTGGCACGGTTGTCGGGGGTGACATAGCCGATGAAGCGTTCCTCCGGCACGAACGTGGTGAAGGTGGTGTGCCGGGCGGAGCGGCGGCCCTGGGCGTCGACGGCGACCGCGTGGACGCGGTACTCGGCGGCGAGCGCGAGCCGGGGTTCGTCGGGCGTCCAGCTGCGGCCGTCGCGGGAGATGCGGCCGGGCACCGGGGTCCTGCGGGCGTCCTGGGAGCGGACGACCTCGACGGACTCCAGGCGTCCCGTCGCGGCCCGCACGCGCAGGGGTGCGCCCGGGCGCACGCCGGTGCTGCCGTCCCCCGGGACGACGCGGACGGCGTCCTTCGCGGACGGGGGTTTGCCCGGGGCGCCGGGGCTCGCGCCCGTGCCGTCAAAAGTGCAGCCGGTGGCCCCGGCGAGCAGTGCTGTCCATGTCAGTACGGCGGCCAGCGCGGCCCTCGCGCGTCGCGCGCGCCCATGTACGTGCCTCACAGACGTCTTCAACGAGGGCCCCGCCCTGGGGAAACGTGAGTGCGAGGCGTGCTCTGGGCAGAACAGTGGGGAGGACGACGGAGGAGCGCCCCGGTCGGGACGCCTGGGCGCCCCGCCCCGACGCGTTCCGTGAGCCGTGGGAGGCCGACAGGTGTCCAGCGCAGCCGAGCAGGAGGCGGTGGCGGCGGCGCACGCCACCGGACAGGGGCGCCCGGCCGCCGCGCTGAACGGCGCCACGCGGGCCGTCGCGCCCGAGCGCACCGCGGCGCCGGGTGCCGTACCGGTGTGGCCGGGCGCGCCGACGCCGCTCGGCGCCCGGTTCCGGGTCGGCCCGGACGGGGTGGCGGGAACCAACTTCGCGCTGTGGGCGGGCGGGGCGGAGGCCGTCGAGCTGTGTCTGTTCGACGAGGACGGCCGGGAGGTCCGCGAGCGGCGGCTGCGGCTGACCGAGCTGACGCACGAGATCTGGCACGGCTTCGTGCCCGGGGTGCTGCCCGGCCAGCGGTACGGCTACCGGGTGCACGGCCGCTGGGACCCGTGGACCGGCGGCCGCTGGAACCCGGCGAAGCTGCTCCTCGACCCGTACGCGCGCGCGGTGGACGGCGAGTTCCGGCTGCCGCCCGAGGTGTACGGGCACGTCCGCGACTGGCCGCAGCAGCAGGTCGCGGACACCGTGCGCGACGACCGGGACTCCGCGCCGTACGTCCCCAAGGGCGTCGTGGTGCACGACGACGCGCCGGGCGACGAGTGGATGGACGACCGGCGGCCGAAGACGCCCTGGGCGGACTCGGTCATCTACGAGCTGCACGTCCGCGGCTTCACCCGGCTGCACCCGGGCGTGCCCGAGGAGCTGCGCGGCACCTACGCGGGCCTCGGGCACCCGGCGGCCGTGGAGCACCTCACCAGGCTGGGCGTCACGGCCGTGGAGCTGCTGCCCGTGCACCAGTTCGCGCACGAGGACCACCTGCTGCGCCGGGGGCTGCGCAACTACTGGGGCTACAACTCCATCGGCTACTTCGCCCCGCACGCCGCGTACGCCGCCTCCGGCACACGCGGGCAGCAGGTGGGCGAGTTCAAGGAGATGGTGCGCGCCCTGCACGCGGCCGGGATCGAGGTCGTCCTCGACGTCGTCTACAACCACACCGCGGAGGCCGGCGAGCTGGGCCCGACGCTGTCGCTGAAGGGCATCGACAACCGCGGCTACTACCGGCTCCAGCCCGACGCGCGCCGGTACGCCGACTACACCGGCTGCGGCAACACCCTGCACGTCGTCCAGCCGCACGTCCTGCGGCTGATCACGGACTCGCTGCGCTACTGGGTGACCGAGATGGGCGTGGACGGCTTCCGCTTCGACCTGGCGGCGGCGCTGGCCCGCTCGATGCACGACGTCGACATGCTCTCCCCGTTCCTCGCCGTCATCGCCCAGGACCCGGTGCTGCGGCGGGTGAAGCTGATCGCCGAGCCCTGGGACATCGGCTCGGGCGGCTACCAGGTGGGGGCGTTCCCGCCGCTGTGGACGGAGTGGAACGACCGGTACCGCAACGCCGTGCGGGACTTCTGGCGGCACGCGCTGCCCGACGTGCGGGAGATGGGCTACCGGCTGTCCGGCTCCAGCGACCTGTACGCCTGGGGCGGGCGGCGGCCGTACGCCTCCGTCAACTACGTCACCGCGCACGACGGTTTCACCCTGCGGGACCTGGTGTCGTACGAACGCAAGCACAACGAGGCCAACGGCGAGGGCAACCGGGACGGCTCCGACGACAACCGGTCCTGGAACTGCGGCGCCGAGGGCGAGACCGACGACCCGGGCATCCTGGCGCTGCGCCGGCGCCAGCTGCGGAACCTGCTGACCACGCTGCTGCTGTCCACGGGCGTGCCGATGCTGGTGGCGGGCGACGAGATGGGGCGCACCCAGGGCGGCAACAACAACGCCTACTGCCAGGACAACGAGACCGGCTGGGTGGACTGGGGGCTGCTCGCCGACCCCGGCTGGCAGGCCCTGTTCGACCTGGCCTCGCGGCTGATCGCGCTGCGCCACCGGCATCCGGTGCTGCGGCGACGGGCGTTCTTCTCGGGGCGGGCGCACTCGGCGGACGGGCTGCGGGACCTGGCCTGGTTCACCGCGCGGGGCACGGAGATGACGGAGGGCGACTGGTACGCGCCCGCGGCGACGCTCGGCATGTATCTGTCCGGGCGGGACATTCCGGGCCGGGACGAGCGGGGGGCACAGGTCGTGGACGACAGCTTCCTCGCCGTGCTGCACGCCGGCGAGGACCCGGTGCGGTTCGTGCTGCCGGGGCCGCCGTGGGCCGAGCGGTACGAGGTGGTCGTCGACACCGGCCGGGAGGACCAGGCCGGCGCGCCGGGCGTGGAGCACGCGGCGGGGACGGAGATCACGGTGCCGGCACGGACGGTGCTGCTGCTGCGGGTCGCCTGACCTGCGGGCGAGCGGTGCGCCTTCCGCCGTACGCGGCGCCTTCCGCCGTACGCGGCGCCTTCCGCCGTCGCGGCGACCCGCGGCGGTCGTGTGTGCGCCGGTCGCCGTCGGAGGCGGTCGCCGTCGGAGGCGGTCGCCGTCCGAGCCGGTCGCGGTCCGGCGGAAACTCGGTGGGCAGTGTCAGTGGCAATCCGTAGGCTCGCTGCTGATGTCGACTCAAGCTGCCCCCACCGCCGAGCCGTCCGAACCGCACGACGAACGCGGCGCACAGCCGTCCGGACAACCCTCCGGCCGGCCCTCCGAGCAGCCGTCCGGGCAGCGGTCCGCCGTGCGGTCGCTCCTGCGGCTGTGGCCGTACGTGCGTCCCGTACGGGCCCGGCTGTTCACCGCCGCGTTCGTCGCCGTCGTCGCCTCCTGCGTCGGCCTGGTCATCCCGCTCGTGCTGAAGTGGCTGGTGGACGGGCCGGTCGCCGACCGCGACCCGGCGGGGGTGTGGCTCGGGGCGCTGTACCTGCTGCTGCTCGGGCTGGCGGAGGCGCTGCTGTTCGGGCTGCGGCGGTGGCTGGTGGCACGGCCGCTGGCGGGCGTCGAGGCGGCGATGCGGGCCGATCTGTACCGGCATCTGCAGCGGCTGCCGATCGCCTTCCACGACCGGTGGCCCTCGGGGCAGCTGCTGTCGCGCGGCACGACCGATCTGATGCTGCTGCGGATGTTCCTGGCGTTCCCGCTGACCTTCCTGCTCGTCAACTCGGTGACGATCCTCGTCGGCGTGGTCATCATGCTGATGCAGGACTGGACGCTGGGGCTGGTGATCCTCGGTCCCGTGGTGCCGGTGATCATCACCTGCCTGGTGTTCGAGAAGCGGTACGCCGGGGCGGCGCGGCGGGCGCAGGACCAGTCGGGCGACCTGACGACGGTCGTCGAGGAGAGCGTCCTCGGCGTCCGCGTCATCAAGGGGTTCGGGCGGCACCGGAGCCAGGCGCGGGCGTTCCGCGAGCTGTCCGGCACGCTGCGCGGCACCGAGCTGCACAAGGCCCGGCTGCTGGCGTCGATCCTCGCCGTCATCATGACGCTGCCCGAGGTGGCGATCGGGGTGGCGCTGGTGCTGGGCGTGATGCGGGTCGCCGACGGCGACCTGTCGGCGGGCACGCTGGTCGCCTTCCTGTCGACGGCGCTGGCGCTGCGCTGGCCGGTGGACTCCATCGGCTTCCTGCTGGCGATGAGTCAGGAGGCGGCGACCGCGACCGAGCGGTACTTCGAGGTGCTGGACGCCGAGCCGGAGCCGGACACCGTCAAGCCCGCGAAGACATCGTCCGCGCCCGGGCGCGGCCTGCGCTTCCACGACGTCACCTTCCGCTACCCCGACGCCCCGCCGGACTCCCCGCCCGTCCTGGACCGGGTCGACCTGCACATCCGCCCCGGCGAGTCGATGGCCCTGGTCGGCTCGACCGGCAGCGGCAAGACCACCCTCACCGCGCTCGTCCCCCGGCTGCACGAGGTGACCTCCGGCCGCATCACCCTCGACGGCGTCGACATCGCCGCCATGTCCCGCGAGGAACTGCGCGCCAAGGTCGCCGTCGCCTTCGAGGAACCCACCCTGTTCTCCGCGAGCGTCGGGGAGAACGTCCTGATGGGCGCCCCCGACGGGGCCGGGGCGGCGGAGCTGGAGCGCGCCCTCGCCGTCGCGCAGGCCGGTTTCGTGCACGCGCTGCCGCAGGGCGCGGACACCCAGGTCGGCGAGCAGGGGCTGAGCCTGTCCGGCGGGCAGCGCCAACGGCTCGCGCTGGCCCGCGCGGTCGTGGGCCGGCCCGACTTCCTGGTGCTGGACGACCCGCTGTCCGCGCTGGACGTGCACACCGAGGCGGCCGTGGAGGCCGCGCTGCGGGAGGTCCTCGCGGACACCACCGCGCTCATCGTGGCGCACCGTCCGTCGACGGTGCTGCTCGCCGACCGGGTCGCCCTGCTGTCCGGCGGCCGGATCACCGCCGTCGGCACCCACCACGAACTGCTGCGCACCCACCCCGAGTACGCGCATCTGATGTCCGGAGCACATCAGCAGGAGGCTGCCCGATGACCGCGTCGACCCCCACGTCGACCTCCGCGTCCGCGCCCTCCGGCCAGTCCCCCGGCGGCGAACCCCCCGCCGGACGGCCGGACCCCGGCGCCGGGGACGCCTTCGACCAGGACCGCCTGCCCAGCCCGCCGGGCGCCACCCGGGCACTGCTGGGCTCCCTGCTCGCGCCGATGCGGGCCCGTGTCGCCCTCACCGCGCTCCTGCTGCTGCTCCAGCAGTCGGCGGTGCAGGCGGGCCCGCTGCTGGTGGCGTACGCCATCGACCACGCGGTGCCGGCGTTCCGCGACCACGACCGAGGGCCGCTGATCGCGGTGGCGGTCGGCTATCTGGCGTGCGCGGCGGCCTCCGGGCTGTTCCAGTACGCCTTCGTGGTCACCGCCGCCCGGGTCAGCCAGGACGTGCTGCTGGACCTGCGCGGCCGGATCTTCCGGCACGCCCAGGCGCTGAGCGTCGACTTCCACGAGCGGTACACCTCGGGCCGGCTGATCTCCCGCGCCACCACGGACGTGGAGTCGCTGCGCGAGCTGCTGGAGGAGGGTCTGCAGGAGCTGGTGACGGTCGTGCTGTCGTGCGTGTACGTCGCCGTGATCCTGCTCTGGCTCGACCTCGGCCTCGGCGCGGTGGCGGTCGCCTCGTTCGTGCCGCTGTGGTCGCTGGTGCAGCTGTACCGGCGGCGGGCGCAGCGCGTCTACCGGGTGCGGTCGACGGCGATCGCGGCGGTGATCGTGAAGTTCGTGGAGACGATGAACGGCATCCGGCCGGTGCGGGCCTTCCGCCGGGAGGCCGTCAACGACGCCGAGTTCCGGGTGCTGAACCGGCGCCACGAGCGCACCAACGGCGACGCGCTGCTGGAGATGGCCCGCTATGTCGTGGGTTCGCGCATAGTCGGCAACACGGCCGTGGCGCTGATGGTGTTGTGGGGCGCGTACCGGGTGGCGGACGAGACGCTGGCACTGGGCGTGCTGGCGGCCTCGGTGCTGTACCTGCGGCGCATGTACGACCCGATCGACCGGTTCGGCATGTTCCTCAACTCCTACCAGTCGGCGGCGGCCTCGCTGGAGAAGATCGCCGGCCTGCTCGCCCAGACCCCGTCCGTGCCGGAGCCGCGGACGCCGCGCGAGCTGCCGCCGCCGAAGTCCGAGCATCCCGGCCGCGAGGTCGTCTTCGACGCGGTCCGCTTCGCCTACCGCACCGGCGGGGAGGTGCTGCCCCGCTTCGACCTGACGATCCCCGCCGGGCAGACCGTCGCCGTCGTCGGCTCCACCGGCGCCGGCAAGTCGACGCTGGCCAAGCTGCTCGCCCGGTTCTACGACCCCACCGAGGGCCGGGTGCTGCTCGACGGGGTCGACCTGCGCGACCTGGCGACGCCCGAACTGCGGCGCGGGGTGGTGATGGTGACGCAGGAGTCGTTCCTGTTCTCCGGCACGGTCGCGGAGAACATCGCCATCGGGCGGCCGGACGCGGGCCGGGAGGAGATCGAGGCGGCGGCGAAGGCGCTGGGCGCGCACGACTTCATCAGCGCCCTGCCCGACGGCTACGACACGGACGTGCGCAAGCGGGGCGGCCGGATCTCCGCCGGTCAGCGGCAGCTGGTGGCGTTCGCGCGGGCGCTGCTCGCCGATCCGGCGGTGCTGATCCTGGACGAGGCGACCAGTTCGCTGGACGTGCCGGGCGAGCGGGCGGTGCAGCGGGCGATGGCGACGGTGCTCAGGGGCCGCACGGCGGTGGTCATCGCCCACCGGCTGTCCACGGTGGAGATCGCGGACCGGGTGCTGGTGATGGAGCGCGGCCGGATCGTGGAGGACGGCACGCCCGCCGAGCTCATCGCCGGGAAGGGCCGGTTCTCGGGCCTGCACAAGGCGTGGCGGGACAGCCTGGCGTGACCGGCGTGCGCCGGGACCCCGGCACGCGCGACCGTCGCGGCCGGGGGCCGGCGCCGGTGCACGATCCGCCCGACGGCCGGCCAAAGCGTTCGTATATCGAACGTGAACGCCCGGACAACGAACGATTTCCGGCCAACTTGTTGACGCGCTCCTGACAGGAACGGGCGTTCCCTGCCACGCTTCCCACGGCCCGCGCACAGCAAGAACCCCACGACGAACCCCACCGCTGCGCCAGGGCCGTCGCACCCTCGGCACCCGCATCCCCCCACGGCTGTGCCCGGACGGACCACCCCCCGTCCGGTCTCCCCCGGCCGCGCGACCCGCGGTCACGCAGAAGGAGTCAGTGTTGAGAGACAGTTCCTCCCACAGACGCACCTCCCACACCCCGCACCGCCGCGCTGCCGCCGTCGCCCTCGCCGGCGTCGTCGCCCTGATCGCCACGGCCGTCCAGTCGGGCGCCGCCACCGCCGCCCCCGAGCAGGCCCCCGCCGCCGCGGGCCAGGCCGACCCGGGCGCCGTCCCGGTCAGGCTCAGCCCCGCCGAACGCGCCGCACTCCTGCGCGCGGCGGACGCCGACAAGGCCGCCACCGCCGCCGAACTCGGCCTCGGAGCGCGGGAGAAGCTCGTCGTGCGGGACGTCGTCAAGGACGCCGACGGCACCCTGCACACCCGCTACGAGCGCACCTACGCCGGACTGCCCGTCCTCGGCGGCGACCTGATCGTCCAGACCGCGAAGGACGGCGCCACCGAGCGCGTCACCCGGGCCACCCGCGCCGCCGTGAAGGTGCCCTCCCTCAGCCCGAAGGTCGCCGCCGACCGGGCGGAGCGCCAGGCCCTCGGCGCCGCGAAGGCCGAGGACGCCGAGAGCCCCGACGTCGAGCGCGCCCCGCGCAAGGTGGTCTGGGCCGCGACCGGCGAACCGGTCCTCGCCTACGAGACCGTCGTCGGCGGCTTCCAGCACGACGGCACCCCGCAGGAGCTGCACGTTCTCACCGACGCCACCACCGGCGAGAAGCTGTACGAGTGGGAGGCCGTCGCGACCGGCACCGGCCACACCGTCTACAGCGGCACGGTCCCGCTCACCACGACCCAGTCCGGGTCGACGTACACCCTCACCGACGGGGCGCGCGGCAACCACCGCACGTACAACCTGAACCGCGGCACCTCCGGCACCGGCACCCTGTTCTCCGGCGCCGACGACGTCTGGGGCAACGGCACGCCGTCGAACCTGGAGTCGGCCGCCGCGGACGCCCACTACGGCGCCGCGCTGACGTGGGACTACTACAAGAACGTGCACGGCCGCAGCGGCATCCGCGGCGACGGCGTCGCCGCCTACTCGCGCGTCCACTACGGCAACAACTACGTCAACGCGTTCTGGTCCGACAGCTGCTTCTGCATGACCTACGGCGACGGGTCGGGCAACGCCAACCCGCTCACCTCCATCGACGTCGCCGCGCACGAGATGACGCACGGCCTGACGTCGGCGACCGCGGGCCTCGTCTACAGCGGCGAGTCCGGCGGCCTGAACGAGGCGACCTCCGACATCCTCGGCGCGGCCGTCGAGTTCTACGCCAACAACCCCTCCGACGTCGGCGACTACCTCATCGGCGAGGAGATCAACATCAACGGCGACGGCACGCCGCTGCGCTACATGGACCGGCCGAGCCGGGACGGATCGTCCAAGGACAGCTGGTACTCGGGCATCGGCTCGATCGACGTGCACTACTCGTCGGGCCCGGCGAACCACTTCTTCTACCTGCTGAGCGAGGGCAGCGGCGCCAAGACCGTCAACGGCGTCGGCTACGACTCGCCGACCGCGGACGGGCTGCCGGTCACCGGCATCGGCCGGGCCAAGGCGGAGCAGATCTGGTTCAAGGCGCTCACCACGAAGTTCACTTCGAACACCAACTACGCGGGCGCCCGCACCGGCACCCTGGCGGTCGCCGGCGAGCTGTACGGCACGGCGAGCGCCGAGTACAAGGCGGTGCAGGACGCGTGGGCGGGCGTCGCGGTCGGCTCCCGCTCCGACGGCGGCGGAGGCGGCGGCACGTCGTTCGAGTCCACCACCGACGTGGCGATCCCGGACAACGGCGCGGCCGTGACGTCCTCGATCGCGGTGACCGGCCGGGCCGGCAACGCGCCGTCCAACCTCCAGGTGACGGTCGACATCGTCCACACCTGGCGCGGCGACCTGGTGGTCGACCTGCTCGCCCCGGACGGGACGGCGTACCGCCTGAAGAGCTTCAGCTCCTCCGACTCGGCGGACAACGTCAAGGCCACGTACACGGTCAACGCCTCCTCCGAGGTCGCCAACGGCACCTGGCGGCTGCGGGTCCAGGACCAGGCGGCGCAGGACACCGGCTACATCAGCGGCTGGAAGCTGACGTTCCCGTAGACGGCCGGCCCCAGGCAGCGGCGGCGCCCGGCGGTTCGGAAACCGCCGGGCGCCGCCTAGTACTCCAGCAGCGGTTCGCTATCTGGCCTGGTCAGAGGCGTCGGTCGGGAGTGTAGTTGACTGCTGGCGCGTCAGGGGCGGTCTTGCCGGACCGCCCCTCCAACGAATGACATCGTCGTCGGTAGTGACAGTGCCGGGCCACCGCCTGACGCCTTCGCCGCCATCGCGACCAACTCAGCGCATGGATGCGAAGGGGCGAATGGGGCCGGTGGGCGGGGCCAGTTGCCAGCAGCCGACGGACTTCTGCCACGGTGAGCGGGACCATGGTGGAACCGTTTCTGCGTCCCCCTTTGCCCCCGCCTGGGCCGCCGTGACCGCGAGAAAGGCGTGCGCGAGCATGGCCAGGGTGATGTGCCTCATCCATCCGACATAGCGGCGGACTTCGTACTGGTCCAGGCCGCACTCGTTCTTCGCAGCCTGGAAGCATTCCTCGATCGCCCACCGACGTCCGGCAACGCGCACGAGCTGGTCGACGCCGGCTTCCACCGGCGCGTATGTGAGGTAGTAGGCGACCTGGTCGGGTCTGCTGATGCTGCGTCGGGCCAGCGCCCAGCGGTGATGAGTGGGCCGCTCACTGTCGAAGTCCTCGATCACCGGGAGCTGGACAGCTGCCCAGTCATAGACGCGCGGGCCTTTGGCGCCGTCGCCGCACGAACGTTGTTCCCATGCCTCATCCGGTGCCTGGCTGAAGAGATGGTCGATCCGTCCGAAGCGGGGCACCGGCTGAGACTTCGGGACGGCGAACACATACCCGACGGCGGCTTCTTCCAGTGTCCGCCGAAAGCGCCACTCCTGGCCGTAGGCGGCATCCGCGGTCACCCAGGCGATCGGCAGCGGCGAGGCGAGTGCGCGCAGCACCATGGTCCTGGCCAGTTCTGGTTTGGTGGTGAAGACCCTCTCATCAGGAATCTTGGCGGCGCGGCAGCTTTCGCGGTCGTCCGTCCAGGACTTGGGCAGATACAGTTCGCGGTCCACCAGGGCGCGTCCGTGGGTGGTGGCGTAGGCGGCGAAGACGCCGATATGGCAGTTCTCGGTGCGGCCGGCGGTGCCGGAGTACTGGCGCTGGACACCTGCGGAGGTGGTGCCTTTCTTGACGAAGCCAGTGTCGTTAAGGATGAGGACTCCGTCGGCTTCGCCGAGTCGTTCAGCGGCGTATGCCTGCAGGTCGTCGCGGATGTCGTCGGCGTTCCGGGTGGCTCCGTTCAGCAGCCGTTGCAGGCCGTCGGGGGTGCGGTGGCCTGCGTGTTCGGCCAGTTGCCAGCTGTTTTTTCGGCCGACCGGGCCAAGCAGGGCGCGGACGTAGTCACGCATGCGGCGTCGCAGGTCGGCACGGCCAAAGCGGTGGCCGATGCGCAGGAAGAGGTCGTCGAGTTCACGGTCCCAGGTCGCGTCGGCAAGGTCGTCGATCACGCGGGAAGGCTGCCCTCGTCACAGCTCGGACAGTTCTCGATGTCATTCGTTGGAGGGGCGGTCCGGCGAGACCGCCCCTGACGCGCCAGCAGTCAACTACACTCCCGACGACGCCTCTGACCAGGCCAGATAGCGAACCGCTGCTGGAGTACTAGCGCCCCACCGGTGACCTGACCTGCCGCCGTTGCCTTGCGTCTCGACGGCGTCGAACAGTGCGTCATCGGCGTTCCAGAAGACGGTCACGTGATCGGCCGGCTCGGGGCTTCCACACCGCTTCACGCGCCAGCGCCACCCCGGCTTGCTGTGGCGTTCGGCGACCGGCAGGTACAAGCAGGGAGCAGACCAGCCTGAGCCGCTGCACCAGGTCGCTCGGCAGATGCATTTCTTCGGGGTGTGCAGCCCGGCCAGTCGTCGATGTCGGTGTCATGAGACACGGCGTACAGCCTCCCCGACCAGTTCGCCGCCGCGCTACGGTATCCGCGGACTTCACGCCGCCAACCGGGTGCATGTAGCCGGTCGCACAAGGTCCGCTCCACGGCCCAGCGGTGCTGGCCCAAGTACTCCAGCGCGGGAAGTGATGCGGACAACCTAGGCAGAACCGGGTCCTGAGGGCCGGAAGAAGAATGCTCAGGACCCGGCATTCTGCGGGTGTCAGCCGTGGATCAGGGGCGATCCGAGGAGTTCCTTTGTGATAGCTCCCTTGCCGTCGCCTTCGATGTCGTAGACGATCGTTGAGTCCGCCGACCACCACAGGTCGCCGTCGTAGACCGTGGACGGGGCGGCACAGGTGTTAGCGGCCTCTTCGACGAACCATGAGTAGTTGTCGTTTACGAGCTTGGTCCAGTCGCAGGTCTTCGACGTAACGACATGGTCCTCGCTGGTAGCGGTCAGCCGCTCCTCGATCCGTGTCGTGATTTTGAAGCTGGTGAACCGCTTGGAGTTGTCGATGACCTGGTCATCGATTATTTGCCAGCTCATTATCGACTTCCCATTGATACCGGCGGACAGGGTGGCGGTGTTTTCGACGTAGTAGGTAGTCTGCGGCTTCTCGCCAGGGAATACGACGTCGAATTGGGAGTTGGCAGTTACTGCCGAGGCAGGTGCGGCTGCCAGGGCTACGAGGGCGAGGGCCGCAGCACTGCCAGCGGCGGCTAAGAGTTTTCTCATGGTGATGTCAAAGTCCGTTCTTCTCGGGTGAGGCCTCGCAGTGCGGGCCGTTCGGATTGCAGGGCTTCTAACCCATTCCGGCTGCGACTCGTAGTCGCTTTTCATGGCGGTCTTCGTTGGGCGAGCAGTCCGTCCGAGATCCGTGCCCGACGTACAAGCATCTACTCGAAAGGCGGAGTCCTGGCTGCCATTGCCTTCAGGTCTCGCTGCTTCACCAATAGAACCGACGACTCGCTGGGCAAGCAGTCGTTCAGCTGTTTCCGGCCTGGCCTGCGTGTCTGGCTCTTGTGCCGATACGCAGCCAGTCGGCTTGGCCCGGTTGGTCCAATGGGCCAGTTTCGACGGCGAGTGAAGTGGTTCCTGGCTTCCCTGTTCTCTGAACTGAACTCTGCAGAACCCCGCAAGCACTGTAGTCACACAATCACCGCGGGTGTCCACGCAGCCTGGGAGCTTGGCCGGACTGCGACAACCCTCTGGAACCCGTTCGCTCGCGCAACACCCTGCGAGGCCTCCGTGAAGCGGAATCTAGGCTCTCGACCCGATAGACCCGCTGGATGGCCAAAGCCCTCCCCCCTTCTCATTCGGCCATGGCTGATAGATCGCTGCCGCAACCTCTTGTTGTGGACCATCAGCCGGCTCACCTAGCCTGCGAGCCATGCGCTTACGAACTGGCGGCCCCGCCGCCCTGCTCCTGCTCAGCGCCCTGATCGGCTGCACGGCCAACTCGCCCCAGCAGCCCGTACCGACCGGGACAAAAGTTGACGTGATCGATTACGGCACCTCTCCATGGAAGGGGGAATGGTCATTCAGCGCCCGTTACTCGATCCATAACCCCGAATACTTCAAGGTCAAATACACGATCAGGTTCAGCTTCAGCGGCCCCGACTACACGACGATGAAGTGGGTCACGCGCACCGTAGACGCCGGAAAAACGGTGAAAGGGAAAGTTGCCGCCATCTGGCCAAAAGATGCAGATACGGGTGAAGTGAGAGTGGAAGAAGTGTTGGAAGCTCCGATATGAGCCCACCACCCTGACGGACGTACGTCCGCTGCCTGGGGCGGGTGATCTCATGGAAGAGGTGAGGGCACCGTATGGGTGCCCTTCAACCGCGCACTCGCCGCCCATATGCGCCGCGTACGATGACCTATCATCCGCACACCTTGGCAAGCCAAGGATCCCCGACCTCGACCGTGACACCAAGGTCGACCGGATCGAACACGTCCTGGACCGCTACCCGGACCGGGTTCTTCGACCCTCGACAAGTTCGGGCCGTTGGGGGCGCTCCCGACAGCAGGCTCCTGCTGGGCGAAACAGGCAAGCCCGACCGGCTGTCAGCGACCTACCGCTGCCGCACGGCGTCACCTACATCCACGGCTGCTACTCCGTCGGAGACGAATCCTGTGAGCATCGACCACCGCCGCATGCAGCCCGCCTGCTCTTCCTGGGTGCCTCCTCAGCCTGATCGCCTGCGCGCAAGGCGGGTGCGCCCTTAAAAAACTGCTCGGCGCCGCAGACGTACTTCCGGCCCGAGACGGGAGCGAACGGCGGCGGAAGCTGCCCTGGCCGACCGGATCAGCGGCTATGGGGCGTCTGCGAGGACGACCCGCCGCCTGTGCGGGCTTTGAAGCAAATAAGCCCGACCCTGACAGCGATGCAACCTGACCGAGAGGTTGAGGCAGACTGCTGCGGTCCCGGCCAGACTGGTCCGGGACCGCAGCTCGGAGTGAGCAGAACTCATGCCTGCTCAGGCACCCCTAGGCAAGAGGCTCTCCGCCCGAGCACCACAGGCGACGCCAGGCCGGCCGGTCATATCTTTATGTAGTCAGCCTTGTCGTTGAAGGTGCCACCGGTCGGGTAGCTGGCGGTGGTGAAGTCGTAGCAGTGCGGGTTGGCCAGGGCCATGTACGGGTCGGGCAGGCCCGTGCGGGCGTCGTAGACCAACGCACCGCCTTGATCGCGCCTCACGCAGCCGGAGCTGGCCTGGTCCCGGAAGTCCCAGTCGCCGAGCTGCTTGGTCCCGTCGGCGGACCACTGGAGCCGACGTCCCGTGAAGTTTGAGTGCTCCCAAAGACAGACCCATCCCCAAGCGCAGTCACTCCAAGCTGTAGGACCGAACTCGCCGCCGGCTTTCGCTAACGCCGCGCGCTTCCCGTAGCCTCCCGCGGCTGCTGGGGCGATGGCAGCCAGAGCACGATCCGCCTCCTCGGCGCTGTCGTAGCAGTAGACTTCACCGCTCGGCACTTCCGAACAGGCCTGCGCTCCCTGCCAGCCGTCGGCCAGGTTGATCCTCTTTCCCTTGTAGGTGGCGATTACGGGCTTGGACTCGGCGAGCTGCTTCTGCAATGCTGCCTCCTCAGCCGGCGTGGCGAGGCCGACCTCAGGTGATGCGGTGGGCTCCGGTGCTGCGGTTGAGGTCGTCGTGCTCGCCGCCACAGCGCACAGAGCGGCGACGACTGGGACGAGGATGCGTGCACGGCGCATGCTGTTTCTCCTGTGATTGAAGTGTGCAAGTGCGTCACAGGAATCCCACTACAAGGCCCGAGGGTAGGGGTGAGTTGTGATGGAGGATGTCGAAATCTCCCTCACGAACGTCCTGATGTTCGACCTTGTGACGGTCGCTGTCACCGGTGTACCGCGCTGCGTCGCGTGAGGATCCGACTAACTGATCATTTCAGAATGAGGTTCGGAGCCGTCGCAAGCAGATGATGCTGCAGGCGAGTTAGAGCAGTCCGAGGTGGAGGTCGGCTCGTATCTCGTAGCGGGTCCGCAGGCGTTTGAACTGGTGGAGCCAGGCGAAGGTCCGCTCGACGACCCATC